>NZ_CP126115.1:3611880-4266756 GCF_030123505.1 Neobacillus sp. YX16
TTGAACCGTCCATTCTCCGTCTACGGAAAAAGAAATCAGGACAAGAACAAGAATTGGAAGCATTAATATAATGACTCCTATAAATGAAAGAAACATAGACATGTATTTTGCAAATTGGGAACGTAATTCGGTGCGATGAACACTGATTCCCTTACTTTGATTTTGATAGTTTCGACGTCCTTGGTACCATCTCATCATAATTAAAAAGGAAATCGAAACAATCGAAAGAATAGTAGATTGTGTTGCTGCCATATCAAGACTTCCATTTGTACGAGATAAGTAGATTTGCATCGTCATCGTTCGCTCAACACCAAACATCAACGGTGCTGTGTATGACGCCATTGAAATCATAAACACAAGTAAGGAAGATGCGATTAACGCCGGAGTTAACATAGGCAGGATAACCTTTAACCAAATGCGAATTCTTCCTGACCCAAGGCTTGTTGCTGCTTCTTCCAAGGAAGGATCGAGACCTTTAATCGCTGCTGCTGCAGTTAGATAAAAGTACGTGTACATGGTGAACGTATGAACAACGATTACACCCATAACACCTTTTAATGAGAACGGTACTTTTTCGAGATCAAATAATACCTGAAATGCCCTTGGGATAATACCGCTTTCTCCATAGAGAAAGGTAAAAGATAACACACCTACAAGCGGAGGCAATGCCATCGGTACCAGAATTAGGACGGACAGCAGTTTTCTTCCTGGAAACTCGTATCGTTCCATTAAAAAAGCCATGGTGACACCAACAATAGCACAGGTAATCACACTGATGACCGAAATATATACACTTGTCCAAAGCGCTTCAAGGTTGGCAGTACTGGTTAAACCAAAAAAGCGTTGGTAATTTTCGAGAGTGCCTCCTTCTTCACCGACTACACTTTGAAGAAAGGTTTGGTAAAATGGATAAATAACATACGCTAAAAGAACTAAAAACAGTGGTGAAATTAAAACATAGACAAAATATTTTGAACGTGTCAGCCGAGACCACCAGTTATCGTGCACGGCCGTACTTTGATTTGCACTCATTTTTTCACATCCTATTCGCCAATTAAGTAGATCCCTTTTTCAGGTACGTGAAGGGTAATAGAATCACCGCGCTTAAGGATTTCATTTCCTTTATTGATAATCATGACCTTCATGATGTTAGAGCCTACTTTAACAACATAATTGATACTTACCCCGGTAAATTCCACAAATTGAACTGTGCCTGTCACCTGATTAGGACCGGTTCCCTCATACACCGTTTCAGGACGAATCGAAACTTTAATAGATTCTCCTACCTTTAGCTTTTTTCCATTTGCAGATTGTGTCATACTTCCTTGAACGAAGATGTCGTCATCCAATTTCACCTTGACGGCATCAGCTTTGACTTCAACGACTTCAGCTTCAAGGATATTTGATTCTCCAATAAAGGAAGCAACAAAATGATTTGTAGGTAGGTTATAAATTTCTTGCGGTGTGCCAATTTGTTGTACGACTCCTTCCTTCATAACCATAATTCGATCGGACATCGTCATGGCTTCTGTCTGATCGTGGGTAACATATATAGTCGTCACACCTAGTTCAACTTGAAGTCTTTTAATCTCTAATCTCGTTTCCTCACGCAATTTCGCATCTAAGTTGGACAGCGGTTCATCAAGAAGAAGAATATCTGGTTCAATGACTAACGCTCGAGCTAAGGCAACACGCTGTTGTTGACCACCTGAAAGCTCATTAATTTTACGAGTCCCATATTTTTCTAGATGAACAAGCTTTTGAGCACGTTCGACTTTTTCTTTTATAACCGCTTTTGACATTTTACGAACTTCAAGACCGAATGCAATATTTTCAAAGACAGTCATATGAGGAAAAAGGGCATAGTTTTGAAAGACCATTCCAATATTCCGTTTATTAGGCTGCAGGGTAGTGACATCCTTGTTATCAAAAAGAATCTTCCCTTTTGACGGAAAATAGAATCCCGCAATCATCCGTAATGTCGTTGTTTTTCCACATCCTGATGGACCTAAAAAGGTAAAAAACTCTCCCGGTTTCACATCGATATCAACGTTTTCTACTCCAATGGCGGTTCCAAACATTTTACTAACGTGGTTAAGCCTTACACTTTTCAACACAAACACCTCGCTGTTCTTAAAAATGAGCCAAAAAGAAAAGCCTTTATTAGGGCTTATTCTTTTACAAGGTAAGAAAGTATTTTCATACCTTCCTACCTTGTAAAAGAGGGTGAAAAAACTCCTTCACCCCTTTTATGGTAATCTATTAATTTTTCCCTTTAATATTTTCATCCCACTGCTGCATCCACTCAGCTTCTTTTTCAGCCATTACTTCCCAGTCAAGATCTAATGCCTTCAATTCAAGCTCTTGGTACCAATCCGGCATAGAGGATTTGTCGATGTCTGTACGAGTAGGAATTTGGTATAAATCTTCAGCTAATGTTGTACGAGTTTCTGGATCAAACAAGAATTCATAGAATAATTTTGCGTTTTCTAGGTTTTTCGCATCTTTGACAAGACCAACAGCATCAACTAAAATTGGTGCTCCACTTTCTGGATACACGAAATCAAATGGTTGGTTGTGCTGATTTTTTTGGATTAGAATATCTTGTAGATTCCAAAGAGAAATAGAACCTTCTTGACGAGCAAGCTTTAAGTATAGGTTTGTTGGATCTTGTGCATATTCTTTTGTATTGGCATCAAGCTTTTTAAGCCACTCATAGCCCGCTTCAGGGTTATCTGCACCTTGTTCATGAATCATAGCAGAGTAGATGGTCCTCATTGTTCCTGATGCTAATACACCACGAATGATGATTTGGTCTTTCCATTTAGAATCAAGTAAATCATCCCAATCCTGTGGAGCTTCGTCTTTCTTAAGCATGTCAGAGTTGTACATGATTACTTCTGGCAGCAGCATTTCTCCATACCAAAGGCCTTTTGAATCCTTATGTTCTGGTAAAATACTTGCATCAAAGCTTGGTTTGAAGGGTTCTAACAAATCTTCATTTGCTGCTGTCATAAATGCAGATTGTGTTCCACCCCACCAAAAGTCAGCTTGAGGATTGGCCTTTTCTCCACGAACACGTTCAAGAACTTGCTGTGCTCCCATGGTTAATACATCTACCTGAACATCAGGGTATTTTTCGTTGAACATATCAACAACTTTGTCGACAATCGTTTGGTCACGGGCAGTATAAATAACAAGGTTACCACTAGGTTCAACTGTTTCTTCTTTTTTTCCATCATCATTTTCTTTCGCTGGTTTTTCCCCACCAGAGGAACTGCTCGAACAGGCTGACACGAAAAGCATCAGTACAGCTATCAAGAACACCAATAAATTTTTCTTCTTAAACATACTACTCCCCCTCTAAATGAAATTTATTTATTCTTAAAGTAGGCAAATATTACCCACTAAGAACCAAAGTAAAAACATCCACTAAAAAAGTTACCAATTTAAACCTCATTTAAGATGCTATCGTATTCCCGCAGGAACAATGAAACAGCTCCTAAAACTCCTGCATTTTCCCCTAATTGTGAACGATATATTTCTACCGAACTAGGCAGGTATTGATGAACAATTTTTTGTAATCTTGGAAGAATGAAATCAGCTGATTTCATCACTCCTCCATCAAGAATAATAACTTCTGGATTTAATAGAGAAGCAGCATTGACGATTCCATAGGCTAAATGTTCAATGGCGTTTTCCACAACAGAAAGAGCGGTTACATCTCCTGCTATCGCAAATAAGAAAGCCTGCTCACCCGTCAACTCCGTTTCTGTCGCTTCTTTACATAAAGGATGACTCTTGTTTTGCTGGACAAGCTGTGTGAATTTTCTTCCAATCGCTTTTCCACCTGCAACACTTTCGAGGTAACCATATCGATGAAAGATAGGTTTGAACTCATTTTTCATATCATTTTTATCTGTAACCATATATCCTAGCTCTCCAGACGCATAAGAGGATCCTCGATATAGCTGATTATGAATAATAATTCCACTGCCGATCCCTGTTCCCACAGAAATAAACAGTACATTCTCTTTATTTTTAGCCCTGCCTAACCATTGTTCGCCAAGAACGGCTATATTGACATCATTATCAACATATACAGGGAAGGAAAAGAATCGTTCAGCTTCTATTAAAAACGGATAACGAACCCATTTTAAGCTTGGAGCTTCAATAACAACCCCCGTTTTCGTTTCAGTGATACCTGGTACTCCTACTCCCATGCCGAGAATCAAACCTTTATCCAACTGATTCCTTAGAATCATCTCTTGTACTTCTTTTTGAATTTGTTTAAATAACCCATTTTCTAAATGTTTCCTAGTATGAAAGCTGCTTGCACAAATAATCGTTCCCCCAAGATCAGAAATGACGGTTTTTACTTTGGTGCCACCGATATCCACCCCGATAACATAGGCTGCCTTTTCATTAAAATAAAGATGAATAGGTCTCCTGCCACCCTGTGAAGAGGATTCTCCGATACCTTTTTCATGAACCCAATTCTCTCTAACTAATTCATCGACCAGTAAGGAAACGGTTGGCTTACTAAAAAGGACCTTTTCCGCGATTTCTGCTCTAGAAATAGGTTGATGATTTTTTATACATTGCAGTACAATTTTTTTATTATTCATCCGTATTTCTGCATTAGATAGTTTCTTATTCATCATCATCACGGCCTTAATTCTATTTGTTAGTTAGTAAGTTTAACTAATTTAACTTCACTATACCTTAATTTGGAAACGTTCACAATACACAATTTAAAAAATTTAGATAATTAAGATTAATTAGGTAAAAATGGTGTAAAACCCATATTCTTAAACCTGCATGAATACTGGTACCTATTACTTTATCACTCCTCCCATGGACCTATTTCCAAATATTAGATGGTTATTTGGTAATATTTACAATATTCAGAAAGGTAATATAATCATAGTTGTAAATGCTTTTGTCTCATTAGTTAGTAATCCTAACTAACTAACTAAAATACATAAAGGAAAGGAGAAATGGATAGATTAATTCAGTTAAAAATG
Source organism: Neobacillus sp. YX16 (assembly GCF_030123505.1). Taxonomy (GTDB): domain Bacteria; phylum Bacillota; class Bacilli; order Bacillales; family Cytobacillaceae; genus Neobacillus. The sequence continues at coordinate 3,616,908 of NZ_CP126115.1, forward strand.
AAAGGGGTTTCCTAAAAATTGAGAAAACTTTTCTGTTTATTAATGTCCATTCTATTACTTGCTTCCCTACTACCTCCAATTAGTCTTGCACAAGAACAAAGTGAAGCTGATGTTGAGCTTTGGAATGTTGTTAAACCTCTAGATACTACCGTTACTTTCTTAAACACAGGAGCACATCCCGACGATGAACGCAGTGATTTACTTGCCTATTTATCACGTGGATTAGGAGTTAAAACAGCTAGTTTAATTGCTAACCGTGGTGAAGGTGGTCAAAATGCCATTGGGAATGAATTAGGAAATGCCCTTGGAATTATTCGCTCCAATGAAATGATTGAAGCAGCCAAGGTAAATGGTGTTAAAGCCTATCATTTAAGTGAAACAACATCCGATGCGATCTATGATTTTGGTTTTTCAAAGTCACCAGATGAAACCCTTGAAAAGTGGGGAGAAGAAGTTACGTACGAACGTCTCATCAAATTTATTAGAACGTATCAGCCAGATATTGTGATGCCTTCTTTCGAAAATGTTGACAGCCAACATGGACACCATCGATTGATGGCTGTATTATCAGAAAAAGCATTTAAAGATGCTGCTGATCCGAACGTATTCCCTGAACAATTGGAAAATGGATTAGAGCCTTGGCAAATCAAAAAGTTTTATTTACCGGCTAATGCTGGAACTGCCACAACATCAATTGAAATTGGTGACTTTGATCCTATCTACGGAATGAGTTACCCACAGCTTGGTGAAGCATCTAGGTATCTGCACAAGAGCCAAGGTATGGGAAATGATATTCCCGTTGCTCCAAGACTATCCCATCAAAAATTAATTAAATCAGCCGTTCAAACAGATTCAAATGATTTATTTGCTGGAATTCCTTATGACTTCCATGCATGGGCAGATATCATTCCTGCTGCGAACATAAGCGAGCAGTTGGATACATTACAAAACCAATTAGAAGGTATTATTAAGCTGTATCCAGACCGTGAAGCGATTTTACCTGAATCCCAAAAGGCTTTAGGGGCTGTACAAAAATTAATTGCTAGTACAAACTCAGCGAAATTGGATGCTAGTGTTAAAAACGACTTGCTCCACAAGCTCGAACTAAAAGCAGAACAGCTGCAACAGGTAAGTTTCGTTTCTTCCAGCCTTGCTGTTGATATGGAAATCAGTTCTTATGTATTGACTCAAGGTGAAAAAACTCAAGTGGCTGTTAAGGTTACAAATGAAGGAAAGGAAAAAATCCAACATATTGAAGCAGCTTTACTTACTCCTAATAATTGGAAACATGAAGGTGTAAATCAAGTAAAGCACCTAAAGCCAGGTGAATCCAAAACTGTTACCTTTAATGTCACGGTTCCTTCTGATGCAGAATATTACCAACCTTATGGAGATGCTGTCATCGAGGCACAACTAACATTTAAGGAAAACGGTGTAAAAACAACTTCTGTCATCGACTTAGACAATACAGTGAGTGTACTCCCTGAATTAGGAGTTACACCGGACCCAGTGAATATCACAGTTAACACTGCGGATGTTCAAGATGAAATTCCGGTCACTGTTCGAGTGAAAAACTATGCGAATAGCTCTAAAAACGCTGCGGTTTCTTTAAATCTTCCTGAAGGCTGGACGAGTGAACCAGCAGCGGCAAATGTGAACTTTACTAAAAGATTTGAAGAAAAAGAAGTGTCGTTCACGCTAGTTCCTCCTTCTACAGTTGATGATGGTAATTTCACCATCGCAGCGATTGCAGAAGCAGATGGTAAGACATTTGATACTACCGTACAAGAAATTAAATATGATCACATTAATGACTCTTACTTTATGTATTCATCTAACATAAATGGTGTGGCATTTGAGTTATTAAAGCCAGACAATCTGAAGGTTGGGTATATTGACAGCGGCTTTGATACGATTGCGGATTCATTACAAAATGCTGGATTTGATATTACGAAGATAACACCTGAAGATTTAGCAGCTGGTAATCTTTCACAATATGATACAATTGTCGCTGGTATCAGGTCGACACTTGGAAGGCCAGACGTATTGCAGAATAATACACGTTTAATTGAATATGTGGAAAACGGTGGACATTTAGTCATGCAGTATGTTACTTCTGGGGATCCATGGAATAGAGGTGCATTCACACCACCATATCCATTAGAAATAGGATCACCTTCCATTCGTGTCCGTGTAACAGACGAAAACGCTAAGGTTACAGTCACTCAACCGGAACATGAACTATTTAACCAACCAAATAAGATTAACGATACTGACTGGGATGGATGGGTACAAGAACGAGCTCTGTACTTCCCAACTGCCTGGGATGCTAACTATCAAACATTTGTCTCCATGGCAGACCCTGGCGAGGAACCTTTCAACAGTGGAATCCTAATGGCGGAATACGGTGAAGGAACCTTCTTATACACTAACCTCGTATTCTACCGTCAAATTAATGCCCAGGTTCCAGGTGGATATCGAATTTTCACGAATTTAATCAGCTACGGTTCAAATAACTAGGAGCATTTAACTAGAGGTCTTTCCTAAAACTAAATTAGAGCAATAAGTATTTGGTGGACCTCTCACCTTCAAAAAACCTTTAAATAAAGAAAATGACGTGTGCAGTTTCACGTCATTTTCTTTATTTATTAATTTTTATTTCCTTTTAAGTTGCTCTTGAGTTTCTCCACGCTTTCTTTTTTCTTCATACAATGTAAATTCCAGAATTCTATATTTCTCATATTCTACCTTTTTTTCAACCTTAAGAAATACTTCTTCTATTTGTTGTCTTGGAACAATCGTGACACTGTCTGCATCGCCTACTACCAAATCTCCTGGGTTAACGGTGAGGTCTCCACAGGTTATCGTTATATTTATTTCTCCGCCGCCAAGTTTCAATGGACCATTCGGAACAAATCCCTTTGCAAAAACAGGAAAGCCTAATGTGCCTAGCTCTTCCTTATCCCTGACAGCCCCATCAATCACAATTTCTTTCAAACCAACGGCTTTAGCTGCTCTTGTTAATAGTTCTCCCAAATAAGCGTGTGAGGTTTCACCTTTTCCGTCTATGACGAGTACATACCCTTCCTTTGCGGAGTAAATAGCATCGTGTAAAGAAACGTTATCACTAGGCTTAAGGGATAATGTGGTAGCAGTCCCGACTACTTTCATACCAGCCCTGCAACAGGATTGATTCGATAATCCATACCACCCTTACAGCCCATCGCATCACTTAGTAATGATGTATTAAGTTTCTCCGCACGAGAAATAATGTTATCTATCAGCACTGGAGGGAGATTATTCATTTCCACTATTTATACCTCCTATATAAACTTATTCTACTATTATGCCAGCCTCTATTGTAACAGACAAAAATTGTCCACCTTTTCCATAATTAATTGGTTAAAGGTGGACAATTTATTGCTAAGTAGTAGAGAAATAAAATAATAACTTTATTTCATTTTTTCAAGGGGGATAGGAAACATCTTCAACAAAAATAGAATCCAAATAACCGATAATCCCCAAGCTAATAGTGGTTTTTTTATGATGTATGATCAGCATTGGAAACATAACGATATTAAATACCACTGACCATGTCATACTCCAGCCGTTATGATGCCTTATTAAGTATAAATAATGAAGATTTATGTATTCCAGTATGGAATATAGAAATACCCAAAATGAAACCCACATTCCTTGTCTCCATCTACTATTTGGAAAACGCCCTAAGAAAAGCAATATCGTTGATGGGTACCCAATAAAAATAACGATTACGTTAATAATGGTATGATTTCGGAGTATATTTTCCAGAAACATTGTTTCTTTATACGTCCACAACCAAAAATTATAGAATAAAAAATTCTTTAATAGGTCACCGACCATAAAAAATAAGATGGTTGGATAATACTCACGCCATTTTTTCCAATTACCCCATTTTATTGCTGCAAATAAGAAAAGTGCGACATATATTAAGAGCATTTTTTCCACTCCAGGTTTTTATCTATAATTTCCCCCATTTTTGAAGTTCATACTTTTCTATATACAATTAATTATTTAGCGTTTCTGACAAAAGATCGATTGCCAACCTTCTTGTTCGTTCTCTTCAAAATAAAGAACCTTCCAATCTCCAAATTCTGCTAACAACTCATTTGACTTTAGTTTATATTGCTCGGAGACCCCTTGTTCCTCTATGTACGGTGATTGATAGTAGGTTTCCATAAAGAAATAACCCCCATCTTTTAAAACGTTCTTTACAATGGGAAACAGTGAGCGATCTAGGTAATAGGACATAACAATAAAGTCAAAGGGGTTATTCGGCCAATTTAATGCATCCAAATTTGTTAAATCTGTTACTCGAGGTTGCACACTGAGATTATCTTTGGCTGCCTGTTCTTGGACATAGTTGATTGCAACATCTGAAATATCAATTGCCTCGACTTGATTGTTCATTCCCGCAAGGAACAAACTGTTTCCACCAAGACCACAAGCTATATCCAAGGCCGTACCGCCTTCCTTAAAATAAGAGGCTAGCTTCTTTAATCTTGGGTTTGGTTGAGGTTCCTTTAGCTGAGTTAATCGATCCATATGTTTCAGATTCCATTTGTCTTTCGTGTTCATGCGAAAACCTCCTAAAAGTTTAATCCTGGGGCAACTCTTTTCCTATTTTACTAGATTTTATCATTATACTACTAGATTCTCCGCAAAATTCAAACTATTTTAATTTTAATAAATTAAAAGAGAGCCTTAAGAATAGACTCTCTTTTAACAACAATACACTACCATAAAAAATCTATGATATTAGATTGTATTAGATTCGTATCGATGTTACAGGTTTCTCCATCAATTCCATATTGCCAAATCGAGACTGGTACATTTTCAGGTGCGCCTGGCTGGAATTCTGGGGCTTTGGCCTGGGGAGTTACGCCAGGATCCGGGTTACTACTCCAGATGATCGTTTGGGATTGAACATTCTGATTGGATGCAATAGCTGCCTGATAGGCAGTGGTAAGTTCACTATCGTTGGTAAAAACCCCATAGATACCAGGCTCATAAGGCGAGCCAAGTAAGGTGTCGACCCAGCCTTGGATAAACGCTTCATCAACTGGGTAAGTCGGTTCAATATCTGCGAAAATCGCTTTCCCCTCCGGGATTCCTATCTGTTGTGCATAGGCTATCCCCGCTTGAGCTTCTTGAGCGCCATTTTCATAAGTTGTTGCATTTGTAAAGTGGTTGTAAATGGGGATAATTTTAATTCCCTGCTTATGAAGAAGCTCCACTTCTTCTGGTGTCAAACCAGTCGATACCCCTTCTTTGGTCTCCAAATATCTTCCAAAGACAGCAGGCTTCCCATAGTTATCCACAACACATTGTAAAAAAGCTTGATCTAGCTTACTAGCGGTATCGACTCCCCATAATATTTGAGGCGGCTCCTGTGGTGGCGGTGCAGGTTGAGGTTCTGGTTCTTGCTGTGGTTGAGGTTCAGGTTCTGGTTCTTGCTGTGGTTGTGGCTGTGGTTGTTTATCTGGCGCATCTCCTTCTTTACTGGTCTCTGTAACAGTTTTTGGTTCTTTCATGGGTTCTGTAGTTGTTGGCATGATATCTTGATGAAAAGAAACAAGGAGTATTGGGAGAACCAGTATAACACTTATCAAAATAACCCAAATCAATTTACCTGTTTTCATTTTTCTCCTCCATACTTCTGACTTCATAGTCAATTTATTCTGTCAGTCGTATAGAAGCGTGAGGATTTGTACCCCCTCCTTTTGAACGAAAAACACCTAACCTTGAGTGCTAAATGAGTTTTGTACCTCTGAATAGAAATAGTTTGATAATTCTTTTATTTTAATGAATAACTATTCATTTTGTGTTAAAATTTTTCAAAGGGAAGGTTATGGGGAGGTTTCATTTTATGTTGCTTAAGAAGAATTTCAGCCAGCAGATGATAAATGGGGTTCAAGCTGGAAACGGTACGGTTGCATTTCAAGGGGTAAAATTAAATGTTCATAGCTTCGCCGCAGACGGTGTTCTCATTGATACGGGTGCAGCTTCATTAGAAAAGGAGTTCCAACCATTTTTCAAACAACTAGATATTGACCAAGTGGTTATCACACATTTTCATGAAGATCATACAGGTTGTGCGGCTTATTTACAAAAAGAATTGCAGCTGCCAATTTATATGAATGATATGAAACTGGATTATTGTAAACAGAAGCCAGATTATCCATTGTATCGAAAGGTTTTCTGGGGGAAGCGCCATCCTTTTCATGCAAAGGCAATTGGAAAAACTTTTTCATCCCGCAATGCCATATGGGACGTAATTGATACACCTGGTCATGCGATTGATCATTTGGCTTTTTTAAATCGGGAAACTGGCCAGCTATTCACTGGGGATTTGTATTGCCAGGAAAAGACAAAGGTTATTTTACGTGAAGAAAGCATTCCAACCATTATTGACTCCTTACAGAGAGTATTAACTTATGATTTTGGGGAGGTATTTTGCTGCCATGCAGGCTTTTTAAAGGATGGGCGTGCTGCTTTACAGAGAAAGCTAGATTACTTGTTGGAACTCCAAGGAAAAATTATAATGCTCCACAAAGATGGATTGTCACCTAATCAAATTAGCAAAACCCTTTTTCCAAAAAAATATCCCATCACCTTTCTTTCTAGAGGCGAATGGGAATCTATGCATATAATAAACTCGATTATTCAAGAACAAAAGTTTATTGAGCATTGAAAATACAAGCCGAAATCCATATGTGGTTTCGGCTGAAACAATCGTATGTAAAAAATTCGATTGTCTGCTTACTCTACATTTTATTTCGATTGTAAAAAGAAGTAGCCCATTAGGATTCATAAGAGCCAAAATGGCATAAGGAAAAACAGTCAGACCCCTTTTTTCCTCTTATTCGAATTCATTTGGCAGGACTTCCAAGGAAAACTCCCACGTTTTTCCGTTATCGTTTGAAATAAATTTCCCCTTTATTTTCCCACCTTCATAGTCCCCATTAGGCCCTTGATTGATATTAACGGCCAAATGGTCTTCTTCTTTAAAAGGGACTTCAGCCATCACAAAGATTTCATGATACTTTTCTGGAATCGTAATATTTGCTTTACTCCATGAATTCCCACTATCTTGTGTGATGTAAAGATCTGGTTCAACAGGATTAAGGATTCCGAATGAAAGGAAGCCTGTGTTTTCGCCAACAAAGCCTCCATCATAAATTAATCTAGTGACATTTGAATGGGTTGTCTCTTTCCAATGCTTACCGCCATCATTCGTGATATATACGGTCGTCCATTCTTGTGACATCGTTCGATCACCTGAGATGATGACATAACCAAACTTTTCATTTAAAAATTCAACCTTTCGGAAACGGATTGGAGGATATTGAGCCGTCACAACACTATCTTCCCATGTTTCTCCATGGTTTAGAGAATATTTCAATTTGACGCTGTTGCCTTCTGAATATAAAAAGGCAGCACGATTTTTCGTAAGGATATAGCTATTTCCAATTAGTTCTTGCTCGTTCCCATTATATTCTCCTGCAAATAATTTCTCTTTTTCAACGGGGACTAAGATCCAATCTCTTCCTTTATTCAAGGTGATTTGTAATTGATCGTTTTGTAGCGAGTATCCGATTGAGTCGTCTTCATAAATTGGCAGTAATGGGCTTGTTTGAAGCGGTTCTGATTCTTTCGCTTCATGCTCTTCAATTGGTTGATTCATTCCTGGCGTAGTTAATTCTGGGTGCATTTCGAAAAAGAATGTAGCAACGGTTATACAAATCATTATAAAAATTGTAACGATAATAATATTTTTCACTTTTGAAAGACTCCTTACAATCATGCTACTTTCTCTTACAATTCTACTAGACTTGACAAAATAATCCATTAAAAAACCAGGAACATCCTTAATTAGGATAGTTCCTGGCTCTGGTTGGTTTTTATTATTCAAGTTAACATAATATTATTATATTTACTCTACTAACTATGCTAACACCTTACATATTTTCGTTTGAAACCAAGCTTCCCTCTATCTAATTCCTTTTGAATATTTTCTGAAGCTAGCAGGATGCTGGGTTTTTTCTTACCCCTCTTCATCTCAACTGGGCCAATTGACTTTGCGGTTTCAATTGCCTTTTCATGTAGTGGCAGAAAGGAAATTGCGACTGTGTAAATAAAATTATTCATAGCAGATTTCGTTCGATCAGGAGAATCGTGAATCGTTTTTTCCACCTGGTCAAGCATACCGGCAAGCTTGCTTGAGCTAAATTCACTATCCGGGCGATTACCCAAAAGCCAGCAGTAACAGCTCCAGCCTGCCGACATTCTAAGTTCTTCACCGCTTGCGATCCATTTATCGGCAATAACTTGTGCAATATCAGCTTCTGCCAAAGTGACTGCGACTACATAATCTGACAGCATATAAAAATACGCTCCATCCATCCAACGATCAAAATCAGCCTCCGTCATTGCCATTGGGTCCGCAATGATGCCGGCAAAATACATGGCATCGTAGTTCCTAGTGGCGTAAAGCTGCTCGGCCAATGGCTGATTTATCTTAATTTTTTTTGCAATCGGCTTCATTTTACCTGTAGCTACACCAAAAAGCGGTTCCTGTGCACCATTTCCTATGTACATCTTTTTCAATCTTTCATTGCTGAGAGCTTCCAGTTCCTGCATTACCGTTTCAAAATCCATTGTGTTGCACTCCCTCCTTTTCATCATCTATTTAATGATGTAAAATATAAAAAAATGTCAAGTTTACATAATATTATTATGTATTGCATCATTATTTATATAAACACTTCGTCACGCTATAATTTTGCCTGAACCGATTGTAACTTACGCTCCATTGTATTTTCTTTGTCGCGCCGATCATCAATTCGAACATTCGTACATACTCTTTGCAAACCTTTCTGAAACGGTACTTCATGCAGTTCTTGAACAATCTCAAGCAATAATTTTAAATCACCTTCAATAAGCGTACTCATTGGAGTTAACTGATACTTCACACTTCCTTCATACTGTTGAAGCACTTTTTGAATTTCAGCTACATACTCACTAACACTAGGTGTGCCTGTCCCAACTGGAATAACTGTAATATCGACTATCGCCATTTTACTACCTCCTGCTATTCTTATACTTCATTAGGATATCATGAAATTAGGGTAAAAAAAATCTAATATAAGGATCGATTATGTCAGAAGGAGATTAGGACGTACTTACACTTTTTTTACTTATCAAAGTTAATATTTAAACCATATCATAGGTAGTGGAAGTGAAAAGGAGTTTTTTCTCCAACATTCTTCCTTTTTATATGAAAGGTAAAGGACAAGGTGAGTGAATAAGTTGAAAAATAGAATTAAATTATTTGGTTTTCTATTTCGTCCAAAAAAAGAAACAAGTCTTCTAACGAAAATGATAAAAGTTTACAGTGGAGAAAGGACAATCAACATCACCGTTCAAGTTGCAGATACTCCAAAAATAAGAGACAAGGGCTTAATGTTTGTAGAAAAGTTACCCGAAAACGAGGGGATGCTATTTGTGTTTTCAGGTGAAACATATGGCGGTTTCTGGATGAAAAATACCTTAATTCCTTTATCAATTGCATTTCTTGATGCAGATGGGAAAATTCTAAAAATACTAGATATGGTGCCATGTAAAGAGGATATATGTCCTACCTATGATCCAGAAATTTATTATCATTATGCTCTCGAAGTGAATCTTGGATGGTTTGAAAATAATCAAATCAAAGAAGGTGATTTTGTAAAGTTTGATAATAATCATTTCATCTAAAAGCATCTTAGATGTGAGATGAACAGAAAAAGCTGCCTAATTGGCAGCTTTTTTGCAAAAAGACTTAAGTAAGTTCACTTTCTAAAAATTCCCCGCATTTTTCATCATTTGATTTTCGCTCATTGTCCTTATTTTCTTGATATCAAGACGGATGAGGATTGAAACGGTTAGAGCGACAATAAAGATTCCTGAAAAAATGACTAATGTCCCTTGATAGCTTCCGGTTGTTTCCCTGACCCATGATACAAAAATGGGTCCTGCTAGACCGGCTGCTGCCCATGCAGTCAAAATATATCCATGAATAGCCCCAAGCTGCTTCGTTCCAAACAAATCACCGATATAGGCAGGTATGGAAGAAAAGCCTCCTCCATAACAAGTCATGATCATATAAACGATTATAGAAAATAGAATAGCTACTGTTATATTTGGAAGCATAAAAAAAGCAACAATTTGAAAAGCAAAGAATAGTGTGTAGACATTTGGTCTTCCGATGTAATCAGAGATGGTAGCCCAGACAATCCTTCCACCTCCGTTAAATAACCCCATGATTCCAACCATTGTTGCTGCCCCAGTTGCTGACATTCCTACTAACTCTTGCGCCATCGGCGATGCAACAGAAAGAATCGCAATTCCACAGGTAACATTGATAAATAACATCAACCACAAAGCCCAAAACTGTCTTGTTCTGACTGCTTCATTGGCAGTTAACTGACGCAAATCCTGTTTTATTTTCATACCGCCTGATTTATGGCCTGCTGCCTCGGTACCCTTCGGTACCCAGCCCGCTTTCGGCGGAGCAAGATATTGAGCAGAACAAAATATGATAATGAAGTAGGCCGCTCCTAATAGATAAAAGGTATTCGAAATTCCATAATTCACGATTAAATAATTCATAATCGGACTGCTGATTAAGGAAGCAAATCCAAATCCCATAATCGCTAGTCCAGTAGCAAGTCCTCTTCTGTCAGGGAACCACTTTACCAGTGTAGAAACCGGTGTAATATATCCAACTCCCAACCCAATTCCAGCGATCATTCCATAAAATAAATAGAGTAATAGCAATGATTCTACTTGAATGGCAAAACCTGCCCCTGCAACTCCAACTCCAAAAAACAAAGCACTTAGTGTTCCAGCTGCTCTCGGACCAAACTTCTCTACAAAATGCCCTAAGAAGGCTGCTGATAACCCTAAGAATAGAATGGCCAAGCTAAACGTAAAGGAAATTTGCTTTAATCCCCAGCCCATTTCTTGTTGAAGTGGTTTTGTGAAAACACTCCAAGCGTAAACTGATCCAATCGAAATATGTATTCCAACCGCTGACAAAGCGATTAACCAACGATTTTTTGTATGCATACATCCATCCCTCTTTCCACATAATATGGTCTTGTTGATTCCAAAGAGTTAATCCTCATACGTTACCATCATTTTAGAAGCTGCTAATTCCGCTCGTTCTCTAGCCTCATTTACAGATTCCCCGTTACTTAACACTACCGCCATTCGTCGTCCCACTTTTGTTTCTGGTTTTCCAAATACTCTAACCTGTGTTTGAGGGACGAATAAACTTTCAGCTACACCAGATATTTGGTAGGTCATACTTTCTTTTGTAGCCTTAATCGTATGACTTGCACCTGGTTTCAATAGCTGAACATCCGGAATCGGATAGCCTAAAATGGCCCTTACATGTAAGGCAAATTCGGATAAATCTTGGGTAACCATGGTAACCATCCCCGTATCATGTGGTCGTGGTGACACTTCACTAAAATAGACACCATGTGAAGAAAGGAATAATTCCACTCCAAAAACTCCGTATCCACCAAGTGCATCGGTGATTTTTTTGGCAATATTCTGCGCCTCTAAAATTTGTTCCTCCGACATATCGTGCGGCTGCCAGGATTCAATATAGTCACCATCTTTTTGCAAATGCCCAATAGGAGCACAAAAAGTTGTTCCGGAAGCGGAGCGGACGGTTAAAAGAGTGACTTCAGAATCAAAATGGATAAATTCCTCCACGATCATTCGGGATTTTTTACCTCTTCCACCTGCCATAGCCTCATTCCATGAACATTCTATATCCTCTATTGAACGGCAAACCGTTTGCCCTTTTCCAGAAGAACTCATGATGGGTTTGATGACGCAAGGTGTGCCGATTTTCAGTACAGCATTCCGTAGTTCGTAAAGTGTGTCCGCAAAAGCGTACTTCGCTGTTGGAATCCCTAGTTCTTCGCTTGCCAATCGGCGAATTCCTTCCCTATCCATGGTCAGGTTCACAGCTTTAGCGGTCGGTACGATACGGAAACCTTCGTTTTCAAGGTCCACCAATGTTTCGGTAGCAATCGCCTCGATTTCGGGAACCACCAAATCTGGTTTCTCTTTTTCTATCACTCTACGAAGTGCTTCTCCATCAAGCATGTCCACAACATAAGAACGATGGGCCACCTGCATCGCCGGAGCATTTTCATAACGGTCAACCGCAATCGTCTCCAGCCCAAGACGCTGAGCCTCAATGATTGTCTCTTTTCCAAGTTCACCTGATCCAAGTAACATTACCTTTTTCGTCTGGGTACCAAACACCTAACACAACCCCTATCGTTTGTCTTTTGATTATAATATCCTATATTATTAACAATGACAAGTAGAAATTTTCACCAAAACACGAACGATAATAATTAAAACCCAACTAATCATTCGTATTTATTAATGAAAGCGATATCGTAATGGTTGTTCGTTGACAGATTCGCTGAACTCGTGCAACTTTATTGAAATTTAAAATTAATGGTCCAAATCTTATTAAACACCTGGAGAAACCTCTTTAATGGGACGAATCTCTTATTCCTCCATTAAGCATAAAAGGTGACAGGCACCATCCATTTTTCTGGATGATGTCTGTCACCTTAATAGTTGTTAAATTATACCATTTTATCTATATGGAGATTTTAAGGAGTTATTAGACACTCCTATTTTTTCAGTTATTCGTTTCGAATGTTTCGATGAATTTTTCAATAGTTGAAGTTAAGTACGTGTCGGCTCTTCTTATAAAAACTGTTTTAATTTTACTGTATTGATCCGGAAGTGAATGACATTGGATGAGTCCACTTTGTTCCATATGGATGACCGTTGACTTTGGAACAAATGTAATTCCAAGTCCCATCGCAACACTACGCAAGATAGTTTCTAATGTACCGAATTCCATTATTTTTTGAGGTGTTATATTTTGGTCTTTATACCACGCTTTAAGACGTGCTCGGTATCCACAACCTTCTCCAAAACATAAAATAGACTGCCCATTCAACTCTTCTAATGTGGAGCCGCGAATATCGGAGATTAAGACAAGCTCCTCTTGAAACACTTCATGCGATACAAGATCGGGATGAAATTCTGATTCCGTCACAAACGCTCCGTCCAACTTATGGTTTAATACATCTTCCTCTAATGTTTCGGTGACACCAGTATATAGTGATAAATCAACATTCTTATATTTCTTAATGTACTTAGATAATATTTCGGGTAAATGAAAGACTGTTTCAATGGTTCCAATCTCTAATTTTCCATGCGGCTCCTCTTTACTTTGAACGGCTTTTTTCATTTCATCTGTTAACAATAATATTTGTTTACTATAAGTTAATAGTTTTTTTCCTTCAGGTGTCAAACTCATACCACGACGATGTCGGTTAAACAAAGGGGTATTCAATTCGGTTTCGAGTTTTTGAATTCTCGACGTAATATTGGATTGGACATATCTAAACTCTTTTGCAACTTCTGTGATTGTTCCCTTTTCGGCCACCATCTGAAAAATCTCTAAGTCTTTAATTTCCACTATTTTTCATCCCTTTACCCGTATCATATTCATTTTATGATATCAAAAAAAATGATGGAAATCATTATAAACATTCATTTTACAAGATTACCAAAAAGATAGATGATAAATTCAGTTAATTTGGTGGAAGAGAGGAGAAAAAAAATTGAAAAACAATGTACTATTAGGTGCGATTTTATGTTTTATTGCTGCAGCCTCATGGGGAGCAATGTTTCCTGTAGCACATGCAGCTTTCAAATATATGGATCCCTTTTATTTTACAATCATTCGCTATGGAGCTGTAACACTTATCTTACTACCTATACTACTATGGAAGGAAGGAATGAAGGCTTTTCGATTTGAAGAAAAAGGTCTTAAGTTGTGGTTTTTCGGTACAATGGCATTTACAGTTTATAATCTATTCATCTTCTGGGGAGAAGATTTATTAGGTGAATCAGGAGTGATGGTGGCCTCCATAATGGAGTCACTTATGCCTATGATTTCAATTGTGATTGTATGGCTGACTTTTAAAAAGCGCCCTCATTTCTTCACATTAATTTGTGTTCTCGTGTCATTTATTGGTGCCATGTTAGTGATAACAAAAGGTAATATTCAAGCATTTCTTGGTGCCACGAATCATTTTATACCTATCATACTCATATTAATGGCCGTTATTGGATGGGTTATTTACACGATGGGTGGCAGTGAATTTAGCGGGTGGTCCGTTTTACGGTATTCAACATTAAGCTGTTTACTTGGAACCATTACGGCCATAGTTCTTGTAGCAGGAGCAACGCTGCTTGGATTCATATCACTTCCATCAGAAAGTAACATCAAAGCAGTAAGCCCGCATTTATTATTTATGATAATATTCCCTGGCGTAATTGCGTTACTTGGTTGGAATGTTGGTGTGAGTATACTATCGCCATTAAATGGACTGTTGTTTATTAACGTTGTTCCCGTTACAACACTTTTAATTTCAATCTTCCAAGGGAATCTTGTCACCATGTTCGATGTCCTTGGGACGGTATTTATCATCGTTTCACTTTTGGCTAATAATATTTTTGTACAGAAGTTACACAGGAAAGAATCCAATCATCATGTTCAAACATATTTACAGGAACGTGTATCCTAATGGAAATTCAGCTGACTTTTTATCATGATGATAAAAAGTCAGCAAGAAAATATAATGATTACATTCTTGTAATGGTTTCCTTAAATAGGTTGATAATTTTTCACTTACATAAGCAACCACTTCAATTACTTCTGCCGAGGGAGCAACTTCAATCACCTCAAGCTGAAAGCCGTAAGCTCATCGTAAAAGAATGGACCGCCGCTTTCGTAGCGGAATAAATCAGCGTAATCGCCATTGGGGTAAAGGCTAAACGGATGATACATTAAGGATAGCGGCATAGTCCTTATTGGCAAAGTACGGCGCAAATAGCAAGGCAAGGTGAAATTGCGCCTCGATGTTGGAGGCTATTTCTTGACAGTAATAGCTCCAATCTTCCTTCGCGTTCGTTTTAAGAACATGGTAGCGCTGCTGAATGCCTGCCTTGTTTACAAGTACTTTCACATCGGGGGCTCGCTCGTTCTCCAGTCATTTTTACATATTTTCCTATTGAATAAATTTTAAATATGTATATAATTTATGGTAATTGTATACGTAAATGTTTTCTAGGGTTCCGCAGCCACTGTGTTGGTCTGGTCCGAGAGAAAACTCACAGCCATGCTGTGTCACGGAAGGATAAAAGCCTGGGAGATACTGTTTAACAGTGATCTCTCAGGCTTTTTTTGTTTTAAAAAAATTATTAATGGAGGTAATAGGTAATGAATGCGAATTGGATGAAAGTGTTTATTGGGGCATTTTTTGAAGTGTTTTGGGTGATAGGTTTAAAACATGCAAATGACTTTTGGACATGGACAGGGACTGCAATCTCGATTATGGTGAGTTTCTATTTAATCATAATGGCTGGACGAAAACTTCCCGTCGGTACGGTTTATGCCGTCTTTGTAGGATTGGGTACAGCAGGAACCGTCATATCTGAAATCATATTCTTCAGTGAATCCATCGAGGTGGAAAAATTGATGTTGATTTTACTTTTACTAGTTGGTGTTCTTGGATTGAAGGTTTTAACAAAAGATGATTCTGAAGAAGGAGCTGAGTCCTAATGGCGTGGATATCATTAATCTTAGCAGGGCTATGTGAGGCATTTGGTGTTGTTACAATAAATAAATTGAATAACAGTCGTAATTGGCAATCTTTATTACTATTAATTCTCGGATTTGGAGCTAGTTTTCTTTTTCTTGCCTACGCAATGAAAACTCTACCCATGGGGACTGCTTATGCAATATGGACAGGAATTGGCTCAGCTGGTGGAGCACTATTAGGTATTATGATTTTTGGCGAATCAAAAGATTGGAGAAGAATTGCATGCATTGCGTTAATATTAGGTGCTACCATTGGGCTAAAACTCGTTGGCTGATGCTAGTAAAGATTATAAAATATTTCACTTGGTATAAAAAACATATATTCCATAATTGATGAAAATACCTCCTTCTATGTTTGAATGGAAGGAGGTGTTATTTATTTCAATATATTTATTCATAAAAATGATAAATTAATCTCTATCCCTAAAGAAGCACTAGAAATCTCTCGGTGTTTATTAACACATCTTTTCCTTTTACCCGTACTGATTTTCCTCCTTCCTTGCTTCATTATTGTGGGATCTTTATTGTGATTTTCCCAAAATTCTCTCCTTTATCCAACATAATAAGTGCTTCCTTTGTCTGTTCTAGTGGAAATGATTGGTCAAGAACCGGGTGAATTTCATGTTCCTTAAAAAAGTCTATCATTTGTTTGCATTCTTCAGGACTGCCTGACGATGTTCCTAATATATCAATTTGTTTTAAAAATATCCTTGGCAAAAGTAGGTTTGGAACCTGACCTTTGGTAGCCCCAAAAGTAACAATTCGACTCCCTGGCTTTGCGAGCGAAACTAGCGAATTGAATTGTTCACCCCCTATGCTGTCAACGGAAAGGTCCGCCCCCCCTGACATCTCTCGAAGCTCCTTCACCCAGGTATCTGAACGATAGTTTACTCCCCCCGCGGCACCTAGCTCCAATGCCTTTTGTATTTTTCCCTCTTTACTTGATGTAACAAAAACCTTGGCACCTATTGCTACTGCTATTTGCAATAATAGAGTTGCAACTCCGCCACCTATACCAGGAATAATAATGGTTTCTCCTTCTTGAAGCTTCCCTCTTGTAACGATTGCTCGATAAGCTGTTACTCCACCAAGTGGAATGGACGCTGCCTCCTCCCAAGTAAGGTAGGCGGGTTTATGAAACACGTTTTCTGAAGGAACGGTAACGAATTGTGCGAACGTTCCATCTTTTGGAACACCAAGGATGGAGAAATTTGGTCCATTTACTCTAAGATGGTTTCCCCAGTTCAAACCAGGGTAGATCATAACTTCATCCCCAATTGCTACATTCGTAACTTTCTTACCGACTCTAACTACTTCCCCTGCACCATCTCCACCCATTACTGCAGGTAATCGAAGACCATGGTATAATCCTTGAGTTACATAAACATCCCGCCGATTCAGTGCCGCTGCATGTAAGCGAATGAGGACTTCTCCCTCTTCAAGAATGGGATCAGGAATTTCTTCATAATGAACCTTTTCCGGACCTCCTATTTCTCTTAATACAATTGCTTTCATCATCATTCCCCCTTGTAACTAAATAAATTAATAGGTACGTAATTATAGCAACTCAATCATTGTGGCCATGCCTTGACCGCCACCAACACATAATGTAGCAATCCCTAAATTTTCATTTCTTCTTTTCATTTCGTATAACAGGGTAGTAATGATTCTAGCCCCCGTTGCCCCCAATGGATGACCAAGGGCAATGGCTCCACCATTTACATTTACCTTTTCAGGATTAAGCTTTGCTTCTTTGATAACGGCAAGTGCTTGTGCAGCGAATGCTTCATTTAGTTCAATAAGACCAATTTCAGATAACCTTTTATTTGTCCGTTTTAATAATTTCTCAATGGCTGAAACAGGACCAATTCCCATGATTTCTGGTGATACTCCTGCCGTCGTCCAATCTACAATTCTTGCAAGTGGCTTTAACCCTAATATATTTGCTTTTTTGGCAGACATGATTACTAAGGCTGCAGCCCCGTCATTTCTCCCACATGCATTACCAGCAGTAACAGTACCATCTTCTTTAAAGGCTGGACGCAGCTTTGTAAGTGTTTCTAGAGTTGTATCCGGCCTTGGGAACTCATCCTTCCCAAAGGTAAAACGATTTCGTTTCTCTTTAATTTCAATTGGAATAACTTCTTCTTCAAACAACCCATTTTCAACAGCCGTTGCTGCTCTTTTTTGGCTTTCGAATGCAAAATGATCTTGTTCAAGTCTACTTATTCCATATTTTTCAGCAACATTTTCGGCTGTCATTCCCATACCTAGATTTACTCCATAAATTTCCATGGGTTGTTGACCATTTTCAAGATTCGAATCAACTAGATAGGGATTTCCTTCGCCAAACCTCGAATTTCGCAGGTAAATAGGAGCTCTGCTCATATTTTCTGTCCCGCCCGCAACTACAATTTCCGCTTGATTAAATAGAATCTGCTGAACAGCTGATCCTATAGCTTGCATACCAGAAGCACATAATCTATTAATGGTAAAAGCAGGAACGGAAACGGGTAGTCCTGCTCGAAGCGCTGCAACTCTAGCTACATTTGAGGATTCTGTTGACTGCCGAACTTCACCTAAAATAACCTCATCCACCAGTTCTGTCGCAATTTGAGCCCTCTTTACGGCCTCTTCTATAACGATTGCACCTAAATGACCTGAACTAATATTTTTCAGACTCCCGCCAAACTTTCCGATTGCCGTGCGGACTGCACTAACAATAACAATTTCTGCCTGCATTTAATGCCACCTCCTATGTAAGATATCAATATTCATAGAATCCTTTACCTGATTTTTTTCCAAGTCTTCCAGCTGCTACATATTTTATTAAAAGCGGACATGGACGATATTTTTCACCTAAAGTCTTATATAAATATTCCATGTTTCGTAACCTGGTATCTAACCCAACTAAATCTGCTAATTCAAGTGGCCCCATGGGATGATTCAGACCTAATTTAATGGCTTTGTCGATGTCTGCAGCAGAAGCTACACCCTCCAACAACATGTTCATTGCTTCATTTCCAATTAGACAATTCATTCTACTTGTTACAAATCCCGGGAACTCATTTACCTCTACGGTTTCTTTTCCAAGAGTTTCAGCGATCTCTTTTGTTTTTGCAACAGTTTCATCTGAAGTCTCCAATCCTCGTATTATTTCAACTAATTTCATTTTCTGGACGGGATTGAAGAAGTGCATCGCAATGCATTTCTCAGGACGAGAAGTTTGAGCGGCTAGCTTAGTAGGGCTCATGGTAGAGGTGTTGGTTGCAAGAATGGTTTCTTCCGGACATAGTTCATCTAATCGTTTAAAGATATCTATTTTGACATCCATGATTTCAAGGGCCGCCTCGATTACGAACTCTGCATTCACGACAGCTTTCTCAAAGCTCGTTGTAAAAGAAAGGTTTTCTCTTCCTTGCTGAGCTTTGTTTTCACTTAAGAAACCTTTCTCTCTACTTGAATCAATTAAACTAAAAATACTCTCTTTTGCCTTATTTAATGCTTCCTGCTTAATATCATATAATTGTACTTCAAATCCACTGGTTGCGGCTGAATAGGCTATTCCTCTCCCCATAACACCCGCACCAATTACTGTAAGCTTTTTCATACCCTATCTCCCTTATTTTATTTGATGAATTTCTGTTAATAACTTTATAAAAGTTACAAATTGATATATTTCATTATTTATTAAATTGAATATGAGCAGACGATGTACCGCTCATATTCCTGTCTTACTTAAGCACCTATACCTCTGTCAAGTTCTTCAAGTGTCTTACCTTTTGTTTCTCCACCTAACCACCATAAAACAATAATCGCAGGGATAAACAATCCACCCATTACTCCTATAGCTGGTCCAATTCCAAAGGAGTCCGCTGCAATACCTACGATAAATGGTCCTACTGTTGCTACAATACGCGCAAAACCTGTGTAGGCTATTCCAAGCCCACTTGCGCGAATATGTGTTGAAAACAATTCACTACCATATGCTAGGAATCCTGAGAAATATCCCATTGAAAACCCTAATAAAATACCTATTAATAATAGATTTCCTTCTTGAAAGTCTGAAAACGCAAAGGTTGGTGCTGCAATAGCCGCTAATATGAAGAAGATTGTAAACGTAGGTCTTCTACCAATTTTATCGGCAATAAAACCAAATAAGAAGTATCAAATCGCAGATGCAACGTTTATAGCAATAAACCAGTCTGCTGTTTTAAATACAGTAAAGCCTTGGGTTTTTGCAAATAACCTGGAATCCAGGTCATAATTGTGTAATAACCTAGCAACCCGATACTTGCTGTAATCATTAATAAGAAGAATGATCTTCTATGCTCCTTTGATACAAGTAACTTTAACTCGTAAAATTTATCTGTAGATTTACCGATTCTTTCTTTCGTTTGCACATAGTGATCACTTTCTTTTAATGTTCTACGAACAATTAGAACGATAACTGCCGGAATGACACCAGCAAGGAACGCCATTCTCCAACCATATTCGGGTGCGATAGCTTTATATACTAAACTTGCAACAATAGCACCTATTGGCCATCCAGCTTGCATGAGTGCGATAATTCTGCCACGAAGACGGGCTGGCCATGTTTCTGTTAGAAAAGCTGCACCAGCAGCCCATTCTCCACCTGCAGCAAAACCAGTTAAAAATCTGAAGAATGCAAGTGATAATACACTCCATGATAAGGCAGTAAGACCCGTAAATAATGAATATAGTCCTACTGTCCACATTAATACCCATGTCCTGCCTTTTCTATCAGTAAGTGGCGCCCAGAACATTCCACCAACTGCATATCCCAATAATGCCAGAGTCATTAACAAACCTGCACTAGAAAGAGATAAACCAAACTCACCAGCTATATCAATCAGTGCCATCGAAAATAGCATGATTTCCATTGAATCAAAGATATAACCTGCCCAAACAAGGAAAAACACTTTCCATTGATAGCCAGTTATTTTTTCCTTTTCTCCGTTTGCTGCAATCTGGGACATATTCTCCCCTCCAATATGAAAATATATTTTTATTTTTCATTTGTGATAAAATAGAAACTGCATTCTAATCTTCCCATCCCCATATTTTCATAGGGAAGATTAGAGTGCCCATTTTTATTTAAAAGTTTTATTAATAGAGTTTACTTTTTTACCCACTTTTACTGAGGGACGGCAACCATGTCGCAATTTCTGGGAATATCATGATACATATAACCGCAATAACTTCGATAACGACAATAGAAATTACTGCTTTATAAATATCAGTTGTCTTCACATCTCCAGGTAGAACCCCCTTCATTACGAAGAGCAAGAGACCAAATGGGGGTGTAACATTCCCTAATCCTAAACAAATTAGCATTAAAGTACAGAACCAAATCAAATCGAACTCTAATGCTGTAACGACAGGAATATATAGTGGAATTGTAATCATCATAATCGAAATCGGTTCGATAAACATTCCCAATATGAGGACAATTATGAGCATTAATATAATGATCACAATTGGTGCCGTGTCCACCGTCATGGCGATGTCTACTAGTTCTCTTGTCGCACCAGTATAGGATAGTAATTGACTAAACCCTGCTGAACCAGCAATGATTAGTAAGATCATACTTGTAACTCTAACCGTTCCCAATAACGATTTGATAAGAACTTTAAAAGAAAAGCGGCGATAAACGAACATTAAAATTATCGATCCTAACACTCCAGTCGCCGCTGATTCAGTTGGTGTAACTAGTCCAAACATAATCAAACCGAGAACCATAAAAATAAGCGATGACATTGGAATAATATAAACGAACAATGCATTAGATTTTTCTTTCCAATCAGATTTACCATAATCGTAATTTGGTGCCAATGCTGGGTTTATACAACTGATCGTTATATAATATATCACTAAGATTACGGCAATAACTATACCGGGGACAACGCCGGCGATTAATAAATCACCTACAGGAACTCTTGCCGTACTTCCTAATAAGACCCCCAATGTACTTGGCGGAATGATAGGCCCTAATGTCCCCGCAGCGACAATGGGGCCAACGATCATTGCTAGATGATAGCCACGTCTTCTCATCTCCGGAGCTAATGTTGACCCTAACATCGCTGAATCTGATACTGCTGAACCACTCATCGTTGAGAGAATCGTTCCTGTTCCAATTGCCAGAATACTTAAACGTCCAGGAACTTTCCCTATTAATTTCGAAAAGGCATCTAATAGTGTCATAACTATACCAGAATGAAATAATAACTCACCCATCAAAACAAATAACGGTACCGGTGTTAGGGAAAACTTAGAGAGCGCATCAAACGTACTACCTACCAACGTGTTTATTCCTGAATTAAATCCTACAAAAATCGTTGTCACAATTATATTAACGCTAAAAAACGCAAAAGCGACAGGGAAGCCACTGAAAATAAAGAGTAGCAATAGAAAAAAGAATAAAAGAATTACATAATACCATTCCACTTTAAATCCCCTCCTTGGCGAAAATTCACTTTAACCATCAATTGGAAGTTCTTCATCACTATGTGCAGCAAAGTAACTGTCCGCCTCCTTCGTAAATTGAATAATCAATATGAATAAATACCTAAGTATAAGGAACAGAAATCCAACCGGAATGGGGGCAACCAACGCAAATTTAGGCCATGGTACATTTGCAAGCATGACAGTTCCTCTTAGTAAATAGTCGATCGTACTTTGTAAACTAAACCAAAATAAAATAATCATAGATATAATTGAGACAGCAGCTATGATTATTGTATTGATTCTTTTTGCTCTGCCTATTAAATTTGAAGTAAAGATATCAACATGAACATGGGCATTTTTTCGAAGCACCCACGGAGCGGATAAAAAAACACAATATAGCATCACATAGCCCGAAAAATCATTTGTCCACAATGCGGAAGTTTGAAAAAATTCCCTACTGATAACCCCATATAGAACACTAAGAAAAACGAGCACTAAATATACTAAGGCAATTACTAATAAAACATTCTCTAAAAAAGATAGGACTTTATCTATTTGTCTTAATCGATTACCCATTGCTGGTGATTGTGTTTCCATTGTCGCTCACTCCTTGCCGTTCAAGATAATTTTCACTTTCTAGCCTGTTCCATAAAGGAAAGGATGGTCCCAAAAGAAGATATATCGTTTTTTTGGGACGCAACCTACAATCATTATTTTCTAAAATACTTAGCTAATTGCTCAGGATCACTGACTCTTTCAGATAACCATTTCCACGATGCTTTTAGTGCTTGTTGAACATATGCTTCACCGTCCGTTAATTCAACAATCTCAGCACCCTTCGATTCGAGTAATTCATTCTCTTCTTGTATAAGTTTCTCAACGTCTTTTTGCATCTCATTATAAGCATGAATTGTTGCATCGGTGATTATCGTTTGTATATCTTCCGGTAAGCTGTTCCATGTATCTAGATTTGCTAATATCAAATTGTCAGTTCTATTAAACACTGGGTACATTTTTTTCGTTACTAAATCTGTAACACCTAACGTTTCGGTGGAAGGATCAGAATAAGCAAAACCATCGATTATTCCTTTCTCCAAGCCACTGAAAATTTCTTCACCTGCCATCGAAATAGCATCTGCTCCTAAGCTTTCCACGAATGGCAAATACGTACCTGTTCCTCTAATTCTTAATCCCTTAAAATTAGCAATCGATTCAATTTTTTTGTCACCTGTAAAATAAAACGTATATTTTTGCATTCCTGAGCGCCCGACTAACTTAGCATTCAACGCCTGTTCATGAAGTGAACTTAAATATTCTATACTGCCGCGTTCAATTTCTTCTTCATAAGTGAGCTCACTGAAATTAGCGACAAGTGCCTCTGGTACTAATTCGGCATAATAGGAGGTAGGGAGCCAAGCCATATCAACAGTTCCATTCTGAATAGCCTCACCTTGATTAAATGGTGGAATCGCTTCAGGACCACCAACATATTCAATTCGAATTTTGCCATCACCATGTTCCTTAAGGTACTCTTCAAAATAAGGGAATCCAGCCATTACTGGATTCGATAAATCCATCGCTGTTGAAAGTTTTAGTGTGTACACCTTGTCACTACTTTTTCCACCGGATTGTGTTTCACCGGATTGTGGCTTGCTTCCAGATGAACATCCTGCGATAACGCCAATCAATAACCCGAATAGGGCAATTTTAATGCAAACATTAATTACTTTCTTCATAATATAAACCACCCTCAAGCAAAATTTTTGAAAGCACTTTCAATTTTCTGTTAAAATATTTGTTTCAAAAACAATTAGCCTTTCATTTCTGATCTCCTTGATAGATACATAGAATTTCTTACTTCATTCATAGATTTTTACTCTACTACAACACCAGAAGGTTCCTCATACAGCTTTATTATTGCAGTATGATCTAATTCCCCAAATCCTTTCTGCTGACCTCTAACCACTATTTGTTGAGCAAACTTATTTAATGAAAGCGGAACACCTTTTTCTTTTGCCAAAGAAAGGGCAATATCCATGTCCTTGAGTAATAAATTAGTAGTAAACTTTGGACTGAAGTCTCGTGATAGAATGCTATTAAATTTCACATCAACAACAAAATTTCGGCCTGAGCTAGCGCTTAATACTTCTATCATTTTGTTCGCTTCAATACCAGCTTTTACCCCAAGGGTTACTGCCTCAAAAGAAGCAACCATAATTGTGGCATACAGTAAATTATTGATAGCTTTAAGTGCATGACCCGATCCAATAGGACCGACATAAATTATTTTTTCACCTATAGTTTTAAAAAGTGGCATGATATCATTGAGTCTGTTTTCATGACCACCTACCATTATGCTTAGTTTGCCCACTGCCGCTCCCTCAGTACCACCAGCTACAGGAGCATCTAACAGAGTGATACCTTTTTCACTGAGAATTCCGGCAATTTTTCTTGTGCTAGATGGTTCAGCACTACTTAAATCTACAATGGTTCCACCAGAAGAAAGACCTTCTTGAACGCCACCCTCTCCAAGAATTACTTTTTCGACTATCGCCGAATTTGGTAATGATAGAAAGACAACATCGCTTTTTTCGGCCACTTCTTTTGGTGATAAACAGGCATTTGCACCTAATTCAGACATTGATTTCACTGCTTGCTGATTGATATCATAAACATTTAAAACGATTCCATCATCTTTCACCATATTCTTGGCCATTAAAAAACCTATATTTCCTAAGCCTATAAAACCTACTTTTGTATAAGTCAAACTTAACTCCTCCCGTATAATAAGGACTATGAATTCGATTGCCATCCACTAATTTGGAAGGCTAGCACAAGGACCTGGCCGCTCTTTGGATGGAGGCAGCCCGTCCTTAACCATGTATCTAATGATTAATCATTCAAATTAATCAAGATACTTTTGATTTGTGTATAGCTATTGAGCATACCATCTAAGGAAAACTCATGACCTAAACCACTTTGCTTGTATCCACCATAAGGAAGCCCTGCCATTTGACCTCCGCCACGATTTACTTGGATATATCCTGACTCTATCTTATTTGCCGTTCTTAAAGCGGTTTTTATATCATTTGTCCAAACAAATGCAGTCAGTCCGTAAGAGCTATTATTAGCAGCCTGAATGACCTCAGCCTCATCTTCCCATTTAAAAATCGTTAACACTGGACCAAATATTTCTTCTCGAGCCAATCTTGGATTATGATTTTTTACATAAAAAACGGTAGGCTGTAGATAATATCCTTCCGCTAATGGACCTTCCTTAGGTGGTAGCCCTCCCATTAAAAGCTCGACATCTTGATCATTAATACCCTCTTCAATATATCTGCATATACTTTTAAATTGTTTTTCACTAATAACGCATCCTATATCTGATTCTTCATCTAATGGATTGCCAATTTTAAGTTCTCCTAATTTATTCAGAATCCTCTCAACAAACGAATCAAATATCGAAGTATGAATATATAAACGTGTTCCAGAACTGCATGATTGGCCCTGGCGGCTAAAACGCATTGCTGAAATAACACCCTCGATAACCTTTTCACTATTTGCATCTGGAAATACAATTTGTGGATTTTTACCACCTAATTCAAGCGTAACAGGGATAATCCGGTCAGCAGCTTTGTGCATAATTGTTTTTCCGACCTCAGTTGATCCTGTAAAAGATAATTTCTGTACAAGAGGATGGCTTGCTAATGCATCACCTAATTCCGCCCCAAATCCAGTAAGTACATTCACAACACCTTTAGGTAGATATCGCGCACAAATTTTTGCAAGCTTCAAGACTCCTAGGGGAGCTTCTTTAGCTGCTTTTAAAACAATCGTGTTACCCGTTATGATTGCAGGAGCAATTTTATTTGTTGACAGAAGGAAAGGTGTATTCCAAGGTACAATTGCCCCGACAACCCCATATGGCTCACGTTGTGTATAAGCCATTAAATTATCATCTATAGGTAACATGGAGCCTTTTAACTCACTTGCAATCCCAGCAAAGTAGCGAAAAACTTCAACGGCAATTTTCACTTCTTCTCTTGATTGAGTACCAATTGCATTTCCTGTCTCAGCAGCGATCGTTCTTGCAATATCATCTATTTGTTCTTCCACTGCATCAGCAATCTTATATAGTAGTCTTCCGCGTTCATGTGACGGAACTTCCCGCCAAGACTTAAAAGCTTCATGCGCAGCTTTTACTGCAATATCAACATCCTCTGCAGAAGCTCTAGGTACTTCAGCGATGACAGTGCCTCTTTTAGCTGGGGTTTCCACAGGGTAAACCGCTAAATTTATACTTTCCTTCCCTTCTCCGTTAATTAACATTAATTCTTGTTCAACAGATATGGACTTCATCATTAACACCTTCCTTGTTATTAATGCATTTATTTAATTGGATAACTCGGGATATATTGATGTCGTTTATTGATTTTAGTTATTCTGGTGACTATCAAAAAATTAGAGTATTCAAAAAATTTTAGAGATTCTTCTCTCCTCGGCAATCACCTAACCCATTTCTGAATGTTAACATTGAAAGTAAAATTATTTAATCGGATAGGTAGGTTCTGCAGCTAGTATCCCATCGAAACGCGACTTGATTCTATCAATCGGAAGCGGGTGAGTCACAATATGGGCTTTATTCTTGAGAATACCTTCCACTACATACGTCCCTACATTAGTCGGCTGTATGTATTCATAAGGAGTGGACGCAATGTCGGGGTCAATTCCCATCTCGACTATTTTTTTTATATCAGAAGTTGAAAATGTTTTAGATTTATCAGGATCATAATTTGAAAATCCATCGCTCCACAAATCCACATTGTATTGTGCATCTTTCTGATCATTAAATCTCAGCCGATCACTTGTAACTAGTCTTGTGCGTATTTTCCCTGGATGAAGAAGGGAAACACCTATATCATATGGTTTCAATTCTTCCCTAGCACACTGGGAAAGGCCATCAATGGCCGCCTTTGTGGAAGAATACGCCGCATGCTTTACATTTGTATACAATGTCACCACAGAAGACGTATTCACAATGTGCTTTTCTCCTGGAGTTTTTAACATGTTAGGGACGAAGACCATATGGCCATGCTGCACTCCCCAAAAATTTATATCCATCACCCATTTCCATTCTTCATAGCTGTAGTCCCAATGATTCCTGTACGGACGAAGAGTGACCCCAGCATTATTACAAAGAATCTCGACTGATTTAAATTTATCGTATACCGCTTCTGACAATGCTTTTACATCCTCTAGTTTTGATACATCAACCTGCATTCCAAATGAACCTACACCACATGCCATAACTTCTTCAGCAACAGCCTTAGCAGCTTCTTCCTCAATGTCTGCAATTACCACATTTGCTCCTGCATTCGCTAGGGCAAGGGAAATTGAACGCCCAATGCCGCTACCACCACCAGTTACTACAGCAGTTTTTCCCGCTATTTCTTTCATGGTTATTCTCCTCTTTTCAAGCAATATGGGCTTGTCATTTACTCTATAGTTGAATTACTTTTAACAACGTCTGCACATTCCCTTTTGATGTTCATTAGACGAACTGACGTCCGGTACTATAAAGTTACTATTTCACTTGCTTCCATAACAATAGAAGCTCTCGTAACCTCTCTTGACACTGACCTATCTAGTGCTTCTTGAATAGAACTGAACTCAAACACCCCGTCCATCATTTTAATAAAAGGATATTTGTTAATATTCTTTGAAAGGAATGTTAATGCTTTATCTAAATACCAAGGGTCATACCTAACGATTGGAATAATTTGAATCGACTTCCTCGTTAATAATCCTGGATCAAAATCCGTATATTTACCAGTGGATACATTTCCTATTGTCACGTACTTACCACCGCTGCGAATTAGGTGTATTCCTTCACTAAATGCAGCTGGAACTCCACTTAGTTCAATCCCAAGATCAGCTCCTACTCTATCTGTCAATTCACGAACTGCCTCCGCTCTTTTTTCAACAGTATCATATTGCTTTAAATTAATAACATGATCGGCACCGAATTGTTTTGCCATTTCGAGTCTTGATTCAACCGCATCGATGATAATAACTTTTGCCCCTTTTTCCTTTGCTACTGCTGCAGCATTTAGGCCAAGACCACCTGCACCCTGAATAACAACCGAGTCACCATAAGAAAGGCCGGACTTATCGAGTCCAAAATAAACTTGTGATAGAGCACAATTTGCACTTGCAGCTGCTATATCGGGAACATTATCTGGAACTTTATAAAAATATTGATCAGGATGAACATAATAGTGGCTGCCAAAAGTTCCATGAAAATGTGGAAATTCCTCTGGTCCCTTCCCCCAGAAAGTTAAAGCTTTTTCACAAAGAGGGAAATTCCCACGTCTGCAAAAATTACACTTTCTGCATGTCAAAAAATAGACAGCTGCTATTCTATCTCCTTCATTAATTGGTCTTGCTGCATAATCGGTTGTCACATTTTCACCTAACTTATAGACTGTCCCAACCATCTCATGACCGAGTACACCTTTTTTCTTTGTCGGATGTTCTCCTTTCCAAATATGGAGTTCTGACCCGCATACATTTGTTCTTGATACATTTAGAACAATGGCACCTTTTTCCGGCTCAGGAATTTCATATTCATGAACTTCCATTTTCATAGGTTCAGACATGACTGCAACTTTCCCCTTCACCAAACCACTCCTACTACTATTATTAGATTTACATTCATTCTTCCTATATAATTCTTTGAGTTTGGTCAATCAACCCCTGCGCAAATTCATGAATGAATTTAACTCCGTCCTGATCAAGTGATTCTAATTGTCGTATAAGATTTTGAATCTCTTTAAGTTCATTATAAACTTCTACTATTCTAGCTTTCTCATCTAAATGTTCCCACGTGAGTGGCTTTTGAGGAAACCCAATTGGAAATTCTTCAGTGAAGGTAAGAACAGAGTTATTATTTAACTCAAATGTGACCTCAACTGGCCAGCAAGTATGGTTAAATCTCTTGTCTAAGTCCACATCAGATTCTACAAATATTCTATTTGCTAAATCTAAAATCAAAGTATCCTTCATAGACCGCTCCGTGTATGCAGATAAAGACAACTTTCCTCCATCCAACAAGAATGCAG
The DNA here is from genome assembly GCF_030123505.1 of Neobacillus sp. YX16. Lineage (GTDB taxonomy): Bacteria > Bacillota > Bacilli > Bacillales > Cytobacillaceae > Neobacillus. The sequence goes on from NZ_CP126115.1 coordinate 3,646,302, forward strand.
CTAACGTATACGGAAGACTCATTTGAGCTTCGACAGGACTTTTAGGAAGTCGTTTCTTTTCCAATGGAAAACCAACCATGTCATTTGCAGCAGTTGGATTTTGCACAATAATTTTAGCTATATTCTGGACATCTTCCTTTTCTAAAAATTCCTTCGCAGCGTCTAAGGCTGGGTGAATATGATGACAGCACGGATAATATTTCTGAGCAGTTTCAAAGATTAACGGCCGGTCATACTCTTTCGTTAGAGCGTTTTCATCTATATGATCACTCATGGCATGTAACATACCATGACTACTCTCAAATACATAAGCTGGACCTGTAATACCGGTTTCAGCTAATTGAATTGCCCAAAGGGCATGAACAGCCGCAATTCCTGGGTGAATTCGTTTAATTGGCGATCCATCATCTAGAAATGCCATTATTCCTGAGGCTAAGCTTCCTCCAATTCCCATTGCGTTTTTCATCACAGATTCAGATGCTTTCGTATATGTTCCTTTTGCGATCAAACCACTAAATACTCCTACAGTACTTGTAGGGTGGAAGCCTCTATTATGATGAGATTTATGCGGAAACGGATTTATCGTTCTTCCTAATCGGGCAGCAACTTCATAGCCTTTTATCGTTGCTTCAATAATATCCATCCCATTGTGTACGACATCATCTTCATAATCGCTGAACAAAGCTGCAAAAATAGGGCCCCCAGGATGTACAGCAGAACTACTTAGTGTGTCATCAAAATCAACTGAATGACTTGCTGAACCAAGACAAAGTGCATTAAATTGAGATGCAGTCCATGCTCCCTTACCTTTATGGAGCTGCTCTTTAACTAATGGGAGTTTTGTACCATGTGAAACGTTAATAAACCAGTCATAAAGGACTTTCTTCGAAAAATCAAAGCAGTCATCTGTATCCCATTTCAAAGTTTGTACCTTTTCATATAATTTCGTTGATTCTGCAAGCATAATTTATTCCTCCTTGGTACTTGAGACCATAGGCTACTAGTAAACTTATTTTCTTGTAAATAAAGAGCCATAATTCACTATATTTGATTCGATATTTAATCTCTTAAGAGCTGACCACATACTAACCTGAACAGCTGTTAAGACAGGTATTTGTAACTCTTGTTCTAATTCCTTAATAATGGGAACAGCCTTTAACTGGGTACATGCTATGAATACACCATCAACACTACTTTTTGAGCCTACTTGTAGCCCGGCTCTGTAAATATCCGCTTCTGGTATATCAGCATGTGAATACATATCTAAAACTTCAAAACCATGAAAGCTATCTACTTCAAAGCCCTCTTCATTTAAGTATTTTTTAAGACGTTCATTGTTTGCCTCCACATAAGGGGTAACAACACCAACATTTTTCAACTTACACGCATGCAGGGCTTCAACCATTGCTCCTGCAGTGGTAACGCTTGGGACACTCAATAATGCTTCTAGCTTAGACTCAAACGCCATCGTCCAAACTGCCCCATTTAGAAAGCTTGCACTTGTACAGCCGAAAACACATACATCAGGTTTAAGATCCTTCAACTGCTCCGCTTCAGCTAATGCATTCTTCCCCATCTTCTCAAGTGTTTCAAAAGTACCATGAACTTCAGTTGGTACCCTGGCAGAATGAACTGTTACTCCTTCTGGAGCCAGCCGGTTAAAGTCTGGCTCCAATGTCGTATTCAAAGATGGTACCAAAAGTCCTATTTTTCCTTTATAACCATACATTTTTTACCCCCTCAAATAGTCGCTAATTTTATTTTGGAAGCAATATTCCTTGCTGTTCTTAATCCAAAAACTAAACTAGAAGCTAAGCCACCAACATAACCGTTTGAAGGTCCACCATCTAATCCACCCGTACAAGAGCCAACTGCATATAAATTTGGGAGAGCTTCTTCTTTGTTATTTAAAACCTCACCTTCAGCATTTGTGAGGATTCCCCCCATTGTAAAAGTAATGCCTGGTGCAATTGGAACTGCATAGTATGGAGCACTAGTTATCTTTTTGCGGATATTTTGAGTATCATGTAAAGCATTATGCTGCTCGACAAGGTCCTTAAGATTTTCTACACCAATTTGACTTGATAAATCTTCAATAGAACTAGCTTGAAAGATTTCTCCGCCTCTTTCAACTAAGTCTGGGTTTGGTACTGGCGACCCGTACGGATTATCCTTCGCTTCATGCTCCCATACCAAATCGTCAAATACTGCGTAATAGCTCATGGGATCCGCAGATTTTGCAAGTGCATTACACAGGGCGATCCCATTAGAAAATTGCTCATCAATCAGTTCACCATGACTGTTAACAACGGCTGATACAAGGGACATTTTATCTAAAGGGGGATATGGCCACAAAAGGTCATTTGTTTCTGCATTCCTTGATACAACATGGCCGTAAATTTTGTCCATACCTACTACCTTAGCACCGTTTTTCAGTGCGATTAATAAGGAATCTCCCTGTTGACTTGATTGGCTTCTAAGTACACTTTTTGAAGCATTTGGTCCTACAAAATGGTCTACTAGCCATTTATTTGCTTGGAATCCTCCATCTGCTAAAACAAGATTTTGGGCTTTTTTGGTAGTAACTTGTGAATCTTCATTATTTACAACCTTTACCTCCCAATATCCGTCTGTATTTTCAGCATCGATAATGGATGAATTGTATTCAACAACTCCACCATTTGAAAGGAAGTTAGAATACAAGGTTTGGATCATTTTATCTGGTCCTCTAGTAGGGTCAATTCTTTTACCAGTACCACTATGATGTGGAGCAGTTGCCCATCTCATATAAGGAACATCACTATTCTTAGCATCAATTGAAACCCCTTGGTCAATAAGCCAATCAATTGCATTCTCACATGTATCAGCATATGCTCTAGCTAATTCAGGAACAGCGGTTCCTTCAGTAATATCCATGATAGCTTGATAGATTACGTCTGGCTCATCCTTCATATCCATCCATGCCGGATGTATAAGCCCCCCGGAAATTCTCGCATTATTCTCGCCACAATCATTTCCTCTTTCTACGATTAATACTCTTTCAACTCCCAGCTCTTGGGCATGACGAGCTGCTGTCAATCCGGCAATACCTCCACCCATTACAACTACATCCCACATATGGTTTCTCATCTTATATCCACTCCCTGAAAAGATTAATAGATTCGTGCTTTGTGACTGAGGATATTACCTTATTCTTCTCCCGGTGGGATTTCTTCATAAAGGGTTCGTGTCCAATCAGTTATGTTATCTCTCCATTTTCCCCATCCCCATATTGCCTTATATTCCTCTGATTGTAGAACTTCTAAACTATCAATCTCCCAAGTTGCCATATATTTAACTGCTTTATCTAAACCAACTGCTCTCCACCTCTTTACATTCCTAAATCCAGGTACTCCTAACAATGCATCTCTCTTCCAAGTGCTATACCACTTATTCCATTCTTCCTCAGTCTCCGGATCATTAAAGTTACAACGTACAACATATAATACGCTCACAATTCTTCCTCCCTTAAATTAGATTGTTTTTTTAACATTCCTACTATTCAGATAATTAACTTCAGCCAAGGTTTCTACTATTTACTATTTCTCTTATTGAACTGGATTAGACTGTGCTAGTTTTTCCTTGATGTTATTACGAAGAACAAATTTTTGTACCTTTCCGCTTGCTGTTCTTGGTAATTCATCAGTAAGCTCTAAGCGCTCAGGTAATTTTTGCTTGGCAATCCCGTGGGCCAATAAATAATGAACCATTTCTTCAAAAGTAACTTTACCTGAATTAGGAACGATATAAGCACATGCTCTTTCCCCAAGTCGTTCATCTGGCATGGCAACAATAGCCACATCGCTTACCTTTTCCCATTTAAATAATAGGTTTTCGATTTCTGAGATAGGAATATTTTCACCGCCACGAATGATGATATCCTTTGTTCTTCCTGTGATCGCAATAAATCCCTTTTCATCGGCCGTTGCTCGATCACCTGTATCGAACCACATATCCCCTTGAAAGCTTTCAGCCGTTTTCTCTGGACGTTTATAGTAACCAATAAATAACCCTCCTCCTTTAATTTGGAGGTTTCCTTCAACACCTGCTGGTACAGCCAAATCATTTTCATCAATAATTCTCACTTGGGCCCCATTCACTTGTCTTCCGTCAGTAACGAAACCACTTTCTGGATCTGAAGGTGAAACGGCCAGCGCTATTCCATACTCTGTCATCCCCCATGCAGGCGCCACAACACAATTTAAGTTTTTGGCACAAACACTGACCATATGTCTTGGGATTGGAGCGCCTGGAATACAGACTAATTTCAATGTTTCAGGTCTTCTTGTCTCAATATCATTAAGCTTTGCCACATCATGCAGGAATGGATAAGCAGCAACCATTGTTGAGATTTGATCCTTGTGCATAATATTTAATGCTCTTTCGGCATTCCATGTATCCAAATAAACGATCGTTCCCTCAAGCATGACCGTCATCAGGGTCCCCCAAAGGAAGCCTGTTTGATGTCCTACTGGTGATACAACCAAATTTTTCACACCCTTTGATAAGTCCATGTGGTTTACAAAACTTCGCACAGTAGCTTCTATCGTATTATGGGTATGCATCACTCCTTTTGGTTCACCAGTTGTACCTGAGGTAAATGCAAGCTGTGCTAGCTGATTTGAATGAAGGGTGGTATTACTTGGTTGGATCACTTTATCAGATTTAAAATTTAATATTTTACGGAAATTTATAATGTCATCTTCCTCATCATTATCTTCAAGCAAATCTGTAACAACAATGATCTTCTCTAAGGCTGGTAAAGAAGGTTTTAGTTCCATGAACATATCAAGATAGTTAAAATTACGATATATATCTGGTATAACCACAACTTTTGATTCTGTCATTTTTAAAATATAGGATACTTCTTTTTGTCTATAAATTGGTGTTAAACCATTGATTACTGCCCCAATTTTCAAGGTAGCAAAACTAACGACTGCAAACTCCCACCAGTTGGGCAGCTGCACGGATACGACATCCCCAGATTTTACACCCAACTTTGTAAATGCAGCAGCTGTATTATTAACCTTCTCCAAAAGCTCACCATATGTCACTTCGGTTCTATCTCCGCTTTGTTCCTTATATGTAACGATAGCAACTTGATCTGGTTTTTTTGAAGCGGTATCCTCTAACAATGAATAAAGGTCAATATTATTCCAAATTCCTTTTTTAACAAAATCCTCGATAATTTCATGAGTAAGATAGCTTCCTTCTGGAAACATTTTCTTCACCCCTTTCGCAATATTAATTTGATGTTTCTCCCCCGTCGATTGCAAGTACCTGACCAGTCATATAATCGGAGCCTTCTGATGATAGGTAAACAATCAATGGACCTAATTCATCTGGTTTCCCGATTCTTCGTAACGGAATTCTTTTCAAAATCTTGTTTGTAATTTCTTCATTCTGGAAAACCTCATCGTTCATGGATGTATGGAAATATCCAGGGCAAATGACGTTTACATTGATTTTGTATCTTGCCCATTCAATGGCCAACATCCTAGTAAATTGAACAACCCCACCTTTACTAGTTCCATAAGCGGCCAGGTTGGGGGTACCAACTAAGCCATCATACGATCCGATGTTAATGATTTTTCCATTCTTATTCGTTACCATGATTTCACCAAGAATGCGTGTAAGCTTCATCATTCCAAGCAGGTTTGTATTCATGATTGTGTCAATTTCATCGTCACTTGTCTGAAGAAAAGGCTTATCAATAACGATACCTGCATTATTCACTAAAATATCAAGTGTTCCGAATCTTGTTATAATAAATTCCTTTAGTTTAAGTACCTCGTCTGGGTTTGTTATATCACAAACAAATGACGTAACTGTACTGCCGTATTGTGAAAGCTCATCTGCAGTTTTAGATAAAGTTCTTTCGTCCCTGCCAGTTATGACAACGTTTGCATTTGATTGTACTAAAGCTAATGCTGACGCTTTTCCCAGCCCTCTGCTAGCTCCTGTTACAATGGCTGTCTTCCCTTTTAAATCAAAAGCCTTTAACATCTTTTACCTCCCTAAGTGCACTTTCACTAACTTACATCACATTTACCATTACACCATTGTTACGTAGTTACTATTTTTCTTAAGTATTCTTCCGATAACAAGCTTTTGAATTTGACTTGTTCCATCATATATCTGGGTAATTTTTGCATCCCTCATCATACGTTCAACATGGTTCTCTATGACATATCCATGTCCACCTAGTATTTGGACTGCATCGTTTGTAATTCTACCAGCAAGCTCAGAACAATATAGTTTCGCTAGGGATGCTTCTAAACTAAAATCCTTTTTACCTTGGTCAATTGCAGCTGCGATTTGATATAATAAACTTCTTGCTGCAGATATTTCAGTATACATATCAACTAACATAAATTGAATGGCTTGATGATCATAAATTGGCTTTTTAAACTGTTTTCTTTCCTGTGCATATTGGAAGGCTATATCATATGCACCCTGTGCAATTCCCAAAGCCTGGGCTGCCGTACTGATACGGGTATAGTCAAATACCTGCATTAACATTTTAAAACCTTCGCCTTCTTCTCCAATTCTGTTCTCTTCAGGAATCAAACAATCTTCAAAGAATAGGGAAGCTGTACTTGAGCCACGGATACCCATTTTTTTCTCAAGGTTACCAACTTTAAATCCAGGAGTGCCTTTTTCTACAAGAAAAGCACTTAACCCATTATGACCATCACAAGTTTTTGCAAATACAGTAACGATTTCCGCCTTATCTCCAGTTGTGATAAATATCTTGCTTCCGTTTAAGATATAACCTTCAGTAGTCCTCCGTGCAGTCGTTTTCATACTTGTCACATCAGATCCCGCATCAGGTTCGGTTACAGCGAACGCAGCCAGCTTCGAACCATCCGCTGCAACTGGAAGATATCGTTGTTTTTGTTCCTTTGTCCCAAAAAGACTAACCGGCAATAAACCGTGTGTTTGCGTAAAATAAACAACCGCTGTTGCTGCACACCATTTTGCAATTTCTTCTATCGTTAAGACGTAAGCAAGTTTTGAACCATTAATTCCGCCATATTCCTCTGGTGCCAGGATACCCATTAATCCTGCTTCGGAAAGCTTTTCGATTTGCTTCCAAGGAAAACGGCTATTTTCATCAGTTTCGATTGCATATGGTGCAATGTGTTTTTCAACAATGGCTTTTACTGTTTGACGAATCATCTTTTCCTCATCACTTAACAGAAAATCTGAAAAATTCATGACTGTTCTCCTTTCTAGTGACACATTCAATTTTCGGGATTTTAAGGGTATTATTTGACCTGTTGATTTAAATTTTCTTCATACAATTCAATAACTCCGATTTTCTCTAATTCTTTTAATCTATATTCAGGCACTCCAAGGTCCGTCAACACTTCGTTCGTGTTCTGCCCTAATAAAGGAGATGGTTTAATTTCTACTTTGTCGCCATTGATTGCGATAGGTGAGCCAACAATTTTCACATTTCCTGCAACAGGGTGGTTCATTCCGATGATCATTTCACGTGCTAATGCTTGTGGTAATTGAACCACATCACTTACTTTCAAAATTGCGGCTGCTGGAATTTTCATCTCGCTAAACTTTTGCAGCCAATACTTTGACTCATGTTGGATTAAGATTTGTTCCACGAAATCTATTAAATTCGATTGATTTTCTTTTCTTTTTTCATTTGTGCAATAATCTGGATTATCAATTAACTCCGGTTGATTGATTGCCGTACAAAAACGCTTCCAAATCCCAGATGTTCCTGTTGCTACCACAATATCTTCATCTGCGGTTCGTAATGCCTGATAAATAGTAATGACTGAATCAGTACCGCCGCTGCGGATTGGTTCCTCACCCGAAGCCAAATAACTTGTAATTCTTGGAGCCATTAAAGCAAGATCTGTATCGAGCAGCGCTGTATCAATGAATAAACCTTCACCAGTTATCGTACGTTGAAATAATCCTGAAACAATACCATAGGCAGAAATCATGCCGGTAACAATATCCGTGATCGCTGTTCCAACTCGCTGAGGTCTTCCATTAGATTCACCTGTAACAGACATAAGACCTGACATTGCCTGAGCAATCAAATCATAACCTGGTTCATTTTTCAAAGGCCCTGTATGACCGTATCCGGAAATAGCGCAATAGACAATTTGATCATTAATTTTTTTTACTTGTTCATATGCCAAACCAAATTTTGGGATAGAAGATGGTTTTAGATTTTCAATAAATACGTCTGCATCTTTTAGTAAGTCGTCTAACAGCTCTTTTCCTTCAGGCTTAAAAATATCAATCGCGACACTTTTCTTATTACGATTTACGCTCAAGAACCATGCAGATTCGTTTTTGATAAAGGGAGGCCCCCACGTTCTGCAGGGATCCCCTTCACCAGGTTTTTCTATTTTTATTACTTCGGCTCCCATATCGGCTAATAGCATGGAACAATACGGTCCGGCATAGGCTGAAGAAATGTCAATTACCTTAATTCCTTTTAATGGCTGGGCTCTCATGAAATCCCCCCTATTGCCTAAACTGGAAAAAATTAGGTTTTCTCTTCTCTTTAAAAGCATTGGTACCTTCAATAAATTGTTCTGATCCCCAAATATTTTCTAAAATGGCTCCACCGTGTGTTAAAGAAGCATATAAGAAATCAGATTCATAATTTAATGACAACTTTGCATAGGCAATTGATTGCGGGGCTTTTTCAAGAATCTTATTTGCAAATTCAAGAGCTGCTTCCATTAATTCCTCATGTGGAACAACTTTATTAATCCAGCCCATTTGTAAAGCTTCGTGAGCCGTATATTGGTCACATAACATTACAATTTCTCTCGCTCGTTTATCGCCAACTAGACGCGGCAGAAGCTGAGTGGCTCCCCATAATGGACAACCGCCAATTTTTGGTCCCGCTTGACCAAGGATTGCCTTATCAGAAGCGATACTTAGGTCACAGAAAAGATTCAGCTCATTACCTCCACCAACGGTATAGCCATTAATCGCCGCAATAATTGGCTTTGAAATACCACGCATTAACATGGCGAGCTCAACTAGCTTTCTGTTCCATTCTCTTCCTGTGTTACGGTCCAGCGTACTTAAAACTGAAATATCTCCACCGCAGCAAAACGCTTTTCCATTTCCAGTTAATATGACAACACCAATTGTCGGATCTTTATCTGCATCTTCAAACGCTTGAGATAATTCTGCGATAGTTTCAAATCGGAACACATTTAGCACATTGGGGCGGTTTAAGGTTAAGGTTGCTACTCCACTCTCTTTTTGATAAAGGATGTCAGTAAATTCCATTATTAAATTCCTCCTAAATGGTGATTGTTATATACTTAACTCTTTTTCGGCTTCTAAAATCATCTTTAAATGAGCTAACCTTCTCTTTCCACTTAAAAATTCTAATTTTCGTAATTGTAATGGGTCAATTTTTCCCCTTAATAGGTATAACTCCTCTTCTGTTGGCGGAGTGGTTTCGGTAACTGAATCAGCTATAGTAAATGAAAAACCGGTATTTTCTTCTACTTCTTTCATTGAACTTGTGGGATGGACAGAAATTAATTCAGCTGTTCCTTTTGAAAAATCAAAAATACATTTATCTGTAATAAGCTCCTGGGGACCCCTTTTTACCTTACCCATTCGGTTTAGCTCATTTACTTTTTCCCCATACCCCACACTGCTGCAAAAATCCAGATTTTCTATTAGACTTCGTCTATCATGATTGGTCACATAGTAATAGATATTATGGTTAAAGCTAGCAACATCACCAATGCCAGCACTTCCAGGCAGCCTTACCTTAGGGTTTTCATATTCACCAATAGCGACATTATTGGTATTGCCAAATTGATCAATTTGTGCAGGTCTCATAAACTCTTTAGGGAAAAGAGACGGTACAATCTCAACATGCATTTGTGGCATCGAAATATAACGCAAGGCATTCTCCATAGTGTTATTTTCCACATTTGATAGTGAAAGTTTTCCAGTATTCTGCGAAATGGTGTTACCAACTGTATACATAAATTGAACGTTTGGGGAATGAAGTTGCTTGGCAAGTAAAAATGCGCTAAAAACTAATGGCGTTCCCATCCCCTGCACGACAAAATCATCATCATTTATTTGCCTTGAGATATAACAAACCAGTAATTCATCTATTGTCCAATTTGTGCTCATAAGTTCTCTGTCAACTCCTCCTTTTGGTAAGATTCCGACATCAGTTCTTCAATAAAGGTCTTACTCGTATTGCTTTCTACTGATTCTATATAATCAATAAACCATTTCGCATCTAAACCATACTTGGGGTAACATGATGTTGGCCAAGATCCACAAGGAGCTTCTACAACGACATCAACCATTTTCCCAATGATATATGTTTCACCTGGAGGCAGCTCATGTGATTCTACTATTTTTTCAGTGGTGACAATCGTTAAGTCGGCAAGCTGGGCAATTTCTGCGTCAATACATCTGTTACCCGAAACGATACTATTCCCTTGAGTGTCAGACATCTCGGTATGAATGATAGCTACCTTCGGCCTCCAAGGAGGGATAGCTGGATATTCTTCATTTGTATAGGGACATGTAATGGTCGCTATATCCCGACGAACTTTTAAAAGATCTGTGCCTATTAAAGCTCTTGCCGTCATAAAACCTACTCCTTGAAGTGCTGCACGAATCCCCATTCCGATTGTCGATTCCGTTTCTTCAATAACACTTAATTCTCCGGATTCCACCTTTTTACGAAACATGGGGGCGAGTCCAAACGTTTCCAATCCAAAATAAGAGGTTCTTACACACTTCGCTAAACCCATTCCTACCAATAAATCAGCCTCTAATCCGAGTGTCCATCCCATCAAAGTAAGCTCCTTTTTCTGCTGCTTAATCAGCTCTAATGCCGCTTTTATCGGTCTTCGATAGATTAGCATGCCACCAAACGCAACGGAATCTCCATTTTGGACAAGAGAAATGGCTTCTGATAAACTTTTAATCTTATTTTTGCGGCTCATACTGTTTGTTTTCCTTATATTGATAAAATCCTCTTCCTGTCTTTCTTCCATGTAATCTCACTTCTTGCATCCTATTAAGAATTGGAGGAACAGTATACTTCGTTTCAGGAATTTCATGATAAATGGCTTGTGCACTGCTAATATATTGATCAATGCCTATGTCATCTAATAATTGCAGGGGTCCAATCGGATACCCTAGACCAAGTTTCACTGAATTATCAATATCAATGCCGGTTGCAATATTATCATCAAATACTTGTGCTGCTTGATTTAAATATGGAATTAGCAAACGGTTTGCCAATAACCCAGGTCGATCCTTTACGGTTACAGGTACAAACTGAGCTTTCTCTAAAAAAGTAGAAACAATTGTTGGAAATTCATTATTGGTATCGATTTCTGGTTGTATAATTTCAACGAGGTCCGTTTGATGTGCAAGTCTGAAGAAGTGGAGGCCGATAAAACGTGATGGATTGTTCAAATGTTGTAAAATTTCTGAGGTACTCCTATAAACACTGAAAGCTGCCAAGATTGTTTGAGGTAATAGATTTGATTCAATAGACTTAAGTCTTTCAATGATGTGTTCACCTTCATATGTATCGATAACCAGATCAAAAGACTTTAAATCATATAGACTCCTATCTTCATAGGATAATAGCGCTATTTGTTGAATACGGTCATTTCGTTCAAATTTGGTCCTGAGTTCATTTGTTCTGGACTTTTCACCAATAATTGCAATGCTTTGAAGACTCATTTTCACCACTCCCTTTTGTTAAAATTAGCTCCCAAATACTCCGACCTTTTCATATTGATAGAAACCGCGGCCTGTTTTTCTTCCTAGATAACCAGCTTTAATCATTTTTGTAATTAATGGAGGTGGAGCAAATCTAGCATCCTTTAATTGCCTGTATAAACTCATGGAAACTTCATAGTGAATATCCAATCCAACAATATCGAGTAATTCAAATGTTCCCATTGGATACCCAAAACCGGTTTTAATGACTTTATCAATTTCTTCTGGAGTCCCAAGCCCTTGTTCCAATGCACGTACACAATCGTTTTCGAATGGTACAAGGAACAGATTTACTAAAAACCCTGGCGTATCATTTGTTGTTACAACCTCTTTTCCTATCGATTTTGAAAAAGAGACAACGCTTTCGTAAGTTTCCTCGCTGGTTTGTAATGCTTTTGAAATTTCTACTAATTTCATTAGTGGAGCTGGGTTGCAAAAATGGACTCCAATTACTTTGTCCTCTCTACCAGTATTATGTGCCATGGCAGTAACCGATAGCGTTGAAGTATTAGAAATAAAAATTGTTTCTGGCTTACATATATTATTTAAATTTTTAAATAAACTTTGCTTTATATCCACGTCTTCAAATACTGCTTCAACAACATAGTCACAATCTTGAAGATCCTGTAATTTAGTTGTCATTTGAATGTTACCCATATAATCAACCATTTGAGCTTTTGTTAATTTATTCCGCTTTACTCCACCTTCGAAAAAGCTATTTATCCTCTTATAACCTGCATCTATTTTTGAATCATCTAAGTCTTGAACAATAGTTTTGTACCCTGCTCTTGCCATAACTATAGCAATCCCTGAACCCATTGTTCCGCAACCAACTACACCTACTTTTTTATTTACCATTTACTAATTACCTCCTTCATTAAAGTATTAAACTAAATCTAATATTTAATATAAATTGTATCAAATAATAAACTTCATTTCATATTTAAATTTTATAACCCTATCAGACAATTGTCAATATTAAAAATAAATTAATTTTTTTATTTTTCTATATTTTCAAACAATTCATAACCTTGGTAACCCTTTGTATATGAAGAGTCTTAATGAAATAATATTTTGCAAAATAAAAAGGTTATTTATTGGCAATGATGAAAGCCCCGCGTTAGCGTGTACACTTTCATATTAACACCACATAAATAACCATATCTAATACCTATATTCTATTATATATTATGCCTGAAAGGCATGTTTTATAAATTGAAGGAATCGGGCAGTAGTTGGACTGAAAATCTTATGTTTCTTCCAAAGAATTAAAGACCCCGATTTAAATTCAGGATAAAACGGTTTAAAACAAACTGAGTTAAAGTTCATTGAGGCTACGGCACCTTCAAGACATATTGCAGCTCCCAATTCATTTTCTACGAGAAAAACACCATTGAAAATTAAGTTATAGGTTGCAAGAATATGTAATTGATCATAGTCATCAGCAAACCAACTGGCTAGTTCATTTTGTACTAGAGGCCGAATAGGAATGATCAGGGGAATCCCAATGAGATCTTTTGGTTTAATATTTTCTTTCTGAGCAAGAGAAGAAGAAAGGTTCGTGAGAATTCCCCATCGTGACTCTTGCGGCAATCTGGTAAAATTGTATCCCTCAATATTGGCCGGCTCCAATATAAATCCAACATCAAGTATTCCATTATCTATTTTTTCCTTAATAACATCCTCGGTCCCGCTAAAAATGGTATACCTTACCTGAGGGTATTCGGCGTTAAAGGACCTTAACAATTTAGAGAGCACTTCCGATGTAATAGCTTCAACGCTCCCTATGGATATCTCTCCCCCTTCAAGGTTTTGGTGTTCTCTAAATTCTTTCTCTGTTTTATCCGCGATGGCAAGAATTTCTTCTGCCCTCTGAAGCAAAAGCTTACCACCATCCGTTAATGATATTTTTCTCTTTCCTCTTATAAGCAGCTGCATTCCCAACTCTTCTTCCAAATTCGTCAGTTGTCTGCTTAACGTGGGCTGGGTTATATGTAATAAATCAGCCGCATGGGTAATACTTTCGATACGTGCAACTGTCACAAAATACCGAAGTACCCTTAACTCCATTTCCCCACCCCATTCCTTGCAATTTTTAAATTCTTTTTCTTTTCAACATAAAAAATACCCCCTTTGATAATCATATCTAAAGGGGTAAAACGGTGCAACTTTATAATAAACGGCATAACTGTTAACGATACATCTTTTTGGTGAAACATCCATTCTTCATTATTTATTGGTATCAATTGTTTTTCGAAAAACTGGTTTACGCTTTTCCAAGAAAGCTTTAACACCTTCTTTTTGTTCAATACTTGAGGATGCCACTGAATCAAAAACTTGTTCAAAAGCTAAAGCATGATCCATTGGTAAATCATAACCACGTTCTACTGATTGGAGCAATTGAGAAACTGCAATTTGGCTGTTTTCCAAAATCTCATTTCCCAATTGAAAAGCACCCTCCATAAGGTTTTCCTGAGAATATACATGGTTAACAAGACCCAAAGACAAGGCCTGTTGAGCATCTATTCTTCTTCCTGTAATTAACAACTCCAAAGCTTTACCTTTACCAATAATGCGTGGTAATCTTTGTGTACCACCATAGCCAGGTATCATACCTAATCCAACCTCAGGTAAAGCAAATTTTGCATTGGTACTAGCTAATCTGATTGTACAAGCAAGCGATAATTCTAGTCCTCCCCCTAATGCATAACCATTTATTGCTGCGATGGTAGGTTTTCCTAGAAGCTCCATTTTCCGAAAAATAGTTTGTCCTTTTTCTATTACTTTTTGGGATTGAAAATAATCAACATCAACAAATTCTGTAAGATCTGCTCCAGCACAAAATGCTTTGTTGCCAGATCCAGTAAAAATAATAATGGATGTTTTCGAATCATATTTTACATTAGTAATAACATTGTCTAGCTCTGAAAGCATTTCTTTATTTAGTGCATTTAGAGCTTCTGGACGATTCAAAGTAACAACCATAATATCTTCGTGATTCGTAACTTCTAAATGTTTGTAAATCATTATTTCTCCCAGCCTCCTAAAAATTGAATAATTTCATTCCTATTAATCTTTTAAAATAGCTTATATTTTTATAAATAAATCTTTTCAGATAACTCTTTTGATAATTCCTTTAATTTCTCAGCTAGTATAATATTTGTATTTTGTGAATTTGAATTATGAACTAAAACTGATGTTATGGCCATTTGAACGTTGCCCGATCTATCTAAGATAGGAACAGAAATCCCATCAATTCCAGCAACATGTTCCTCAAAGCTTATAGCATAGCCTTCGGTGCGTATCTTCATTAATTCTTCTTCAAATGCCGATCTATCTGTTATAGTTTTATCTGTAAATGCTATCAAATTAGTTTTATTTATAACCTCTTGCTGCTTTTCGTTGTCCATATAGGCTATAAAAAGTTTCCCGGTGGCACCTGAGGTTAATTTAAATCTCTGACCAAGACTAATTGAGATTCGAAACGGAACTAATGGCTCTTCCTTTTCAATATAGACCCACTCATCGTCAAATTTCTGGACAAGTGCACAGGTACTTTTCGTTATGCTCGCAGCTTGTTTTAAATATTCTTTTACGATGGGCATATAATCAATAAATTCTTCAACTCTTTTGCCTAAAACTACTAAATAAGGACCGAGTGAATAGGTTTTGGTATCGCTATCATAACTTAATAGGTTAATCTCTGTTAGTGTAAGCAATATACGATAACAGGTACTTTTGTTAATATTTAGTTTCTTACTAATTTCAACAAGTGTAGATCGATTATGCCTATAACTGCTTAAGTATCTTATTATCCTCCCCGCTGATACGAGAGAAGGAATAATGTATTTATTTTCTTTTACGGTTTCCACAATCATCCCTCTTTATAAATAATTTGTTTTAATCTGCCCATTTTAACTAAAAAATAAAACGGTGTATTATATTTTAGACCGTTTAATTAAATTATAAAACTGCATTTTATATTTGAATCTATTTTATTATTCACGAAGCATGTTTGTCAATGTTTAAAATTTAAAATTTCAGAAAAATCACAAAATAGTTTTCGCACTATTGTAATCCTCCTTATAATAATTCATACTCTTTGTCTAGCTTCTACAAGTTTTGTTCTTTCATTGCAGTACATCCCAAATTTTTCTAAAAAGTTTATCACATGGATGACCTATGAGTTGATTTGACACTTACGCTTACTTTATCTTTGTTAGTATTATTAGTTGCTAATGTATTTTTGTTGTTAGTTTCCTTGGTAAAATAGATTGAATAAATGGTAATCAACGCCATCCCCAAGGCATAAAGTGCAACTAACCACGATTTTCCGGCGGACCATGATAAAAGGAAAGTCGCCACTATAGGTGCCAACCCCCCAGCTAATATCGATGACAACTGATAACCAAGAGAGATCCCACTATAGCGAACATTTGCCCCAAACATCTCTGAAAAGAAAGCAGCTTGTGGACCGTACATTGCTGCGTGTCCAATAGCCAAACCTAACACAATGGCTAACCAAATCAATGGTGTTGTTTTCGTATCCAGTAACCAGAAAAAAGGAAATACGAACAAGGCTGTGAATATAGCTCCCCCCATGTAAACAGGACGACGTCCGATTTTATCAGAAAGTCGACCAAAAAGTGGAATAGCGATCACTTCCAAAATTGTAGCAATCATTACTCCGCTTACTGCTACCGATCGAGGTAATCCTAACTGAGTTGTCGTATACGTTAGGACGAACATGCTAAAGATAAAATATGTGCCACTCTCAGCAAAACGAGCACCCATTACTTGAATTAGTGCTTTTTTATGAAACTTCAACACTTCCAAAATAGGCGTCTTTGATACCTTTCTGGAATCCTTTAACTTTTGAAATTCTGGGGTTTCTGCCAACTTTAGTCGAATGAACAGACCTATGGTGACTAAAAGAATGCTAGCTAAGAAAGGTACCCTCCATCCCCAGGATAGAAATTGCCTTTCTGGCAAAGAGGAGACAATAGTAAAAACCAAAGTCGCAATAAAAAGTCCTAATGGTCCACCCATTTGTGGCCAACTTCCGTAAAGACCGCGCTTATTATGCGGGGCGTGTTCAATGGTAACTAAGATGGCCCCCCCCCACTCTCCACCAACTGCAATTCCTTGAATTAGACGCAGAGCAATCAAAAGTATTGGTGCCCATCCCCCAATCGTTTCATAAGTAGGAAGTAATCCGATTATAAATGTTGCAAATCCCATGAGCAATAGGGTGATTGCTAATATAGATTTCCGTCCAATTTTGTCACCGAAATGGCCAAAAATGATCCCTCCAACAGGTCGTGCGATAAAGCCGAGAGTAAACGTTGCAAGGGACTCAATGGTACCAATGAGTGGATCAGAACTTGGAAAAAATAAAGCTGGAAAGACAAGAGCCGCAGTTAATCCATATATATGAAAGTCATACCACTCGATTGTTGATCCAATTACGCTTGAGGTTGTTGCCTTAATTGCTTGGTTTTCTTTTTTTCCTTCTTTCAATCGTCATCACACCTTTAAGTTGTTTGTAACTCGAGTAACACCCTTCGCTTTGAATTCTTAATCAATAACCAATCCTTATAATAGAGGACATGGACGATATTTTTTCCATAATGCTTTATAGAAATATTCCATGTTCCTTAGTCTTACATCCAATCCAACTAAATCCGCTAACTCCAGTGGACTCATTGGGGCACTTTATTGATTTATCAATTTCTTCCGTCGAGGCGACACCTTCCATCAACATATTCATTGCTTCAATTGCAAAAAGACAATTTATTAATACTTGATAGGATGTCCAACGTTATTCAAAACCTCAACATCGGCATTAATGAGGATCCCACAGCGTGAAGCTTCACGATGATTTCCAATTGTCTAATCCCTATCTCAATTGATTTATTTTCCCACCCCTCGATTACGAAGATGCAGTGGTTCTTCGATGGACGCTCTGTTCATATAAGTAAGTACGTCCATTTTAATCTCAAATGAGTAATTTGTATAGGAATGTCGTAAACCAACTATTCAATGTTTTTGATATTTTGCTTTCCACCTGTGTAATTTTGCATCTATAGGGTATTCCTTCATAAAAAAAATAGGCACCTCCAATTGTTAGTTGTATGTGCCTAACAATTAGAGTGCACCTCAGATTTACCATGGGAAAAGTTACTTATTAGGAATTTGTCGAAGCCTATGGGGACTACTTATGCAAGATGGACAGGAAGTGGCTCCTATGGTGGAGCACTATTAGGAATTATGATTTACGGCGAATCAAAAGATTGGAGAAGAATGGCATGTATTGCATTAATCCTAAGTGCAACCATTGGACTAAAACTCGTTTCCTAAAAGTAGAAAAGCTGACTTTCTACCTTGATAATAAAAAGTCAGATGAATTTAATGGATTACATTCTTGTAATGGTTTCCTTAACTAGGTTGATAAATTTCTCTCTTACCATTGCAGCCACTTCAATGACTTCATCATGACTTAATGGTTGATCTAGAATCCCGCATGCCATATTGGTTAAACAGGAAATACCAAGTACTTTCAACCCTCCGTGAATCGCTACAATCGCCTCTGGGACAGTTGACATACCAACAGCATCCGCTCCTAATGTTCGAATCATACGGATCTCAGCTGGAGTTTCGTACGCTGGTCCACTCCACCAAGCATAAACGCCCTGTTGTAAAGTGATATTTTGTTCTTTTGCTACATTAGCAGCAATATTTCGTAATTCACGATTATATACTTGAGAAACATCAGGGAAACGGGTTCCTAATTCATTATTATTTGGCCCAATCAATGGATTTGTACCGACTAAATTGATATGATCCGTAATTAACATTAAATCTCCTGGGTTGAAGCTTGTATTAATAGCACCACATGCATTCGTAATGAGTAGATTCTCTACACCCAACGCCTTCATTACACGAACTGGAAAAGTGACTTCATCTAACGTAAAGCCTTCATAATAATGAAAACGTCCCTTCATCGCCACTACGGTCTTTCCCATTAGTTCCCCGATTACTAATTCGTTTGCATGGCCAATTGCTTCAGATTTTGCGAAGTGAGGAATCTCGGAATAAGGAATTGTGACAGGGTTCGCGATTTCATCTGCAAGAGTTCCTAATCCTGATCCTAAAATCATACCAATCGTTGGACGATTGCCAGTCTTACTTATGACGAAATCTCTAGCTTCTAAAATATCTTGCAGTTTATGCATTAAAAATATCTCCTTTTTCATACCAATTTATAAAAAAAGTGTAATAGATTTTGCTTACATTGTAAATAACTAAATACCAATTTGAAAAAAAGTTTATATAAACAATCTTTAAATATACTTTTAATCACTATTTATCAGGTTTCTTTTTTTCAAAATCAAAGAAAGTTCTCGTACTATCTTCTCTTATATGAATTAATCAGCTAAAATATAAAATATCCTTATTGATTTGGAGGAAGTTAATGTTCAAGCAATTTGCAGGCTTAACATCACCTAAAACAAAGAGCCTAAAACTTTTATATAGCCTAGTTCGTAAGTTAGGACCGGTCAGGATTAATACACTTACTGAAATTACTGGATACAAACTTGTGACATGTACACGGTTACTGGACGAGCTTGTTCAGGAAGGACTTATCTACGATAGTGGTATTGGGGAGTCAAGTGGAGGACGTAAACCTTTGATGTATGTCATCAAGCCTGGCGCATATTATCTAATTGGTGTTGAAATCACCAACTTATACACCACAGTGCTGCTCCTTGATTTAAAATTAGATATCGTAGACAGTGAAAAATTAAGGATGGATTCACAATGTACAGGGGAGTACACATTAAATTTTGTCTCCCGATGTGTCGATGAACTACTGTCCAAACACAATATTCAAAGAGAGAAATTGCTGGGAATGGGAATTGGCGTTCTTGATCCAATTGACAAAGAAACTGGGGTTATCATAAACCCA
Source organism: Neobacillus sp. YX16 (assembly GCF_030123505.1). Classification (GTDB taxonomy): domain Bacteria; phylum Bacillota; class Bacilli; order Bacillales; family Cytobacillaceae; genus Neobacillus. The sequence continues at coordinate 3,666,088 of NZ_CP126115.1, forward strand.
CATCTGTTTCCTGCAGCGGGCTGGGACAACCTTAACATAGTCGACTATTTACAACAATATAATCATACTAATGTATTCATAGATAACGGAACAAATCTAGCAGCATTAGCTGAATACCGTAAAAACTATTGGAAAGAAACAGATAATTTAGTTTTCGTCTCAAGTGATATGGGAATTCGTTGCGGTACCATCTTACAAGGTAGATTGGTTCGTAATAAAATGGAGATGGATGATGCCATGGGACATATGGTAGTTGATGTACACGGACGGCGTTGCTCATGCGGCTCGTATGGTTGTCTACAAGCATATAGCAGCTTGCCAGCCATCCGTAATGAAGTGGTCCGTCGGATAAAGCGTGATCGTGTTTCTTTCCTTCAAGATAGGATTAATGATGTAGATGATATCGATTTTCATCATATTTTAAATGCTCTTGAGGAAGAAGACCCTCTTTGCCTTGAGGTAGTGAAGGATGCAGCTTATTATTTTGGCATCGGTCTTAGTAATCTAATTTTCCTTTTGCGACCGGATATAGTTGTCTGCGGAGGAACCTTAGTCCCGAAACCTCTTTTTTACGAAGTGGTCTCTGAAACAGCAAAGAATCGACTCATGCACTACCCTAAAAGTCATGTTCAGATTATAAAATCAACCGCAGCCTACAACATCGTAGCCCAGGGAGCTGGATGTATGGTACTGGATTATTTCACTGAAGAGATCCTGCTATGAAAAGTTGTTGATTGATATTTATTATGAATCGTTTTGATAATTCTGTAATGGACTCTATTTCTCGATTTTTATCTATATTTGGATAAAGAACTTGTTGTTGTTTTTTAACTTCATTTTTTTCTCTTCTTCTTCTTGCCCACGCATCGTATCAGAGTACATGAACGTATCGTTAAACTCTTCATATCCGTATCGATAAAAAATGGACACTAGCATATTTATGATAAATTTTATTAGTGTCCTTTTTTTATCATAAATGGATTAAACTTTTTGATGTCTGCAAGCTAATTCCATACAGGATGTATCGCTACGAATTGTAATCTAGTTCTCTACACCTTACCTTCCTCTCCAAATTCCTCAATCATATTTTAAGAGTTGTTTAGTTTTTAGATAATCTTCAGGTGTATCAATATCCATACCCCAAAATGTGTGATCAAATGAAAGAATTTTTGTATCGTTTTTATATTTATTTATTATTTCTTTACCACCTTGGTCACCCTCTAAATTTAGAAATTCATCATATAAGCTTTTATCAATTAAAATGGGATGACCGAAATTGCCATGATACTGGGGTCGAACAATACGTGTATCTTTACTAAACTGTTCAATCATTGATCGTATGACCAAATCAGGAACAAATGGCTGATCTGCTAAAAAAATGAAGGTGGCATCTGTACGATACTTAATATTTTCAATCCCAATTTTTAGTGAGGATGACATCCCTTTTTCATAGCTAGGGTTATAAATATATTCTACATTTAATAAATCCGAGGATTCGGTTTTAAAGGCCTGTATGTGTTGACCCGCTATTAAACAGATCGGCTGCATGTGGTTTCTTATTGCTTGTTCAAGTGGATAACGAAAAAGTGGTTTTCCTTTTAGGGGCAATAAAAGTTTAGGCTTGCCCATTCGTTTAGACAATCCAGCTGCAAGAATGATGGCCCCTAACTTAGGCATGAATCTTCATTTTCCCTTTTAGTGAATTCCCCTCACGATTGGATCGTACCGCCATCAATTCAGAAACAATACTTATTGCCACTTCTTCCATCGTTTCTGCGCCTATATCTAGACCAATAGGTGAAAAAATCTCTTTTCCAATGGTTAGGTCCTCTCCTATATTTAATATCATTTCATGTGTTCTTGATACAGGTCCTAAAACACCAATGTATTTCGGATTACTTTTTAGGGCTAGATAGAGAGCCTCTTCATCGCGACTCTGCAAATGATTCATAATAACCCACCATGCATTACTTACATTTTCTGGATTTATATTTTCCGGCAGATCAACAAGATGATGTGCAGCAGGGAAGTAACGTTCTATATTAAATTCACTACGCGGATCTAGTACAGTTACGGAAAATCCTGCTTTTGCAGCAAATTCTACTACTGGTATTGCATCCTTTCCAGCACCTGCTACTATTAATTTTTGGCTTGGACGAATTGCATCAATCACAAATTTACTCTCTTCCCATTTCACAATTTCAGCTCGCTTTTGTGATTTGAGGCTCTTTAGTGCACTTTCGTACACGTCGGAAGGAAGGTATTCACTGTCACCAATGATATCTCCATTTTTTGTTACTATTGCTTTAACCCCTGTTTGTATTTCAATAATAAAAGAAAATTCCTCTTCGTCGTTTAACAATTTGTCAGTCAACTTCCAAAATGGATCCTCCCTTTTTGCCGGAAGGATAAGAATTTCTAATGAACCTTTACAGCCAATTCCCAAACTCCAGATTTCGTTGTCACTTAGATCATAGTTTTTAATCGTCGGTGTTCCTTGTTGGAGAGCTTTTTCAGCATAACCATAAATATCACCTTCTAAGCACCCACCACTGATTGTTCCCATCATTTCAGCATCCTCTGCCATCATCATTTTTGCGCCTGGCAATCTGTATGCTGATCCATTAACACCAATTAACATAACAATAGAAGCTTTTTTATCCTTTTCCCAAACAGATTTAATCGCATTCATGATTGTACGAAATTCTTTTAATTGTGACATAATCGAGTTCCTCCCCTAGTAAATGTTACTTTATTGTAATAATATACTTTTTTGAGAATGTTTTCAATTATCTGTTAATTTTTGAGATTCCAGATTTGCTTAGTAAAAAAACAAATAAACTTTCCCTATTTCTAAGAAAAGGTTTATTTCCATAGATGCGGGTTCAATCTAATTTCTTCTTCACATTAATAGTTTGGATAATGATAGCGCTAGCGAGTAGGAGTATAATACAAAGCCACAGTGTTGATTTATAGTCTAGTGAGACACTAAATAAAAACCCTGGAATTAACGAACCAAATGCAGCTCCGAATTGGTGAAAAAAGCTTACCATTCCAAAAGCTGACCCCATTCTGTTGATTCCAAAAATTTTGGAACATACCATTGTAAAAGGGGCTATAGTTGCAATATCAGTACACCCATAAAAAAAAGCAAAAGTAAATAACAGTATAGGTTGATCCGCATTTAGCAATAGTAGTAATGCAATAATCCTAAATATAAATAAAATAGAAAGTAATTTTTTATTACTGAATCTATCAGTTATATACCCAACGGCGATTGTACCAACAATATTTGAGATTCCATATACTAGCATAGCATTGCCAACTAGAGACCTAGAATATCCCATACCTTCCCCTAGCGGAACCAAATGCGTATAAATCAAACCAACATCAGTAAATCCACATATAAAATAAGTTGTGATAATGACCCACGTGATTGGATATCGAAATATTGTAAATAAGCCATCTTTATTTGTTTTCTCCTTAATTTTTGTATCTTTTCCTTCTTCCAGCTGATCATTTATCGGATGGTCGCGAAAAAATAGGAAAAATAGTGGGATTAGAAGTAAGGCATAAACCCCGCCATAAAGGACAAAGAGCCATTTCCAGCCAATCTTTTCTATTAAATACACATTTAACGGTGTGCAAATCATCGGACCAGCTGCCATACCTACTACTACAATACTAATCATTAGTCCCTTCTTTTCCTTAAACCACCTTACGATAGCAACGGATACAGTAATGTTTGAGGCAAATCCAAATCCAATAGAGCCTATGAAACCATATAAAATTAATATATGCCAGATACTTGTTGCAAAATATGAGCCTAACAAGCAAAAACTTATTAGAACCATGCTATAGGTTAAAACTTTACGTGGCCCTATTTTATCTGCAAGTCTACCGGCAACTACAAGGCTAATACCGTAAATAAAAAGACTAAAGAAAGATACGATACTTACCGATACTCGACTAACTGAAAAGTATTCTTCCCATGGGGTAACAAAGGTTCCAAAAGTGCCACGGATTCCCACGGCTGCAAACATAGCAGTAAAAGAGAGGGCCACGATAATATATCCATAATAAAATCTGGGTTTACTTTCTACCACGGTAAGAGCAGCCTTTCCCATATATTCACCCCTTTCCTGCCTGCTTATCTTTATTCTTTTCAATAAAATTTGCAATTAAGGCTCCTCCTGCTAACGCCCATACAGGTGCACTAATATAAAATACACTTATGTTTGACATGGCAATAACAAAGGTAAATGTAACACTCATTATCATGTTTGGCTGCGAAAAACTTAGATTTAGGCTGGAACCCAAAACGCCAATTAGAGCAAATCCTGCAAGCATTGACACAAAATCACCCGGTAAGGATTTAATAAGAGGCACCATCCACCAGGCAAAAATACCGAACAATAAGATAATAACTCCTGATACTATAGCCGCTATATACCTTTTTTCTTTCAAACCTGTTTCCTCTCCTGAGCAAATAGCTGTCATCATTCCCGCAACATTTGCAGACTGACCGCCAAATAAGTTTGCAAAGAGAGAAAATATTCCACTTAACGTAACAATTCTATTAATGGGAGGCTTATACTTGTTTTGTTCCAATGCGCCGATTCCTGGTGCCGCGTCATTGCTCAGGATTAATAAGGCCAAAGGCACTGAAACGGTAAAAACGTTTAAAAGATGAAATTCTGGCAGTTGTAATTGTGGCACCACAAAACCAATTGTACTTTCCGCTGCTGAATCAAAATTATAGGTCAGAAACAAAACGAAGAATCCAGAAAAAACGGCCGCTATCACCGGCGGGACTCGTAATTTCCACTTTGAAAACAATAAATATGTGAGCAAAGCGGTTCCCCCAATCAGAGGCAGGTGTTGTACAGAAACAATTAATCTCACAACATAGCTCGTAATGATTCCTGCCATCATCGCTGCGATAATTTGCTTTGGAACATATTTCATAAATTTAGAGAATAACCCGAGAATCCCGACGAAAAAGATTAATAGACTTGATATAATATAGCTGCCAATTAATTGATTGTAAGGTACCTGCGAAGTGATGGTAGCTAAGAAAGCAACTCCTGTGATGGAGTGGGCACCCACAATGGGAATCCGATGGTATATTGGAAGGACAATACTAAAAAGCCCTCCAAAAAAATAGACGGAAAACATCCAAAAAATTGTTTGAGCATCTGAAAAACTGCCATTTGCTGCTGCTTCTAAAATAATCACGGGCGGACCAGTGACTGCCAGTAATCCAGAAACAATACCTGACGAAAGATTCTGGGGATGAATCGATGCTGTTGATTGTTGTAATGAAGGTATATTTAGCGGATGTAGACCACCCTTCCTCATTCTATGTACCCCCCAACATTTTAAATAACAAAGAGGCAAATTCAATATCTGCCTCTTTGTTTATTATTTTTTCACTATTCAGAAATTTCTATTCAAGAAAATCTGCAGTGAAAAACTCATTTTGTTTCCATTCGCCATCTTTAACTTCCATTAAAGCATAGGAAGATAATACATTTCCGTGTTGGTCAAAGTCAATGGGACCAGAGGCACCTTGATAGTCAATATCGTTTCCTGCACGCAGTTCCTTAAGTCCCTCTTCAAAGGTCGTAACTACCTTGCCCGGAGGGTTCGTGACTTCACGGATTTTTTCATTAATCGCACTGCCGCTTGCTTCACCTGCTGCTTCCATAGCTAAAGCAGAAGCAATTAATAAGTCATACGTATTGGCATTATAGTATCCGCCAGATGGTTTAGCATTAAACTTGGCCTGGTAGTCCTTGTTGAATCGCTTGAAGCCTTCATTATTTTCATCTTCCATTGGAATTATGGTCTTAATTCCTTCAGCGATATCCTTTCCAATAACATCAATAAATTCTTGTACAGCAACGTCTGGTGTTACATACCATTCCCAATTATAACCTCTTTGCTTTGCTGATTTAAAAATCGTAGGTGCTGTGTCAATCGCACCAGAATAATATACTAATTTTGGATTCACATCGGCAATCTTTTTCAATTCACCATTGTACGTATTCTGGCCAGTATTAAAGGTTACCTCTGCTAGAATCTTACCGCCCAAACTTTCATACGTTTCTCTAAATCTCTCAACATCACTTTGGGCACCTTCGTAATTTCCTACCATAACAGCTATTTCTTTAATACCGCTCTCAATCAATACTTTTGCACGAACCTCTCCAATCGTTGAATCCGATGCCGCTGTTCGGAATGCAAAATTCCCGCCAATTTCATCAAGTTCTGTTGAGCCTGCAAAAGCGGACATGATCGGCACTTTTGATTTTGGCGCTTCTTTTAATAAAGCAAGCATAGATTCGGTTTCAGGTCCAATGGCTGCAACAGCCTTATCTGCATTGACCAGCTTTTGATACCCTTTAATAGAGCCTTCAACAGTAGAAGCTGTATCTACGTCGATAATATTAATTTTCTTTCCGTCTAGGATTCCACCTGCTGCGTTAATTTCATCTTTTGCCAATAAAATAGAATTGATATTCTCTTTTGTAAACGCTCCAAGCCAGCCAGTAAGCCCTGATAAAAATCCAACGCTAATATCACCATCACTGCTTGAGCCACTAGTACCTGAACTTCCTGTAGAACTTGCGCATCCAGTCATAACGGTCAGCGCAGTACAAATTGATATAGCAGCCATCGATACTTTCTTCATTTCTTTCTCCCCCTTAGTGACCCAAGAATAATTCTTCGAAATTTTCTTCTTCCAAAAATTGTTTTCCAGTCCGTTCCATTTTAATGATTCCAGAGTCCATTAAATAAACACGATCAGCATGCTTTAATACTTCTTTTGGATTTTCCTCAACGACCCATATTACAGTTGTGCCTTTATCACGAATTTCAACAATCATTGCGATTAACCCTTGAATAATTTGAGGAGCTAATCCAGTTATCGGTTCATCTAGGAGAAGAAATTTAGGGTTCACAATCAATGCACTTGCTAAAGCCAACATCTGTCTTTCTCCGCCGCTTAACGTTCCCGCTTTCTGATTAATCCGTTCTTTTAGGCGGGGAAACATCTCAAACATCTCATCTATTTTTTTCTTAGGCTTTTTAAGTGTGTATGCACCCATTTCAAGATTCTCAAAAACAGTTAATTCCGCAAAGACATTTTTTCGCTGTGGAACATATCCTAAGCCCATCTTTGAAATATCACTTGGGGATACATTGTCAATCCGCTTCCCTTGAAAAGAAATCGAACCGCTCATCACAGGAAGCAAACCGCTAATGGTATGCATTAAGGTTGTTTTCCCGGCACCATTAGAACCAATAATCCCCACCATCTCCCCCTGATTTACATGGAGACTGAGTCCATGTAAAATGGGGATTTTTCCATAACCCGAAACAACATCTTTTACTTCAAGAAATCTCATTTTAACTCGCCCCCAAGTATACAGATTTAACCTTTTCATTATTGGAAATTTCTTCTGGAGTACCTGACGCGATTAGCTCTCCATTTGCAAGACAATAGATCCGATCACATATCCGATAGATAAAACCTAGATTATGGTCAATAACAAGAAAAGTCATTCCTTCACTTCTAAGTCTTAAGATATGTTGTACCATTTTATCAAGCATGATTGGATTTACACCTGATGCAGGTTCATCCAACAGCATGATTTTTGGATTTGCCATTAACTGGCGGCATAATTCCAGCAATTTCAATTCTGCGGCACTTAAATTTTCAGCAAGTTCATTTCGTTTTTCATATAAATTAAATTGCCGGAGCAGCCCGCAAACTTTATCATAATGTTCTTGCTCTGTGCGGGTAATTTTCTTCTTTTTATAAAAAATAGAAAACAATCCTTCGCTATCATTAGAGGGTACTACCATTAAGTTTTCTAACAAACTTAATTTTGAAAAGCCTACTGGAGTCTGAAAAGTCCTTAATAGCCCTTTTCCCACTACGGCCTCGGGAGTTGAAGTATCAATTTTTTCATCCAAGAAGGAGATTTCACCCGAATTTGAAGGCAGAAATAAACTAATCATATTAAAAAGGGTTGTTTTTCCTGCTCCATTAGGACCGATTAGTCCAACAATTTCCCCTTTATTAACCTCCAACGTTACATTTTTAACGGCCTGAACGCCGCCAAAGTTTTTACTCAGCTCCTTGACTTGCAGCATTTTTCCCTACTCCCTTCGGTTCAAGGATTAACGAATTATCATGGAACTTAAAAAGCTTTTCAACTGATTTAAACTTTTCAGCGATTAATCCCTGTGGAAGGAAGCGTAGTACAAGTATCAACATCATCCCGGAGACAAATTGCCTTAATCCTGCTAATACGACACTATATTCAGCTGGTACTGGGATAAAGCGTGTCGCTTCTTGAACCAGAATGAGTACGAATGCACCAATAACAGCTCCACGATTATTTCCGATCCCGCCCAATACAAGTGCTGTCCAGACTGTAAAGGTTATAGCGGAGGTAAACATATTCGGTGCGATGATAGACATGTACCAAACATAAAAGCATCCAACTAATCCAATCATGGAACTACTTAAAACAAACACTTTTAACTTTGTGGCAAATATTTTCTTTCCTATCGATTGCGTTACTATTTCATTTTCACGAATAGCCCGCATATAACGGCCCATTGGAGAATCGGCCAGCCTTTGGGCAAAGAAATAATATATGGCCAAACTTAGCAGCACTAATCCTGTGAAAAATAGCATGTAATTTGCACCAGGGATGAATTCCTGAAATGGTTTATCTAGGCCAAAAAATCCGATGTTTCCATTTGTTAACCACTCTTCATTTGAAGCAAATATTCTAATGATTTCAGCAAACGCAAATGTTGTAATTAGAAGATATTCACTCTGTAAACGAAGTGAGGTATAGCCAATAAATAAACTTAATAATCCTGTGATGATGACAGAACCAATAACACCCGCAATCATTGGAAGCCCAAGTCCCTCAGGCGCATCGATTGTAAGCAATGTATAGGAATAAGCACCCACTGCGAAATAACCGACAACCCCTAGATCCCAAAGCCCCAGTAGTCCACCATTGATATTTAATGCCACCGCAAGCATGGCATAAATTCCACCTAATGCTATGAGCCCTGATAAAAAAACTAGAATCTCCATTTAATGAGCACCACCCTTTGACAGTCCTTGAGGACGAATTAAAAGGACAAGAATGACAATAACAAATGCTATTGCTGTTCTGTATGACGTAGGGACTATCATCGTGCTAACATCCATACTCAATCCGATAATTAATGCAGCAAGCATGGTTCCGTATAAATTGCCCATTCCTCCTACGATAACCACCGACATAATGATTAAAATTTGATGCCAGCCTAACTCCATGTTTAAAGTACCAGTCATGGCAAGAAGGATCCCAGCCAGACCTGCTAATCCTGATGAGATCAGCCAAACATAATTTGATAGCTTCTTAGAATTAATTCCCCTTATTTGTGCTAAATCACGATTTTCAGCCATTGCTCTGAAACCTTTGCCGTTTTTTGTTTTTGTTAAAATATAATGAAGGAAAGAAACACACGCTAACGAGATGAGGATAATAAACAATTCCTGATAGGAGAGAATCTGACTGCCAAACACTTCAATCATATTGCTAGTCTCTAGTCCAAATGTTCTGATTTGCGGACCAACAATCGCCTGAACGATCCCGTAGATTACCCAAGAAAGACCTATGGAAGTGAATAGTAATACTAGAATTCCATTTTTCCGTACAGGAAAATAGAATACCTTAGCTAATAAAAGCCCTAACACAGCTGTAGCGATGACAGACAGAATCATTGCCAAGGCAAATGGAAAGTTGAGTACGCTTTTAAAAAGATAGGCCATATACGCACCGATCAAAAGCATTTGACCATGTGCTATATTTAAGAAATTTTCTGTTTTCCAAACCATCGAAAAACCAATGGAAGCAATGATTAAGATACAACCAGTAATGATTCCATATATAACGTATTCCATCTTCAGCCTCCCTCTACTTTCTGTATACATGGTTTATTCTATTTAATGGTCAAGGGTCAGATCCTTTAATAAGGTTATTCTCACCCTTGATTTGTTTTTTTTATTATCACTGTGCTTATGTTGTTTTACTGTTAAAAAAATTCTAAAAAGCTTTCTGATTTTGCTTATTTTAATACACTTTCTGCATTTTCCGCTTCTTCTATTAAACTTCTTAATTTATTAGGGCTAATTGGAAGAGAGTTGATTTCTATTTTTAATGGTCTCATTGCATCACAAACAGCATTGGCAATCGCTGCTGGCGGGCTGATGGCACCACCTTCTCCCACTCCCTTAATCCCAATCGGGTTGTGAGGGGAGAGAAACTCTTGGTGACCCATTTCAACTTCAGGGACCTCCATGGCAGTTGGGATTAAATAGTCCATATAAGTTCCCGTCACCAATTGACCGTTTTTATCGTAAATAATTTCTTCATAAAGAGCACCGCCAATCCCCTGTGCCACTCCACCTTGAATTTGACCATCAACGATCTTAGGATTAATGACCCGGCCACAATCATGAACGACAATATAACGCAAGATATCGACAAATCCTGTTTCCTTGTCTACCTCCACAACTGCTACGTGAAAGCCAGAAGAAAATGTTACGGTTGGTGGTACAAAGTAATAGGTTGCACTCGCGCCTGGCTCGATTCCTTTTGGAACCTTGCAGCGAGGGCCAGGTTTAGCTGCCTGAGCAATTTCCTGTAATGTAACAAATTGGGAAGGCGAATGTTTTAAATATACTTTACCGCTATGCATTTCCAATTCATCGATTGTAACTCCAAGCATTTCCCCTGCAATTAATAGGAATTTTTCTCTTAATTGTTTGGAAGCACCATGAACCGCTGATCCTGCCGTAACAGCGCCCCTGCTGGCAAATGTTCCCACACCATATGGAAGCAGACTTGTATCTCCTGCCCGTACCGATACTTGCTCTGGATTTACGCCGAACACATCGGCACAAATTTGAGAGAGAGTGGTTTCATGACTTTGACCGTGTGGACTAGAGCCAACACCAACCAAAATATGTCCGGTTGAGTCAACTTTAACTGCAGCACCTTCAAATGGACCAATACCTGTTCCTTCAATGTAAGACGAAAAACCAATTCCAATATTTTTGTTATTTTTCCTTGTTTCTTCTTGTTGTTGACGGAATTCCTCATATCCGGCTATTTTCATCGCTTGCTGTAAAGATTTTACGTAGTCGCCATTTTCAAGTACCATATTCGCTCCATCGCGGTAAAAAATACCTGTTTCATACGGCATTTGTTCAGGACGTACGAAATTTCTCATTGATACTTCCACTGGATCAAGATTTAACTTGTCAGCTATCATATAAATGATTCGGTCCATAACATAAACGGCCTCGGGCCTCCCTGCCCCACGATAAGGTACGTTAGGTGTCTTATTTGTTAAAACGATTCGGCCAGTAATATCATAATTTGGAATATGATACATCCCCCGCAAGTGGGCTGCTGAGTTATAGGCACAACATAACGCAAATGAGTTATGTGCTCCATTATCTAAGAGGAACTGATCTTTCAATCCAAGAATGGTTCCATCATTTCTAAAAGCAACTTCAACATCATGTACCTGATCACGGGAATGTCTGGTACTCTGCATATGCTCAAGACGATCTTCAATCCACTTAACTGGACGTTTGTATTTCATCGCTAGATAAGGAATAATAATTTCCTCTGGATAGACCGCACATTTCGGACCGAATCCGCCGCCAACATCTGGGGCAACAACACGAATATTGCCTTCGACCAATCCAACTAGCTTTGAAAGATAGGACCTAACCATAAATGGTACTTGAGTAGATGACCAAACATCGAGTTGTTGATTGCGTTCTTGGTACTCGGCAATTACGCCCCTTGTCTCCAGCGGATTTCCCGATACCCTCGGAGTTTTTATTCTTGTTTTTAAAATGTGATTTGCCTGGCTAAAAGCATGGTCAATATTTCCAACCTTTACCTCAAAATGCGATTGGATATTATTCCCCAGATGTGGATGGATAACGGGGGCGTCGTCCTTTATCGTTTCGTAAGGGTCCGTAACCACAGGCAAAGGCTCATAGCTGACTTTAATCAATCCCAGTGCATCCTCGGCAATATAGCGATCTTCGGCTAAAACGATGGCAACCGCTTGACCGACAAAGGTTACTTTATGCTGCGCTAACATCGGTTCAGGGTTTTGCTTAATTATTGGTTTGATATCAGCTTCTAGCTGTGGAGGCAAGGTGAATTCTACGAATTCAGTGAAAGGTTTTACATTTCCCTCTAAATCATCCGAGATAATGACATCCAGGACGCCCTCATGATTTTTCGCTTGCGAAACATCAATATTTTTTATCCTTGCATGAGCATAAGGGCTCCTCAGGATGGCTGCTTCGACCATATTTTCTATTCGAATATCAGCTACAAACTTTCCAGAACCAGTAAGCAGCCGATGATCCTCTTTTCTTTTTACATTTTGCCCAACAAATTGTTTCACGCTCGGGTCCCTCCTTTGGTTAACATTTGAGTACGTATGCCTCTTTCACAGCTTTAATAATATTGCTGTATCCCGTACAACGGCAAAGGTTACCAGAGATTGCTTCGCGGATTTCATCATCTGTTGGCAGGTCCGGATGAGTTTCCATGAAGTTTTTTACAGACATTAGAAAACCTGGAGTACAAAATCCACATTGTAAGGCATGATTATTAGCAAATGCTTGTTGGATGGGATGGAAGGTACCATCTTCTTCTGCAAGTGATTCCACGGTCTCAACTTCTAAACCATCAGCCTGAACAGCAAGCATTAAGCAGGATCGGACAGGCTCACCATTTAGTAATACCGTACACGCTCCACAAACACCGTGTTCACAACCTACATGAGTTCCAGTCAGACCAAGTTTATCCCGTAAAAAATCTGATAACAGCCATCTTGATTCAATCTCTTTTTCAATTACTTTCCCATTCACTTTAATTTTGACGTTAGAATAGCTCATACGATTACTCCTCCCCAAGCCCGTTCAATCGCTTTATTTAATGCCCTTTCTAGCAATACGCCTGTTAAATATCGACGGTATTCCTTGGAACCATGTATATCTCCCTCAGGATCCAATTCATCTAGTTGAAGGACAGCAGCTTCTTTGAGAATGGAATCGTTAGGCTTCTTTCCTATTAAAAACTCCTCGGTTGCTTCCGGGATAAAAGGAACCGAATTTGCACCACCTAGAGCGATTTTTGCATCAACTATCGTTCCATTATGATTAAGCTCTATAACGGATGCTACCTCTACTAAAGCGAAATCCCCATGCCTTCTAGCGACCTCTTCAAACGCGAATCCACTTCCCTGCTTGATTTTCGGAAAGCGAATTTCCTTTATAAGCTGATTTGGCTCCAGGGTCGTTAATAAATAACTTAGAAAAAATTCCTCAGGTGATAAGGTCATTTCCTCCTCACTTGAAACAACAACGATTTCGCCTCTTAAGGCGGTTAACATACATGGCAGTTCAGCTGAGGGATCAGCATGTGCGATACTTCCGCCAATGGTTCCCCTCGATCTAATTTGATTATGTCCTACCCAGCGAATTCCTTCAGTCAGAAGCGGGCATTTTTCCTGAACCAATGCTGACTTTTCAACATCCACATGACGAGTCATCCCGCCGATTACAAGGGCATCTTCTTCTTCTCTAATTCCTTTCAATTCTGCAACTCTGCCAATATCTATTATGTAGCCAGGAGTCGAAAGCCTCATGTTTAATAACGGAATTAAACTTTGGCCTCCAGACATGATCTTGGCATCTTCTCCATATTCAGCAAGCATATCAAGAGCTTCTCGGAGATTATTGGGTCTTAGATAGGAGAACTTTGGGGGCTTCATTAAGATGACCTCCTTTTACTAGGTTCATTTTTTCAATTAATATTTTCCTGATAATAAGCTTCCAGCATTAGGGACGAAAGTATCTAGCTCCAATTGCTTTAATATCTTATAGACAGTTGAAGTGGCAGCGGTCAATACTGGCAGTCCCAACTCATCTTCGACCTTTTGGACTGATGGAAGAGATGGCATTTGTACACATGCAGAAAGAACGACCGCATCAGCACCTTGAATATTTAGCTTTTTTGCAATCTCTGGAAGATTATTTGGATTTAATCTCCCAACTTCTAAATTGTCCGGGACCTCGAGACTGATTGAATCAATCACTTCGATTCCACTTTGTTCCAAATAGTCAATTACCATTTGAGTTAAAGGTTTCATGTATGGGGTAATAATCGAGACTTTCTTTGCATTTATGGTTTTTATACCCTCCACTAATGCCCCAGCACTGCTGATTACCGGGGTTGCTCCTCCGTTTTCAACTGTTGCACCGTACAACCTATTTTCCGATTTTATATGGTAGCCCGCTCCCTGACACATGATGGCAACAAGACACGCATAAGCAAGCACATCGCAGCGTGCATCAGATAATTCAACCGCACATCTGTCACTTTCCACATCCATTTTTGATAATTCCTCTTTTGAAACATGCTTCATTCTCATTCTGCTGGAGTGAAAGGTAAAAGAGGCTTCAGAAGATTCTTTCATTTTCGCATGAAGCATGGCAGGAATCTCAGTTTCCATTGTTGTATTAGAGCTTGGGACAATTAATCCTACACGATAATGTCTTGTCATTCTTTTTAAAACCACCTTTAATTTAGTTTAAATAGATTTGCTTTTACGGAGATCCAACTAACTATAAATGCTATATTCGAAGAGTATTATTCCATGTTAATGGCAGAATCTACAGGAGATTCTATTGATGCTGATTTAACCGCTTTTTGAATATCTTTAAAAAACTTTCCGGCTAAAAATTTTGCCACCCCGCCAAGAACTCGGTTTCCGACACTTGCAATGGTACCGCCTATTTCCGCGTCACAGTTCCATTCAAGTCTAGATCCGTCATCTGTCTCAAATAATCGGCAATGCATTTTTGCTTCTACATGACCAGGAGTTCCACTTCCAGAGGCATGAAGAATATAATAATTTGGTTTATCTACACCTTCTATTTTTACTTTTCCTACATATTCTCCCTTGACTGCAGCCACTCCCAATTTTAAAACTACATCGTATTCACCACTTTCTTTTAAGACCAATTCATGACAGCCAGGAATGACCTTTTTCAAAATTCCTTCATCTAGTAGTGAATTCCATAACTGATTTACATCCATTGAAAATTTAGCTTCTCCTTCAAGATTCATCTATTCAAACACCCCTTGTAATCTAGTAATAATGCTCAAGATTAGGAACAATTAACTAGTTCTCCTAACTTGATTATATATAATTCTGTATTTTCTGAATAATAAAAATAACGACATATTATGACATAAACTGTAAACAGATAGTTATCAGTATTATTGTTGTATACCTTTTCCGTTTATTGTCAATAGTTTTTCAATTGGCATTTTTACAAGATGAGAGAACTTTTCAAATGCTAGATTTGAATTTAAATCCACTCCGATTAAAGTGATAAAAGGGTGGCTTCCATATTCCATAAAGACTTCCCAACTCAGTCTATTCCCAATTAATTGAACTAAATAAATGCTATTGTCTTCTTCTAAATAAACAAACCCTTTTGCCCTAATTAAATTTGGCTTAAGACACAAGAAATACTCCTCTATGATGCTTTTAGTTACTTTAATTGGAACAGGAATGGAAATGGTAGATAAATATTCGTAAGAAGGTTGGTCTGCCTGATACCCCATATCCTCTGAAGCTGGTAAGGATTCTACATTCTGTTTTTTTCCGGTTCTATTAATAGTAAGCAGTTGATCCAGACCGACCTGACCTCTAATCGTGAATAGAAGCTCAGCTGAATCATTTACCTCTTCGATTAAGGTAACAATTTTTGATTTATCAAGATTCTCTACCAGATCTACCTTATTTACGATAATGGAATCTGCAGAACGGAGCTGTCTTGCATAGGTGGTCCTCATATCGAGAGACGTTATCCCAGAGATAGTTTCAGCATCTACAAGCGAAACCAGACTTTTCATGTAAATACGAGAGATTAATTCTTTTTTCAACATTTCATCCATGACTTCCTCTGGATTAGCAATGCCTGTTAATTCAACAAAAATGATGGTTGGGTTTGTCTTTAATAGTTGTTCAAAGCTATTTATCAGTTCACTTTTTTTACTGCAACAGACACATCCGTCATTTAAAGACTGAATAGGTACAGAACTTCTCCCATTAATAATGTGGCTGTCAACGTCCATCTTTCCGAATTCATTCATGAGAATCCCAAACTTCATGTCCTTTTGCTTTGATTCCTCAAGCAAATTTAATAATAGAGTTGTTTTTCCACTTCCTAAAAATCCACTTAAAATAATCACCGGCACTCTGCTCATAGCTTTTCTACCGATTCTATAACAAGAAGCTCAAGTTTCCGATAAATTCGTTATTATTAATGAGCTCCACCTTTTTAGAGGCAATTTTCCACGAGTTCTCGTTGATTCTCAGCTTATGTTCAAATCGGCCAGAATAAATGGTTTGGATACTCCTCCTTAATTCCACAATAATAAAATTAGAGCTTACGGTAATCGCTTGATCAACTTGATCTAGAACTCTAATATTTGAGATTAAGTGCCTCGTTCTTGATTGCGGCTCTTGACCGTATGCTAAACCACTTTGTAATCGCCAAACCCGTTCTCCCAATCGCTCTTTGTCGTCGTATATGATTGATACGTGTGTATTCGGATCATAGTGATCCTTATTTGACGGAATCCAATAACAGGCGTCCTCTGTAAATAAATCCAGCCATTCATTAAATTTCCCATCATCCAAATAAGAGGCTTCATCTATAAGAAAAGCTTCTACTTCCTTTCGGTCTATAAGAACTCCATTCATTTTCATGCCTCCTATTAACCTATTATTCTTTCACCATTAGTCGTCGCCATTCTTTGTATAACGCTCTTGCCGATACCTCATCACTTGAAGTGGCAGTAATAATCCCGTTTTCATCTATTTCTTCGCGATTCATTCCGCGGCTGATTTCAAGCCATTCTGCTCCATTCACTCTTGCATTAAGCCCCTCCATGACTCGATCAAATCCAACCTCGAGGTCATCTACCGTACCAAAACCAGCTGGGCCATAGAAACCTTCATGTTTTCTTAACCTGCTGGCATTCTCTTCTACAGAAACCCCTTTGAGCATGATTGGATACAGGCTGACATGCGTCTTGTTAACGGATATAGGTCTCGTTACACGAACTTGAGAACCAACAAAGCCCAGGTTAGGGAAAATAATCAAATTAAATGGTAATGCACCAATGCCAAGGTCTCCATCTAATTCATATAAGGAGTGTCCATTGCCCAAGTCGCGTATTTTTTCGTTCTTGTGCATTTTTGAGAAATTAATTCTTTTTCCCGTTTTATTTGCGACAAGATTAAAGAAACTTCTATGGGTGACACTTAAATGATACGGGTCAATCGTGTTTTCTACCTGAAGCTTCCAATTGCCGTCAAAGCTGTATTTATGAACACCTGCATTTAGTGCAATACCCTCTGGTCCGGTACTAACGACATAATCGATATATTTACGGGCATGCCCCAAATAGTCTTCCAGACTAGGAACATCTTCAGATAAACTAGCAAAGATAAATCCCTGGTATACTCCAACCTTTGGAACTTTGATTAAACCCATTTTACAGCGGTCAAATTTTTCATCATATCCGTCTTGAAATGGCATTCCTGTCAGATCACCATTATTGGAATATGTCCAGCCATGGTAGGCACAACGGAAATAGTTTGCATTTCCTAGCTCCTGTTGACAAACGGTAGCAGCTCTGTGCCTGCAGCGGTTTAAGACAACGTGTATTTCTTCTGTGTCAGAGTCGCGTGTAACAATCACCGGATTCGTTCCTAAAACCGTAGTCTTATAGTCCCCTGCATTAGCAATCTCACTTTCATGTGCTACATATACCCATGTATTTTCATAGATTTTCTTCATTTCTTTTTCAAATATGGCTTCATCTTTATAGACATCTCCGTGGACTGCACCGGTTTTAACTAGATCCGCAATGTTCAATGTTTCCATCGTCAATTTCACCTATCTTCCTTTAGAGATTCGTTGACAACTGCAACATGTATGCATCCATCCTCACCGTATGCATGCATCCTTACTGCTTTGGCGGCTTCCTCGATAGAAAAACTGTGCGTAACCATCTTTTCAAGAGGGTATTTTCTTGATTCGATTACCCGTAATGCAACTCCGACAGCTTTCTTTGGCCTGCCAAGTACTCCTTTTACGGTCAGAAGCTTCCAAGTGATTTTGCTTGACATAAGATTTTGAGATAATTTTTCATCCGTACCTGAGTGAACGATTGTTGCTCTGAGTCCTGCAAGGTCTAATGCAGTTACCAGCTGTTGAGGGGCAGTTGCTGCGTTAATAATGGTATCTGCCATTTTACCATCAGTTACTGCATGAACTTCTTTAACAAGATCTTGAGTATCTGCAAAAAACGTGTGTGTCGCACCATATTCCTTTGCTAATTTTAGACGATGTTCGTCTTTAGACATACCCGTAACAATGATTTTACCCGCTCCTGCTTCTTTAGCCCCGATTACTGCACCTAAGCCCATTGGTCCAGGTCCTTGAATCAGGACGGTATCACCGACTTTCGTATTACCAACTTCTTGAACCCAGTGAATACCATTAGATATCGGAATATATAGTTGCAAAAGCTCCGGTGAAACATCAGCGCTTGCTTTATGAATAATAGAATTAGGGTGCAGATACATATATTCTGCAAATCCTCCCCATAAAGCGGTTTTTTCATGGTCTATCCTCATTGCTCCATACCGTAAATCAAAACATTGTTGATAGTTTCCGGTTAGGCAATTATTACAGGCACCACAGGGGATATACTCTTCCACCACCACTCGGTCACCTTCTTGTAACCCCCAGCGTTCTGCAGCCTTTTGACCTAAATTTGTTACCCTGCCAACTATTTCATGGCCAATCACACAAGGGAGTTGAAATACCCCATTTCCGCCATTTAAATATGCTTCACTGTCAAATCCACATACCCCGCACGCTTCCACATGTAGAAGGGCGTCATTTTCACCGGTTTCAGGGATTGGAAATTCCTTTATTTCTATCGTTTCTTTTTCTGTCAGTACAGCTGCTTTTACTTTATTCAAATGATTACCTCCTACTTAAAATCCGCTCTGTTCTACCCATTCTACTGAAAGGGCTATACGTCGTCTGCTTCATCAATCCATCTTGTTTGTGATGGATCTAATAGAGCCGTAAGATCCTTGTGCGTACTCCATAATAAACTTTCTAATTCAAGGGGATCGAAATAAGAAGTTTTTCCGGTCCGGATATCCTTTATTAATAACCGGTCCCCATTCGCAGACCTGTTTAGTTTTACTGAAACATGTGCAAATTCATTTTTTAGGACAAAGCCTTTGCTCAATTTCATTCACCTGCATTCGTTTGAGGTTAGTTAGTACCCACTAACATAACGTTACACTTTTGCACATTTATATTTACTAGTTATCGATATATTAACAAAATTCTGATAATAAAAAACAAAGTGTGTTAGATTAGCTAGCAACAATTCTCCATTGGATATCTTCTTTTTCAGTACCTTCTATGAATTCCTTTACGTCTTGACGACTTTCATAGTCACGGTCTTCTATTCTTCTTCCAGGTACGGAAGTATCAAATTCATCAGCAAATGGGAATGGATGAATCAAGATTTCGCCATTTCCTTTGGATTTTACTGTTAAGTGAACCGGTTCGCTTTCTCTTGTCATTCTCACTGGACCTAATGTAACTTCATTCTTTTCTTTAGGATTATTTAACCCCATGAATAACCCTAAGCGATCCATAACTTGAAAATACTCATATTGCATCCAAATGTTATCTTCAAATTCACTGCGTTTATGTTGTGCTGCCCAATACTGCTGCTTAATATCAACCCATTCCTTTTGGATACTGTTAATAGTTTCATTCATAAAGCCTCTCAAATCATCTGAAACCTTATAAGTAAAGGTTGGATCATATCCAAATCTACTTGTATAAAGACCGATCCAGTGCATTCCTAGCATCATCCCTGCATAGGGATCCTGCTTTAAAGTTTTACGATAGCCGATTTCGTAGAATCGAACATGTTCTGGTAAATTAACCTCTAAGAAGTTTGTTGGGCGTTTTGTAGATTCGTTAAATAATACTTCATCATCAGGCTGCTTCCATCCAGCATCATGTTTTTCAATTCCAAGACTCACCGATTCATGGTTTACTAACTTTTGAAACTGTTCGTTTCCCCATAACCTAGATACAGTTCCCATTTGGATGGCATGTTCGTCCTGCCTAACCAACACTAATTTTCCGTCCTGCTTTGAGATTATCATTTACCTTCCCCCTCCAGTTTAAGCGTTTCCAAAAGGGATATAACCTGTTGAACAGGTATGACATCACCGTACTTTTGTTGTATATCAAACAAGTTAATCGCATGTGTCGTAACGCCACGATCAAATACGCATTCTTCTGGAACCACAACTTTATAATTATTTGAAAAAGCGTCAACTACAGTTGCTCTAATACAGCCGCTTGTTGTGCATCCTGTCACGATTACACTATCTACTCCCTTTGCTGTTAAAAGAGAAACTAATGGAGTACCAAAAAACGCACTAGGCTTTTTCTTGGAGAGGATAACTTCACCATTAACCGGTGCTAATTCTTCAACTACTTTAGTACCCTTTTCTCCTTCTAGGAGCAGCGGGTGATCAAAGATCTGACCCTTAATGGCTACACGGTCATTATCACTGCACTTGGAACCTTCGATAATGGTATAGATCACGGGAAGTCCTTTTTCACGGAATGTTTCTAGTACTCTTCTAATATGTGGAATAGCTTCCCAACTCGCTATTCCACAACTCGTTGGATATGTTTTAATTGCCTCTTCAATATCCTCTGGGCCATCCCCAGTAAATCCATATTGTACATCAATAATCAAGAGTGCTGGTTTTTTCCCCAAGCCATACATCGTTCCTAAACCAGCGCCAGAGTAAATTTTTAAATCACGTTCATCTAAGTATTTTTCCCAGACTCTAGCC
The DNA here is from genome assembly GCF_030123505.1 of Neobacillus sp. YX16. Lineage (GTDB taxonomy): Bacteria > Bacillota > Bacilli > Bacillales > Cytobacillaceae > Neobacillus. The sequence continues at coordinate 3,687,205 of NZ_CP126115.1, forward strand.
ATTTGCCTTCACCTCTCTTACCCGTAAGTTATCACCTTATCACAAGCAGCGGTCATTTCGACTAAAACACTAGGAGACCCTAATTCTACTTTTCTTCCTTGTAGCTCCTCTTCCGTAATACCTCTTGCCCCGCAGGAAACTTGTGATAAAACAATTCGTCCCCCTCGTTCAAGAATTTCATTAACAGAGTTTCGTAACTCTGTTGCCGTTACTCCTACACCAAATACAGTGTCAAGATTTTCTTCCTTTAGTAATAGGACTGCACTTCCTGCAAGAAACATAGAGGCCTGATGACCATCCCGAAGAGCTGTTTTAGCAATTAGAAAAGCCCTGTCTGCTTGGGTTGGTGCCTCTGGACCGTGTGTTAAATGAACTAATAAATGCATGTTTTTTTCCTCCTTTATTAACGTGTTCTTTCATTTACTTCACTAGGAGTTAAGTGGTCGATAAATACCTGGACACTTCCTTTTATTACTGTCTCTTCTGAAAGGGATGTAATGGTCTCTCCTGAAACGAAAGATCGGGATATAAAAAGACCATAACTCATATATAGAAAATTCATAGCTGTCAGTTCATAATCACAGGCGATAATAAGTCCTCTATTATTCATCTCTTCTAAATATTTGCCAATCAATTCCTTTAATTGTCTTGGATGCTTATTTACCTGTTCAAGCAGACCGGGCACATTATGGCCTTCTTGGATGGCAATCTTTATGACATTTTTATTCTTTTTCATGATGGTGTGATAAGTCTCGGCAATCATCAATAAATCTTTTTCTAGATTCCAAATCAACTTATGTTCAAAAAGCTCCTTCATCTGAAAACTATAATAGTAACGGTCAATAGCTGCTTCTAATATTTTCTTTTTGTTCGGAAAATGTCTGAAAAGAGTCATTTCACTCACAGCAGCTTTTTCAGCTATTTGTTTTGTGGTTGCTCCCTTAAATCCTTTACTCGCAATCATATCGATCGCGACTTTCAAGATTTTTTCATCCGTCGTCATATTCCTTCTACCTACCTAACTATGTTTGTTAGTACTCACTAACTTTCTCTTATTATGAATGTTATAATAGTGACAAAAATGTGTCAATACATTTTTCTGAATTATTTAAAAAATTAAATAAATAATTAATGAAAAAAAGTACCGGCACAATTGGGTACAGGCACATTCAATTGTTTACTATTGTTCATAGCGTTCCAACAACTCAATGATTACTTTAAATTAAAGTCGTAACCAATTGATCTCAAAGTGAATTGGAAAGACCGCTTTGTTTTATAAGTCCCAAACTAGAAAAGACATCCATACTAATCTTTATATCTACTTTTAAATGAATTTCCTCACCTAGTAAACACGATATGTCTTCCCTGTTTGACCACCTTCTACACTTTTTTGATAGGCTTTAGCCACTCGGTATGCAGAAACAGGCTCAAATCCAGGAAAATAAGGACCATATTTTTCAATTGATTCAGTTAAGACCGATGGACTAATATTATTAATCCGGATTCCCCTCGGTAACTCAAATGCCGCTGATTCCACAAAGGCTTTTATTGCTCCCCCCACCATTGCCGCAGAAACACCTCCCACAATTGGGTCCTCCATAATAATACCGGTTGTTAAAGTAAAACTACCACTATTGTTTACATGTTCATGACCAAGAAGAACTAAGTTTACTTGGCCTTTTAACTTGCTTAGAATCGATTGTTCATTCTTTTCAGGCGTAAGTTCTGTCAGTGGGCCAAAGTATGTGGCACCTGCTGCACAAATAACTGCATCCACCTTCCCTATTTTTACGTACATCTCTTTGATGCTATCTGGCGATGTAATATCGACTATTAACTCTGCTCCATTCCGCCCAGCCGTCACCACTTCATGTCTCGTTTCTAATTCTTTACGCACCGCACGGCCAATTGTCCCATTGGCTCCTATTAAAAGAATTTTCATTTTGAAAACCTCCTCAAATTAGGTGACAATCTAGTTTACGTTTTCTATTTGGTATTTCCTTCCTATCATGATGATAATTATATACTATATCTTCCTATCCGATATAATCAACAATAAAATGGATAAAGTGGAAATTTATCCAAAACCTACTTTCATTCCCTTGGAATCGAACATAAGGATAGGTTTCTTGCTCCACTTTAAGTCTAACAAGGTAATTAGAGGATTGGCTTTAAAGAAGAAGCACCTAACTTTAATAAGAAAAAGCAATGCCTCGTTATTGAAGCATCGCCCTGAAATTGTATGATGATAATCTTCAAATATTTAGGTGGTGGTTTTTCACCCCTATACAATAATTTCATTATTTCCTTTGATACATGTGATGCCACTGCTGCCAGGTACCGTGAGGATGCTGCTGATGCCATTGATGCCAAGGGACGAATGGCAGATGTGGATGGTGATGTGGATGATGCTGTTGCTGCCACTGTTGCCAAGTACCATGAGGATGTTGCTGGTGCCACTGCTGCCAAGAGCCGTGCGGAAACTGTTGCTGATGATGATGTTGTTGCTGATGGTGTTGTTGTTGTTGCCACTGTTGCCATGTACCGTGAGGATGCTGCTGGTGCCATTGCGGCCAGGATTGACCAAAATGCATAAAATTCACCTGCCTTTTAAATAAGTCCTTAATAGCTTATGCACAACAGGTTTTGAAGTTTGTACAAATGCAAAATTCAGGCTCGGCTTGGGTGAGAAAAAAAGCGCTCTTTGGTTATTGAAGCAACTTATTTTTATTGTAATCGAATAGAATATAAGTTTTCTTTATATTCTTTCTATAGTATATTTTTTTCCTGCTAGTGTATCGAATGATATCCTGTTATTAGACATTTTTTTAACAGATAGGTTCCGTCCATCTACCGTCACTTCAACGGTTGGTTCTATGACGAAGTGACATGGACCACCTAAATGGGAGTAGATTTCAGCACTCTCCAATTCATTTTTTTCCCACTTAACATTTACTTCAAATCCTCCGCGTGCTCGTAACCCTTTAACATATCCATTTGGCCAGACAGAAGGAAGTGCTGGAAGTAAATGGATTTCATTGGTATGTGACTGTACCAGCATTTCGGCTAGTCCTGCAGTAAAACCAAAATTCCCATCAATTTGAAATGGAGGATGCGCATCAAATAGATTTGAATAAACGCCGCCCTTTTGATTGTTTCCATCCTCCTCTTTCACGAGCTGTAGAAGATTAGAAATCAATTTATGAGCTCTATCACCATCTTTAAATCTGGCCCACAAACAAATTTTCCAAGCAAGACTCCACCCTGTACCATCATCTCCCCTTCTTTCCAGCGATCTTCGAGCAGCATCGAACAGTTCACTTCCTTCAGAATCGTTAAGCTGGCGCCCAGGATAAATTCCAAAAAGATGTGAAACATGCCGGTGATTTTGATCTTCATCTTCCCAATCCTTTATCCATTCTTGAAGCTGTCCATATCGGCCGATTTGCATCGGGTATAATTTCTCACGTGCTGCGGATAATTGCCTACAGAAATCTCCATCTATTTGGAATACTTCAGCTGCCTCCATACAATTCGTAAACAAATCCCAAATCAAGGACATGTCCATTGTCGTCGCCATGCTAACTGCAGCCAGTTTTCCTTCTGTCGTCATAAATTTGTGCTCGGGCGAAGTAGATGGAGCAGTAACCAAATTTCCTTTACCATCATCTATCAGCCAATCCAAACAGAAGAGAGCAGCTTCTTTCATTATGGGATAGGCAGTTTCCCGAAGATACGATTGATTTTTCCCGAAGTTAAAATGTTCCCACAAATGCTGAGATAACCAAACTCCACCTAATGGCCAGAAAGTCCAAACGGGATCACCGTGACCATAATCGCCAACCGGGGCGGATTGACCCCATATATCTGCATTATGATGCGCTGTCCATCCTCGGCACCCATAATTCACAGAAGCAGTTTCCTTTCCGTTTTGGGCTAATTCTTCTATGTAGCCTAAAAGAGGCTCATGACATTCGGAAAGATTACAGGTTTCAACAGGCCAATAATTCATTTGAGCATTAATGTTTATTGTATAATTGCTGCTCCATGGAGGCCTGATTTCACGATTCCAAATTCCTTGAAGGTTCGCAGGCTGTGAACCTGGTCTTGAGCTTGCAATCATTAAATAACGTCCATAATGAAAAAGTAATTCCACCAGCATCGGATCATTTGCACCATATTTCAAAATCCATTCATCGGTTGGCAGATTTTCCTGAGCAACTGCTGGCCCCAAGTCCAGTTCCACACGATCAAACAATGACTTATAGTCTTCAATATGGGATTGTCTTACTTCTTCAAAAGATTTCGACATCGCTTTCTCTAGAAATGCCTTTGCAGCTACAGAAAGATCCTTACCCTCTTTCCCTGGAGATTTATCATAGCCATTAAAACTCGTCGCTGCACTGAAGTACAGTGTTACTGTTGTTGCTGCAGTAATGTGAAGACCATTACTATCAAAATGAAAAGTACCATCTTCCGCCTTTACACCTAAACGTCCTTCAAATCTCATAGCTTCAGTAGTATCTGGGTCCCCGTATTTAATAGGGTCATCTGTCCTGTAATAAGAAGGATCAACATGCTCCGGACAGATGCCGCTAAGGACTAACTGATCGTAATCGGGGGCAGCTTTAAACTTTAATGAACTCCCAAGACTTGCTGAAAAATTTAAGAATCCTTGTTTACTAGTCTTAAGCCGAATGGCAATCACTTGATCCGGAAAGGAGGCAAACATTTCACGTGTATAGCGCACATCACCAATCATATATTCCACATGACTAGTGCCTGTTTTTAAATCCAGGCTTCTCTCAAATGAACGAACTGGTTCTCCATGATAAAATTGAAGGTACAAATCCCCTAGTGGCAGATAGGATTGTGTGTATGGTCCCATCATCTCCCTGCATAATTGATCTGCTTCAGTATATTTTCCATCAAATATCAGTTTGCGGACCTCAGGAAGCATTTCCTTTGCCTTTGGATTATTAAAGTCTTTTGGGGTTCCAGACCATAAGGTATCCTCATTTAATTGCAAATGTTCTTTTTCTAATCCGCCAAAAATCATAGCACCAAGACGTCCATTACCGATTGGAAGGGCTCCGTTCCACGTTTTAGCAGGTCGATTATAGTGTAACTTCATATTTGATCCCCCCAGTTTCCTCCGTTAAACCGTTACATTTCAATTTCAAGTTCACGAATAGCTGTAACCTTAATTGATTTAATCTCTGCAATTTGTTTATTTATCACCTCAGCTCTTGCTGCCATTGGTGAATCACTCTGGACAAAGCTCCCCTCTTTTAATGGGGAAATATAGATATACATTCCTTTTGCTAACAGGTCTTGTTCATGCTGGTGCAGTCCGATTTCCCATGTATTTTTGTTACAAAAATTATCATGAATTAGCTCGCCATCGATAAACGCATACCCAATATCGCCGACATATTCAATTTGAAGAAGAAGTTCTTTTACATCTTCAAAAGCCTCGGGCTGAAAATGAATCATCGCTTTATTTTGGTTGACCATTTTAACCTCTAAGCCTATATGAGTTTCAATGAGCGTTTTCTTATATTCCTTGAATAGGCCATGGTTCCGACATGAAATTTCCTCTCCGGCTATTTTAATCGGTTCATTAAAACCTGGGAATGATTTTATTTCAACAGTCTCTATCCCTTCGCTTTCTAATCTTATCTTTTCTTCGTCTACAAGTAAGGTTGCATTCGTAATGAAAACCTGTTCTTTCCCTTTATAGCGAAATTTCCAAAAATTCAAGCTTTGTTGATGTGTCAACGTACAAACATGAAGTCTCCTACCCGAATTCAAAGTGATATCAACTAGACTCAGCACTTCATCACTGACACGTATCAAAGTATTTTTATCAGAAATGATGTTTCCATTATCTACGGTTATCTCTTGAATATTATCACTTTCAAAATAATACTCACCATTCATTCCTTTTGGTGTGAAGAAGAAAAAGTAAGTTTCACCATCATGCTCTATGCTTGTTAGGAATTGAGTCGTTGAATATTTAAGATTTAGTCCTTGCAAATCTAAGTTAAATGGAAGGATACAGCACTCATCCTTCGCTAATGACATACAACCGGTTTTAGGAAACCGTATTTCTTTATTCTCAAGGTTAAGTGTAATTGCAAAGTCTTTTTGATCCTTTGTTTCAACATGATCTTGATAATTATTAATAAAAACAAAACCGGAATCTTGATTTGCTCTTACAGCAAACCTTACTGTTTCAATATCATATGGGTCCATATCTTTCGTATCATAAGGAAGGACTGTTTTGGTTTTGCAAAAAGTTTCCTCCACTGTTTCATAAAAGTAGTGTTGACGCTTTAATCTCTTATATGACTCTCTTATTTGTCCAAACTCTCCAATTGGAGCTTGGTAGTCGTAGGATATTTTAGGTGTAGCATTCTCATTCAAAAAAGGTGTCTTTTTCCCCTTCGGATTTGAACCGCCATGGAAAACATAGTAGCCTACAAAGTTACATCCACCGGCTACCTTCATTTCTGCCATCGCGTCAACACTTTCATATGGTAACTTGAATCTATATTTATAGAAAACGGTCATCCCTCCCCCCATTTCACAGCATGCAAATGGTAGACTCTCAGGACGATAAGCAGGATCAAACCCATAGTTTTTCTGTTCGTCGTTATGGTAGTCTCTAAAAATAAATTCAGGTGTAGCAGGATGCTCCTTTACATCACCGTAGAAAATCCATGGCCAAAACGCGTAGCCTCCCCATAATGGGAGTACCTCTTCAACAGGTGCTGCTGCGCCTCCCCAGCCAGTACTGGTATAGATTGGAGTTTCGATTCCAGCTTGGATGGCTAACTCCTTCAGTTTAATTAAATGTGCGTCTCCATCTCTGCCTGCGGGTAGCCACTCATTACCTGTTCCATTGGTTATTTCCCACGGTGCACCTGCATGTTCATACTCATTCTCAATCTGTGTTCCAATGATAGGGCCACCTTCTTTAAAGAGGTATCCTTGAATCTGCTTTCCAATTTCTTGATAAAACCTTTTCACATATGTCAAATACTCTTGATTATTTGAACGAAGCTCAAAGGGTCTTCCGAAAAGCCAATCTGGAATTCCGCCATTTCTTGCCTCACCATGGGCAAATGGACCGATTCTTAAAATAACTCCCATATTATGCTTTCCGCAAAGCCCGACGAATCTTCTGAGGTTTTTATTAGCTTCCCAATCAAATATTCCTTGCTCCTCTTCATGATGGTTCCAAAAAATATAGGTTGGGATTATATTTATCCCTCCCATTTTGATTTTGATAATTTCATCTTCCCATTTTTCACAGTTATATCGACTGTAATGGAACTCACCGCTTATACCGAAAAACGGTCGACCATTTTTCTCCATATAATAGTTCGTAAAGCTATAATTTTCACTGTCAATATTTGTTCCACCTAGCTTTGTTTCAAGTGGGTATATCTCTTTTTGTGTATTTTTGACGTCAATACTATATGCTCTCATGAAAAAAGATTTTCTCCTTCCAATTGGCGAACAGATATTAAAACCGAAATATAAACCTGCTCTTAAATTAAACCTGTTCCCATAAGGACCTGGCGATCCTTGCAAACAGCAGTGCTTGCGTCCACCGGTCGCTCACCTCGCACTCCACGCCGTCCGTGTCGCGCACTGTAATCGCATAAGGTGGCGGCCCCAGCTCGCAGATAAACGGCATCACCTCGTCTTCCTTTGCACCTTGGCGCCAGCTGCGCATACCTGCAAGCCACCAACGTTGAAAGTGCTTCAACATCGAGTGTTCGAGCTCGATTTCAGTTGCACCCTCCCCATCCATGCTAGCTAACATGGGTATATGGATTTGAACCTGCTCCCCGTTCGATACGCGAGCGTGTATGCTTTTCGTCCGAGAGAGCAGCGTCTGGAGCAACTCTTCTGCCTCGTCCGAGACCGTACGCATTTCCCCGGCAACCACATAATGTGAGAAGTCGATTGTCAATTCAATCCCAGGCAAGTGATGAGCATACTCAACCGTGCGCAGCAGATCCTGCGTGATCGTGCCCCGGTGCGTTTCGATATACGCCGGGATGCCTGCAGACCTCGACAGCTCTGCCATGTCCGCAAGCAGTTTCACCGCTTGATCTCCGACCAGAAACGGCCTCATCACTTGTACGTTGACGAAATCGACCCTTCCGAACGATTTTGCCTTGCAAAGAAAATCATCCAGCTCCTCCACCGTTTTCGGATATGCGTTTACGCTGTATGATAGGTTGTATTGATCCAGTAACCGGTGCCATTGTTCAGCCTCCTTGCCCTCTGGCAGCATCCCGTTAATGCCGTCGTAGCCCGCCTCGGCGATGGACCTGAACTTTTCCTCCAGGCTCCATTCGTTGCGAGTGCCGTTTTGAACTCCCAGTCCGCTCATCCCCCACCAAGAAATTAGCACCTCGAGCCGTGGCTCACGCTTAGTGGATATACGGTGAATCATACTCAACTCCGCACGGACCTCCATCCGGATTGCTCTCTAGTTCCACCGTTGTACCGTCAACACGGAACAGAGGACGATAATGTGTGGCAATGTGCGTGGCCGAGCTGTTAGCGTAGTGGCAAATGAACGAGCGGCGGAATCGATCTTTTGTTTTATTGCGGTAGGAGCCGTGAATTAGATTCCCATTGAAAAAGAGCACATCGCCCCTCTCCATAACAGCCGGAATGGCCTTTTGATCCTTCGGAGGCTTCACATAATGTGTTGTGAAAGATTCCTTGGAATCGGATAATTCAGGACATACGATATCATAATCACTCGTCTTTGGTACAACTAACAGCCCGCCGTTTTCCTCATCTGAAGAATCGATGGCCGTCCAAGCAGCGATGCAGTTGCCCGGCTCGACCTTTAAGTAAAAGTTATCCTGATGAAGCGCCTGTCCCCGTGCGCCCGGTGGCTTGTAATAGAACATGCTTTGGGCTGCCAACGGTTCTTCCTCATATAAATCTGCAAGCACATCCATTACCGGTTGATGGAGCATATACCGTTTAGCTTTTTCATTAAAACGGTGTGGATGCATAACTCTTGGATAACGCTTTAGCGGGTCGGTTGTTTCCTTTTGCAAATCAGGTTCAAAATACCCCGGAATCACCTGATTGCTGATGTCCTCAAAGGTTTTGTCAATCTCCGCCAGTTGCTCCTCCGTAAACAATCCTTTGACGACTAAATAACCTTCCGTTTCAAACTGTCGCTTTTGTTCATGCGTTAATATTCGATGGTTATACACCATGTCTTTACCCTCCCCTAATTCTACTGTAAGTGATTTTTATCACACCTTTATTATACGGATGGAATAAAGGTTAGAAGAAGGATGGATCTTGCTAAAAACACATACGATTCTGCTATTTCTTCAAAAGTAAACTTGTATGCTACCGTCAGTTAAGCTAAACTAGCTTTAATAAAATACTAGTAAGAAAAGGATGAGTACCATGAAATTTGACAGCCCATCCAACAATAACGGATTTGCCTACCGAATGGTGATCGCTGGACATTACCACGAAAGCGACACCTATTCTATTGTACGTCCGGACGGAATGAGTGACTGGCTTATCACTTACACGCTAGGCGGTAAAGGTTATTTCGAGGCAGATGGCTGTGAGCAGCGCGTAATGGCCGGTGACGTAACACTGTTGAAGCCGGGAACACCCCATCGTTACGGCACACCTAAAGGAGAAAGCTGGCATTTTGTTTGGGCGCATTTTACCGGCGGATTCATGGACACGAGTCTGCTTCCACTCGATGCGCTGACCATCCGTCAGATTGAGCAGCAAGCTGTGAGGGATCGCATCCACAACGCTTTTCTCCGAATTCTGTCTGACTCCCGGGAACAAGGTGCTTATTGGCACGAGCTGTGCTTGGGCTCGCTGGAGGAGGTCCTAATGCTGCTCGCAAAGCAGCAAACCAGCAGGATTGACCCGCGGATTGAAGAAACGCTTTATTTGCTTGCCCAGCGGATGCAGGAGACTGTTCGAGTCGAGGAGCTGGCCCGTAGTGTGGGTCTCTCCCCGTCGAGACTATCCCATTTATTTAAGGAAAACACAGGGGAATCGATTGTGGAGGCGCTTAACCGCATGAGAATTAAGCAGGCTGCATTGCTTCTTGCACATACAAATCGGAATGCAACGGAAGCTTCCCATGACGTAGGCTATCAAAATTACAACCACTTTACCCGGCAGTTTCGCAAATATATTGGGCTGACTCCAAGCGAGTTCAGCCAAAGCGTCCGAGCCAAGGAGTAGAAGTGCCCTAATTAGTTTAGTTTACAGCACACAAGATAAACCCAGAATTAAAAAACAAAGTCTCTGACTTGGTAGCCAGAGACTTTGTTTTAATTATTATTATTTATTAAGTGTATCAACTAATCTATTTCTTTGCCTCATTTTCTACAATTTATTTTGTTGCATTTTCATATACTTCATCTGCCACAGGTTCCAACCATTCCGGCTTACCTGCAGTGATTGCAATGTGTTCAAACCAGCTGTCTTTTGTAGCGCCATGCCAGTGTTTTACGCCATCATGGGTGACAATAACATTACCGGCTTTTAAGAATTGAGCAGTTTTTCCTTCTTCTTGGAACCAACCTTCTCCACCGGTTACTAATAAAATTTGAAATCCATCACGATGGATATGCCAGTTATTTCGGCATCCCGGTTCAAAAGTCACATTCCCAACACCAACACTCACTTTAGGATCAGCAACTAATGATTTAAGGTAACTTTGTCCTACGAAATATTGTGCATATGCTTCATTTTTCTCTCCTACTGGGAAAATAACGCCATTTTTTACATCTTCATGTTTTGCCATTTAATATTCCTCCAATAAATATCATTAATATTTGTATCCCCTGGCTGATCAATTGCTATAAAAAGTCCCTATTCATTACCTGTTTACTTTAATTTCCCGCCAAATACCGGGAAGAAGCTATGCTCATCATAATTTTGGATGTGCTCTACATTCTTTAAAACTTCTATATCTTCATCGCTGATAACAAAATCAAGCTCTGCATTGTTTCTCATGTGTTCTGGATTTGCCGTCTTAGGAATAACTACAAGACCAAGTTGGATATCATAACGAAGGCAAAGCTGAGCAACAGATACTCCATACTTATCAGCTATTACCTTAACCTCTGCATGATCGAGAACCGCACCGTGTGCAATTGGTGAATATGCCTCTACCAGGATGCTATTCTTTTGGCAGTATTCAATTAGTTCCAAGGGAGTATTGCTCACATGTGCCAATATCTGATTTACCATAGGCTTGATTTCACAGCTTGTAAGAATATTCTCTACATCATCCTGAAGGAAGTTAGAAAGACCGATTGCCTTTACCTTACCTGTCATATAAGCATCCTCCATTGCTTTCCATACTTCTTTGTTTTCCTCGAAGTAACGGTTCTCTTCACGGAACTCCTTCCAAGGCTGTGGGCTGTGGATAATCAGAAGATCAATGTAATCCAGTCCAATCTTTGATAAAGACTCGTTAATGGACTGGGTAACTGTATCATAGGTCTTTGCTTCTGCAGCAACCTTTGTCGTAATGAAAAGGTCTTCTCTTGCGACACCGCAGGAACGGATTCCTTCGCCTACACCAGCTTCATTCATATAAGCCTGAGCGGTATCAATATGCCGATATCCGATAGATACCGCATCCCGCACTGCCTGTGCTGCCTGTCCATCGTCTAGCAGCCAGGTACCAAGTCCTAATTTTGGAATTTCTACACCATTTGAAAATTTGTAAGTTTCGTTAAACATGATTTTGTCTCCTTAGCATTGTTATATTTTTTGTATTACCTTGTCTTAAATACTTTGTTTTCCCTATTCTCTTTTCTTAATTTTCTGGAATAATCTCATTAACGGATGCTAATGCGTTTAGCGTTCTCGGAAAGCCTATATACGGAAGGCAATGGGTAATAGCCGTAATCAATGTTTCCTTGTCATTGCCCACATTTACGTTGCCCTGCACATGTGCCTTCACTTGACCTTCAGCACCGCCCAACGCACTAATGATACAAAGCGTTAATAACTCCCGCGTTTTTAAATCCATTCCCTCACGAGTGTAGAAGTCGCCAAAACAAAAAGTAGAAAGATAATCTCTACTTGTGTTGCAAGTCCCTTTTCAAAACGATTATCTTCGTCCACAGTCTTTTGGCTTTCAATTGGTAATGGAATATTCTTGGATCTGAAAACCTCATTGACCTCATTGATGGCGTTTAATGTTTTTGGAAAACCAATATATGGAGCACATTGGTAAACAGCCTCTTTGATTTCTACAGGTATGAGCCCGACGTTCAAGGCGGCACTTACATGTGCCTTAAGCTGAGGTAATGTCTGGTTAGTGGCAAGCACAACCAGAGTAATAAGTTCACGTTGCTTGTCATCCAAATTACCTTGATAAAAAACTTCTCCAAAATTGAAGCGGCTCAGTATGTCCTGAAAATCAGGATCGGTAGCGTATGCAGCTGGTACTCCATTTCCAAAGAGCTGATTGTATTTTTCCTTGCTCTTTTCAACACGGTCCATATATATGCCTCCTGTTTGAAGTAAATTTACTTTTATTATTCCATAAGTAAGTTAAACATGATGTTTTTAAAATTAACATTGATTGAGTAATCAACAACTGTTTATAATTATAAAAAAGTCCTTCATACTTTCAATGGTTAAATTCACGCAATTCGTTGATTACTGAACAAATCCATTAAAATTGTTGATTATTTTTAGGAAGATTGGTGAATGAAAATGTCTAAAGTAGATAGAAGAATAGCCAAAAGCCAAATAGCGATTAAAAATGCTGTAACAGAACTCATGTCTGAAAAAAGTTTTGACGACATTACCATTCAGGATATTGCTGACAGAGCAGATGTTAATCGAGGGACCATTTATCTTCATTACACGAATAAATACGACCTCTTGGATAAGATGATTGAAGAACATATAGAAAATCTCCGAGGACTATGCCAATCAGCATCTGAAATGACTTTTCAAGAAGGAAATTATGTATGGTACGAATACTTTGAGCGTAATTATTTATTTTTTTCAACGATGTTAGCGAGTAAAGGTGCACCATATTTTCGTAGTCGTTTTCTTGATTTAGTGATAGAGGAGTTTAAAACTGAAATGGATATAGCAGCAGGAAAAAACTACGGATTAAATGTAGATGTTATTCTTCAATTTTTTGGCTCAGCAGTCGTTGGGGCAGTAGAATGGTGGTTCAAGGAAGGAATGCCTTTGCCAGCACGAGTCATGGCTGAACAAACGGGGGCATTGTTAGATAGGAACCTAGAATAATACCATGTTGTTTCACATTATGAAGAGATGTTCTTAAAGTAAACCAGCTAATCGTTTGCAACATCTTTCAATAGAGAGTTTATTATACTCATGAACCAAAATCTAATTTATAAAAAAGCCCATCTTCCACTTTGGATAATGGGCTATTTACTGTTACTTTTAATATTACCAATCGATTTGTTCTCCATCTCTGAAGAATCTTCCATTTGGTCCTTCAGGTCCAATAGTCGCTAACAACAGGATAGACTCAGCAGCTTGCTTAGGAGTTATTGGAGCAGATTGTCCACCCATATCTGAGCTTACCCATCCCGGATCGACAGCATTTATTTTGATATCACCATTGATTTCCGCAGCTACTAATCGTGTCAATCCATTTAGGGAAAATTTAGACAACTTATATGCGCCTACTCCTGGATAAGACATTTCGCTCATTGCCCCATATTCTGAGGAAACATTAATAATTCTCCCATAGCCCTGTATTTCCATGAGGGGAATAAAGGAACGAATCACATGGTAAACACCGAAGAAATTAGTAGCCATTGTTTTCTCCAGAATGCCAAGCTCCATAGCCAATATCTTTTCATTCTTATCTAAATACACGCCTGCATTATTTACCAATACGTCTAATCTTCCAAAACGCATATTTACTGTAATGGCAGCTTGATTAATGCTTTCTTGATTATCTACATCCATTTCCACAAAAGAAACATCAAGATTTGAATCGATAAGTTTTTGCGCAGCTTCATGACCCATCTCTGGGTCCCGACTTGCCAAAATGACCTTATAACCCTTTAACGCCAATTGCTTGACCAGCTCAAACCCAATTCCTCGATTTCCGCCGGTGACAAGTGCAACTTGTTTATCCTGTGACATGTAAATCATCCCTTTCTCGTCTTTGATTAAAAGCATCTTAAATTCCTGATTAGGGATACACCTTATGTGGAGAGTTGTTTTGCGGGACTATACATATAATTTCTTAGAATAATAGTTACCAACCCTAGTATTAATGATAGAATTCCGACTAACACAACATATTGTGTACCCATATCCGATATAATTAATCCGCCCACAGCTGCCCCAAATGTTGTTCCTAAGTTAGCGGATGTTAGAAATAATCCATTAGCAAAATCAGGAGCCTCGGGAGCTGCAGACATAACCCAATACTGAGTGATATTGACCCCAATACCTGCCAATACTCCCCAAATTAACGCAATAATCGCCATAGGTACGGTTAAATGTCCTGTGAAAAATAATAGGATATAAACTGTCCCTAATACAAAAGGATAGGTTACGACAGATTTCTTCGCATTTTTAGTTAATAATTTCCCTGCCACAATATTTCCTATAATATTGGCTCCACCGTAGACGAATAGTATTAAACTAATAGAATTCGAAGATAGATTCGTAACGTTTTTCAGATAATCAGCAAGATAACTATAAACTCCAAATACTGCGGAATTTAATAAAATGACTGTTACAATGGAAAGCCATGTCATTGATTTTTTTAATACTGATATTTGAGTTCCAAAAGAAAGTCTTTCCTCTACCGGCATAGAGGGTACAAATAGTAACGTAGCAATGAATGCTACGGCATTCACAACAGCAAAGAATACCATCGCCATTTGTAAAGAAACTGCGGTAGCAATAAAACTAGCCACTGGTACACCGACTACCATACCAGCAGATACCCCAATAAATACTCTCGAAACAGCTTTTGGTGCTTCTTCTTTACTTACTGAGGCGGCCGCTACGGAAAAAGCCAACGAACAATAAATTGGATGAAAAAAGGCTGGAATGATACGAGCCATTAATAGAATGGTAAAGTTAGATGTAAATATGGATACGATGTTACCAAAAACAAAAACACCTAGTACAAGTAACATGACTCTCTTCCGATTGATTCCTGAAAATAATAAAGGCATCGTTGGACCAGATACTGCAACAACCAAGGCAAAAAGACTCACCAGCCATCCTGCTTTTGATACACTGACATGAAAATGTTCGGCAATGTCAGGTAAAATCCCTATAACACCCATTTCAGTATTTAAAATGCCAAATACTCCAATTGTTAATATAAAAATCAACAAGTTATTCCGTTTAGTCAAATAAACAACTCCTATCTTCAACTTTTAAACGACTTTTGCTTTTTTACGTGTTTTACCTAAAATCATCCTTTGTTATTTATTCTAGTGTAATCCTGGTATATAACAATTACTTATATCAAATATCATGATATGCTTGATAGGCATTTCTGAACTGTATATACTAAAACATGATAAAGGAGGAGTAATAGATGGAATTAAGGGTTTTGCGCTATTTTCTTACTGTTGCAAGAGAAGGAAGTATTACAGGTGCTGCTGATTTTTTGCATCTTACCCAGCCAACCTTATCAAGACAATTAAAAGACCTCGAACAACAGTTAGGAAAAAAACTATTCATTCGCAGTAGTCATAGTATCGTACTTACAGAAGAAGGAATGCTTCTGCGAAAACGAGCAGAAGAAATCATTGATATGATCGATAAATTAGAGGCAGAATTTAGTTCCATGGAGGAAACAATTAGTGGTGATGTTTACATTGGTGGTGGGGAAACAGATGCCATGAGACAGATCGCTCGGGTAGTAAAAGATTTACAGTTACCTTCTCCAAATATACGGTATCACCTCTACAGCGGAAACGAAGATGATGTGACTGAACGGCTTGACAAGGGATTGCTCGACTTTGGTATTTTAATTCAGCCAGCAGATTTATCAAAATACAATTATATCAATATCCCTGCCAAAGATGTTTGGGGAGTTGTGATGAGGAAAGACAGTCCACTTGCTTCCAAAGATACCATCCAAGCTGTGGATTTATTAAATGTTCCGCTAATCTGTTCACGACAGGCAATGAAACAGACATTCTCTAAAAATGAATTTGCGGATTGGTTTGGTGAAGATTTTGATAAATTAAACGTCGTAACTACATACAATCTTGCCTATAATGCTGCTATTATGGTTGATGAGGGCATTGGTTATGCAATAACCCTTGATAAAATAGTGAATACCTCTAGTGATAGTAACCTTTGTTTCAGACCGCTAGAGCCAAGACTTGAATCTGGCTTAAATATTGTTTGGAAAAAGCACCAGGTTTTTTCCGCTGCTGCTGATTTGTTTTTAAAAGAAATTCAGGTGAAATTTTCAAGTCTTTGACCCTACGGCTTCTTCATATCGTAGTAGCTGTTTTAATATTTATTTGACGATTATTAGCTTATCTTGAAACAATTATCTTTCTAATAAAAAAATGGGCTACATATTTGCAGCCCTTTTTACTTACCCCATATTTGCTGCTGGAAACTGAATGGTAACCGTTGTTCCTTCACCTTTTACGCTATCAAAGTGAATGGTTCCTTTATACTTTTCAGCAATATTAAAGCAAATCATCATCCCTAGGCCAGTTCCTTTACTTTTTAACGAGTAAAATGGTGTACCAAGAGATTCCATTTCTTCCTTTGACATTCCTTGTCCACTATCCGTTACTTTAATTTCAACCAAGTTCTTATTCCTTTCAGCGGTGACCACAACAGAATCACCAACTTTCGATGCCTCAATCGCATTTTTAATAATGTTAATTAATAGCTGTTTAAATTCGATTGTATTCGCAGCGATATAACAATCCTCCACCACACTTAGTACAATCTCATTATGATGTAGGAGGCCGTAAGTGTTGAGTAGATCCGTTACACTTTGAAGAACATTCTTTACATTTACTAGTCCCGTTTCAGTGTCTTTGTCGGGCTTAGCAATGGATAAAAATTGAGAAATTACCTGTTCTGCACTGTTTAATTCATTAATCAGTAACGAGTAATGCCGCTCACTATTTTCATGATATGTATTATCTTTCTCATATAACTGTAAGAAGCCTTTAACCACTGTTAATGGATTTCTAATCTCGTGTGCCACAGCAGCAGCCAGCTGTCCAGTTATTTTCAGACGTTCTGTATGTTTAATTTGCTCATAGTAGAGCTTCTGTTTCTCCAACCGTCCATGCGATAAGTAAAAAATAAAATAGAGAATGGCTTGGCTTCCCAAAAAGTTAATAATATTTCCAATCAAATCTTTACTTATATAAGGATAAAGATCTCCTCGGTCAATGATGGCAATATAGCTAAAAAGACTTATGATGGACAAAGTATTTAATAGTAAGGAAAGATGAAAGAGTTTTGTATCAAAAAACAAGATTGAAATGGCAGGAATAAAGCATAAAAATATAAAGTTGGACCAGGTATTCGGATATAAAAAGAAGATGGTATAAAAATAACTAGATGCTATGACGATGATAATGATCCTAAGAAAATGTGACTTATATAAAGGGTAAATTAATAAGCAACTAGAAAAAAAGAAAACTAAAACACCATGCATAATATAGCCTAGTCCAGGATGATGAAGAAGTGGATTACCGGCAAACAGCCCAAGTAGCATAAGTGCAATTACCACTAACACTGTGCCGTAATATAACTTTAAATTAATTTGAGTATTTTTGTTCTTCATACTTACCCCTTCTGCTAAGAGCCAAATCTTAATTTGTATCAAACTTCCTATATTCTATCATATTGCTTTATGGAAATATAAAGCTACAGGTTAGATTGTATAAAAAAAAGCCTCAATAGTAACTGAAGCTTAGAGATTATATGCAAAATATTTTAATACCCTCAGACATTTTAATTGGTTTCGGCACATTTCCATATCGCTTTACCTTTTAGTGTAAAAATGCCGTATTCTTTTGTTTTGGCGGAATTTATCATGGCTTGAGCCAATATTTCTGTCGGCAGAGGGTTTTGTGAGCGAAAAATTCCTATTCTATTAAAAAACTGTATGGCTTTCAATCCGGCAACTTCAGCAGTTCTATCACTATTTTTTCGTATCAATACAGGCGGGTTAAAGATTGTTAACTTTGAAAAACCTAGAGCCTTTACAGCTTCTTCTAACTGCCCTTTCATCCTAGTATAATAGAAGGGAGAATTAGGCGAAGAAAAACCAGAAGATACCAATACATAATTATTCACATTGTTTTGTCTGGCAAATTTTGCAAACTGGTATTGATAATCGTAATCCACTATCCATTGAGCTTCTTTACCTCCCGCCGCTTTAAGGGTTGTTCCCAAACACGAGAATAAAACATCGCCCTTCACTAAATGCTTCCATTGTTCTGGTATATCAAAGTTAATAATATGTATCTTTAGTTTTTCATGTTGGATATCCAAATTACGCCTTACAAAAATATCTACCTTATGATAAGAATCGTCTTTTAACAATAAATCCAGCAAGTCTTTACCTGTCGCTCCCGTTGCTCCTATTAATAATGCGTGCATTTTATTCTCCTTATGGTTAAATATAGTCACTCTGAAATTAAATTCTGCGTTTGTTCTAATTTAGGGTAGTAAAGAGGGACCTATAGTTGAAGCCCCTTCTTAATATGATACAAGTTAAAGCTTAGTATAAGTCAAGCGAAAGTCTAAATAAAAAAATCCCCTCCATTTTTTAAAAGAATCCTAGCATCATAAATAGCCTTTTTCTATTTATTTTCAACTCTAAACTGCAGCATATAAATTTAAAAGAGCTAATCGCAAGTTCTCTCCTTCCAGGATTGTAACTTTTTTATATTTGCATAATTCCTTTTCTAAAATGTGTTTGCAATATATAATTTAGTAATTCATTGTTCGGATTTTTTTGATAAAATTCATGAATTAAACGCATGAAGGTGGGGTGGTAAACAATGGAGACGAGACAAATACAATATTTCCTGGAAGTAGCAAAAAGAGAGCATGTAACAGAGGCAGCAGATGCCTTGCATATTGCCCAATCTGCCATTAGCAGACAAATATCCAATTTAGAGAAGGAATTAGGTGTAGAGCTTTTTATTCGTGAGGGAAGGAGTGTAAAGTTAACCCCTCTAGGAAAAATTTTTTATGAACGGATTAAACAAGTGTGGTATTTGATGGAGGATTCAAAGAGAGAAATTAGAGAATATTTAAATCCTGAAAAAGGGACCGTTCGAATTGCTTTTCCGATTAGCATGGCAGCCCATACTTTGCCTCACATTATTTATTCTTTTCGTACTCGTTTCCCCGAAGCAAAATTTCAAATGAGCAATGCCCTTTATTATGATTTGATAGACGGTGTTATAAATGGTCAATTTAATTTGGCGATGATTGCCCCCATGCCAAATCTGGAAAAAGAAAAAAAGATTAAAGGGGACACTCTTTTCACAGAGAATATCGTGGCACTCATCCCTCTTCATCATCCATTATCTGACCGGGAATCCATTCGATTACGGGATTTAAAAAACGACCCCTTCTGCGTTCTTCCTGAAGGATTTGTATTTCGTGAACAAGTTGTTCAAGCCTGTAACGAAGTGGGTTTTTCACCAAATATCGCATTCGAAGGGAAAGATATTGACGCATTAAAAGGGTTAGTATCTGCAGGCTTGGGTGTAGCCTTGATGCCTGAGATGACATTGGTAGATAACACACCACGATCTACCGTCGTTATTCCGATTTCAGATTCGAGACTCACGCGAACAGTCGGTGTTATCTACCCGACCGAACGTAACCTACTTCCCACTGAAGAGTTGTTTTATAATTTTCTTATTGAAACCTATGAAAGATTGAATGAGTTTAAAAAGTAATTTTCAAAACATGATCTTACGTTTAAAATGCAACTAAATTAACAAAATGACTCAGTTCATTAGAATTGAGTCATTTTGTTCTTCTGCTTATTCAACCAAAGCCTCTTTAGTTCGTCGTTTATTATGCCCGCATTTTTTTGGAAAGAGGTGATGTTTTGGCATTTTTAGCTAGAGCTACATAAGCGATGATAGATAACAAGCTTGTTGTGAAAATAATAATTCCGAATGGTACTGCAGAATATTCACCTGCAATCCCTACAAGTGGGGCAGTAACGGCACCTAATAAAGTTGGCAAAACACCCAAGAGTGCAGCGGCGCTTCCAGCAATATGCCCTTGTGATTCCATCGCCAATGTAAAAGAAGTCGGACCTGTAATACCAATTGCTGCGTTTAAAAAGAAAAGTGGAATGACTAACATCATTAACGGGCCATGCAAAAAGACTTCGATTAAGACAATCGTCCCAGATATAAAAGCTAGTGCAAGGCCAATAAGAAGAATACTATCTTCTTTTATCCGCCCTGCTAATAGTTTCACAATTTGAGCCCCTAGAATTAAACTAATGCCATTCAATGCAAAAAGCATTGAAAACACTTTCGGTGTCACGCCAAAAATACTTTGATAAATAAATGAAGCTCCGGAAATGTAGGCAAAAACCCCGGAAAACAATATACCCTGAACAAGAGCGTATCCCATGAATTCCCTATGTTTTAACAAATCTTTAAAATTGCGTAATAACCCCATAAAATCACTAGAAACACGACGTTCTGCAGGTAAGCTTTCTTTGATTTTCAATGCTGTTAAAGTTGATAATAAGATCCCAAAAAAACCCAAAAAGATAAATATACCTACCCAAGAATTAAAAGAAATGATGGCACTTCCTGCAAGCGGTGCAATCAACGGAGCTAGATTACCGATGACTGTTAAGAGTGAAAAAAACTTTGTCAGTTCTATACCACTGAATAAATCACGAACCATTGCACGAGAAATAACAATCCCAGCCGAACCTGCAAATCCCTGTATGAAGCGCAAAATTATAAATACAGTAATGTTCGGTGCAAAAGCACAAGCGAAAGAAGAAAGAGAATACACAATCATAGAAATCAATAAAGGTTTACGTCTGCCATGAACATCACTGAATGCACCCATGATAATTTGACCGAATGCGATTCCTAAAATACATGAGGTCAAGCTTGCTTGGACCATAGAAGCCTTTTGTCTCAAAATAGCCTATAATATTAGGAAATGACGCTAAATACATATCGATCGTAAACGGACCAATTCCAGAAAATACTGCTAAAAGGATAGCGAAAGGAAGCGAATATTTATTCGACTTTAAAACCAATTCCATACAGCTCCTAACTATATTTTCAAATCATAGCATTACTCGACATTTTCAATTTACAACAACGATTTTTCCGTTAGCTGCATTACTTTCCATTAATAAATGAGCTTTATGGATTTCATCAATCGTGAAAACCTGTGCAATAGGCACTTTAATTTTATGTTGTTCAATATGGTCGAATACTTCAACCAGTAAATTTTTATTAAAATTTATTCCGCTATCAAACTGAGTAATATACGTACCAGAAGGAATATCCATCATTGGCTCAAAGTTTTCCAACACCCATTCACCGCCCAGGATACCTGTCATACATAGGATTCCATGTTCTCCGAGTAATTTCAGCGAATGTTTAACTGTCAACGTGCCAACCAGTTCTAAGACTTTGTTCACGCCATTTGGAAAAAGTGAGAAAGTTTGTTCTGATAAACTTCCATCATCAAGTAACACAAAATCGGCACCATATTCTTTTAAAAATTCTAGCTTATTTGTGTTTCGGGTAGTCGTAATGACAGTGGCACCTACACTTTTAGCAAGTTGTAGCGCAGCCAGACCTACGGAGCTTGTGCCTCCGCGGATCAGAAGAGTTTCCCCTTCCGACAGCCGCATTGTATCAAAAAGGGAGGCAAATGCCGTGTAATACATTTCAGGAATGGCTGCTAACTTTACCCAATCCATATCATTATTAATAGGATAAACCTGAGATGATGGGATTAGGGCAAACTCCGCATAACTCCCATCAAACTCGCGGCCAAGACCACCCATTAGTGATACAACCCGTTGACCTATTTGAAAAGAACTATCTGATGGATTTACAATCTCTCCGGCGCATTCAATTCCAATAATTCGGGGGAGCTTTACAGACGGTGAATCCCCCTGTCTGGTAAAAATCTCCGACCGGTTGATACCAAAGGCTTTAATTCTCACCAGCACCCATCCCGGCTTCACTTTAGGGATGGGTACTTCTTGTATAACTAATTCATCTGCTCTACAGGGTTTTTCCAATACAACTGCTTTCATTCTCAAATATCCCCCTTTGATCTAGTGATTTTCTTTTAACAGTTCTGATTTTATTAAGAAATCTCTAGCAACCGATTCTGCGCTTTTCCTCTCGACACTAACCTCATAATTCATTCTCCGCATTTCATCATCTGTAATCTTACCTGAAAGTTTGTTTAATACAGGTACGATTTCCGGGTATTGATTAATCGTTTCCTCTCTTAATAAAGGTGAAGCTTGATATGGAGGGAAGAAATTTTTGTCATCTTCTAGGACAACCAGATGATTTTTTTCAATATCACCTTCTGTTGAATAAACGGCAACAAGATTTAGCTTACCTGTATTTATGGCTTGAAACCTAACGGATGGGTCTATCGTTGCAATGGAATCAAAATTTAATCCATATTCTTGTGACAAACCAGGATACCCATCTTTTCTATCCGCAAACTCAGGGTCAAATCCAGCTTTTACATGTTGCTGAACTTTCACGAGGTCGGAAATCTTTTTCAATTGATATTGTTCTGCAAAGTCTTTCCGGACAGCTAATGCATAGGTATTGTTGTACTCCATTGGGGCGAGCATTACCATATTGAATTCCCTAGCCATCCCTTCTTTTGCCTGTTTGAATACATCTTTTCTGATTGTACTTACTAAGTCTTCCTTCAATAAATCAGAAATGACAGTTCCTGAAAATTCAGGGTAAATATCAATTTCCTCCGATTTTAATGCATTGAAAACAAATGATGTAGAGCCTAAACCTGGCTTTAACTCTACGAGTATGTCTGTATTTTCTTCTATCATCAATTTATACATATAGTCTAGAATTTCCGGCTCTGTACCGAACTTACCAGAGATAATAATCGTCTTTTGCTCTTTTTGGAGAAGAGTCGGACCCACCATCGAACCAATGATTAGGATGGTAATCAATGCAAAGGCACCAGTGGCGACTATCATCTTTTTGAAAGAAATCCCTTCAAGTTTTCGCAGCAAAAGATCAAAAATAATAGCTAAAAGCGCTGATGGCACTGCTCCCAAGATTAAAAGAGAATAATCATTCCGGTCAATTCCTAGCAAAATGATATCGCCTAATCCACCTGCCCCAATCAGTGCTGCAATTGTTGCAGTACCGATAATGAGAATAGTAGCGGTTCGAACACCAGCCATAATGACAGGCATTGCTAATGGAAGCTCGACTTTAAGCAGTCTTTTCCTCCCGTTCATCCCCATCGCACTTGCAGCTTCCAATAAAGACGGATCTATTTCTTTAATACCAGTATAAGTATTGCGTAACAAGGGAAGCAGTGCATAAGCGACGAGCGCAATAATAGCAGGGATGTTCCCTATTCCAAATAGTGGAATTAATAGACCAAGTAATGCTAAAGAAGGAATGGTTTGTAAAACCCCTGTAAAGCCTATGATATATTCGGCTATCCGTTGCTTACGAGTTAAATATATACCTAATGGTATTGCAATAATTAAGGAGAAAAAAAGCGCGATTAATGATATTTCTATATGTTCCAAAAGTGCGTTTAGAAGTTGAGACTTTCTGGCAGATAATACACTTAACAGGTTACTCATGAATATGACCTCCTTCTCTCAAATATTCAGACATGACCTTAAGTGCGTTTTGCCGATAGATAATCCCTACTGGTTTTCCATTTTCCTCTACAGAAATTTGTTCGAACGATGCTAGATGTTCTAATAACTCATCTACTGGAGTTGATAAGGAAATGGTTTTAGTATCAGATAAAAACCCTTCTCCTGCTGGAACAGGTGTAATAAGTTTATTCAAATTAATCGATAATTTCCGTCTGCCAACAAATTCACGTACAAAATCATTCGCAGGGTTCATTAAGAATTCGTTTGGAGTTCCAATTTGGACGATTTCTCCATCTTTCATCAGACAAATACGGTCTCCTAGCTTTAAAGCTTCTTGCATATCATGTGTGACAAAAACAATGGTCTTTTTAAGATTACGCTGAATTTCAAGCATATCATCCTGCAATTTCTCCCGGCTAAATGGATCAAGTGCACTAAACGGTTCGTCCATCAAGATGATTTCCGGGTCACCAGCTAAAGCTCTTATTACACCTATTCGTTGCTGTTGTCCGCCAGAAAGTTCACTTGGTTTTCGATTTCTATATTCTTTTGGATCAAGACCTACCATTTTTAGCAATTCATCAACACGAGCAGTAATCTGTTCTTTGTCCCAATTTTTTAGTTCCGGTACAACTGCAATATTTTCAGCAATTGTCATATGTGGAAAAAGCGCAATTTGTTGAAGAACATAGCCAATATTCCAACGAAGTTCATTGATATCATAGTCGCTTATTTTCTTCCCATTAATCCAAACCCAGCCTTTTGATAACTCGATGAGGCGATTAATCATTTTTAATGTGGTTGTCTTACCAGAACCACTAGGTCCGATTAAAACAAAAAATTCGCCTTTCTTTATTTCAAAATCTAAAGACTTTACGGCAAAGGTTCCACTAGGGAATTGTTTTGATACTTGTTCAAATCGAATCATGTTACCTCTCCTCTTTTAGCATTTGTTTACCCTAAGATTCCTTTGTAAAAACTCCAATTACATAGATGTCTATATATTATTTCAAAATAATTTAAAATCTTTTTAGGATTTTTTCCAACAACTGTTCCACCTGTTCTTTTTCATTGTTTGTTAAACCGCCATAAATGACAGTGTTTATTTTTTCTGAGATCTCACGAAATAATGGTTCGAGCTGGGTTCCCTTTTCCGTAAGATTGATTAAAGTTATTCTGCTGTCCTCCTTACTCTTTATTCTCTCTACAAACCCTAGTTTCTGTAACTTATCAATTAATACTGTTACTGTCGGTTGAGTACGATGAATTTTTTCAACTAGTTCTTTCACGGATAATCCATTTTGTGAGTAAAGACAGACTAAAATATCCCCATGAGATGGGGCGATACCATTCACACCGTGTTTGTTAAGCTCCGACAAAATCAAATTATTTACTGCGTCTCTAATTTTTCCAACTTTTGATGCTGTGTCATATTTTATCATGTTTTTCATTATACATAGATGTCTATGCATTTTCAAGTGAATAAATTAACTTTTTGTTCCTATAGAAATATAAAAAATGAGTTAAACAAAAAAGTGTCAATTCCATGTAGTTTTTCCTACAAAGAGTTTTTGACACCTGTTTTTATATTGATCAACATTCATTATCAGGATCTTTTTTAGTTGCTTTAAAAAGGTATGTCACCCATTCGTTACGTAGATTCTTTTGCTTCAAGAAAAATTAGATGGGTAAATGAGGCGTACCTGCAAACCAAGTGGTTGGCAATAATCCTTGTGAATTGGATGGTTCGTTACTTGAAAAATTACCTTATGATATTTGTGGATAATCTAAATGTAAAAGATTGAAACGAGAACCTACAGGTAAATTAGTAACCAGAGATTATGGCAAAAGGAGTCGATAAGATATGACATGGACTATTGCACTTTCGGTAGTGCTTGGAATTATTATTAAAATGGTAATGAGTCCTCCAAGTGCAGTTGTGGAATGGATTTTTAGTAAATTTGCACTTCATCCAAAACTTAATTCAAAAGATGTTACTGTAACTTATATTGGAAAGCACTTAGAAGAGGTAGAAAAAAATCGTTTGATTGACTATTTTAATGAAGCAACTTTTTTAAAACAATTTGATATCTTTCCAGGCAAAGAAAAATTATTTTTACATCCAGAGACAAACGTTACTCCATTTGTTATTAACGTAAAAAGAGGAAAAAAAGATAGTAAGATCTTGGTTTATTGTTTTGCAGATTACGTTTATGTAGTCAAGCAATACAATAAGAAAGTTGTAGCCTATAATCTTAGGTCTGATAATCTACAAAAATTCACTTTATCTGCCAAGGTAATGACTAAAGATGTTATATAAGACAAGCATGATATGGGTACGGAAAAAATCTATTAATCGTTTTACCCATTTGTATTTCCATGTTTATGTTTCACCTTATATGGGCTTTAACTGAATTATCAAAGTCTGCAAGATGGCAATAGGAAAGAATAATTGAAAAAACGCAAGAGCTTATGCTTGCGTTTTTGTAGTTTTTAATTTTGTTGTACAATAAATCTAGACAGTGATATATAAAGAACCTCAATTCCTAATGACTACGATAGTATCGGGATAGCTCCATAACCATCGCACCCATTCTTTCATGTTCAGGGACTAGCATTTTCTCAACTCCCTCTTCTCTTAAAGCCTCCGCAGTAACTTTTCCGACTGCAACCGCGAGTATATGCCTATTAATAGATTTTAAAAGGCTGTCTACACATCCCTTCTCCCTTGCAAAATTAAAAAGAGAACGGACTTGAATGGCAGTAGTAAAACAAATTGCATCCACCTTTTCTTGCAACAACTCTTCACATAATGTTGCAACGGTTTCTGTTTCTGGTGGAATGTGCTGGTATGGGAGAATCAATGTTACATCTGCACCTTTTTCTTCAAGGAATTTAATTAAGGACGGCGCTTTTTCACCATGAAGCTGAACCATTACTGTTTTTCCAGTAAAATCAAATCTCTCCAAGGATCTAATTAAACTTCTAGTTGTACCATCTTCATCTTGGGCTTCCGGATTAATTCCAAGTTTTTTTAAAGTCGAAAGTGTCTTATATCCTCGCGAAGCAATCTTGGCTTGTTTGATTATGTTTATAAACTGCTGTTTAATCCCCTGCTTCTCTGCTATATCCAACAACGTTTCCATACCGATCCCCGTAGTGAAAACAGCCCAATCTGTACCCTCTTTTACGATTTTATTCAGATTCGGTCCGACCTCTTTTTCCGCCAAAAATACAGTTCCTTGAAGCGGCCGGACAATTGGAATTCCACCCTGTTTTTCAATAAGTAAACTCATCTCATCCGTTTTCCGGGAAGCACCTATAGCTACCCGTTTCCCCATCAATCCTTTTGACATTCAGCTGCCCTCTTTCTATATATAATGGTTAACTAACTAATTACCGTTTCTAAATGCTTTAGGTTGGACTCAGATTTGCTAAGAATTAAGCTTCTCTGTCACCTCAATTCAATATGTAAAAAAACCCAATTCCTTTATAAAGATAACGGTTTAATATCGGACGATATTTTGTCATTTCATCCAAATTGTACTTTCCTGCTTTTCTTTGTTTACTAACAATTTAAAAACATCCGGTCTTGAGTTGGTTTTAATTTGCGATGTTTTCCTAAAAGAGAGCCATCAGACAGAAGTGTTTATTGAATATCAAGGCTTACTCACTTTAATACTATATCATTGATACAATACATGCATTAAACGCATGACTTGGAGTGGTAATAAAATGGAGACGCGACAAATTCAATATTTTCTGGAAGTAGCAAAAAGAGAGCATGTAACAGAGGCAGCAAATGCGCTGCCTATTGCCCAATCTGCCATTAGCTGAAAGATTGAATGAGTTTAAAAAGCAGAAAAACCATCATGCACCCGCAGAGCCATACGTTGTAATCTGGAAAGCTATCCGACTACATTTGAACAGAACGATAGAGAATAAAAAGACACATTAATTAGCTCTGGATATAAAATCCACAGAATTTAATGTGTCTTCTGTTCTCTCCATAAATTAGTAGCTAAAAAAGTCGGCCTAGAAAATGGTTTAAAAAAATGTCTGCTTCTACTTGAGTACAGACTTGAATTTTGTGTTCACCTTCAGAGTGCGCTACGGTTCTCCCGTACTCTTCCCCTTCTATGACAACCTTAACATTCCATTTTTCCATCTTAACGAAACCAGGGTCAATTACAACACCAACAGCAAGAGGGTCGTGTAGGGCACAGCCACCAATACCTGGGTGGAATTTTTCATATGATTGCATATAAAAACTGGTCATATCTGCAAAAAAATGGGACGCATCCGTACCCAAGGCTCGCCAATCAGCCAATCTTGCATTTGGTAATAGTGTCTGCATAGTAACATCAAGACCTACAACAGTTACTGGTAACCCAGATGAAAACACACTATCTGCTGCTTCAGGGTCGGATATTATATTTGCTTCGCTATATGGAGTGACATTACCCTTTACAAAAACAGCACCACCCATGATAACTACCTCTTTTACAAGAGAGACTATTTCTGGTTCCTTTTGAACTGCGAGCGCCAGATTCGTAAGTGGCCCGACCGCAATAATCGTGATCTCGTGTGGACGCTTTTTCACTTCGCTAATGATATATTCCACAGCACCTTCAGATTCTGCTTCCCTGACCGGAGCTTTTTCGAATTTGTTACCTAGTCCATCTTCACCATGAACATGTGTAGGAAATTTTTTTCTAGCTCGTTTTAGAGGTTTATCTGCCCCTGAATATACAGGGACGGTTTTTCCTAGCTGTTCTAAGACTACTAATGTATTACGAGTTGTATTTTCAATAGAGCTGTTCCCAAAGCATGTTGTAAGACCGATGATTTCTAACTCCGGAGAATTTAATGCATAGGCAATAGCCAAAGCATCATCTATACCCGTATCCACGTCCAATATAACTGGCTTCATTATAACTCACTCCATTTAAGATGATTTATGTACTTGTAAAATTCTTCGACTTCCTTTTTGGTTGGCATTCCAGTTTGTGCCCCTAGCTTCGTAACGGAGATTGCCCCAACAACATTGGCAAACCGACATGCCTCTTCGATCTCAAGCCCCTCACATAAAGCAGTCGCCAATGCACCGTTAAATGAATCACCTGCACCTGTTGTATCCACAGCCTCAACCTGGATGCTTGGAATTTCTATTTTTTCACCATTTTTATAAATCAAAACTCCCTTGGATCCTTTTGTTACAATACACTTTTCCTTTAATTTTTCTAATTCTTGATCTGTCCCATCTATGGAAGCAAACAGCAATGCCTGTTCATGTTCATTCGGTGTCACAAAGTCCACCATCTCTAGTAAATCCTTCGGAAGTTTTTGAATAGGTGCCGGATTTAATATCGTTCGAATCCCATGCTTTTTCGCAAGTTCTACGGCTCTATTGACACTTTCAAGGGGAATCTCTAATTGTACTAAAAGAATATTGCTATTTATGATTTTATCTTCATGTCTTCCGATTACCTCCGGAGTTATATGGTTATTTGCTCCGGGAACGACAATAATACTGTTGTCACCTTCCCATAAAATAATAGATGCAATTCCAGTAGAGTTATCCTCAACTTTCAGGATACTTTCTGTGTTTATTCCTTCATTTGTTAAATGTTCCACTAGTGTTTTACCAAAAGAATCGTTCCCCACAGCGCCAATCATCGTTACATCAGTACCAAGCCGTGCTGCGGCCACAGCTTGATTAGCACCCTTTCCACCCGGTATGGTATGAAAGGAATGACCTAACACAGTTTCTCCAACCTTAGGTATTTGAGTTGTACTAGTGACTAAATCCATGTTAATACTTCCAATTATGGTTATTTTCCTTCCAGTCATATCCCCATCATCCCTTTTCTTTTTTTGGAACATACTACTAAATTTGCCTAAACATGACTAATTATGTCATTAAATGACTTATTTTCCATATCAGTTGTTTACTTAATTTTACCTATTATATTTGATTCTTTTAATGTTCCGATAATACTATAGGTAACACCACCGATGATTAGTTCTTTTCCGACTCTCTAATGAGTCTATTTTTTATTTTAACTTATATGTTCAATATATTAATTTATTTAATATTAAAATTAACTTATTGAATAAAAATATAAATTTATATAAATAATTTTAAAAAATAATTTGAAAATTTAAAGAAATAGTGTATGATATGAATAAATAAAAGAAAGGGGAACAGAATGGCATATCCTTTACTCACTAATTGTCCTGTTTGCAGTAGGTCTCTTAAAATCACTAAGCTACAGTGTAACCATTGCCAGACAACAATTGAAAATGAATTTGAAGTTTCAAGACTGGCATCTCTAGGTCAGGAACAGCTGCATTTTATTGAGATTTTTCTTAAATGCCGTGGAAATATCAAAGAGGTCGAGAAGGAGCTCGGAATTTCCTATCCGACTGTCAGAGGGAAATTAGATGAAATAAACTCTACTCTGGGATATTCCTCTCAAAAGAAGCCCGAAGTGGATAAGAAAAAAATAGTATCGTTATTGGAAAAAGGCGAAATTACGGCTGAGAAAGCCATTCAGTTATTAAAAGAGGGGGAAGTTTAATGAAGGATGAAATTTCAAGAGTCTTAACGCTCGTGGAGGAAGGCAAGATTGATAAGGAAAAAGCAAGTGAATTAATTTCTATCTTACAAGGCAAAGATCAGCCAGAGCTAGTGACATTAAAAAAAGAAGCCCCCTATGGTACTAAAATGTTAAAGATTCGTGTAACCTCCGAACAAGGTGATAATGTAAATGTAAATTTGCCAATTAATCTGGTAAAAGCTGTTTTAAAAGTAGGCACAAATATTGCTGAAAAAATACCTGAGGCAGAAAAATATGTAAAAGATATTAACGTAGACTTGCTCATCGAAGCAATTGAAAACGAATTGGACGGAGAGATTGTTAACATCACCTCGGCCAATGGGGATAAAGTTTTTGTGGTGATTGAGTAAATTATGTTAAAAGTCAAGGTGAAAGCAAAGGATATACGATTTTCCATTCCCGTTCCCTATGGTGTTTTAAATTTGGTTAGTTATATTATTACATCAAAAAGGATTAATCTCTTAATAAATAAAGCAATTAAAAAGGATGGCAGCAAATTCATCTTCCCAGAGATTGAAAGAAAAGATTTGAAGCCCTTGCTGCAGGGATTATCTAAGCATAGTGGAGTTATCCTTTTTGAAACGAAATTGAACGATGGAACTGAGGTAGAAGTGAAGCTTTAATAAAACTTCTAATTCGTATTTTTTAAGGGAATCGGCTTCGCCTTCTTTAATAAGAAGGCGTCTTTTTCTAATCAATCAGACTGGAGAAACACACATTTAATCATTCTTCCCCCTACCAAAAAGGGGAAAGATGATCCAGATTATTTCTTTATATAATGAAGCATTGCAAGTTGACCTAATTTTTCTACTTTCGTTAACGTGTATTTTTGTGTAATATCATCTCCGATATAAAGGGAGATTCCTTTCCCTAATATTACGGGTGCAATGGCTAGTTGGATTTCATCAATTAAATTTTCTTTGAAAAATTCACGAGCTAAATTTCCTCCACCAATCAACCATATATCTTTACCAGGTTCTTGTTTAATTTTATGAATAAAAGTTTTGACGTCTTCATTAATAAATGATACGTACTCATCTGACCCGCTAACAGATTTAGAAAACACATAATTTTTATAATCACTATAAGGATAGTCAATATCAAATCCACGAACGACATCATACGTTCCTTTTCCCATTACAACACTGTCAATTCTCTCAAGGAGTGTACTGTAGCCGGAATCTCCTTCGACTTCTGTTGATTCCAACCATTCTAATGTACCATCATCATTTGCGATATAACCATCAATTGAAGTACCAATATATAAAATAATGTCACGCTGTTTCTTCATTTGGATCTCCTCACCTTGTTTAAGATTCGCTCAAAACTTATTATTATATTAACAAATTTTATTAGACAAGTGATTTGATCATAATAAAGTCTATTTGTTCTTCATCACCCATATAAAAGGAGTGCGTACCAGCTTGAACGAATCCTATTTTCTTGTAAAAAGCAATCGCGTTTTCGTTTTTTTCCCAAACACCAAGCCAGATTTTGTTTTTTCCCTGTTCCACCGCTATTTCTATCGCCTTTTTAATGAGATATTTGCCAAGCCCTAGTTTTTGATATTTACCTCTTATATAAATCCTCTCAATTTCAAAGGAATCCTCACCCATATTTTCCGACTGAGCGTCATGGGTATTCACCTTTAAATATCCAGCCACTTCATTATTAAAATAAACAAAGAAGAATCGGGAAAAGATATTGGATAATTCTTTTTCTAATTGTTTTACGTTAAATGCTCTTTCCAAATAAGCATTCATTATTTCGGGTGAATTGTGGTCCTTAAAGGTTTCATTAAATGTTTCATAACTAATATCTTGAAGTATGCATAAGTCTTCAATGGTACATGGTTTTATAAATATATTCATTAAAATAAGTGCTCCTTTATCTAATCAATATTTTCTCTTGTTTCCCTTTTTCACAAATTCCCAGTCTTTTTCTATATTTTTTCTTACTCTTTGAAGAAGGTCGAAAATTGTTTCTACCTCTCTTTCGGAAAATCCCTCTAATGCTACGGTATTGGAATAATCATTTTCGCTTTTAATAAACGGATATACAGTTTTCCCTTTCTCTGTTGAAAAGAGTTTTTTAATTTTCTTGTTATGTTGATCATCTTTCTTTTCAATAAAGCCATTCATTTCGAGTTTTTTTATAGCACGGGCTGCTGTAGTTCGGTCTACTTTAATCATTTCAGCTACCTTTTCTTGAATGATGCCGGGGTTTTCACATATCCGCACAAGGTACAAATACTGACCCTTAGTAAGCTCATATTCCTTAAATTCTATATTACTAATAGAATCTAATGCTCTAGCAATCATTCCAATTTCGCGTAAAATTTCTTTCATATTGTCTCCTTAGATGAAGTTTTTCGTTGCAATTACAACATAATTACTATAAATTTAATTTAATCTAATATTGTTGTCAATACAATAAAAAATTTAAAGGATTGAAAAATATGAAGGCAAAAAGAGTAACGTTGGAAGAAGATTTAAGGATAGCATTTCACATAAGGAAAGAGGTATTTGTTGAGGAACAAGGCGTTCCCTTAGAGGATGAATATGACGAATTTGACAATCTGAATGGTCAATGTGCACATATCTTAGTCTATTTCGAAGAACAACCAGTCGGAACGGGAAGGGTAAGATGGGTTGATGAGTTTGGAAAATTGGAGAGAATTTGCATTCTAGGACCATACCGAAAATTCGGACTTGGAAAAGTTATTATTACCGCATTAGAGGAAATTGCACAGGATAGAGGAACAACACGTGTCAAATTACACGGTCAATCACAGGCAGAGGGCTTTTATAATAAACTAGGTTATCAGAGTTCATCAAGTGTATTTATAGAGGATGGAATTCCGCATTTGTTGATGACAAAAGATTTATAGGGTCATTAACTGCATAATGGAATTACTTTAATGACCCCGTAAGTGTTATATACTTTACTAACATTTACGGGGTGTTTTTAATAAAGTGTTTCATGGGACGATCTTGGTCGATTTAGCCCTTTCAGAGGTACGGTGAATCCACCCGCCCAACGGCCGTTTTAGTGCTAATGCCAAAAGGAAGCTAACGCCAACAAAAATTAGCAGAAAAAGGGTGTCTTTTATCACGATGGCCTTAATCATACCACCCACCGTTTCACGCAGTATGCTAACCGCATAAGTGAATGGCATGAACGGGTGCAGCATTTGAAAAAAGGCTGGCGTCAAGCTTACCGGAAAGGTTGCACCTGAACTGGAAATTTGCAATACCAGTAAGATAATGGACAGCCCCTTTCCAATATTGCCAAACACCGAACATAGCGTATAAATAATAATGGTAAATACAATGCTGATAAAAATACTAAATAATACAAACCAAAGTTTGTCCGCGACATAGGCATGGATTAAATACACATCTCCGATAGATACAATGACCGCTTGGAGAATACTAATGGTCAAAAATGTTAATAATCTTCCAAAATAAATTTGGTAGTGCTTATATTGACTTTCCACGTTTTCTACATCCACTCGTAGTGAAGACACTAGAAGTGTGCCGCCTACCCAAAGCGCGAGCATGGTATAAAAGGGGGTCATCGCTGACCCGTAATTCGGAATTGGAAAAATCCGCTCTGTATTTAACAGGATTGGTTTTGCTAAAAAACTGCTTTCCTTATTCGGATCATGCTTTAAGTATTCAATCAAATCATACATATTGATACTGCTCTTAAACTGTCTGAGTCGATCTGCTGCATTCCTTACTTTTTCTTCAAATCCCGGCAAATCATTTCTGGCAAAATCAGCTGCCTTATGGATCGCTTGTTCTGCCGCTGGAAGCTTGGTACGAATTAGATCTGCGGCTTCACGAATATCGGACTCTACTTTAGGCAGGTCGTTCCGTACAAATTCAGCTGCTTTGTGGATTTTTTGTTCAACCGTAGGCAGGACATCTTTCACAAAGTCTGCTGCTGAATTAATCCCACCCGTAACCTGATCTACCTTTTGCTGTAAATCCGTCCGGGTACTTTGGATGATTCCATGTATGTTCATTAGTTCATTGTATAGTGAAGTTAACTGCTCCGAATTGGTATCTGATTGATTTGCCTCATTGACACTATCCATTGCT
This sequence comes from Neobacillus sp. YX16, assembly GCF_030123505.1. Classification (GTDB taxonomy): domain Bacteria; phylum Bacillota; class Bacilli; order Bacillales; family Cytobacillaceae; genus Neobacillus. Next base: position 3,721,857 of record NZ_CP126115.1, read on the forward strand.
TGTTTTATTTGGGTTTCTATTTCGGTTATTTGTGTCACAACGTCATTGATGATGGCATTTGTTCTAGAAATATCACTGAGCCTTTCCTGCATAATTAACACTTGTTCACCCGCATCCTTGACAAGCGGCAGGCTTGCCTCCACTTTTAGGATACTCGCTCCCACCTGTTCAAGTTCAGGAATCCTTTGTTCCATGGCAATAATTTGTTGGCCTTTCTCATGAATTTCAGGTAGTTTCCCTTCCAATTCAATCGCTTTCCTCCCCATTTCCTCAATTTGCGGGAGTGCCTTTTCAAGTTCAAAGATTTGGTTTTCAACAGAAAGAATGGACGGCAAATCCTTTTCAAGTTCCACTCCTGCTTTATAAAATGCCGAGAAAATTGCATCTCCTACTGTTTTGATAAAAGCTTCACTAATTTGGGCTGTTACTCCTGTGGCACCAGTGGCAGCAATTTTAGGTGCTACGGCATTAATTTTTTCATTTACACCAAAAACGATTTGCGGCTTTTCTGGATTTGCTTCTAAAATACTTGTAATTTTCTTAGAAAATTCTTTTGGAATCATAAGATAGGCATAATAATCTCCATGTTTTACGCCGCGTTTAGCTTCTTTCTCGTCGACAAACACCCAGCCAAGCTTTTTATTCTTTTTTAGAGCTTTTATCGTTTCTTCTCCAACATTGATCTTTTGGTTGGTTAGGCTAACTACAGCGCCTTCATCTTCATTTGCCACGGCAACGATGATGCCTGAAGTATTCCCATACGGATCCCACATCGACTTGATGTTAAACCATGCATATGCTGAAGGAAGCAGCATAAGTCCAACCACCAATAATACCACTGTCGGAACACTGAAGATATTTTTCCAATCAGTAGTATAGATACTCCATATTTTCCTCATTTATCAAAACACACCCATTCCACAACATACTATTTCTATTGTTGTAAATAATGGTGTTTTTATCCCAAAATCAAAACCGTACCGTTCAAGTCAAAACTCCAATCAACTCCTCATCCTATTGAAAAACAAAAAAACACTCACAGCTATTGATAAGTCAATAATTGTGAGTGCCTTTTTCTATTATACTGTGGTGGGGTCGAACAAGACTTTAGCAATGCCCCTTGAACGAATCAAACTCTTTTCTTTAAGCGACCTACAAGAGGTATTACGATTATACCTGCTATTGCGACCTGCATGATGTTTCCAGGGATGGAACCGAATGGCTGTATCCAGTTACCATAAAGGAGCACTTCTGCAAAATAATAGCCAACCACTTTAATGATGAGTGCAGTAGCAACGGCCAGAGTGTTAACATAAATCTTTTTCCCCGGTACTTTTTCGGAAATTAGTCCGCCTACGAAGCCCATTGCACCTACAATAATAAATGTAAATGGTGCCCAAAGTGCCCAGCCAGAGAGAAGATCGAATAAGCCCATTCCGAAGGCACCTGCTACTGCCCCTGTTTTTTTACCGTAAACAAAGGCTGCTATAAAAAGAGGTACGTTGCCGAGATGGATTAGACCTCCGTTACCCATGATTGGGAGCTTTATGTTGATGAACATCGTAGCTACAAGGGTTAATGCGATAAAAAGAGAATTGATGACGATGGCTTTTGTTTTCGTTGATTCTGTTGGTGCAAATAGTGAATTCATATGGACAACCTTTACTGTTTTTTAAAAATAATATCATACAATCCTAAACTTTTAAATAGAGAAATGTACTAATTTTATCCATAGTCCCAAACAACTTCATGGCGCATTATGGATACTGAATAAATACAAAAATCTCCTATCATCAAGCTTTTAATTTATCTTATTTTCTATCGATGCTTATATTTTACACTTTGCTAAATGCTAAGACTTGAATTTTTGTAAATAATAGTTACAACCTGAATTATAGTGCACCTTACTTGCATGAAAAACTAGCTAACGTTATTATATAAGATTGGTAATACCGTTTTCAATATCATGTTTTTCTTTTAAACTCCTAGGAGGAAACGAAATGAATGTCATTGAGGTTCAAAATTTACGGAAAGAATTTAATTCCTATACAAGTCGACCAGGTTTGGCTGGAGCTTTTCGGGATTTATTTACGAGAAATTATAAAATCCATGCGGCCGTTGATAATATTTCCTTAATCGTTAAACAAGGGGAAATGGTTGGCTATATTGGAGAGAACGGTGCTGGTAAATCAACGACGATTAAGATGTTAACCGGCATATTGACCCCCACATCTGGTTCCATTATCGTAAATGGGATGAATCCCCATAAGCAGCGGGAAGAATTCGTGCGTACCATTGGCGTGGTATTCGGTCAGCGGTCACAGCTATGGTGGGATATCGCAGTTCAAGAATCTTTCCGGTTATTGAAAAAAGTATACCGTGTTTCGGATGAGGACTATAACCATCATATGGGCCATGTGATTGAAACCCTAGAAATCGGTCCTTTACTAGATAAACCGGTACGAAAGCTGTCTCTTGGACAAAGGATGCGCTGTGAATTAGCAGCCGCTCTCGTACACAATCCTCCTCTCCTCTTTTTGGACGAACCAACGATTGGGCTAGATGTGTTGGTGAAGTTAAAAATACGTAAGTTTCTACAAGAAATTAACGAGCAATATAAAACCACCATACTCTTGACCACACATGACTTAACGGATATTGAAGCCCTTTGTGAACGAGTGGTGTTATTAGATGAAGGAAAAATCATCTATGACGGTAAGCTGAATCAGCTTCAAGCACATGCAGTAGAGGGAAAACAAATTGAATTTGAATTTTTGTCAGAGGTCCCTCGTAGCAGCCTTCCTCGTGTCGAAAATATTCAATGGGAACAAAAAGATGCGACCACGTGGCTTGGGTATATCAATGGGGATGAACAAATGGTCTCTCAATTAATTAGTGATGTCGTGCAAAGGAATCCGATTAAAAATGTCCGAATCAATGAAGTTTCTACGGAAGAGATTGTCCGGAAGATCTATGAAGAAGGAATGGCCCTCACATGAGTATGTATTTAGAAATGATCCGGGTTCGGTTTTTAATGATGCTCGCCTACCGGACAAACTATTATAGTGGGATTTTAATCTATAGTATCAATATTGGAGCCTACTATTTTTTATGGTCTGCGATTTATGGTGGGAAAGAAGAGATTCAAGGATTGTCCGTCGCTCAAATGACCACCTATGTGGCAGTCGCCTGGATGGCACGAGCGTTTTATTATAACAATATTGATCGTGAAATTGCTGCGGAAATCAAAGACGGCAAAGTCGCCATTGAAATGATTCGCCCGTATAATTATTTAGGGATGAAAACCATGCAGGCACTTGGGGAAGGAGTCTTTCGCTTATTGTTTTTCTCAGTCCCAGGTATGATTATCGTAGCATTAATTTTTCCAGTCCGCTTCGATGCTAGCTTGACAACGTGGCTATTTTTCTTTATCTCACTTGTTTTTAGTTTTATTGTTAATACGTATATAAACTTATTAACCGGTATGATGACGTTCTTTTTATTTAATAACACAGGGTTGATTCGAGCAAAACGTGTCGTGATCGATTTGTTCTCAGGTTTACTCCTCCCTATTTCTTTTTATCCAGCATGGGCTCAGGAATTAATGTCCTATTTGCCCTTTCAAGCAATCAGCTATGTTCCAAGTATGATTTTTACAGAAGGCTTTGTTGGTCAGGAGATTTATAACGCTTTGCTTACACAAGTATTCTGGGTTGTCATTTTACTTATTCCGATCCGGCTTTTATGGTCATTAGCAAAAAAACATTTAATTGTACAAGGAGGCTGAGCCAATGTTTTATCTATCATTGTTCTTTCAATATGCCTCTCAATATTTAAAAACCAGGTTCACTTATCGTATTGATACGATTATTGAAATCCTTTCTGACCTATTATCTCAAGGTGTCAATTTGATTTTCATCTTAATCGTATTTCGTCATACAGCCTTCTTAGGCGGTTGGAACCGAGATGAAATCATTTTTATTTATGGATTTTTCCTAGTTCCTTATGCGATATTTTCGTCCTTTTTTAACATATGGGACTTTAATGAACGCTATATTGTCAAAGGAGAAATGGACCGTATTTTGACACGCCCCGTTCACAGCCTTTTCCAAATTATCTTGGAACGAATCGAACTGGAATCTTTATTCGGTGCCATTACAGGCTTATTGGTTATGGGTTATGCCATTAATAACCTAGACTTAACCTTTGCATGGTATGATGTTTTGCTCTTTATTGTCATGGTAATTGGCGGAGCATTTATTTATGCAGGGATCTTTATTTCGATTGCAACGATTGGATTTTGGTCTGACAGCCGTACCGATATAATGCCAATGATGTATAACATCAGCAATTACGGACGCTACCCTATTAACATTTACAACAAGGTGATTCAATTTGTGTTAACATGGATTTTACCTTTCGCCTTTGTCGGTGTGTATCCAGCTTCCTACTTTCTAAATCGTGAAGAATGGTATGGCTACGCCTTTTTTACACCCGTTATGGGAATCCTTTTCCTCGGAATTGCGATTCTTCTGTGGAATGCGGGAGTGAAGAAATATCGTGGGGCTGGGAATTAACATTTGAATTGAAAAGAAATAATATAGATTCAAAAGACTATCAGATGCCCTAAGAAACCCCACAAACAGGCTTTCAAAGGGCTATCTTTTTTTCTACTTCCGCATAAAATTCTTATATTCTATTCTGTATTTCTCATTATCCCTTGTATGCATTCTGTAATTCCACAAGATCAAATTTTTTCATTTTAAGAAATGCTTTCGTTAGGCGCTCAAGTTGCTCAGGTGTGCCCTTAATCATCATCTCGTCCATCTCACTTGGCACAATCTGCCATGATATGCCATACTGATCTTTCAACCAGCCGCATTGCTCGGCTTCAGGAACTGCAGAGAGCTTATCCCAATAGTAATCAATCTCTTCTTGTGTGTCACAATACACCATAAATGAGATAGCCTCGTTAAAATTGAATTTATGCTTGTGCGCGCTATCCATTGCTGAGAACCACTGATTTTCTAAGCTAAAATCCGCGAACATGATGGTTCCTTCTTTATCAGGTTCCATACCATTAGTGTAGCGGGCGGTATGACCCTGCTTTCCGTTCTTAAAAATTGATAAATAAAAATTAATCGCCTCTTCTGCATTGCCGCATTGATCTCCGACAAACAAAAGTGACGGCACAATTTCAGGCCGCTCTTCACCTGCTGGATTAGTAAGCATTAACTGCCAGGACAATCCATATTTATCCTGAATCCAGCCGTACTTCTCGCTAAACGGATACTTATCAAGTGGCATTAACGCAGTACCACCTTCGGACAATTTGTTCCAAACCTCATTTATTTTTTCAACTGCGTCCTTTTCTCGTGAAGGGTCAAAATTAACGATAAAGGACACCGATGGATTGATCTTGAAATAAGGCCCTGCGCTGATTGCCATGAACTTTTGCCCCCAAATCTCAAAAGAGACGATATCGGAGTCGCCTGATGGTGTGTCATGGATCGTTCTTACATCCGTAATTTTCGAGTCCGGGAATATGGAAGCGTAAAACTCAGCTGCTTCTTTTGCCTCCTTGTCATACCATAAATGCGGAACAATTTTTTGATTTGTTTTTGACATATGTATTCCTCCTTTATTTCTCTATTATTGAAGTATACTGCCCATTCCGAGAAAAAGAAAATGCATTACGCTTATTAAATAAGCACAAAAAAAGCCAATTTTAATGTTGGCTAGTTTTCTTACGAAAATGGCACTCACAAATCTGGTTATTGCCTTTCAATTTGAATGGTTTCTCTTCAGTCTCTATACCCTGCTCCCACCACAAACCAAACGCAGTATTTGGTCATGCAGCATTTCCTCAAAGGAAGCTATTCTTATTATCTTGATCTAATTTTTTCATCTCCAGCTCTAACTTTTTTTCCTCTAACTCTATTTCTTTCATCTTTAGTTCATTATCTATTTTCTTAACATACCCGTAATACAGTAGAGAACAGCCTATAATGATGGTTAAGTAGAAATAAAATCCCAAACTATAAACCCCCAGTTTATTTTATTTTCTTCTAATCAGTGTTACGAATCAAAATCTTTTTAGTTTCATTTCTTTAACATAAAAGTAGCTTTCAAATATTTCTGCCCAAGATATTTAAAGTGAGGATACACGATATAATTCGCTCGTGTTTATTGATGAATTCTAGAGATAATAAAAGACACATTAAATAGCTCTGGATAAAGAATCCAAAAAGGATGATCAAAAAGCTAGGCTTTTTGATCATCCTCGGATTTACCATTTAAATTTATCATATACGCAACTTACATAGTGCTGGTGTCAATCACGAATCGATACTTCACATCTGAAGCTAATACTCGTTGGTAAGCTTCGTCAATTTGGTCAGCTGAAATGACTTCAATCTTAGTAGCAATGTTGTGTTCTGCACAGAAGTTCAACATCTCCTGAGTTTCACGGATGCCTCCAATCATTGAACCTGCAAATGAACGGCGATGACCGATAAGTGAGAATACGTTAACTGACAACGGCTCGGCTGGTGCACCGACGTTGACCATTGTACCATCCAGCGCCAGCAGCGAAAGGTAGGCACTAATATCGATCTTAGCGCTTACTGTATTTATGATAAGGTCGAACGAACCCGCGAGTTTCTTAAACGTCTTTGGATCGCTTGTTGCATAGTAATTGTCTGCTCCTAATTGCAAACCATCTTCCTTTTTCTTCAATGTTTGTGACAGAACAGTAACCTCGGCACCCATGGCATGTGCAATTTGGACAGCCATATGACCAAGTCCACCCATACCAACAACCGCGACTTTCTTACCTGGACCCGCACCCCAATGATTTAATGGTGAATAGGTCGTAATTCCTGCGCAAAGTAATGGTGCTGCGGCGTCAAGCTCAATGCTATCAGGAATTCTGACTACAAAGTCCTCAGTAACGACTATGTGTGTTGAATATCCACCTTGAGTTGACTCGCCGTACTTGTCAACACCAGCGTAGGTAGGAACATTTCCGTTAAGACAATATTGTTCCTCTCCTTTATGGCAATTCTCACATTCGCCACAGGAGTCAACCATACATCCAACCCCTACCCGGTCACCGACTTTGTACTTTGTGACCTCTGCTCCTACTTCAGTCACAATTCCAGCAATCTCATGACCAGGCACGAGTGGATAGTTCACTGGCCCCCACTCGCCATGAGCAGTATGGATATCAGAATGGCAGATGCCTGCATATTTAATTTCAATTAGAACATCATGTAAATCAAGATCGCGTCGTTTAATTTCAGCAGCTCGAAAGTGTTTGTCTGGACCGTCCACAGCTCTTGCTTTAGCAGTTATCATGAATAAAACCTCCAAGTAATTTATATTTTTTTTAGAGGATGCGTTTGTTCGGGGTTCAATCCCCTCTATTCATTGCTACCCTACTTTTTTCTCTTGCAAACCAATATTAATCCTTCGAGTTAACTCTAGGTCAATACCTAAGTTCAAAAAGTTTTATATTTTTATCCTTCATTCCCTTTTTGTTAATCAACCATTTGACATATTACATACTACATGATAAATTCCCATCATCCATATAGTTAACTCGAAGTCTATATCAAAAAGAATAGGAGTGAAATGATGAAGACATACAGTATCAGTGAAGTCGCAAAAGAATTGAATCTTACCGTATATACCTTGCGTTACTACGATAAGGAAGGACTTATGCCTTTTGTAGAACGGACACCCAACGGAACACGGCAGTTTAAAGAATCCGATATCGAAGCTTTAAAAATAATTGAATGTCTGAAATCCACCGCGATGCCCATTAAGGAAATTAAAAATTTCATTGATTGGTGTTCTGATGGGGATTCCACGTTGCAACAAAGGTATGACATGTTTATCGATCGAAAAGCTATTGTAGAAGCACAGATATAAGAACTGAAAAAACAAATGGAAGTCATCGAGCATAAATGCAGCTATTACAAGACTGCATTAGATGCCGGAACGGAAGAAATTCATAAAAACGATAAAATAGAGATTTCCACTACCTAAAAAAATTAAACCGATTAGTAAAACCTTAAAAAAGGTTATACTCATCGGCTTTTTATTACATTTTATCAAGTACTAAACTACTATTTTTTTGTAGGCAATTGAAATTTCCTTTAGATAATAGTTTCATTGATTTTTTATATGTTACACTATAGAAAAAGGATTAATATGGAAATAATCCAGAAATGGGGATTCAATCAATGGAAGAAGTTATCCTTACCATTAAGGATTTAAAGAAAAATTATGGCCAAAAGAGTGTCTTAAATGGTGTGTCTCTTCAAGTAAAACGAGGAGAAGTCATTGGTTATATTGGCCCCAACGGAGCAGGAAAGAGCACCACCGTTAAAATCATGCTTGGCATTGAAGATGACTATTCTGGTGAGATTAAAATCTTCGGTCATGATATTTCAGATGGGAATATTGATTATAAAAGAAACATCGGTTATGTGCCGGAAATCGCAGAAGTATACGACAATTTAACCGGCCATGAATATTTAACCTTTGTTGGCGAATTATATGGCCTTGAATTTGAGCTTGCTGACTATAAGGCAAAATGCTTAATGGACCTATTTGGGGTCGGGGAAGTCTATCATTCTCGAATTGCTTCGTACTCTAAAGGCATGCGTCAAAAGCTGTTAATTATCTCGAGCTTATTACATAATCCAGAGCTTTTGTTTTTTGATGAGCCCATTAATGGTCTGGATGCAAACAGTGTGATGATTTTCAAAGAAATCATGACTCAACTTGCTAAACAGAGAAAAACCATTTTCTACTCTTCCCACATTATGGATGTGGTCGAAAAAATAAGCAGCCGCATTATCCTTCTTCATGACGGAAAAATTGCTGCAGACGGTACCTTTGAAGAGTTAAAACACCAAAATGCCGAAGGCTCACTTGAACAGATTTTCAACCAGCTGACAGGGTTTAGTCAGCATAAAGAACTTGGTGCAAGATTTGTATCGATTGTAGAGGAGATGTGAGAATGCAGGACTATCGCACTCTGAAGCTATTGGATGTGTTCGAGAAGGTATTCTGCCGCTTTGGAATAGATTACAAGATTATGAGAAGAATTTTACAAGTAAAGCTAACGATGGATGGACGCCGTGTGCCCACCATTTTTTCACAAAATGCGAAAAAGAAAGAAAAGGATACGAACAATCAATATATTAAATCCTTATGGATCTACGTGTTATTCGGTCTGTTCATGATTCCATTTATCCTTATGGGTGAAAATTACCTGTTTCAAATGAGTCTCTTTTATGGGATTTTTACCTTTTTTATCATGACATCTATGATTTCTGATTTTTCATCTGTATTACTAGACATCCGAGATCGAAACATTCTGTTTCCAAAGCCGGTTGATAAACGAACCATTAGCATGACGAAAATAATACATATACTTATTTATTTGTCTTTCTTAACCATTGCACTGGCCGGCATCCCTATGATTGTTGGACTTATCAAACATGGGTTCTTGTTTTTCCTAACCACAGTACTTTCTATAATCCTAATAGACCTGTTTATTGTGGTATTAACTGCGCTTATCTATTTGTTTATTTTACGCTTCTTTGATGGGGAAAAATTAAAAGATATCATTAACTATGTACAAATCGTATTATCACTAGGAATCATGGTGGGGTATCAACTACTTGTGCGATCCTTTGAGTTTATTGACTTGAGCATTTCACTCGAACCGCAATGGTGGCAGGTATTCATCTTTCCGATGTGGTATGGCGCAATGATGGAAGTAATTATGAATGGTAACGCGCATTTGTTTCACCTTTTATTCACCTTGCTAGGGATTCTGATGCCTCTTTTATCCATATGGATTTATATTAAGCTCAATCCCGCTTTCGAGCAAAACCTTCAAAAGCTTTCTTACCACGGAAAGGCAAAAGAAAAGCGACGTGGAAAGTTGGGCCGTTTGCTTCTGCGAATCATTTGTCGCTCAGATGAGGAAAGAGCCTTCTTCCGTTTTGCCAGTACCATGATGAAAAATGAACGAGATTTTAAATTAAAGGTCTACCCATCTTTAGGATTTTCCGCCGTGATTCCGCTTATTTTTATCATGAATGGCTTTAATACTGATTTTAATCAGCTATCCACAAGCAAATCGTTTTTAACGGTATACTTTAGCTTAATCATCATCCCAACAATCTTGGTACTATTGAAATTCTCTGGAAAATATAAAGGTGCGTGGATTTATAGAGCTGCACCAATAAAACAGCTAAAACCGATGTTTAGCGGTACGATAAAGGCGTTTGTTTTCAATCTGTATTTGCCAGTTTACATGTTTCTTAGTATCATATTTCTTGCACTATTTGGGTTGAGAATTCTGCCGGACCTTGTAGTCGTATTTATAAACGCCTGTACCTTTGCTGTCATTTGTTTTATGATTATAAAAAAAGCAATTCCCTTTTCAGAGTCTTTCGATGAGTACAATCAAAACAGCAACATTGCTATCTTTATTGGATTAATGCTGTTTGTTGCCTTATTTGCCGGGCTGCATTATGCCACCACATTGTTCTCATATGGAATCTACTTTTATTTAGTGGTTGCCATTCTCTATCTGGGAACACTATGGAAACTAGCTTTTACTATTACGTGGGATAAGATTCATGGATAATTGATTAGAAAAAGTGCTATTTAGTTATATATAAGTGTTATTTAATTTACTTTACGACTATTCTTCATTCCAGGATAAGAAAAATACGGTTGCCTAACTCATAGTAGGCAACCGTTCAAATTAATATTAAATCATTTACTTTGATTTTCTCCAATACCAAACAGTGCTACCAAGAAGAAAGATTGCCATTACGACTGCAAGTATAATTAGGCTAATTTCCGAAATATTCTCCATAGAATCCAGCCAGCCGATTTTCTTCATACTGAATAGACTCACATTAAAGGCAACACCGATTGTAATAACTGACCATATAGATGAAGATTTTACATAAATAAAGCCATATACGAAACCTAAAGCAACCCCTAAAAGCTGCATCCATATTCCGCCTGGCGCCTGTATCACTGCTATAATGAGGGCGATACCTAAAATTGGCCAAAAAACCGGAACATTTTTTCTTGCTTCATTAAACATGATGCCAATAAATACAATCAATTCAAGGGCCGTGGTTATCACTGAGGAAACAATTAAAGTGGTAAAGGAAACCGAGTGATAATAGCTTTCGGTAAAGTCATTTAGAGAAGGTATGTTATGAAGGAGTAACAATTTCATTACTGCAGCATTTAGAAGAGTAAATGCCAAGCCGATGATGATCATGTATATCCAACTGCCCAAACTAATCTTCGAGAACCCTAGAATCCCCCAAAAACTTTCAGAGGTTTGTTTCAGTACCCTGTATTTGATCTTATACACAATGGCCGAAAGTCCAATGGTTGCTACCAACACAAAAAACAGCTGGACTGCGATGTTCTCGCCTGTTCCGAATTGTCCCCAACCTAAGATCGGGTTCACAATAATATTGTAGATGAGGATGACCACAATCATCACTGCTAAATAAAGCAAGTAATTTCCTATCATTGATAAATAATTTTTCAAAGAATCTCCCCCTTAAGTAGAAAACCTTATCTATCTGTTTTATGATTATTCCTCTCTAGAAAACCGTATTCCTTCTATATGATATTCCCAGGTCAAAACAAGCAGTGACTAATTATGATCCTAACTATTGAATATGTATTGTGTGTGGATTTTATTTGCACCAATCCCCTGAAAAAAAAGACACATTAAATCGCTCTGGATATAAAATCCAAAGAATTTAATGTGTTGCTATTGTGACAGCCATTTAATGCAGCATACTTCCCATAACGAACGGTTCCTAGTTCAATTCATTACTTAGAGAGTAGTTTTTGCAATTCTGTTGTTAAACGCTTTTCCGCTTCCTCATCAATCTGGAAACCATCTGTTGCTAAACGTTCAATTTGTTTATCGATAATATAAACCGTATTTAGAATTTCGGTTGCGCCTAATACGGATAGAACTGGTTTTAATGCGTATTCGATCGCTAATAGATGAAAAGCCGAACCACCCACTGCCAAAGGTACTACGATCTTCCCCTCCAATGCTTTTTGAGGCAGTAAGTCCAAATAGGTTTTTAGAATACCCGTATAAGATGCTTTATAAATAGGAGTTAAAATGACCACTATTTGTGATTCTTCTACTTGTTGATTTACTTGCTTAATCGCCTCACTTTTAAAATTTGCAGTGATCAAGTCCTCCGCAGGAAGTTCATGTACGTAAATGGATTGAAAAGCGATTGCTTCATTCTCAAAAAATACTTCCACCCTTTGTTGTATGGCTGTTAATCGTGAATTCCTAGTATTGCCTCCATTTATGATTACGGCTTTATTCATTTACATTCTCTCCTTTTATAGCCCTACTGGATGTGACGAATGAATGGCTGGGTTTGCGGGCTTTGAAAGCCCTAGGTTTCCTCGCAGCGTATCGCTCTCATACTCCGTTCGGAATAAGCCTCGGCGCTGTAATTCTGGAATCACGAGTTCAACAATATCATTAAAACCATCAGGGAAAGTAGGAGGCATAATGTTAAAACCATCTGCTCCTTCGTTTAAAAACCACTCTTCTAATTGATCTACAATCTGTATAGGTGTTCCAACGATTTCTCGGTGACCACGAGCCCCCGCAATACGTTCATAAATCTCTCGTAATGTCTGTAAGTTTTCCCGTTTAGCAATTTCACGAATGATGTTAGAACGGATGAGCGGATTGGTTTTATCCTCAATTCCATTAAACTCTGGCAATGGACCATCCACATCATACCCAGTCAAATCAATATTTGTGAAATTTGATAGATAAGCTAAACCTACTTCAGGAGAAATATAGCTATTTAACAATCGCTGCTTATCACGAGCCTCTTCCTCCGTTTTTGCCACTGTAATGAACACACCAGGCATTATTTTTAAGTCTTCCGGCTTGCGGCCATATTTAGATAGACGACCTTTAACATCACGATAAAAAGCTTGTGCCTCTTCTAGTGTTTGCCATGCGGTAAAAATAACTTCGGCCGTTTTCGCTGCAAGTTCCTTTCCAGCTTCAGATGAACCAGCTTGCACGATTACCGGATGTCCTTGCGGGGTCGATGGAGCATCAAGCGTTCCTTTCACCTTAAACCATTTTCCCTCATGATCGACATGATGTACCTTCTTCAAATCTAATAACTTTCCTTTTTCCTTATCTATCACAAGCCCATCCTCTTCAATTGAAAAAAATAGCTTTTTAACAACATCCACAAATTCCTCAGCACGTTCATATCGGGAAGCATGATGTAAATGTTTTTCTTTGCCAAATAGAAGTGATTCACCAGCATTTGCCGATGTCACTACGTTCCAAGCTGCCCGGCCCTTCGAAAGATGATCAATGGCAGCAAATTTACGCGCCACATGGAACGGTTCGTTGTAGGTTGTTGTCAATGTAGCCGTTAAACCAATTTTTTTCGTAACGGCCGCCAGTGCGGAAATAATGACTATTGGGTCCAGCTTCAACATGGCTGAATGCCCGCCTTCAGAAAGCTGTTGACCAAATACATCCGCAAAAAATATCATATCGAATTTAGCACGCTCAGCACTTTGTGCTAATTCCGTTAAAAATTCCAAATCTAAGACACGATTTGCCCCTGAAGTAGGATATCGCCAGCTCGCTACATGATGCCCAGGCAAATGGAAAAATGCTCCTAATTTCATTTGTTTCTTCTTCATAACTACAACCACTCCTATTTATCTTATTTGTTTAGTCGGATTTAATCACAATAAATTATTTTGCAAATGGATTAAATTCATTTGTATATAAATCCTCTGCCTTCACTTGGCCTTCTTTTAATTCACCATTTTTCACAAGCCATTTTATCCAAACTTCAAATTCCGATGATGTTATGACACCACCTTTTTCTGCAATTCCTGAACTCTTCCAATACTTCAAATTATCTGTTGTTTCCTTGCGCCCACGTTTATTGATAATATCCTCAAAGCGAGAAATCACTTCTTCCCTAGGTACTGTTTGTGCCCAATCTATTGCCTTTGCCACTCCTTCAACCACTTGCTTAACGGTATTCGGATTGTCCTTGATATACTGTTCTGAAAAAAACAAATCACCTGCCGTAAACTCTGATCCGTACACTTCAATATCTCTAAATAATTCTACTATTCCACCTCTTTCTATAGCCCGGTCTCTTGCAATACTTGAAGGTCCGCCAAGCACAACCGCATCTAGCTGATGATTTCGCAGCGCCTGTTCTCCATTTGACATCGGTATTGTTACTAAGGTCACTTGTTCAATTTCCTTTTCCGTTAAACCGCCATTACGCAAATAGTCTTTAACGGCAAATTCAGCATGAGCACCTAAAATATTGACACCAATTTTTTTACCAATTAAATCTTTAGCAGATTTTATTTGACTATCCTCCAGCACATAGGCCCCCATGTACGTATTTTCATCACTGCCATAATAACCAACGACTGATTTTAATTTTACGTTTTCTGCATACGATTTAATAATCGCTCCATTAAATGCTGCACCAAAATCAATTTGCTTGGTCGCTGTTAATTGGATACTTTCTGGCCCGCCTGTACTATCACCGATATACTCCAGCTTCAAGTCTCCTAAATAGCCTAAATCCTCTGCCAGTTCAGGGTAGCTGACAACACCCGGCGAACCTTGATATTGTAGAACCTTATCTTCTTCTCCTTTAGCAGCTGATTTATTACTTGAACAACCTGATAAAATTATGCTTAAAACAACCACTATAAAAATAGGCATGACTAATTTTTTCATCATCGTTTCTCCTTATCTATCAATCTTACTTTTTTCATCCATTTACTTGTTGCTTCCATTTTGAAAATTTGCGTTCGAGCAAACTTAATCCTTGATTGATCAATAACCCTAGCAAAGCAATCGTTAAAATTCCTGCATACATTTCGGGGATTTGAAAGTTGTATTGTGAATACGTAATTAAATATCCTAAACCTTCTTTTGCCCCTACCATTTCTGCTGCAATTAACACTAAAATTGCCGCTGTACCTGCCATACGAATCCCAGTAAAAATCATTGGCACGGATGCTGGTAAAATCACTTTGAGAAAAAGCTTAACCGAAGAAATATTCATAGAACGTGCTGATTTAATCAATAAGGGATCTACACTTCCTACTGCTGCAATGGTGTTCAAAAGAATTGGCCAAGTGCAGGCAAATATTACGATGGCAATTTTTGACGTTTCACCAATTCCCATCAGCAGCATAAATACCGGCAGCAAGGCTAGTGCTGCTGTATTTCGAAACAACTCTAACACTGGATTTAATAATTCTCTTGCTAGCGGATACCAGCCAATCACTAATCCTAACGGGATGGTAATGATTACTGCTAGTGCAAAGCCAGTAAATGACCGCGTAATACTCGCAGCAAAATGTGCGAAAAGCTCACCTGTAATGATTAAGTTCCACCAAGAAATTAATACACTAGAAAAAGTCGGAAAGAATGCTTGGTCCACTAAGCCAATTCTAGGTGCTATTTCCCAAACTAAAAATAAGGCAATTAAAACAATGGACTGTTTGAAAATCTTTCCCAAGCTTGATAATACAAAGAGTTTTGGTTTACTTGGCTGCATGGTGGTTGGAATCAATTTTATCGTTTCGATTTGAAAGAACCCCTCTCTATTGGTTTAAATGTTCATACCTTGGTATTCGGCTTCATGCAATGAACTCCAAACTTGATGACGTAATTTCCCAAAATCAGGATGGGAGCGGATATCAGCATCTTCTAATCTTGATTTTAGCGGGATATCTACAATCTCCTTTACCGTACCAGGACCTGGTGTTAACACGACTACTCGCTCTCCCAAATAAACGGCCTCATCGATCCCGTGGGTGATAAAGATTATCGTTTTTTTTGTTTTCTCCCAAATGCGTAGAAGCTCACTTTGGAGGGATTCCCTTGTTTGTGCATCCAGTGCAGCAAAAGGCTCATCCATTAACAAGACATCTGGGTTAAATGCTAGACTTCTAGCAATCGCTACACGTTGTTTCATTCCTCCTGAGAGTTCATGCGGATAACGGTCTCCAAAATTACTCAGACCCACTAAAGAAAGGAAATGGTTTGCTTGCTCCTTCCATTCATGTTTCGGTATACCCTTTGCTTCTAGACCAAATTCAATATTGCCGCGGGCCGTCTTCCATGGAAACAAAGCATACTGCTGAAAGACAATACCACGGTCGAGCCCTGGACCTGTTATTCTTTTCCCATCTATTAAGATGCGCCCGCTTGATGGTGTTGTCAGCCCGCCTAGTAAGTCAAGTAACGTTGATTTTCCACAACCGCTTGGTCCTACTAATGTGATAAACTCTCCTTCTTTTACGGTAAACTCTATCTCCTTTACCGCTGTAAAGTCTCTTGTGGCGCCCTTTTGTCCCGAATCTCGAACAGTAAAGGTTTTTGTTACCTGCTCAAACCTGATTTTTTCTTTCGCTGCTGTCATTTACTTCACTCCATTTCATCATTTTTAAGCCTAATAATGTTATTCACACCCCCATTAATGGCATTGCTATATCCTTTTTAATAAAAAAAGGCTCAAAGGCCAACGACTAAACGTTGGTCCTCTGAGCCTCTGGTTTACCAGTCGGACAGAAGTCACTGATTCATTTTGCATCACGATTATCTTGCTTTTTTTCCTTGCTTTTTTACCTTAATTTGATACCCTTATTATTCCGATTAAGTTTATTGGATTACTTTTTTTAATATCATAGTATGCTTTCATAAAAAAATCAACAACATTTTGAAAACTTTTACAATAGATATCAGAATTGGGTATTATGAATTACTGTTTCCTCTATTGCCATAGACTAAAGGTAACTGTATTGAGCTCTTGTTCCCGTTAGTGTTGTTACACTACAAGCTATGCTAGCACCTTACATATTTGCGTTTGAAACCAAGCTTTCCTCTATCTAATTCCTTTTGAATATTTTCTGACGCAAGCAGGATGGTGCTATTTTTCTTGCCCCGCTTCATTTCTACAGGACCTACTGCCTTAGCCGTTTCAACGGCTTTATCATGGAGTGGCAAATATGAAATTCCCACTGTGTACATAAAATTATTCATAGCGGACTTCGTTCGATCAGGAGAATCGTGAATCGTTTTTTCCACCTGCTCAAGCATACCGGCAAGCTTTGCGGAACAGCGGATTTGGATTTACAAAAATGGACAATTGGCTGTCACAACCCATGTATTCACAGGGAAACGCAGCACAGGAGAAGATACACATCCGGGTGTTTGGTATATCCTTTATAAAAAGTCACCTTCCGTTCTCAGAGGCACTGCAGTTGGTAAAGGAAGTTATGCCGTTCCGGTAAATTACTGGGCTCCCTTTACGAATGAAGGCCAAGGGTTCCACGATGCCAGCTGGCGGACAAATTGGGCAAGTGATGCCTATAATACGGCAGGTTCTGCTGGCTGTGTCAACGTCCCTCCAAATGTGATGGCATCCATTTATAATAATCTCAGCCAATACGATCCAGTTGTAATTTATTAAAATCCAACATAAATAGAAGCAGCAAATCGATGGATTTCTGCTTCTTTCTTTTTTTATTTTTTTCTTCCTAAAACCTCGTTCTACCGAAAATTTCTATCTGCCACCTGAATGTATTGCCCCATTCAATTACAACGATCCTTCTTCAAGTATACTGTCATTAATTTTAGCCCCATCCCGCAAATTAATAAAACAGTCCCAAAGGTAGTAATGAAGAATATTGGGGATATTATTTTTACAAGGGAAAGCCCCACCATAATCATCCCAACAAGGAGATAGTGATTAATTGCGTGTAAACGATATGCATTCTGCTCTATATGCCACGCGTGATGGTAACCTTGTAAGAATCCTAAAATAACCTGAAATAAGAGAGCAATGTAAGGAAGAACTTCAAATGAACTATTTATATAGCCTACTAGTATATAAACACTACCCATCCCAATGTAAATATAAGGAATATACATATTGGCATGCTTTTTACCAGCTCGGAATAGACGATATCCAAAGGCAGCACTAAAAGAAAAAGCAGCAAAAAACCAAGTAAATAAGGTAAATGTCAGTGAGGCTTCTTTTAACCAAAGGATATAGTATGGAAAAATGACAACCTGGCCAACTGATACTACCAAAGGGACATAGCGTTCACTCAAACTCTTCATCCGAGGCTCCTTCTTAAAAATAATGGTCATAAAAGATATTTTGAAAAACATCGTTTGGATCTCTTTTTAATTTTTCTTCTTGAAACTTCTCCCACTTTGGATAAGCAATTCTAAATTGGTCTTTTGTTTGATAAGGATAATATGGGAGGTAATATCCCCCTCCGTGCTTGAGTGTCAAATCCGTCCATCCCTGAATAATGGCTTTCGCATTATTAATCTCTTTTTCTTTTAAGCCATGTTGGATTAAAATGACGAGTCCAAACATATCTTCTTTGGCATAATTCAAACTTGTGTAGTTGTCCTTTGCAGCATAACGAACAGTAATGTTTTGAATCTTAAAATCATCATTTTTATCAATAGCTGGGAGAAATCTTTTTAAATCACTCATATATTCTTCAAACTGCTCCACTGGAATGAAGAACTCTTGCAGTACTTCTACCCGACCAGGTGTTGTAAATTCCATAAAAGCAGAATTCCCGCGCATGGCGTTATTTCGAGTAATTTCGTCTCCGTCGAGTGACTTAATCAGCAGCTTTTGATTTTCCCAGAAAAGATCTTCTACCCCCCCGCCTTGCCGGCAAAGATCCAGTGCCAGCTTACCAATTCGGGCACCGCGCTCTTTTTTAAGCGGCGTTTGATCATCCGTTTTTCCAGTATAGATGTAATCGATTACATACATTTCGTTCAAAAAAGAATTCGGAGCAACACTTACTCTTGCATAATGCATAGATGTATCATCATTTCTTAACAGTTTTGCAAAATAGGCTTCATACTCATGTGTTTTATGTTCTTCTGTATGGATTGTGTAAACGTCATTTTCCGTTAATTCTAAAGTGACATCTAAAATGACACCGAATAAGCCATAGCCGCCAAATACATACTTCATCCATTCCTCAGAGTCATTCTGAGTTATTGTTTTAATCTCTCCTGTGGGAGTCAAGATGGTCATTTCCCTGACTGTTCCAGCCATTGGGCCAGACCGTATATCCCGCCCATGAGCATTAACGGAAAGTGATCCTCCTATGGTGAAAATCGATTGTGATTGTGTGACTTTTAAAGCTAGCCCATAAGGTTGAATCGCTTCCTGAACATCTTCCCACGTAGCTCCACTTTCTACTTTTATCGTTTTATGCTGTTTATCTATTTCGAGGACTTTATTGAACGTCTTCATATCCAATACTACACTATCCTTGTAATATGTATGTCCTCCTTGCGAATGCTGCAGTCCAGCTATGGAAATATGCTGGCCCTTTTCATTCGCTTCCTTCACAATTTTTTGTAATTCGGTCCGATTACCTACTTTTACTATTCTTTCGATCCGTTCAGGAAGCAGACCTGTATAATCTGTTGTCAAATTTCTCTGAGAGAGTCCATATTTTCTTTTTTCGATAGGGATACTTAAGGACACGAAGACAACAAAAATACATACTACAATTCCAAGAAACCATGGATTTTTATGTATTACCTGTTTATTGTTCTTTATTAGTGATGGCTTCAACAAATCAACCCCAATAGTGTAATATTACACTAAATATAACAGGATATTTCCATTCTATGCAATACAAATTTTTTTAAAAAAATAGCCATGTTTCTCCCCTCCTTTATAGTAACCGTAGGCAATTTAGGTTCGTAAGAGAATTAAAAAAAGCCCTCAATTCACCAAGAGGACTGAGGACTTCTAAGAAACTGATCTTTATGCCTTTAATACACCAAATTGTGACGGCTTGTTAATTAAGGAGCAACGAATATCCTCCCCCTCTTACACCGCTTGAGTATCACTAAAATAAAGCCTTAGTTAAGTTGTAGTTAATTTAGCATAGACGATAAAAAACAAGGTTATTTCCCCTATGACTATAATATTTGGTACTGAAAAAATCAGATTAATAATAAAAAAGAATGCTAAGATCCCTAAAAATAATCCTAAATGATATATTTTCAATCTGTGGTGCTGATGTCTATATTGATGGAAAACAAAAGTAGTGGAGAAGAAATAGAGTAATACAGAGCCATAAACGAAATATTGGATAAATAAATAGTGGACCTCATGTAATAACAATAGTCTAATGGATGCTGCGATCATGCTCAACGACATTAAAATAAACAAATGACCGTATATAATGGTCTGGCCTGCAGTTTGGATCGACTTGTCTACTTTCTTTTCTACATTATCAAAATACTGCCACCACATCGCTATGATTAGGATAAAGGAAATAACCGCAAATCCGATTGAATTCCAATCTCCTTGTGTAGGTTGAATGACCGCAAGGGTGCTAATAAGAGACTCACCAAATAGAATAATAGTGAATAGACCAAATCGCTCCAGTAAATGTGCCGTATTGGTGGACACTTTTACTAAATACCTTCTGCCAAACACCGGGACCATAATATCAATAAAAATACCAAAATATAATAAAACATATCGGACCCAAGAATCAAAAAACAGTGAACATAATGAAATAATGATTCCTATCCAAAAATACCTTCCCAAATATTGTGCTGCCTCTTTACGAAAACCCGTTTCTAAGCGCCGGACAACAAGATATTGGATTGCCGTTATGGCTCTCAATCCAATATAACCAATTAAAAAAGAAAGATAATATGTATCAAAATCAACCGATAAGCTTGATGTCATGACTAGGACAAAGAACATTTGTAGGATCAAAAATAGCCGTTGATGAAACAAATCTTGTCCAAACCGGTTCACAAACATGGTTTGCCCTACCCAAGCCCACCAGATTGGAATAAAAATCAACCCAAACTTTATTAAATACTCTGCATGTATATATCCGTCTTCAACATGAAGCAAAACATGGGTAGCAACAGAAACAGACGCCACAAATAATAAATCATAAAAAAGCTCTAACCATGTAACTTTCTTTTCCTGCACTTTTGTATTCCTCCTTGTTCATTACTTGTTTCACTTAGTACTTTAGTTGATAACTATTATTTAACGCAAAGGTTTTTACTCAAAGATATTTAAAAAGTTCTTTCTATAATAGAACAACTTAGTTAAGTGTAGTCCATAATTAAATCTATAAATTATTTTTAGGACTACATTGATATGTATTGAGAAAGAACGAACCTCAGAACACGTTGTAATTGTATGCTCCCAAATTTTAATATTTAGCCAGAATTTAGATTGGTGAAGAAAGCAGATAAAAAAGGCCTGGGTTCACCAAGTGAACGGAACTTCTTAGTTAACAAAAATAAAACGGGTAGTAACTGTTACCACCCGTTTTAAGTCAAAACTATTTAACTACTTTTTCTTTCTTTTTGCTTTCATCGATTGGACCTGGAGAAATGCTTTGGTCATTGGCTGTCAAATCGATGCCATAGTCCTTTGCAAACACCATATGGGTTTCTACAAGCACATCAGCAGTATTTTCATCCAAATTGAATACCCTTGCACCGCGTAATCGATTCCGTTCAGCACCTGGGAGACCATATGTACCAAAACCAGTATTTCCGGCATAACCAAGCAGAATGCCATAGTAGTTACCCATGTAGGTGTTTACGTGATCATGACCGCAGAAAACACCTTTCACATCTCCTCTCTCGAGCATGGCAGAAAACATACCGCTGTTGACCGGGCCTGGGCATTCTTCTTCGTTTCTTTCTCCAACAATATTATGCTTAGTCAAAGCATTAGCGTGGTTTTCGTTCGTTCTGCCATCTACACTGGCAAACCACATATATCGATGTTCCCATAGAGGAATATGAATAAACACGAGTGAAGAAACCTTATGTCCCCATTGTTTCTCTAATTTTTTGGATGTATCATTATACCAGCTTACTTGGTTGAAACGGAGCCAGTCCCAGGTTGGATATCCGTTAAAGTCTTGACCAGCAATAGAGTTAGGAGCATACCTTCCACTGTCAAGTAGCCAAAGATTGAAAGCTGCATCCGTACCTTTGGAATTTTTGATAAGTAAATTCATATTTCCTGTTCCAGTAATATCTTTTACACTGGGCTTGTTCAAATTGTATTTGTAAGACATGTAAATCTCAAGCATGTCCTCTTCATCAAGGCCACTTTTTGGCGTGGAGTCCTCATCATGGTTTCCGTATGTAATCGCCCACTTTATCCCTCTCTGCTCCATCGGCTGTGCCACATTATTAATCGCTTGTTTCATCTCAAGAGGAGTATCACAGCCACCCGTGATATTGTCGCCGTTAAGGACAACAAAATCCGGTTTTTCAGTATCTAGGACTTTTTCCATCAGTTCGATTGTACGACGGTCAATGTTTTCATCATCTTGTGTATCGTTAAACTGGACAATCTTGAATCTTCCGTCCGGTTTGAATTGAAGCTTGAAATCCTCATTTGCTGCGGCATGAGCTTTACCTGTGAACATATCAGCTGGAATGCCCGCTGATCCAAGTGTTAAGGCAAGTGTACTCAATCCACCGATTTTGATAAAGCGGCGTCTATCCAATCCCTTTTGCAAATCATAATTACTCATAATAAAATCTCCACATCCCTTTATAGAAATATAATAAAAAGTAAATCTATAAAAAGAATAGCAGGGAAGTTTTAATTTTCTGTTTTCCCTTTGTAAATTATTGATAATGATTTGGTAAAGATTACTTATACAATGAATATTTTCTAATAATCTGTGTTTAAAAAAATGGAAAAGTTTTTAAATTAGGCAAAATAAAAAGCAATGGAGTTTTTCTTTTCCATTGCTTTCTTTGCTTATATTTGGTCTATTATTCTAGTTCAGGTGCTTTCCGATGTTGAGTTCCCTCTTGGTAAGAATAGGCAAGTTTGATTAACGTAGATTCATCGAACTCTTTACCCAGCATTTCCATTCCCACTGGCAGACCATTCTCACTGAACCCTGCTGGCACCGAGATTGCCGGGAAGCCAGAAAACGGACTTAAGCGATTCGCATTTCCAGCACCTTGACCGCTACCTACTACCGCAGGTAAAGCATTAGAAGTTGGATACACGAGCGCATCTAATTCATATTCTGAAAAGGTCGCCATTAAACTATCCTTTGCTAATTTTGGACGTTCTGTAATGATCCGTTGGTATTCTGGATCATTGTCAAGTGATTCTCTATTGTTTCTAGAAATTAATCCACTTCTTAGACTTGGATGATATAATCCACTGTCAATAATGTCAGTAAGTGTCTTATAGGGAGCATTTGGTCCGAGAGAAGCTAAATAATCATTTAATTGAAACTTAAATTCGTAACTACTTAAACTTGAAAAAGCTAAAACCTGACTAAGGTTAGGAATTGTAACTTCGTACACTTCAGCTCCGAGTGCTTCCATGTCAGCTATTGCTTGGTTCATGACTTTATTGACTTGTGGATCACTTCCAAACAGCTCTCGTACAACCCCAATTCTAGCATTTTTTAAACCATTTTTCTTCAGATAGTGTGCATACGTTTTTGGTACATTTCCAATGCTTGCTGCGGTAACGGGATCGTCTGGATCATAGCCAGCAATCGCATCAAGTACGATTGCTGCATCTTCAACCGTACGTGCAATCGGCCCGCCAACATCTTGTGTGAGGGCAAGTGGTATAATACCATCCCGGCTAGCGAGTCCCATAGTAGGTCGAATTCCAACTAAATTATTAAAAGAGGAAGGAATACGAATGGAACCACCGGTGTCTGTTCCTAAGCAAACAGTAACAAAGTTGGATGTAACCGCAGCTGCAGTACCGCCACTCGAACCACCTGGATATCGTGAAACATCATATGGATTATAGGTTTGTCCACCTAGGGAACTAATCGTTTCAAATCCAAAAGCAAATTCATGAAGGTTCGCTTTACCTAAAATAATCGCCCCTTCTTCTCTCAATCTCTTCGTTTGATATGCATCATCCAAAGGAATGGACCCTTTAAGAGATAGGGACCTGCTGTAGTCGGCATGTCGTATGTATCATAGTTATCTTTTAATATAATGGGAATCCCATGCAAGGCGCCACGGACCTTTCCAGCCTTTCGTTCTCTATCAAGCTCCCTTGCCTCTTCCAGTACATCTTCGTCAATCGTAATAATCGAATGAATAGTATCATCGTATTCGTTAATTCGATCAAGGTAAAATTGGACCAATTGTTCAGAAGTTAACCTCCCCTTTTGCATCTCATGCTGCAGTTCAAAAATTGTTGCATCTTCAATCTTGACGGATAATACACTACTTGCAATAGGATTAGCTGTTTTGGCAGCTGTTATAGGGGCTGCCTCTACTGATGCACTAAATAAACTACCTGCTACTACTAAACTAGTTATAAAAGTTACTGACTTCTTATACCCTTTCCTCATTTTTTCCTCCCCTTTCATTAGATACTATGAATATACTAAAATTCATTCTAGGAGTCTTAAAACGCAGAAGGTTTTCTAACATAAAATCAGGAGAAATACTTACATATGATCTATGGTTTTGAAAATAGACTAAGTGAATCTTGCTTTTTTTAGGATGTAATCGACGACGTGATTACGATGGATTCCAACTAATAAACTCTGACGCATTCGAGGAGCATTTATAGTACGAAGTTGAATCACTTTCGATGTTTTTTTGGCGGTACGACGACTAAAAATATTTCCACTTCATTTAGAATAAAAGAACAAAAAATTGTCAACTTATTATTGGGAGATAAAAAAATGCTATGTTTCTCACAGGAATAACCGTTTTTCAAAATAAGGAGGACAGTGAATGAATCAATTGAGAAAGAGTTTATGTTCTGTACTTGTTTTTATTTTGTGTGCAATTCCTTTTTCATCTGTGTTAGCACAAACGACTGGTACCCTACACGAGAATCCTAGTGTTACGGCACTAAAAAATGATGAACCTACTTCTAAGAGGATTAATCAATTAGAAGAAATCGCTATGTATTATTACTGGCATGGCGGAGATGTCAAGAAAGCAGAAGAAGAAATATTCCAAGGAATCACTCTTAAAGGGAAATACGACGTTGTAGAAAATGCATTTTTGCAAGCAACTCTGATAGATCCTCATAGCCTTGATTTGAAATTTTCGCTTGCATCTACACAAATCATTCAGAAAAAAATTCCTGAGGCTTTACAAACTTATAAGCAAATTTTAAATTTAGATCCGAGGAATTTTGAAGGAAATCTTTTATACGGGGTTTACTCAAAAGTAAATGGGGACGAAAAGGCATATGATGCTTCTTTTTCAAAATTAAAAAATATCGATTCTAAAAGAGCTAATGAGTATGCTTCAAAAATAAGCAAGACAGAAAAAATCTTAAGAGAGAAATTCAACACAGAACCACCAGCAAACCTTCCATCCAAAGATCATGCCATTGTGATTCTTGGATACGCACTTTCAGAAGAAGGAACCATGCAGCCTACACTTGTAGAAAGACTAAAAGTAGGACTTGCTGCTGCAAAAAAATATCCAAATTCCAAAATCATCGTAACAGGTGGTGTCCCTAAAAAGGGCATAACGGAAGCAGATGCCATGAGCAAATGGTTGGTCGATAACGGAATTGCAAAAGAACGAATTATTATGGAAAAAATGTCAACAGACACGGTAGAAAATGGTCTATTCACAACAGCCATTCTTGAAAAAGAAAACATTAAAGATGTCACTCTTGTTACAAGTGCCAGCCATATGAGAAGAGCATTAACCGTATTTGAGGAAGCCAGTGATTTCTATGATAAAATGACCGGCAAAAAAAGCAAAAGAAACTTTACTAACATTGTCTATTTGGATTACCCATCATTGGAGGAAGCACATAAAGTGACCAAGGATGAGCTGCTCGTCATATACCGTGACCTTATCAGGACTTCAGGAATCTGGCAATACCCAGGGCTTCAAAGATAAGTTACATTGCAGCTAGACTGGGGAGCCTTCATCTTTGGTTTGAAAATATCTTCTTTTTTGCAGAAGCTCTATATTTTTTTTCAACAAACAAAATTGGCTGCCTTATTTATTGTTTGGCAGCCAATTTGATTTAGCTAGGTCATTTTCCACTCTATGAAAAAGCTATCAAGCTTGTGATATCTCCTCTATATGAAAGTTCATCTGAAAAATTTCTTTATCTTTGTTATATAGCAGGTGGTCTGTATTTAAATATTTAAAAAGTTTATATTTCCTCATCATTTCAACAAATTTCCGTTTTTCAATACGAGAAATCGTATTATAAAAAAGGATCAATAGCTCTGTATTTGTTAATTGTGCTCTGACTATTTTGGCATATTGATATTTATTTTCAAAACTTATATTTTGTCTATCTATGAAGTTTAGAAGGTGGAAAATATTTTGAATATAATGACCTATAAACATCTCATGCTCAATATACCACGCTTCATAACCTTTATTTATCGATTTATATCTGTGATTAATAGAATTTTGCGTTTCATTGTATTCCAAACTCTTTGATAGTTTAAGGTAAATTTTATGTAATACATTTCTTCCGTCTACTTTAGAGTCACCATTTATATCAAATGAAATGGAATTAACAATTTCGTGATGCAAAGAAACAAGATTAAAAAAAGTTTGTTCAAATCGTTGAATGTCAATCATTTGATTTTGTTTCACTAATAGATTGGTTTGAGTTTCATAGGATAGCTTCGTTTGTTTTAATTCATCTTTCTGTGTAAAGTAAGTGGCTAAAATCATGAGAAACGACGCGAGACCTATAAAGGGTGCTGTTGACCCGCCTAACCAATCACCTACAGCCCCTAATTCTAGGATATTACTATGATTTACGACATATAGTATGAAAAATGGATTAATTAGAGTTAGGACCATGAACAACAGTGAAACTCTGAAGAAAATACCACTTAAAATCATCCCTTCTGCATTTGCTAAAAAGCGTTTATGTAAAAAGTAATAAAGAATGACCAATATGAAGGTGATTACTAGAAACTTTTCCATAATTACCACAGTCCCACTCACCTTTACAATACTTTTCATAGTAAGATATTCTCTTTTAAACAAGGGTATGACAAAGTAACGGGCAACAAAATTTCGAGGAATTTTGCTGACCGTCTATTTTTATCTTGACGGTAGTACTATGGAGAGGTCTAATCCTATTGCTGTTTCAATGAAAAGATTGCCATAGTCCACCTTTTTCATTGATTAAATTCTGAATGTCATGGTAAGGAATCCAAAATTCCGGGAAACCAACAGCGTATGAAGCAAGTTCATATGGCTTAAAATAGATCACTAAATAATCGTTTGTTAAGAAAAATGGATGGTTTTCTTTTATACCTTTATACTGATCATGGTTTATATAGAAATCCTGATGTTGTTGAATTCGCTTCCCAATGATTTCACTTAAGACTTGTTTATAATTACTCCCGGTTGTAAATAAATCTTTTAATCGATAAATTTGACCTGTTATAAAATTTATATGAACATTGATTTTACTTGGCATCCCATGGGCAGCTCCAAATGGATATTCTTCCCCTGTTAATTCCAGTACCAGTAACTGTTTCTGATAAAATTGAACAGAATAGTTACCAGAATAGCTATAATATGACTGACCATTTTTTTGTAAGTCTTTCACCCCTAATTTATTTCTTAAATGTTGGTTTACTTTTGACTGAGCAAGTTTGTTTTCCATTCCTTGGATTTGTGGATAGTAAACCAGATAATATTTATTAGGTTTATATTTTTCTTCGCGAATGTGAATGGGTCCGGTTAAAGGAAGAATCATGTTCTGAGTCCATACAAGATCCCCTTTCCGATCATAGTAAGAAAATCTTTCATCCACAAAAGCTTGAATCAAATCTCCTTTCAGCCTGACTGTACCAGTCCCGTCGAAAATAGGGAGATTTTGAGCTCGGGTACCTTTTCTGTTTATAAAAAAAGTTTTTTCATCTTTTGTAACAGAGCTATATTCTCCTTTGTACTCACTAACACGGTCATAAATAAAATCGGTAAGCAATTTTCCGGTGGTAGTTTCAGCAATAGCAAAGACAGAGCCTGCATGTGGATAATCCGGATCGATGGCTTTGGCCACTGACGCCCGATTTTCCCCTAGTAGATTGATATCATCATATTCTGGCGGAATGATAAAAGCACCTGTCTGGTCGATAAGCCCATATTGATTTTTATAGTTTTCCGAAGTATTGACAATAGCTCTTCCATTTTCAAATAGCATAGCACTCGAATAGACAGGCGGAATGACCACCATACCTTCCTCATTAACATATCCTGATTTGTCTTGATCCGTTTTACGAAAGGAAATCAAGCCCTCACTTAAAGGACCCATTCGTTCAAAAGGATAGGTCCTCAGACGTTCTCCATTCAAGCCAATAAGTGCAGATGTACCGTCCTTTAATCCAACAATTGCCTTACCTTCGTGAAAATCGTGTGCATAATTATATTGTGCAGGGATTACAATCTCTCCATTGGAATCTAAATAGCCATAGAGGAACTCTTTTCTATTCACGAAATCCTGAAAAACGAGACGATGTTCATGAAAGGCACCAAAATACGTAAACGGATAGGTTTTATCTGTTATTATTTTTCCAGTTTCATCTATGATCCTATAACCCTTATCTTCCTCATCTACAATCGCAAGGCCATCAGAAAATGGATAGATGGAACTATAGATTGGTGGAACCACAAAACGGCCGCTTTGGTCAATGATTCCAGAATGATCTTTTAACCAAACAACAGCCAAACCGTTCGGTTGGAATTCACTTAGATCCTCATATTGAGTTGAGATAACAAACTGACCTCGATTATTTATAAATCCCCATTTAACCCCATTTAATGTTTTAATTGAAAATGGAAATAAATCATTCACGATTAATTCGCTTTCCATATACACATCACTCGTTTCAGCATTTCCAATATCTTATGGAGTGATTTAAGAATAAGTGATTTGAAGAGACCTAATTTTTTATGCATGATACCTAAATATTTTTAGTATTATAACCAGTTCATTAATTTGATAGAAGAATTGTTCCCTACTATAACTTCCAAACCATAGCGTTTCTGCATACTTTATCAAATCCCCCTTATTATTCCAGTAAATACAGGTACCGTTAGAAAGATTTTCCTTCTAAATTTTCATTCCAATACCCTAGTTGATTCTTTCGTTTTGCACCAACATATTCAGTCCTGAAAATGAGCAGGTACGCAGAATATAAGAAAAAGCTAAACTCAAATAAGGGCGAGTTTAGCTTTTTATAATTCTTTTAACTTGGATTTGCCTAACAACAGCTTAAAGTCGAGTTCCATAAGAATAATCGAAAGCATAATCAGCGTTCCACCAACTACTAACTTACCTGTTACAGGTTCAAAACCAAACGTAATTGAAAAAATGCTTCCAAATACGGATTCAAGCTTCATAATGAGTCCAGCTGATGTTGCTGATGTATGTTTTTGAGCTAAAACCTGTAACGTTTGACCAACAAACGAACAAATTACTCCCATGTATAATAATGGGACAAGAGCAACAGACCAATTAATGTCCGATAGCTCCCCTAGCTCAACTAAGAGGAAAAATGCGATATATCCTACTCCCTTTTAGGAGGCATTTGTCAGCCACCTTTTATACAAGTTTCTGACGAACTTCCAACAGCAGCATTCAGTTTTTCAAGAAGTGAATTAACCTGTTCCTCTTCAACCAATGTTTCGATGGTCTGTCTTGTGAGCGGAATTTTGTGTTTATTAAAAATATCTTCCGTAACTTCCCAAACTTCAACAATTACTTTTGGTGACATATTCGCTTGTATAACCATCTCAGCATACTCCTTTTTTCTTAATTTTAACATTTTTCTATTAAACTAACCTACCAGGATGCACAGAGAGGGCTTCTTTTTTTATGGAACCATGCTATCGTTAAGGTTTGTTGAGA
The DNA here is from genome assembly GCF_030123505.1 of Neobacillus sp. YX16. GTDB lineage: Bacteria > Bacillota > Bacilli > Bacillales > Cytobacillaceae > Neobacillus. Next base: position 3,751,907 of record NZ_CP126115.1, read on the forward strand.
AAAGAAGTTTTTCTCCTTATCCGCATTCTGGTATAGTGTAAAAAAGTAGGGGTGATAGAATGTTTTTCATTGGACAGTTCGAGCAGTTGCCTGTAAAAATTTTAACCGTGGCACTGCTGATTATACTCACGGTTTATTTGATCCGCAAATCCATCAAGCTTTTCTTTGACAAAACTAGCATCTTGGATGAAAAGCGTGAAGATACATTGATGCATTTTGCCAACCAGGTGACAAAGGTATTGGGACTGGTTTTATTCTTAATTTATGTGCTTAGCCATTTCTTCAAACTAACAAGACTTCTCACTGGTTCGGTCGTGGTGGCAGGTGCCTTGGCATTGATCCTCCAGCATATCATCCGCGATTACATTATGGGGCTTACCTATTTGTTTGAGCGCCAGATCCATCTCGGGGATTATGTAATCATCAATGGAAACCGGCAGGGGAAAATCGAGGAAATCAGCATGCGCTACCTGAAAATCCGCCAGTATGACGGATACCTCTATTCGGTCTCCTATAGCAGCATCACGGAACTTCAAAACGGGAACCGGGGAATGCGCAGGGTGAACGAAAGCCTTGTCCTCAACTATAGGCAAAATCCAGACGATGCCTTCAAGGTGATGGAGGAAGTGGCACAAACATGCAACGAGAAATACGGTGAATACCTGTTGAAGGATGAGAATGGCATTCCATTAGAGCGTTTCAAATTCAATCAAATCACCGAGCTAAACGTGGATTTCAGGGGTAACAGATATTCATTATCTGGTCTTGTGAAGGAAGCGGATTTCGTGGAAGCGAGCAAAAAAGTGAGGTATGAACTGGCGATGGCTGCCTACAAGAACGACTTGATGATGGCAGAGAGCCTTAACACAATCCATTAATAAACATTAAAAGCAAGAGTTCATATCTCTTGCCTTTTTTTCTGTTTTTTTATGAATATAACGAGTGTAGCCATGTAAGGTATGGAAGTCGAGTCCAGGTGGTTCAGACCCCCGCCCCATTATTCTCATCATGTCAAACTTATAAAGCCCCCGAATATATAGTTAAAAACTACAGTGTAGCTCCTATTCTTTTTTTATTGTATTTTCAATTCATTAATAATCTCATTAATGCGTTTTTCCACTTCATAAAGGTTCTTCTGCATCCTGTCACGCCGACTGGTTAAGACCTGTAATTCCTGTTTCAATTCTTCTGTTTTGCTCATGATTTCAACTCCGGACTATGATTTATCATTCGTATGCTAGCAAAAAAACATTTATAGATGGATTTCATAAAGATACCCCTATAAAATTCATCTTAATTATTATTCTTATCATAATCATTTTAATTCGTTAAAATGTTTCCGAAAATTCTCAGAAAGGGTTTATTACGGTCCCGCAGGAGCGTACAGTAATATAAGCAACCTGGAGGTCGCTATTCAACATTTTTCAGGCTATCTACGATTTTTACCGCTTCCTTAATGGGTCCTTTATAATAAAAATCATAAACAAATCCATCATCCGTTTCCCATGAAAAGGTTATGTAAGCTACGCGTCTTGTGCCAGATATTGTGATATGTCCTACATGAATAATTTTGTCTTTTAACCAATTCACTTTCTTCAACGCATTAAACAACTCATCTGCCTGCTGATAGGGCTCATCTCCTTGATCACCATCAAAATACATAGACCACGAGCCACGCTTTGCGTAAAAGATAGATTTAATTAAGGTTGAATCCATAACTTAACCCTACTTTGTTGTGCCCTTTTTATCCATACTTCTGCTGCTGTATTAGGACTTTCAGCCATCATTGTGAAATCAGCGTACTTATTTTCTATCTTCAAATAAGTGGGTGCTATTTACTTAATTTATCTGGGTGTTAAGACTGATATTCTTAATGAACAATAAGAGACAAACATGAAATTATATCAAAATAACTTTTAATGAAAATGTAATTTTGCTGAGATTTTACTGTTACACCTTTCTGGTATATTAAAACTATCAAATCACACTAGGAGGTAACAATCATGCTTAAGAAATTCGTCGTAGCTTTTGTCATTATTGTTTCTTTCAGCTCTTTGTTTGCTAACATGGGTGATAAAGCGGAAGCAGCTTATTATCATACAAAAGCAGTTTCGGTTGCGAAGTCTAATATTGGAGTACCTTATCAATGGGGCGGGATGTCACCAAGTGGTTTTGATTGTTCAGGACTTATTAGGTATTCCTACGCAAGGGCTGGAAAAACACTAAATCGCACAGCCGCCCAAATGTTCTACGGTAACGGATATCGTATCTATAATTATATTCAACCAGGTGATTTAATGTTTTATGCTCCAACCAAGGCAAGTAGCCCAACACATGTTGCCATGTATATCGGGAATGGTAAAATGATTATGGCTTCTTCATCAAAAGGGGTCATGATTACAAGCACAAACAACCCATATTGGCATCCAAGATATGTTGGAACAAAACGCGTTTAAAGACCATCCTTTCTAGATGGTCTTTTTCTTATCCATATATACTAGTTCATCACAAAAAAATGGTACTCTTGGTAGACCATTCCATCACTTTTTTACTTTTATTTTCTCGGGTATGGTCGTCCAGTACATTGGGTCTTCTAAGCCAAGTCGCCAAATCCCGATCCCCCTTAAGTTATATTTTTCTACAAGGTTTAACTTAAACCGCAGACTGTGGCTATTCTCAAACCAAGCCTGATGGTTATGATTTTTATTATCTATGTAACTGAAATAAGGTGTTTGTGAACGAGAGTCCCATAAAACTCTTTATATTTTGTTTTCTGACCCATTAACATTGCATAGGAGCTATACAAGGTTTCACTTGCTGTTGTATTCCAGTCCCATCCATAACCAGCGACACCGAGTAAAATTTTTGATGGTGGTACTCCATGCTTCAAAGCATAACGAATCGTTGCTTCTATCCAATTGACTGATGCTGTTGACCCGGGTGTTGTTCTTGGGTTGTGCTCATCGTATGTCATAATCATTAAGCTATCTGAAAATAAACCAAGCTTTTCGTAATCAAACCACGGTGACCAGGGATTAGCACGGGAATCACCTGTGTTTGCCGGGGCCGAAACCGTAACCACTTTTCCATCTCGATGCAGAGCATCAGACAATTTTTTTATCAGCAGACTAAAGGAATCTCGGTCATTCAAATACAAATTTTCCATATCAATATTAATACCGTCATATTTAAACTGATTCATTTCATTCCGTAAGTTCTGAATGAAAACATTGCGGTTTTTATCATTATGGAGTATATTACTCGCTACCTGCTTTCCCTTCTCCTCGGTTTCATAAAAGAGATTATGTACAACCATATATACCTTTAGGTGTTTTTCATGAGCACTCTGAATCACCATTCTTTTATGATCTACTGTAACTGAATCTATAAGATTGCCTGGTCGTTTATCATCAAGCTTATACCAAAAGGGTGCAATGATATTTAAATTAGTGAATTGTGAGTTAACTGTAGGTTGAGACCCTGGTAATGTTCCTTCCTGTTCTGTATAGAAACCTAAAACCTCTCGGGGAGTTTTATTCGTCTTGTATTCTTCCTCTTTTCTATGTGACTGACCACAGGAAGACATTAGTAAAAAGACCATGCTTAAAGAAATGATAGTGAATGACCTATAACAATTTTTCGCCATAATACACCTTCTTCTAATTTGTATACTTCTTAAGTTGATTAGAAAAGTTTCAACTTATTCACGAATTGACTTTCCCCCGTAAAGGATCTCAGGAAAAAGACTACCACAAGTTAATTTAAGTAGTTCGGTTTTGAAGTACAAAAACACATTTAGAAGGCACAATCGAAACAGAATTAGCAACAGATTTAATATTGTAAATAACATTAAAATTGGCATAAAAAAACTCAGAGCGAAAACCCTTAACGTTTTTTTATACTATTTATTCAATTAAAGCACCCTTTCGTATTATAAGGTCAGCCAGAAATTTCTGGTTGACCAATTTTTATTTGGTTTTATTATAACGGTAGCCGGGGTAGAACGTAAGCACCCGTGGGACTACGATCCCGTCAACTAAACAGTTCGCCCCCTACTTGTAGAAACATGATTGAGGCTGGTTGGGACATTAGATCTCGTATAACAAGCGAAGCTATGATACTGCAAGAAGGATCTAGGGGTACCGGTGAATTTATTTATTAAGAGGAGGAGTTAGAGAATGAATCCAGTCATTGGTCTGGATGTTGCTAAAGGTGAAAGTCAGGTACAAGCTTTCTTGGATAAGAAAAAGCGTTACAAAAGTAGTTTTAAAGTATCACATACCCTTGAGGGATTAGGTATGTTACACCAATTTCTTAGAGAAGTTGAGAGCGCTACAGGGATTAAACCCCCAATTGTTCTGGAAGCTACAGGTCATTATCATATTCCTGTTGTTCAGTATTTCGAGGACAGAGACTATTTATTAATTATTGTTAATCCTCTGATCTCCTATCGTGCCAAGAGCTCGAGTTTACGGAAAGTAAAAACGGATATAATCGATGCTAATCATCTCTGCGAGCTGTACTATAAAGAGGATTTAGAGCCATATAAAAAACGTGGGATTTATCTCTTGAACCTTCGTAATCTTACAAGACAACACGATAATCTAACAGGTATTTTTGTTCAAACGAAACTACAGTTCCAGGCAGTGTTGGATCAGGTTTTTCCTGAATATAGAGGTGTTTTTGGGGACTTATATTCCGTTGTTTCTTTACTAACTTTATTAGAATACCCTACATCTAACGATGTTTTAGTAGCTGGTGAACAAACTTTAACAGCTAAAATTAATGAATTATGTAAAAGTTGTTCTTCTAAGTGGGCAGATACACAAGCAAAGAAACTAATAGCTGCCGCGGCTCGAAATCCTTTTCAGGATACCTTGTATCAAAGCAATATTTTAACCCTAGAAATGTATATTAAAATGCTTTTAGAATACCAAAAGCACCTATCTAAGTTTGAGGACGAGATAGATGCTTTAGCAAAAGAAATTGAAGAATATAAGATTATCCAATCAATCCCTGGTATCGGTGAAAAAATCGCGGCAACGATTATTTCTGAAATTGGTGAGATTGATCGGTTTAATCACCCAAAAAAACTTGTAGCATTTGCCGGAATTGACCCCAGTATCTTTGAATCAGGGAGATTCAAGGGAACTGTAAACAGAATAACAAAAAGAGGGTCTAGTAGGTTACGGCACGCCTTATTTATGGCTGTTAAATGTGCCATTCGTGATTGTCGTAAGAAGAAAACGACAGATGAAATCATCCCGCGTAATAAGAGATTACGAGAGTTTTATGATAAAAAACGTCAAGAAGGAAAGCCTTATAAAGTGGCTGTTATAGCATGTGCCAATAAGCTCTTACAATGGATATATGCGATTTTAAAAAGCCATTCAACTTTCCAAGATATAGCTTAAATAAAAAATTAATCTAAATAACACAAAACCTTCCAAAAACATAATTTAGGAAGGTTATTTGGCATGCGTATATTTAGTATAGCACGAGATATTTTAAGTTTTTATTGAAAAATATTGACAAACTATTAGCTGGTTTAGTTGAATATGGTTCTAAATCATTGGCGTGATTGTTACACATAAAATACAGTAAATAACTAATCCAAAGTCATATCAACAACTTGTTTCGTAAACGTAGCAAAGGATTTAATTAGATCAGGACTTAGATCAATAGCCCATCTGAGTTTGTCGAAAGCTCTTAACAGCAACAAAGATCTCATGTCAGCAATGTCCTTTTCCATTACACCATAACCTTCTAAAAATGCTTTAAATTCCTCAACACTAGGTCCACCACCTAGGATTTGACACTTCATCATTTCAATAATGTCTCCATGTGGTACCACACTTACTTCTGCACTGCCCCAATCTAGCAAAACGACCTGCCCTTCTTTATTGACGATTGTATTGTTCAATGAGACATCCCCATGATTTAAAGCAAAGCGGAACTTCTCCTTCTTCAACCCCTCGAACAGCTTTCTTATTTTTATCGATTCCGTCTGATTGATTACCCCAAGCTCAATAATCCGATCATTCTCCGTTAAACTATTGATATTATAATTTAAATAACCCAGCCAACTACCATCTGACCCTGCATGAGGAGGCGACTGAAACACACCATGTATTGGATCAATCAGGTTTTCCCCATATCCTTTAACTGGAATTGTATGAATAAGTTTGTCGTAAACGCCGAGTTGCCTCCAAATATCGGTCTTGGGTTTCGTACTATCTAATCCGTTCTCTCCATCTACGAAGGTTTGGATCATATACGCTGTTTCATCAGCTATACCAATAGACAACACCTCAGGACTTGGAATGCCAACTGCTCTAGCTTGCTCGATACACCAATTTTCCTTAACAAAACACGGATATGTACCTGCATTGTTCATGCGTACAACAACTTTACTGTTGTCTGTCTCAGCTACGCAAACTTGATTTACGATTCCTTTACCTATAATTTGGAGTGATTTTTTGACCCTTTCTTGCAAAAAATCCCCTGCGATTCGTTCTGCTTTCAAAACAACTGAGTTTTTCATTTAGTTCTCCTAAAATAAGCTTTGTGATAAATTACAGCATGTCATTTTATCATAATGATGATGGTATTTCATAAATCCTTAAATTATGATTAAACATGCATTACGCCATAATGTAACTGCCTTTTACTTCAATAGAAAAGGGCGATCTCCTTCTTGAAGAAACGCACACGTAGTTAAACAACAACGGCAAGAAAATCTCCAGATAATGCACCCAAGAATAAAGTTATCCCATTACTATCGGATATTTGTACTTCAAAATGATTTTTTCCCAGACTTCTAATATCGTTCCAATTTGTCCCTTAGTACTACCTTCAGCAGGGAAATCCTTTGTAATTCTAACCATATCAAATTGCTTCATTTCATCCACCTCATTTTTGCATACCTACAATATTCGATTCATCTTAATTTTTTCCTTTATTCAGCTAACCTGCTTCGATAGTTGAATAAGCTCTCCGTTTCGATTTCGAAAACACTGTCAATAATCCCTTTTAAAAGAGAAATTTAGGGAGAGATGTATTTTGTTATTATCTAAGGCATGGGAAACATATGAATCGGATAAACGAATTGAAGGGTTCTCACCACAAACAATAAAAGCATATAAACTTCAAGCTACTTTACTTAATCGGTATTTAAAGGACGTTAAATTAGATACCATATCCACTGTTCAAATAAAAGATTACCTGTCAAAATCGAGTGAAACCTTAAAGCCTTCAAGTCTAGCTCATCGAATAAGATTTATGAAGTCATTATTTCGATGGTCACATGAGGAAGGTCTTATTCCAAAAAATCCAGCAGCAAAGATAAAGGAACCTAAAGCAGGGAAACGAATTCCTAAGTTTATAACAGAATGTGAAATTGAACATTTACGTGAAGCATGCTCTTGCCCATTGGAAAAGGCTTTGTTCGAATTCATGTTTTCCACTAGGTGCCGTATAGGTGAAATTGTTTCCCAAAATAAGAATAGAATTAATTGGTCTAACCGTTCTGCGATTGTAAGAGGAAAAGGGGAGAAAGAAAGGGAAGTTTATTTTAATATCCGTTGCGATATTTGGCTCAGACGCTATCATGATCAACGCCAGGATAGCGATCCAGCAATTTTTGTTACATAACGGTATCCCCATCGAATGAGTATTGCCCAAATGAGATACATCATTAAGCGGATTTCTAGTCAGGCAGAATTCAATAAAACTATTCACCCCCACCAGCTGCGGCACAGCTATGCCACCCATTTGTTGAATAATGGTGCACCTCTTGAAGTCATACAGAGCTTATTAGGACATGAGAAAAGTGAAACTACTAGGATATATGCACAGTTAAGTGGGAGTTTACGGCAAGAACTTTATAGGAAGTATTTTTAAATGAAAATGCAAAATAGCAATGCCCCTAAAAAGCATTGCTTTTTTTATTCTCGCACCCTATAGTTTAAGTACAATTCTTCACAATCTCATTCAACCTTTTAAATCAGGAATAAGACATACCCGTTTTTCCTTTTCATCGATAGTAATAGTAAAAACTGCATCTGTGTCGATATTTTTTAATCTTCTAATTTCTGCCGGTATATGGATTGTTCCTTTTTGATTATAAGTACACTTATTTTCTTTTTCAAATCCTGCTTTACTTGTTAATACAATTTTTTTACCATCTATAAATATATTGATAATGTCACCTACTTCAATATTTAATATTTTTGTAAGAGTTTTAGGAATGTACAATTGTCCAGTTTTTCTTAATTTTACTTTATTCAATTCAATCCCTCCCAAAAAATGTTTAGATTAATATACAAAAGGTAGATGTAGGCATTTATTTTTCCATAATAAAATTGAAAGGGGGCTCCAAAATAAAATGAATGAGCCTACATTAATATATTGTAGGCTCGTTCATTTTATTTAACTGCTGTAGTAATATTCCATACGAAGGGATCATTCATTTTATTCCAATTTTGTGTCATCTCTTCTTCTGTCAATAAACAGCGATCTAAAGAAGTTTTCACAACTTCTTTATCCATGTGAATTCCGATCACAACGATTTCATTTTTCCGATCTCCAAACTTTTCATCCCAATCTTCTTTTAATGTCGGGTCTTCTTCAAAATATTGGGCTTGTTGCTCTGGGGACAAGTATGCGATCCAATAAGATACCGGGTCTAATTGCACCGATGGACCTGCTTGCGAAAATAATAAAGCTAAGTCATTCCTGGTTGCGCACCATACGATTCCTTTTGCCCTTACAATTTCTTCTGGCATTTCTTCCACCCAGCAATTGAATCTTTCAGAATGAAATGGGACCGAACTTCTATAAACGAAGGAGCTGATTCCATACTCTTCAGTTTCAGGAGTATGCTCAGGCGCTTCCAATTCTTTAACCCAACCGGCAGATTCGCTTGCGGCTTCAAAATTAAACAAACCTGTATTTAAAATCTCTGGTTGGCGAACTTTTCCCTTAATTGAACGATGAAATTTCGCTGTAGGCTGTAACTTTCTTAAAAAAACCTCAAGCTGAATTAATTGTTCCTCTTCAAGCAAATCGCATTTATTTAGGATCAAGACATCACAAAACTCAATTTGGTCTATTAATAAATCCGCAACCGTTCTTTCATCCTCTTCACCTACAGCCTGGTTTCTTTCCAGAAGGAGATCTCCTGATGCAAAGTCATGCCAAAACCTGTTTGCATCAACAACTGTAACCATTGTATCGAGTTTACAATGTTTTGTAAGATCAATCCCCAACTCTTCATCTATGTAAGAAAAAGTTTGTGCAACGGGTACTGGTTCACTTATACCTGTTGATTCAATCACAATATAATCTATATTTCCAATCTCCACTAGTCGTTCCACTTCTTTTAAAAGGTCTTCTCTTAATGTACAGCAAATACACCCATTTGATAGTTCCACAAGCTTTTCTTCCGTTCTGTTTAACCCCCCTCCCTGTTTTACCAATTCTGCATCAACATTAATTTCACTCATGTCATTGACAATAACTGCAACTCTTAATCCATCTCGGTTCTGAAGAATATGGTTTAGTAAAGTGGTCTTCCCTGCTCCTAAATAGCCGCTTAAAACAGTTACTGGAATTCTAGTGTCTTTCATGATAATTCTCCCTTCCGTCATTCACAAATAATAACCATTACGATTTATACTTTTTACATATTTTAATTAACTTGAAATTACTCAGGTATTAAAGGACATTTATAACTATTCTATTTTCTTACTTTGTTTCTCTGTGAATCGTATAGCGTTTCAACCGAGGAGAATATTTCTTTAGTTCGAGTCTTTCCGGATCATTCCGCTTGTTCTTTGTTGTAATATAATTTCTGTCGCCAGTTTCTGTACATTGCAAAGTAATTTTTACACGCATCTTACTTTCCTCCCTAATTTTTCGTTTTCAAATCAAAATGATTACGATTTGCACTTTATCCCAATTTCATTTTAATGTCAAGCGGTAGAACTATTACTTCTTGCTAAAAAAATAAATCGAAATGATTCCTAAAGTCATTTACAAACGCATAGATTTATTTTAGAATGTAAAACGTAACGATTTCGTTTTATCACATTCTATATAAATTTTAATATTTTAAGGAGTAATTCTATGAGAATATCTACACTTATGTCTACCTCTGTTCTAACTTTAAGCCTCTTGTTAACAGGTTGTGGATCCAAAGAAGTTGTAAAAACCGGAGAAAATAAAGAAAAAAACTCTCTAACAGTCTATACCACCATTTATCCGCTTGAAGATTTCACTAAAAAAATTGGCGGAAGTTACGTCGAAGTACAAAGTATTTATCCTCCCAATGTAGATGCCCATTCCTACGAGCCTTCTACAAAAGACATGATTAACCTGGCAGACTCAGATTTATTTATCTATACTGGTGCAGGGATTGAAGGATTTGCAGAAAAAGCAACGGAAGCATTGAAAAAAGAGGAAGTACAAATTTTAAAAGCCGCAGAAGGAATTAATCTCATAGAATCTAGTCATTCTGATGAACATCATGAGGATGAAAATGAACATTCTGAAGTAGAGGAACACGCAGAATCTGAAGCCCATGAGGAAGAAGGACATGACCATGGTGAGTTAGATCCCCATATATGGTTAGATCCTGTCCTATCCATTGACCTTGCGAATAACATCAAAAACTCTTTGAGTGAGTTAATGCCAGAACACGCAACAGAGTTTGAAACCAATTTTAAACAGCTAAAAAACGATCTGGAAAAACTGGATCAGGAATTTAAAACAACCATTGAGAGTTCAAAAACGAGGAATTTATTAGTTTCTCATGCTGCTTATGGATATTGGGAAAAGCGATATGGCATTGAAACAATTGCAATAACAGGTTTATCACCCACACAAGAACCATCTCAGAAAGAACTGCAGGCAATCATTGAAGAGTCTACAGAACATAACATTCATTATGTGATATTCGAGCAGAATGTTTCACCAAAAATAGCAAAAATCATCCAAGAAGAAATAGGAGCAAAGTCTCTTACTCTCCATAATCTAGAGGCAGTAACAGAAGACAACATTAAACAAAAAGATGATTACTTCAGCATCATGCGTAGGAATTTAGAAACCATCAAGACAGTTTTAAATGACTAACAACAACATGCGACTTATCTATCCCTGCATTGCGGCAGGGATTTCCTTACATAGATGGAGCGATAGGTATATATTTAATTTTTTATTCATACTCTATTAAATGTACCAAAATATTTAATAGAATCAGGAGGTATTTATGTATCGAATTGTTCGTAATAATATCATAGAATTTACGGGTATTATGATCATTGTTTTAGCGTTATTACTGCTTTCTTTAAGTACTAGCTTTAAAATCTCATATGATATACCTCCGTCACTATTAAATCTAAACACGATATTTCTAAGTATTTTAATAGAGGCACTGCCATTTGTTTTAATAGGAGTCCTCATCGCGGGTGTGATCCAAATTTTTGTAACCGAAGAACATATTCAACGCTGGATTCCCAAAAATAAAGTTTTAGCTATTATCATGAGCTGTGTCATCGGTGCCTTATTTCCAGCGTGTGAATGTGGTATTGTTCCAATTGTCCGTCGTCTCGTAGGAAAAGGAGTACCAATTCATGCTGCCATCGGCTTTATGTTGACAGGGCCGTTAATTAATCCGATTGTGATTGCCTCTACTTATATGGCATTTGGGAACGATTTTAAGATTGCGGGATTAAGAATGGGGTTAGGTTTTTTTGTCGCTATAATGGTTGCATTGTTTGTCAGCGTTATTTTTAAGGGAAAACAATTAAAATCTCCTATCCATACAAGTACTTCACAAACACACTCAAAAAAAGAATCTCTTTCAACCAGATTTTGGTCGATGTTAACCCATTCCATTGATGAGTTTTTTGATATGGGTAAATACCTAGTCATGGGAGCTTTTTTAGCTGCATTTGTACAAACCTATCTGCCGGCAAAAGCTCTCTTGGAAGCCGGCAGCGGAACGGTATCCTCTCTATCTGTCATGATGGGATTAGCTTACGTTTTATCACTTTGTTCTGAAGCAGATGCGTTCATCGGTGCTTCCTTCAGCAGTATTTTCCCAACTTCAGCCATTTTAGGGTTCTTAATCTTTGGTCCAATGATGGATTTAAAAAACACCCTAATGATGCTGAGCGTATTCCGATTGAAGTTTGTTATCGGTGTGTTAGCTTTAATCATTTCGGTCATCTTTATTACGATCATGTCGGTGCAAAGCTTTATTTAAAGGGGGGAAAGTCGTGAGTTTTCATTTTCAGCAGGCTGTCAGATCGTTTATTTTATTAGCTTTTTCTGTCCTGCTTTTTAAGCTTCATTTTACTGGCGAAATGACAAAGTTTATTAATCCAAAATATGAGGGCTTAAGCCAGTCTGCTTCTGTATTATTTTTAATATTGTTTATGATCCAAACCACAAGGATATGGACTGTTAAGGAAAACAGCCAGCATCACCACTGTCATCACGATTTTCACGACCATAATTGTAGTCACGATCATGGAGTCTCTCCTTTTAATACAAAAAAATTAATCGCTTATCTTGTTATTGTATTTCCGTTAGTCACCGGGTTCTTACTCCCTGCAAAGGTGCTCGAAGCCTCTATCGCTTATAAAAAAGGTGGTTTGGCTGTATTAACCAATCAGAAGTCAGAGAAGGAAAAAGAAGAAATGCCTGCACCTAACAATAGTCAACAGGAAGACCCTGTTATTAATGGAGATCTTGTTGACCTTTCACGTATCGAAGAATTAGTTTATACAAAAGATGAATATAATCAATTAATACAACATCTTTTACAAAGCTCGACTATTAAGATGAATGATGATATTTTTTCTACTTACTATGACGAAATTCATACGGACATCGAGAAATTTAAAGGGCGAGAAATCGAGTTAAAAGGATTTGTTTATAAAGAAGAAGGTCTTGAACAAGACCAACTTGTGCTATCAAGATTTTTGATTACCCATTGCGTTGCAGATGCCAGCATTATTGGATTCATATCAGAGTTACCGGAAGCCTCATCATTTAAAGAAAATACTTGGATTGAAGTGAAAGGTGTTTTGGATACCACGAACTTTAATGGCACAGAGCTTCCTATCATAAAAATTACCACCTGGAAAAAAATCAATGAACCAAAGGAACCATATCTCTATCCGATAAGTGTGAAAATTCTTTAGAAAAATAGCCTTAGTTCTTTGAACTAAGGCTATTAATATTGACGATACACATAAGGATCCTCTGGTGGACTAATCGTCTCCCATGAAGTCACTTTGAGATAAGGGATGGTTTTCTTAAAGGGCTGATAGTAGATGGTTTCGAGTTTTCCACTTACCGTAAGCCACTCATCATTATTAGGGTTAACATCCTCCGGAAGCTCCACTAACATTCCAAACACGCCCGAATCTGCCACACAGTGAATAATTCCAAATCGAAAAAGAAATTTTTGGTTCGCAGCTAATTCATCTGTGCTATAGGAGAATCCTGTTATTTTAACTTCTTTGCCAATAAATTGTCCAGGATAATTATAGATGGATTCTAAATCGGTTAAATAGTTACTTTCATTAAGTTCAAGCGTATCTTTTTTCAATAGTTTCTTTAACGATTTAGCCATTAAGTCATCGTAGTCATCTTGTCCATAATAAACACTTGTATCAGGTTGTAAAAATTGATGCTGACTAGTTGAATCACTGTCTGCATAAACAGGAAAATAAAAGCCCTTTTTCTCTACAATATTCGAATCTAGCGTTGCGACAGGCAGAAACAGACCTGTAAAAATCGGAATAATAAATACTCCATAGGTTATTGCTTTTTTCCACCAAGTATTTTCTTCATGAGAATGCCCACAATCATCTCTACATTGATCATGATCGTGTGGATCTTCTTTCAAATAAAAATAAATACTAAGTAATGTGAAAATGGCTAGAATATAAATGGCTGAGTAAGATAAATAAGAATATTTCATATTGATATACTTGGAGATATCTCCTGAGGCATGCAAATGGGTAAATAAATACGTTAATCCAATTAATATCAGTGTCCTTAACATATCAGCACCTCCTCCCTATTTAATAAATAACGTGATTATGGCGACCAAGACAGTTATATAGCACATTAAATAAAGAACAAATTTCACTTTAAATGTCCCTAAAAGCATAAGTGTATTCTTAATATCCAGCATTGGTCCAAAAACAAGGAATGCTACTAGCGAGCCCGTTGAGAATGTACTTCTGAATGATGCTGCTACAAAGGCATCCGCCTCTGAGCATAACGAAAGAACATAAGCGAGACCCATCATAACCAGGTTAGAAGATAACGGACCTTGTCCAATGTCCAGCAAGGTAGCTGTTTTTACCGTGGTTTGAATGAATGCCGCAACAAACGCACCAAGGATTAAGAATTTCCCAACTGAAAACAGCTCATCAATTGAATGCTTTAGCATGCCAATAAATTTTCCATTAAATGATTTGCGATGAATATGATCAGCTACATCATTCTTTAACTGAGAATCCTTGAATTGAATGGAAAGTAACCCACCCACAATGAGAGCAACCAGTAAGGCGATCCCTCCACGATACAAGACCATATCCCAATTGTTCCCAAATGCAATATAAGTGGAAAACAACACGATAGGATTTATCACTGGACCAGTAAGCATAAAAGGGATTGCTGCATAAAGCGGAACACCTTTTGCCATTAATCGTCGCGTAATTGGAACAATTCCACACTCACAAGCAGGAAAAATAGCACCTATTAAAGCAGCAGATAAGACAGCTAAAATTTTGTTTTTCGGAATAATCCGAGCCATCATTTCTTCCGTCACAAAAATCTGAATAATCCCTGAAATTAATACCCCTAACAGGATAAAAGGCAAGGCCTCTATTAAAATACTTATAAAGATCGTATTCATTTGCAAAAAAAGTTCGCTCTTCATATCAAGACCTCCCTATGTTTAGTCTTATTAAAAGAATAATATAAAAATATGAAAATCACATTAAAAAGCACCTATAAAATTCTATAGGTGTAATAAAATAAGTTCAACTAAATGTTGATGTAATAAGTGGTATTTATTTGAAATGCTTAATAATATTCATAATTAGGTAGGTTTTTCACAAATATTCAATATCGAACGCATTTACTCTATAAAAACACAAACTCCTTGTTAAACTATCCTGACCGTTAGTGGAACAAGAAAAAAAGGATGCCGCAGCACCCCATCTTCAACTCTTGCACCCTTTAGTTTATGTACATTCTAGTAAAAGCAATGATGAATTTGAAGCTAGTGAATGCCAAGATGCCGAATGCTGAAGGCATGGTTCAGGCTTTTCTGGTCAAGCTCAGAACATCTAAATAGTGCTGATTATACATAATACCTAGGATGTTCCCAAAGGGATCGATAACGGAAGCAGTGATGAACCCCTCACCTCGCTCTGTAGGTGCTTCGTACTCTTTTGCTCCCATAGATAGAAGCTTCTTGAAAGTAGATGTCACATCGTCGACGTGCCAGTACACGACAGCACCAGCCGGACTAGTCACTGAACCATCTGGCGCGTAACGGCTATCAATCAATCCCAGCTCGTGCTGGTAGTCACCGAGGCGAAACTCGGCATATCCTGGACGTTCGAAGTATGGATCAATACCCAATAGCTCGGCGTACCACTTTTTTGCCCCTGCTAGATCAGCTGCCCAAAAACTGACTGTGGAAAGTCCTCGTAATGTCACTATGTCGCTCATAATAATCGATTTCCTCCTTAAAGTTGAGTAAGTAACTATACTCTTTAAATAGGGGTCGATTCCTAGTTGATGTACATATACTTATTGTAAACGATTAATGTAATTAAAACGGTAATCGTTAGAAAAAATTTTTGTAATTATTCTGTGCGTAGAATACGTATATTGTTCCAGTCCTACCAAAATACGCAACAGTTTTTAATCAACTATCCTGCCCAGTTTGTTCAATAAGAAAATTAAAAAGCTGGTGGAGTCACCGAAAAAAGTATGGCAGCATGTTCACTAAAATTATTTTCCCATTTATGCTTCATTAGTGCTGGTATTTTTACACTATCACCATGTTCCAATATGTATTCTTCTTCATCTAAAAACACTTTAATTTTCCCCTCTAATACAAAAGCAACTTCTTCTCCTTTATGCTCCAACTGTTTCTCAGATGAAGCAGTGTTCGGTGGAAAATTCATAATGGCTGTTGCCAGGTTTCCAGTAAAATCAGGTGAAACTAGCTCATAAGATAAGTTTTCAATGATCATTTTCTTTCGATGACTAGACCTAACAACTAAATCAACCGTGTTTGTTTCTTCAATGAAAAAACTAAATGTAGGAACGTCTAGGGATTTCGCTAAAACTTTAAGAGTCTGAATAGAGGGGTTTGCTAAGCCACGCTCGATTTGGCTCAACATTGAAGGCGTTATTTCAGCTAACTTTGCTAATTCTCTATTGCTTAAGTCTTTAGCTTTTCTATATTTTTCAACCATCTTACCAATATCTATATTTTCCATTCCTATGCACTCCTTCATAATTAATTATTTATTATAATTTAACATTTTTAAATAATACTTAACAACTAAAAGCGTCTATGTTAAACTGTGTTAAACTTCATTAAATTATATTTTACTTCGTTTTGATGACTATAATCAATTCAATAAGGAGGACTATCAAAGTGAAAGAGATTGAATTCAGAGATCTACAAACATGGAAAGAACACTATCCTTTACTAATCAAACTCATTTCGATGAAGGAAATTTTGTGGTTAAATCCTAAAATTGAAAAGTTTAAAACAGGAATTAAAAAATCCCCCCTTACTCAAGATGATGTAAAGGATGCAGAGGAAAGGTTGAAACGTTTTGCTCCATATATTGCCAAAGTATTCCCAGATACAAAAAAGATGAATGGGATAATAGAATCTCCTTTAGTGAGAATTCCTTCCATGAAACTATCCTTAGAGCAGGATTATCAACAACCTATATTAGGTGAATTATTGCTTAAGTGCGATAGTCACCTTCCTATATCAGGGTCTATAAAAGCAAGAGGCGGGATTTATGAAGTTCTCAAACATGCAGAAGAATTAGCTCTTCAACATCAATTATTGACGATTCAAGATGACTATTCCATTTTAGATAGTGATAGGTTTCGAACATTCTTCTCCCAATATTCAATCGCAGTAGGCTCGACTGGAAATTTAGGACTTAGTATAGGCATCATGAGTGCAAAGTTAGGTTTTAATGTGACCGTTCATATGTCGGCTGATGCAAAACAATGGAAAAAAGACTTACTTCGAAGCAAAAATGTAAATGTAATCGAATATGAATCCGATTATAGTAAAGCAGTAGAGGAAGGTCGACTCCAAGCAGATGGGGATCCTACATGTTATTTTGTAGATGATGAAAATTCTTATGACCTATTTTTAGGATACGCAGTAGCAGCATCTCGATTAAAAAAACAATTAGAAGAGTTAGAGATAACAATTGATGAAAATCATCCTTTATTTGTTTATCTTCCATGTGGAGTAGGCGGTGGTCCTGGCGGTATAGCTTTTGGTTTGAAGTTATTTTATCAAGACCATGTTCACTGTTTCTTTGCAGAACCTACCCACTCTCCATGTATGTTACTTGGTTTAATGACTGGACTTCATGATAAAATTTCTGTGCAAGATATTGGTATTGATAATGTAACAGACGCTGATGGACTTGCTGTAGGAAGACCATCTGGATTTGTAGGTAAGACTATAGAACCGTTTCTAAGTGGTAATTATACGGTCAGCGATGAACAGTTGTATAAGTTACTAAAGGAACTAGTTGATACAGAGGGGATTCATTTAGAACCTTCAGCACTAGCAGGCATGATAGGACCAATTAAATTATGTAAAGAAGGAACCGATTATTTACTGAAGCATAATCTAACAAAAAAAATGAGTAAAGGTACACACATTATTTGGGGGACTGGTGGAAATATGGTTCCTAAAGAAATGATGAAGCAATATTATCAAAAAGGATTGAATTTAACGTTAGAGAATCAAAGGTATTTCAACACGGGGGTTAGCTGACCCCCGTGTTTTTATTGGAAAAATTTTTTCTTGTTGAACTAACCTCCCCGTTAGCACAATAAGAAAACAGGATCGCCGCAGCCATCCCATCTTTAACATAATCACCCATTAGTTGAAGAACATTTTTAAACTTTTTTACTATGTTTTACTTTAAAAAAGTCCCCACCTTTTTGTTTTTCATCATCGGTTCCCCAGTATATTTTTTTATCGATCTGTTTGAGCATTGGGATATGTTTTGAACAGTGGATATAAGTTTCATCAATTTTGATAATTACCCAACGTTCTGGTCTATTTCCTTCTTTTTCTTTAATGTCATTAATTATCTTCTCTGATAATTTTAATGAAGTCAATTCTCTATTTTCTATTATTGAAGCTTTACCATTGACATGTAACCCTATGTTTTGCTCAAAAAAATCTATAAACATTAATCCAATATGGGGATTTTCAATGATGTTTCCTAAGCTTGCCATAACACCATTCCCCTTGTATTCAGGATAAATTAATGTTTTTTTATCAATTACCCGTACAAAACCTACTGAGCCAGCTTTAAAAGAGGAGTCACAGTTTCCACTAGAATCAGCAGTTGCTATAAATACCATACCTTGTTTTGATATAAACTCCGTCATCTGCTCATTTAAGTAATTAAGCATTTGGTTTTCGTAGAAAGTGGAAGCCTTTTTTGTAGTACCATAACGTTCCTGTAGTAAATGTTCGCCTTTTGACATTGTCTCTCAACCTTTACATTAATTCTCTATTTATTTTAACACATAGATATATTTAAGTTTATTATTCATTTCTTCCATTAACCTGCCCCGTTAGAATTCCTGTAGATAGCTAATTTTCAACTTTGAAAAAAATTAGGTCCCTCAGTAAGATATGAGTATAGACACCACTCTAACTCAAACCTTAAGGAGGAACCCTAATATGAAGTTTAAGATGCAAGACAAACAAAATCAACTAATTGAGAGAATTTCGGATAAACACCTCGTAGTTGGTGTGGATATCGCCTAAGCAGTACACGGAGCTAGAGCTGTAAATTACCGTGGAATTATAGTCGGTGATCCTCTTACTTTTGAAAATAATGAAGAAGGTTTTGCTAGATTACTACTATGGATTAACGAGTTAAAAACCTTAAAAGGATTTACTTCTACTATTATCGGCATGGAACCTACAGGACATTACTGGATTAACCTATCAAAATGGCTATATGATCAAGATATTGAAGCAGTAACTGTTAACCCCCACCTCGTAAAAAAGAATAAGGAAAACCGTGATAATAGCCGATCGAAAAGTGATAAATAGGATGCTCTTGTTATCGCAGATATGGTCAAGAATGGTTACTATTCCTTTATTCGTCCTACTTCAGAGACCTTTGAAAAACTAAGAGTTTTAATGTCTAACCGTGACATGACCCTTAAACGACTAGTCAGTGCTGTCAATCAAATTAACCGTTGGGTCGATATTATCTTCCCAAAACTTCGACAGGTATTCAAAGATGTTAAAGGTAAAGGGGCTATGGCAACTCTTCGCTTATTCCCTACACCACTAGAACTACGTTCAATGAAAGCACCAGATATCGTTGAAGGCTGGAAAACCCAAATGAAGAGACAACCTGGGATAATAAAAGCACGTTTATTAATTGAATTAGCTACGCATTCAGTCGGATCTCGACAAGCACACGATGCTTATAAACTACACCTGGAACAATTAATTGAAGAGTTTGATCTAGCAACTGCACAACTTGAACGGGTTGAACAGGAAGTTACTAATCTCCTTAAACATGTTCCTTTTGCAAAAAGGTTACTTGCCATCAAAGGAATTAGTGAAATTGCCCTTGCAGGCATACTTGGAGAAGCTGGAGATCTCAGTGGTTTTGCGCATGGTAATTCTCTATTGCGTCATACTGGTTTACATCTTGCAGAGGCTAGTTCAGGTAAATGGAAAGGTCAAATTGTCCTCTCCAAACGCGGGAGATCTCGTTTACGGCGCTTCTAGTACTTAGCCACGATGAGTCTCGTCATGAACAATCCTGATTTTAAAGAGCTGCACGCCAACAATGTAAAAGTGAAAAAGATGAAGAAAATGAAATCGATTATGAAATTAATTCATAAACTCGCAAGAGTATTAGTTGGGATGGCCAGAAGGAATGAATCTTATCGTCCTTTCAAAGTAAAGCCATTAACAACTATAGCTGCTTAAAGTTAAATTTGAATCATTTTTAGTATCACACCAGAATAATTGAACTTTAAGGATAATTTATTTCGAATATTGGCTTATTCGTAGGATCTCAAAGAAAGTACGAAGTACCGGATTTGTTGTGCAAAAGGGCTCTGACCCGTTCCGTTAAAATTGTAAATAAATGCTTCATGATAGAATAGAAAAATACTTTAAATTATACTGAGGATTAGGATCATATTCCAGAAGAAAGAAGGACCATTTATGCTGTTTTATGTAATTGCAATCTTCATTATTGTGATGGACCAGCTTTCTAAATACCTAATCCGGGCCTACATTGACATCAATGAGGAATTTACATTGTGGGGAATAGAACTCACACATATTGAAAATAGCGGGATGGCAGGAGGTTTATTTCCTGGCTATGCACGGCTCTTTGGAATTATGGCGGTGTTATTCGTGATAGTTGTTTTATATATTCGCAGAACCGGGGAAATGAAGGGTTTACTTATCGATAGTAGTTTTGGATTCCTTGTGGGAGGAGGAATTGGAAATGGCATTGATCGACTTTTGTTCGGTCAGGTAACAGATTTTATTATTCGTTCCGGTGGAATTCTTAACATGGCCGACCATGCTATCGAGATAGGGGGAATATTGCTTATTATTTACGTAGTTGTTAGTTGGGTGAAAAATAAACTCTAGATCATTCTTTTTCTGCTTACAACACAATTACAATGCTATTACCTAGT
This sequence comes from Neobacillus sp. YX16, assembly GCF_030123505.1. Lineage (GTDB taxonomy): Bacteria > Bacillota > Bacilli > Bacillales > Cytobacillaceae > Neobacillus. The sequence continues at coordinate 3,772,919 of NZ_CP126115.1, forward strand.
AAAATTAATAAGGAGCAAAATTCAATTCAATAAATGCTCCTTATTAATTTTTTTTCACATTCATAACTATCTCATCTGAAGTAGTTTTTATTACAATCTTGCTCATAGCAGTTTTTACACTGCTGGTAGCCATTCTTCACTAATTGTTGTTCCATCTGTTAGCTGTTGGATTTTTAAAATGGTATTCTTATTAAAGGAAGGCTTCTTGTTTAGAGACTCGTACCATATCACTAGAAAAGTATTTCTTAAAATATTTTTCAACCTTTACATGTAAACCTTGTTGATACCACTGTGATAGTCCATGTTCTTCAAATATTTTGGGCATTCCTAATCTCTCAGAACGTTTACCCATCGCCCCATCCCCAATCGATAAAGTATCAATCCAAATATGGTCCACAATCCCGTCCAATCGTTTAGGAAATTCTGGAGTAAAGGGCAAAACGGGCGAGATCGAAGCTTGTGTCATTATTCCAACATCATGAACTTCTTTTAAGGCTTTTAACCGTAATTTAATACCTGGTGCATGTGGAGCAAAAATTTTCTTTATGTCTTCCCTGTCTGTCTCAATCGTTATCGATACTAGGACTTTACATTTTTCCTTAAGTTTGACGATTAAATCAATATCTCTTGTAATAAGCGGTCCTCGTGTTTGGATTTGAAGAAAATCTGGCGGATTATCAATCATTTCTTCCAATATCCTTCGTGTAATGTTTGCTTCACGTTCGATGGGTTGGTACGGGTCTGTTGCAGAGGACATAAAAATGTTCACAGGATTATTTTTCTTCCGTAGTTTTAAGATTTCTTTCCGATAATTTACTGCTGCGTTTGTTTTGATATTGAGCCATTCGCCCCATGGAGTTTCTTTAAATTTTTGGATGGGCATTTCTCTTACATAGCAATAAGTGCAAGAAAACGCGCAGCCACTATATGGATTTAGTGAATGGGTAAACCCAACATCCAAATATCCCTTTGCTTCAGTGAGAATATTCTTTGATAATGTTTCTTTTATATCAATCCACACATCTATTGCTCCTCTCATAAAGTGAGTAACTATCAATACTTCCAGATATATAGGCATTATAGACAAATGTTGTTCCACACATAAATGTGTAACAATTATTGGCTGGTTTATTTTTGGAGCTCTTATTCAATTAACCACCCTATAGTGAAACAAGAAAAGCTGCCAAATTTGACAGCTCATTTCTTACACTCTTGAATAAGCAAAATTCCTCCATTATTAGGTATTTCTATGAGGGGTAATCTGTTTCTCTACTCCTCATATTGCCACCAATTTGCCCCATCATATTTTTAAAGTCATTCCCAGATGGATTCTGGAATAAATGAAGTCCAAATTCCGGTGCTACTGCGAAAAGATGATCAAAGATATCGGATTGTATGGTTTCATATACATCCCAGCGAATATCATTGGTAAATGCATAAATTTCTAGTGGCAATCCAATTTCAGTGGGCGCCAGTTGTCTTACGAGTAATGTCATTTCCTGACTAATTCCTGGGTGATGTTGAAGATATTGGTTAATATACGCTCTGAAGATCCCGATATTGGTAAGCGCACGGCCATTGACTGGATTATTCCGATTAATTTCATTCTTTGCATTGTATTCAGCAATTTCCTGTTCCTTAGAAGTTATGTAATTTGAAAGAAATTGGATTGTTTTAAATTTCTCTATCATTTCTTCGGTGCAAAACGTGATACTGTTGGTGTCAATAAATATAGAACGCTTAATTCGGCGGCCCCCAGAAACTTGCATCCCTCTCCAGTTTTTGAACGAGTCAGAAATAAGAGCATAGCTTGGGATTGTCGTAATCGTTTTATCAAAGTTCTGGACTTTTACCGTATTCAAAGAGATATCAATGATATCTCCATCCGCTTCATATTTAGGCATTTCAATCCAATCACCTACGCGCACCATATCATTGGCCGCTAATTGAATACCAGCAACAAGACCTAAAAGCGAATCTTTAAATACAATTAGAAGAACAGCTGATAATGCACCAATCCCGCTGAGAAGAATAAAAGGACTCTCCCCCATCAAATTAGCGATAATAACGATTGCCCCGAGAATGAATACAATAATTTGAACGACCTGAATATATCCCTTGATTGGCTTAGTCTTAGAGATTTCAAAAGTTAAATAAATGTCATTAAATGCTTTTAAAAAGCTATTAATGACCCTTAACCCGACAACAATGATATAGGTAATGGCTCCCTTTTCTATTAAATGTTGATAGTCAGGAAAAGTAGATGAAAAATAATAAATAATAATTGCCGGAACAATATGGGATAACCTGTGAAAAACTTTCCTTTCTAAAAGGATGTTATCCCAATCGAATTTGTTATTCGTAATGATATGAGTAATGACCCTCAGCACTATTTTCTTCGAAATAAAATTCGAAGCAATACAGAGAATTCCTATAAAAAGAATCATAATAATAGCAGCAAGATAATCAGTAAGGATTGGGTTCAACTCATATTCAAGCAGTCGATTGCGAATAAGCTTCATCATTTTCCTCCCTTGTATTTCATCCTACTTTGTCAGTACGTTAAATTACCATCCAAACACTCATTCTACCTTTATTTTTCCTAAATTGTATTTCATCATACTCCGTTGCAAAATAGAAACATTAAACAATTCTAAAAAGAAATAAGCTACTCAAACTTTGCTTTTTTCAATTTACTTTATTCGGAATTTGATACGTTAAGAAATCTTCACCAAAAAAAAGTCGAATTCCTTATGATTCTAAGGATTCGACTTTTATTAATGAGCTCTCCTAATAGTTATAAATATTTACTATTATCTATTCTGGAGGAATTACTTCCCTTAACCTGCTTTAACGTCGCAACAATTAGAAAGCTAACAATCACTAATAAGAGCCATGAACTTACCTTACCTAGATGAACCAAACTCCATGAATCGCTTTGGTTTGGATATACCCAAGCTCCAAAGAACGTTGCGATATTTTCAGCTATCCATATAAAAAATCCGATGAGCACAAAGGAAATTGCCAGTGGCATCCGGTAACGTGTTCCATTAACCTCGTATGTGACCCATGATTGCCTAAAGGCGATCATGACAAGAGCTGATAAATACCAACGAACATCTATCCAAAAATGGTGAGTGAAAAAATTCAAATATATTGCAGCTGCCAGAGGCACCACCACCAAAAAAGGCGGCCACTTAACCAGTTCTACCTTTAACCTCCTCCACGCCTGGCAAAGAAAACTTGCTACGCTCGCATACATGAATCCGCTATACAAAGGCACTCCAAAGATCTTGAAATATCCTTCCTCTGGATAAGACCAGGAGCCCATGTGTGTCTTGAAAATTTCAAGCGCAAGTCCAATTAGATGGAAAAAGGTGATAACCTTTAGTTCATCACGAGTTTCTAGCCCAGAGCGCACCATCCACCACTGCATTAGAAGGCAGATGATAAACAGCCAATCATACCGTGGCAGGAAAGGCAGTGGCACGATTTGTGTAAAAGCCAAAGAGGCAAAAATAACGACAGGAAACAAACAAGAAAGGGCCTGCTCCCAACCAAAACGAACCAGTTGTTTTAGAGGTCTCACGATTTTTGCCTCCAAAGGGTTATTTCAGGATTTATCTAATCCTGCTTATGGGGTGTCCTCATCACTTCGGTATTCTAGAATATCTCCAGGTTGGCAATCTAAGGCTTTACAAATCGCCTCTAAGGTAGATAATCGAATCGCCTTTGCCTTTCCATTTTTCAATATAGAAAGGTTGGCCATCGTTATTCCCACTCTCTCTGAAAGTTCTGTTACGCTCATTTTCCTTTTAGCCAGCATCACATCAATATTGATTATAATTGCCATTGTTATCACCTCAGACCGTTAAGTCATTTTCAGATTTTATATCAATCGCTTCTTTTAAAAGTCTTTGAAGAACGGCAGCAAAGACGGCGATCACCATTGAAGCAAAGACAGGAACCATCCCGATTATGATGAGTCCAGGAGCATCGTCTAGCTCTGCTACCAAATAAACAAATGGCAAAATCACCAAGTACAAACCACTGATTGTCAATGCACAGATTTTGATATTCTTTAGAGATTTAACAGACAATTCAGAGAAAGCTTGGTTCTTGTCAATATAGCTTAAAAGTTTAAAAGCCTGATACAATGCAGCGAAAAATGGTATTACTGAAACATACATACCAATTACAATGGGATATAGTATATGGGCATAATCTGGATTTACTGGATTTTTAGGTAACCACGTTAGCCCAAATATACCCAAAGCAAGAACTGGAGTTCCAATAAGAAAAACAGCCATTCTTAAAAATAATGTTGACCCTCGTTTCATTAAAAGCACCTCACTAATTTATTTTCTATTTGATATTAACACGCTATTTATTGTTTTACAATAAATTATTATTATTTTTTAATACACAATTATCGTTACACTGATATTCTTTTATTTCTAGGCAAAGAAAAAAGCATTTCTCATTTCAAAGAAATACTCTTTCTTTTTTAACTATTTATTCAATATATTTTAGACTATCGACAATTTTTACCGCATCCCTAATCGGACCTTTATAAAAAAATGATAAACGTTTATCCATCGATAAAAAATAAATCATATACCCATTTTCATAAGCTTTCACCTTAACAGAAGTATGCTTTTTTGCTTTCCCGCCTTGTTCTCTCCAGTAAGTGGGCAAGAAAACGTGAACCTTCGTATTTTGTTTCAGACCGTTTGCTACCGGTCGTAAAAAGTGCACAACCTCCTGTTGTTTCGAAAATGCAAAGAGAAACAAAATACTAATAAGGGATAGCAGTGCTAGCTTCTTCAATAAAAACCCTCTTTCAACACATGTTTTTATTACTATCCGCATTAACAAAACGTACTATTTTGGAAATATTCCCAAATAAAAAGGTGTTTGTCCCTCGGTAATTTGTCCATTCCTTAAAGCATTTGAAGAATAAACTGATTAACAGGTAAAGGAAGAGGGGTGGATATAAATGATTCAAAGACAATTTAATAATCAAGGAAATCAATGTGGATTTAGAAGTTCTAATCGCAATAACAATAACAACAATAACAATAATAACACTAACATAGATATTGATGTAGATAGTGATTTTGAAAACGATGTTCGCAATGTATCAGAATCAGATGCAGATGCAGTAGTTCGTAATACTGACAGAAATACCAATGTTGCTAGAGCTACTATCAATGACTCAGGTAATGCTCGTGTCAATGTTGTATTAAACAGCCTAAGCAATGCTCGTGTTAGAAACGATCAAGAGCAAGACAATGATCAAGACCAAAATACGGATGTGGATGTAGATTGATTTTTTAAGAGATATTCTATTAGATATTCTATTAGATATTTCTTAGTCTCTTTATATAAATCTTTAAATTTTGGGGGGATTAAAAAATGGCAAGAAGAGAAAATATAGCTGGTTCAGGAAGAAACCGCCGCAATAACACAAACACAAACGTTAATGTTGATATTGATAATGATTTTGAAAACGATATTCGCAACCGTTCAGAATCAGATGCAGATGCGGAAGTACAGAATACTGACAGAAATACCAATGTTGCAAGAGCGAAAGTCAATAACTCAGGAAATTCAAACGTTGAAATTACACTAAATAGCAGAAGTAATGCACGAGTAAGGTCTGATCAAGAGCAGGACAATGAACAAGATCAGAATACCAATGTAGATGTTGACTTTTAAGATATTTTATATCTATTTCTTAAACTCTATTAATAAATTTTAAAATTATTGGGGGATTACAAAAATGAATAGAAGAAATTCAGGAAGAAACCGTCGTAATGACACAAACGTTAATGTTGATGTAAATACTGATTTTGAAAACGATGTTCGCAACCAATCAGAATCAGATGCAGATGCGGAAGTACGGAATACTGACAGAAACACAAATATTGCGAGAGCGACAATCAATAACTCAGGAAATTCTCGCGTAGATATTGCACTTAATAGCAGAAGTAATGCACGAGTAAGATCTGATCAAGACCAAGACAACGATCAAGACCAAAATACAGATGTGGATGTTGATTTATAATTAACAATTGAGGGTGGGATAAATGTATTCCACCCTCAATAAGGATAGGTGGAAATAATGGATAAATACAGAGGTAGGAACAGGAAAATCCTTCCTGGTTGGCAAAATTCAAGGACAAATAATAACACCTCTGAATCGCTTTCTCTCGAAAAAGATGATGTAAGGATTAACAGTGAAAACATTAATACGATAGGACAAAGTGGCAATTCTGATGTAGATGTGCAAGTAGAAGTATTTGTTGATACGACTCCAATTGCATTTGCCATCCTTACTTCCCTGCTCGCAACTAAACAATTGACTGTGGAAGAGTTTAATGAAGCCGTTAGGCGTCTTGAAAATCTTACCCAAGATAGAGATTTTAATGCCACTTCATTTATTCCTAATAATGTTTCAGATGTGAAATTATTTAGAAGAAATTAGAGATGAGTGGATTATTTGTTCCACTCTTTTTTAAGTTATTATATCGTTTATTTAGCCGAAATGTGAAAAGCTAATCCTATATAGAAGTACAATAAACGGTAAATAGGTTGCAAATAGATACAATACCCAATTTCATTAGGCATTTTATGTAATATTTAAAATATGTTCTTTTAATTGCTCTATCGATACATACTCTCCATTTTCTTTTCGATGAAGCATCACATGGCAGTTCGGGCAAACAGGGATTAAATCTTTTATTGGATCTACTATATAGTCTTATTGTATCTCATGAAGTGGCTTAATATGGTGGACATGAATAAAATCTTTTCCTACTACTCCATATGTCTTTTCAAAATCTAAATCACATATCTGACATTGTACTCCAAAATGATTCATCATTGCTTACGAGCGATAGGATTGCGTTCATATACATTTACTACAACCTTTTACGCGTTCCTTCTTCTAAAGTATCAAAGACTTCATCTGGATAATACCCTTCTGTTAAATCTTGTTCAAAGAATGATATAATATAATCCCGAAGTTCCCCTGTCAATTTCCTCGAACCTTGAATATTCCCTTTTAAACCATGTTCTCTTAATTTTTAAAGAGATAATGCATTTGTATCAACTTCGTCTACAAAGCGAATACGCGTATATTCCCTTTCTTTCGATTCCTCCAATTTCTTTTCATCCTTCCAAAATGTTTGATTATGGGTAGTATCATTTTTTTGTACTAACCCTTCTACTACTTCAACTTTATAGCGGACTTTTTTGATTTACCTGAAATATACAAGAAAAATATATCTCCTTTTTCATACTTAAAAGAGCGTCTCCAAACTAATGTTTCGTACCGATTAAATGCACTTTAGAAATTTTATGCAAAAGGATTGAAACCTGATAAAAGGAAAACTATCATCATATCTAGATAGATAAAATATGAGGGGAAAAAAGTAATTAGAATAAAGGGGGAATTTAAGAATGACGGAAATAAAAGATTGGAAAAATGGTGCTCTTGGACAAAAATTCATCGCTTCATTTAGCGGAGGAAAAGATAGTGTCTTAGCACTATATAAAGCTATGAAGGTAGGAGAAGCGGTTGGACTGATTGTCATGCTGGAGGAAGAAGGAAAACGTTCGAGATCCCATGGAATACCGCCGGAGCTTATACGTGCCCAAGCTAAATCCATTGGTTTGCCTGTATATACTGCAGCTGCAAGTTGGACGGATTATGAAAAAGTATTTATGAGCCTTTTAGAAAAATCTAAAAACCAAGGAGCAGAAGTGTTAGTAACGGGTGACTTGGATATGCCTGCTCATGGCTGTTGGCATGATAAGGTTACGCAAAATGCTGGATTAAAGCTTGGGATGCCTCTATGGGAAATGAATCATCTCGAAGCTGTTGAAGAGTTCATTAATCTAGGATTTTTAACGATCATTGTAACGGTAAATTTATCGTTGGGAATGCGAGAAGACGATTTAGGGAAAAGGTTAACCAATGAATTCGTGAAGGAACTTGTAGAACGTGGAATTGACCCCTGTGGTGAAGGTGGAGAGTTTCACACCACAGTAATAGATGGACCCATTTTTAAACATCCTATTCCCGTTCGTAAATGTGCGATTTTTAGGATTGGGGAATATGCTTTTATGCCTTTGGAGCTGGATAAGACAGCTGATGATATGGGTAACTTTTAAAGAAGACTTCCATCAGTGAGGACTTCATTTACTTGGTCTGGTGACAATTCACCATTTACTAATGCTCCTAAAGCTTTTTGGGGTGGATACTCTGGTTACTTCCAAGACTCTGATGGACATCTTTGGGATAGTATGGAATCCACATTGGGAAATCACTGAATAAGAAAATTAATATAATGGTTCTTTTCTGTAGAAGCTTTGATTATTTCCAATTAAATCATTCAGGCTCAGAGCATTAGCCCTGAGCCTTCTATGATTAGTATAAAATGTTTATGACAATTCTTCATATTGTCTACTTAGTAGGAATTTCCCCATAAAGTTATCCTTGATTAAGTGCACTTTCGTCCATAAAAACGATTTCCCAGATATGACCGTCAATGTCCTGAAAGCCCCATCCATACATAAAACCATGATCTTGAGGGTCGCTATAGGATTTTCCACCAGATGACAATGCCTTACTAACTAACTCATCTACTTGTTCCCGACTTTCAGCTGATAAGCAGAAAATCGCTTCGGCATAAGTAGTAGTATCCGCAATTTCCTTCTTGGTAAACCCATTGAAACGTTCTTCTACCATGATCAAAGCAAAGATATTGTCATAGATAATCATACAAGATGTGGTCTCATCAGAGAATTGTGGGTTGAACTCAAAACCTAATTCCTTGAAAAAGTTGGTTGACTTGTTTATGTCTTTCACAGGTAGATTGATAAAGATATTTTTGGATTGAAATGCCATTTTTATCACCTCCTGCTGATACTATCACAAGCAATATAACCCAGTCAAAATGCTAAAACTAACGTTTTTTAAGGAGAGTTGCCCTTTTTGTCTAAAATAGTCTTTTTACCAAGATTTCATTTCCATATTTCATTTCCATATTTCATTTTCATCCTAAACCCAGTCAAATCAACAATAAGAAACAGTCCAATTCTTCCGTGAATTAGACTGTTAATAGGTTATCTTTTACCATTTTGTATCCGAAAATCGAACCTGTTAAAATTCAATAGACTAAGTTTTTTTCATTTTTGGTTCTGCAGCATCATTTTTGATTAATTTACTTTTGTAGAACGGACCGACAACCAAGGATCAATCGCAAAAGCAAACTGACCGGTTAGGCACAGAGATACATGCCCTGCCTCTACATGCTGATAGGCTTTATCTTCACTTGATATTAGGTCCATGATTGGAAGGCTTTGAGATTCTAACACCAATTCATCCCTTGTGGATGTAATCACTAATGTACTACATTTAATATTGGTTAAATCCACCTTCTGACCGTCTATCTTCATTTCACCTTTTACAAGCTTGTTATCTTTGTATAATTCATTCATCATTTGCTTAAATGCTGCACCCGAAAACGTAACGGCATCTTTCATCCATTTGTCCATATTCCGCCACTTATCCACATATTTTTGATCGTGAGCACGGGTGACCAGGTTAATGGTTGGTCCGATGTTAAACCCCTGCAGCGCCATAAAGATTGCATATAAAAACTCTGATGGAATCACTTCGTAAGCATCTGCAAACCGGTCAAAATTGATTGTCCCGTTTTGGAGTGCTTTAACCCATTTATTTGGAACAATAGCGTCGCTGTAGTCAATTGGAACTGCTGCCAGAATGAGATTTTTGATTGGCAAATCGGTTAGTGATGTTAGCATTGCTGAAAGCATTCCACCAATACAGTAGCCCACCAAAGATATTTCTTCTGCACCAGAATGTCTTATGGCTCGTTTTACCGCAACTTCCAGATAGTCAATAAGGTAGTTATCCAAAGTGAGGTCCTTGTCTTCCAAGCCAGGAGAACCCCAATCCAGCAAATAGACATCGTAACCCTGTTTTGTAAGGTTGCCCACGACACTTCCTTCCTCAGAGATATCCAGAATATACGCTTTATTTAATAATGAATAAACTAAAAACAAAGGGGTGTTATACTTTTTCTCTGATGCAGGGTGATACCACAAAACAGATTTGTTTTTTTTCCAGACAGCTTTTCTAGGTGTAGACTTAATATCAGGCTTTGGTTCACTCAATACTTTATAAATAGTGTTCCACCGCTGCTTCTCAGTTTCAAGATTGAGAACAGGGATATTTACTATTGATTTAACCTCCATCATTTATTCCACCTTCACCATTATTTTCTTATCAGAACTGGTTCTTCTTTTTCTTTCTGCAAAAGCTTCTTAATCTCATCAAACTCATTTTGCATTTTAGTTAATTTAGTAAGCTCCTATGATGCTTTTTGCCATTCCGAGTGGAGATGTTTGGTGAATTCTAAGATTTCAGCAAGCATTTTATTTTGTTCCTCTGTAGCTAAAGCAAAGCTTTCTTGTAAATTCCAGATTTGCTCTTCAGAATATCTATTTTTTCTTCAGCCTGGATCGTTTGTTTGACTGCATTGGCTACATCATTTTTGGTTGGTAGATTCATATAATTAGCCATTAATTCCCGATTTCTTTTTAACAGCTCTATAAATCTAGAATTTGCCTGAATGCCAACCTTTGTTATTTGGATCAATGGGTTGTTATTAAGGGATTGAAATAGTAATCCATTCAAACTTTTTTCCCACATTTCACTTACTTGTCTCAATGAATCATAAGGATTATTTTCGGACATGCTCTCTCACCTCTGTTTTAATATTGATGTACTCCAACTCACACTTTCTAGCTTTTTTACGTCATTCCTCCTCGCATGAATGAATACTCATTCATTACCATTTACCTGTATTTTACATTGAATAATAGTAACTTACAATAGAGCAATTCGAAGATTCTGAGAACAATTTTAAAATGTTTTAATAGTGCGAAAACTGCCTTACAAAGTTACCAATTTCTTTCACTGCCTTTTTAGCTTCAGGTAATTTATTGCTTATTTGCCATACATGCCACTTACCTTCCCAGACTTTAAGATGGACCTCCACTCCCGCCTGTCGGGCTTTATTCGCAAGCAACTCCGCATCGCTTAACAAAATTTCAATACTTCCTACCTGGATGAACATTGGCGGAAATCCACTAAAATCAGCAAAAACGGGAGAAATCAATCTATTGTCAAGAGACTCATCAGCTGCATAAGCTTGAGCGGTTTTTCGTACAAGCTCTTCCACTAAATACGGATCTTTTTCCCTATTTTCCCTGTAGCTTACACCCGAGCTTGTTAAATCAACCCAGGGAGACAGACATACTAGGGCTGCAGGAAGCGATTCAGATAGATCTCTAAGCTCCAACGTGGCTGACACCGATAAGCCCCCTCCTGCAGAATCACCTGCAAAGATGATATTCGAAGAATCATAGCCCTGCTTTAGAAGCCATCGATAGATCATGATAGTATCTTCAATGGCTGCGGGAAATGGGTGTTCAGGTGCAAGTCGATATTCCGGCATGAGGACTTTTACACCTGCTTCCATCATGATTCTCGCAGCCAGCGATCGATGGGTTTCCGCTGAGCAATAACCATACCCTCCTCCGTGTAAATAAAGAATCACCTTATCTTCTTTTGTTTGATTATTTAAAATCCACTCAGCGTAAATTCCTTCAATTTGAATTTTTTCAACCTTACAATTTTTCGGCAATTTGGAGAATTTCCGTGCAAATGAATCGATTATCTGTCTACTTTCCTCAATTTTCTTTTCTTCCAATTTAAGTTTTTTTGCACCTGCTTTTATACCCTTTTTAATAAAATAACTGCTTACACTTGGCAAAACAATCCTCTCCTTTAATCACAAGAATGAATAACTATTTAGTGAAAAAGTATTTTTCATTTTCCTTTACACCTAATTTTACCAAAAAATGATTTCAGGCGATTGGTCACTTTTGATAATTTTTCGGAAAAAGCGCGTTATCAATTAAGTTGAGCCAGGGCTAAGTTATTTCATCCCTTCAAAACTCTGAAAAAGGTAAATATCAAGTAGGTACAACAAATTACAAATTCATACCGAAAAAATTATCTAATATTCTTAAAAAAATTGTGGTCGTTTAATTCGTTGTGTTATATAATAACTAATAATAAACAAACTGTTATATAACATTAAGAAAAGGGGTAATAGTAATGAACAAAACGGATTCAATCGCACGAAGAATTTTAGGTTGGAAGTTAAACAGATGGGATCGCTGGTTTGATTATGAAAAAGGTGTTTTCATCCATGATTCTGAATTTCAACCTGAGCAAAACCTTGAACATGCCATGCTAATCGTTAAAAGACTAGAGGAATTCGGTTTTACTTTTTCAACAGCAGGAGAATCCGAAGTTAGCTTCAATAACATCCGCGCGAAAGGTGAAACATTATCACAAGCTATTACCAATGCAGCCTATTCCATCATTGAACAACACTCCGTCGCCAACACCACTAGAATCTGGAGCACTCTGTGTTAACGGGTTTGTGAAATTTATCCATTTTATATTAAAAAGATAGCAAAAAGAGTCCCAAGACACTTGATTGGTCTCAGGACTCTTTATATCTATTATTCCGCTTCACCTACAACAGTAAATCTTTCGTTCAGGTGCTTAGGATTTTCAACTTCATCTACTACTGCAATCGCAAAGTCAGCATAGCTGATATAACTTTCCCCTTTGGAATTAACAAGAAGGTGATCTTTCCCTGACTGATAAGATCTTGTTCTTTTTCCTTCCGCATCAAATACAGCCGAAGGACTAACAAATGTCCATGTTAAGTCAGTTGTATCCTGTAATTCTTGCAAGTTCCTTCCTTGACCTTTAGCTGTTGGTTTAACGAAATCCGGAAATTCAGGAGTATCAATTACTCTTACTGTTTTGTTCTCGTCGACAAAAAGACTTCCAGCTCCTCCGACAACCATTAATCTTGTATTTGTTCCTTTTAACGCCTCAATTAAAGAATGACCCGCATCCACATGTGCTTGTTCTTCTCCAAGCGGCGCGCCAAAGGCATTAATAACAACATCAAACTCACTTAAATCATCAGATGTTAAATCGAATACATTCTTCTCAATGACTGCAATATTTTTATCTTGAAGTTTAGAAGCATTTCTTACAATCGCTGTTACGTTATGCCCTCTGCTTCCTGCTTCATTCAAAATTAGACTTCCTGCTTTTCCACTTGCTCCAATAACTGCGATGTTCATAATGATTTCCTCCAATGAAATAATTTAGTTGCTTGTTGCCTTTTTTATCGATGGAACAACCTCAGTTGCCAAAAATTCAATGTTTTTGGCTACTTTATTAAAAGGTAACCCGCCTATATCCACTTGCGCTAGAAAACGTTTATGGCCAAAAAGCTCATGTTGTTGAAGAACCTTCTCGACAATTTGCTGCGGACTTCCTACGAACAAGGCAGTATTTGGACTAGCCATATGCTCGAAGTCGGCCCTAGACATCCTTGATCCCATTCCTCTTTGGCGATTCACATAGGACCAATAATTTGAATAATAAGGAAAGAACTCGTCTTTTGCTTGCTGCGTCGTTTCAGCAATGTATGCATGTCCTGTTACACCCACTTTTAAAACTTCAGGTGAATGACCTGCCTCCATTCCCGCATTACGGTAAAGGTCCACTAGCGGTTTGAAACGTAATGGGTCTCCCCCTAAAATCGCCAGCGCCATTCCAACCCCAAATCTTCCAGCTCGTACGGCACTTTCAGGTGTCCCTCCAACACCAATCCAAATCGGTATTTGCTCTTGTATAGGTCGTGGTGAAATTTCTGCATTCCTTAAGGGAGAACGAAAATCACCCGACCAACTGACTCTTTCATTTTTATTTAGTTGCAATAGCAATTCCATATGTTCGGTAAAAAGCTCATCATAGTCGTTGGTGCTGTATCCAAACAGCGGGAATGATTCTATAAATGCTCCTCGGCCAGCCAAGATTTCTGCACGACCATCTGAGAGCAAATCCAATGTGGCAAAATCCTCGAATAATCGAACCGGGTCAAGCGTACTTAACACACTTGTAGTACTTGTTAGTTTAATTCGACTTGTTGCTTGTGCAATAGCAGCTAAAATGACTGCTGGAGAGGAGGAAGCATAATCCAAACGATGATGTTCCCCTACCCCAAAAACATCTAGACCTCCTTCATCTGCAAGCTTTGCAGCTTGAATCATTTCCCTCATTCGTTGCTTGGGTGTTATCGTTTCGTTCGTTAAGGGATCCGGACCGATATCAGCAAGTGTATAAATTCCTATTTCAATGCCGTTATGATTACTAGTAGACACTCGGAGTCCTCCTTATCTAAATTGATAACTCGACTTTGTTTCCAGAAGGGTCATGAGTTATAAAAGAATAGTTTACTTCCATAACATTGGCACCAATCTTTTTCAAATTAGATACGCATTTGTTACGTGCTTCTTCATTAGGCAATATGAGTGTAAAAGATTCTAAACCTACACTATTTAGGGAAGGAGTTGGTGCGCCTACTCCATTCCATGTATTGACCCCAATATGATGGTGGTACTTTCCAGAGGAAAGAAATAGTGCCTGCCCGCCATATCGATTGACCACATCAAATCCAAGTCCTTTTACATAAAATTCTTCCGTCTTCTTTAATTCAGAAACATGTAAATGAATATGCCCCATTACCGTTCCTTCAGGCATTCCCTGCCACTTTCCACCTGGTTTAACAGTAGTCAATAGATTTTCAAAATCAAGCGGGTCAACTGTCATAGCCACTTCTTCGCCTTTCCAGCTCCATTCAGAAGGAACCCGATCGATATAAATCTCGATACCGTTTCCATCTGGATCATTTAAATACAATGCCTCACTTACAAGGTGATCCGAAGACCCAAACTTTATCCCCTTGTTCACCAAGTGAATCACAATATTGGCTAAATCCGTTCTTTCTGGTAAAAGGATAGCGAAATGATATAAACCTGTTGTTCTTCCTTGTTTGGGTATTGCATTTGCTGGTTGTTCAAGTGACAATATACTTGTTTTACCGTCAGTTGTTAATTTTGCTGTTGAAGCTGTTTGCTCTAAAATATCAAAACCAAGTGCCTCTTGATAAAACTTTAAAGAAAGTCCTAAATTTTCCACCTTAATCTTTACATGCCCCACAAATGTCGTTGGTTTACTATGAAATCCCATAATAGCCCTCCTATAGTCGATTATTAATCAGCTTATGTTCAATTGAATAGTTAGTTACTTTATGTAAGTAAGTATATTAATGTTATTAAATATTGTCAAGTAACTAGATTTACTTTTGTTATCGAATAACATTTTGTGGTATACTATAAATAAGAGAGGTGTAATGTAGTATGAAACAACCTACTATATGTCCAAAATTTGAAAAAGCCATTTCACTACTCAGTCAAAGATGGAGTGCATTAGTTATTTATCAGCTATTATCAGGTTCGCAAAGGTTTACTGAAATTCAGTCCGCTATAGGCATAAGTGGTAAAGTATTATCCGATCGTTTAAAGGATTTAGAACATCAAGGAGTAGTTAAACGTGAGGTTATACCTGAAACACCAGTGATTATTGAGTACTCATTAACGGAAAAAGGTCGTTCACTAGAACCGGTCTTACGAGAAATAGAG
The DNA here is from genome assembly GCF_030123505.1 of Neobacillus sp. YX16. Taxonomy (GTDB): domain Bacteria; phylum Bacillota; class Bacilli; order Bacillales; family Cytobacillaceae; genus Neobacillus. Next base: position 3,788,597 of record NZ_CP126115.1, read on the forward strand.
AGCTGGTCCCAACATTGGGTGAAGCCGGAACCTGAGCTATCATAAATGCCGAAGCATAACTTTTTATGTAAGAAAAAAATAGAACAAAAAAAGACATTCTCGTTTACTAACAAATAAGAGCAGGATACCTCAATAAGGTTCCTGCTCTTGTCTATTTTCCGATAAAGTTCGGTGAACGCTTTTCAATAAAAGCGCGTATCCCTTCTCTTGAATCCTCACTTTTAAACGCCTCTTCTGAATAACTCCACTCTTCACGGAAGGCGAGATCCATAGGCAGGTTCAGTAAACGCAATACGGCTTTCTTTGTACTTTGGACTGCAATTGGACCATTGTTACAAATAATCTCTGCTACTCTTTCTACTTCTTCCATTAATTGCTCCTTAGCCACAACTCTATTGATTAGCCCAATTTCCTTTGCCTCCTGTGCTGTTAACTGCTCTCCTGTAAGAAGAATCTCCATGGCCCGGCAATAGGGGATTTGCCTTACTAGTCTTACAAGCGAACCAGCAGCGGCCATTATGGACCATTTCGGTTCCGGAAGTCCGAATCTTGCCTCCTCGGCAGCAATTCGAATATCTGTTGCCTCTAAAATTTCCATCCCACCAGCGAGGCAAAATCCATTAACGGCTGCAATTATCGGCTTCCAGACAGGGACATTTTTCAGCATCGCTGATTCTGTTTTTTCTTGATCAAGTTTTCCTTCAAGTAATAATGGAATCGTTTCCTTTAAATCCGCGCCTGAACAAAAGGCTTTATCTCCTGTTCCGGTTAAGATGATTACCCGGATATCATCGTCATTCTGTGCCTCCATAAAATAACGGCCGATCATTTCAAAACCATCCGGTGTCATAGCATTCAATACCTTGGGTCGATTAAACGTAATATACGCTTTGTTTCCTTCCTTTTTGTATAATACAGGTGGTTCCATTCTTTATCCCTCCTGATTGGTTTCTCTTATTAAAAATGAGCGTGTTTAAGCCATTGACCGCCATCCATTGTGATACAGTCACCATTGATGTAATCAGCATTCGGTGAAAGCAGGAAGGCTGCTAGATGAGCGATTTCCTCCGGTTTGCCTACTCTTCCTAGTGGAACACTTTCAATCGTTCTTTGTAAGGCTTCGTTTGAACCGAAAAGTTTATCTGCTCCTCCTGTGTTTTCGATTGGTACAGGGGCAATCGCATTGGCACGGATACCGTATTTTTCTCCCCATTCCACAGCCAGCGTTCTCGTCATCGTTAATACGCCCGATTTTGCACAGGCAGAATGAATGACTCCGGCCGCAGCACCCCATGCATATGTAGCGACAATGTTGAGGATACTCCCCTTAGTTTGTGTGTTAATCCAGTGCTTTCCAACAGCCTGACTACAATACCATGTACCATTCAAAACGATGTCAATGACCGCATTCCAGCCATTAATAGATAGATCCTCTGCTGGACAGATAAAATTCCCGGCAGCATTATTAATGAGGTGATCAATCCTGCCAAAGGTTTTTACCGTTTCATCAACCATCAACTGAACTTTTTCAGGATCACGAACGTCCATTTGAATCGGTAATACCTTACCACCAAACCGCTCTAAGCTTTGACTTGCTTCTTCCAATCTCTCGACATTTCGTCCAGTGATGACGACATGTGCCCCTTTTTCTAAAAAATTCTTGGCCATTGCCTTACCCATTCCACTTGAACCGCCGGTAATAATCACAACTTGATCCTTCATGTTTGCTCACCCCTTTTTATTTTTCCCCTTTAATAGAGAGCCCTCTTATTTAGTATCTTTCTCTATTAATTAATGCTTTTGAAATTCCCACAATACATGGTTCACCTGTTTGTTTCACGATAGTCTGTTTCACGGTAACCACACCCGTACCATTGCCTTTATCCTCGAGGTCTATGACTTCAAGCTCAACATGAATGGTATCGTTAATAAATACGGGATGAATAAACCGAAGTTTATCTATCCCATAATTAGCTGCCACAATGCCAGGTTCCATCTTTGTAAGTCCTACGGCAAAGGAAAGCACCAACATTCCATGAGCAATCCTCTGCTTAAAAAAGGAATCTTTAGCAAATTCTATATCGGTATGCAGCGGATAATAGTCACCGGTTAACGCTGAAAACATTACGATATCCGCTTCCGTAATCGTCCGCCCTCTTGACTTCCATTGTTCGCCTACTTCAAAATTCTCAAAGTATTTATCGTACATTTTTTCCACCCTTTCGTTAAACTCTTTGCCTTAATACCGTTTTAAGGATTTTTCCAGTTGCGTTACGGGGTAATGCTTCAACAATCTCCACCTGTTTAGGAAATTTAAACCTTGCAATTTTTCCATTTAAAAATTCTTCTAGGTCATGAACGTTAAGAGGCTTGCTAATATCTTTCAACGCAATGACTGCTTTGATTGACTCTCCCCATTTATCATCCGGGTAACCAAGGACAGCGGCCTCCTTTATGTTCGGGTGTCGATATAATACCTGTTCAATTTCAATTGGATAGACATTCTCTCCACCTGTGATAATCATGTCTTTCTTACGGTCCACGATATAAATAAATCCTTCCGAATCAAATTTCGCTAGGTCACCGGTATAGAACCAGCCATTTTTAATGGCTTGTTTCGTCTCCTCAGGTTTATTCCAATATCCAGCCATCACGTTCGGACCATTGACAATAAGTTCACCAACTTGGCCTGGGGGCAGATCACGGTCAGTTGGATCAACGATACGGACATTAGTGTGGATTGGCTCCTTTCCAACTGAGCCATTTTTTCGGATTGTATTTTCTTTGTCGAGTATACTGACAAATGGAGCTGTTTCTGTTAGACCGAACCCCTCATAAAAAGGTATACCCCGTTCTTGGAAAAATTCAATAACCGTTATTGGACATGGTGCGCCGCCAGATACTGCAAATCTTAGTGATGAAATATCATATGCTTCAAAGCCTTCGACATTTGTTAATGCCTGCCACATGGCAGGGACAAGGAATAAACAGGTAATTCGCTCATCATGGATTTTTTGGAGGACTCTACTAGGATCAAAAAGATCCTCCAAAATAATAGTTGCGCCTTTATACATTAATGGTGTTGTAAAAACACTCATTCCACCTATATGAAATAATCGTGCTACTGACAACGTAATATCCATGGAGTCAACCGGAATACTTTGAATCATGTTGATGGCATTCCACTGTGTATTTCCGTGGGTTAACATGGCTCCTTTTGTTCTCCCAGTCGTACCTGATGTGTACATCATCATTTGAACATCGTCTAGGCGAATATCATAATCATGTTCTTCATTTGAGGCATTCGCGATTAAATCCTCATAAACAGAATCCTTTTCACTAGGATTACTACCTACGTGGATGTATTCGAGCAAACTAGATTCTTTCAACCTCAGTTCATCGACTAATGATTTCATCCTGACGTCATAAATGAAATGATACGACCTTGAGTCATTCACAATATAAAGAACTTCTTCCACACTTAACCGGAAATTAATCGGAACAAAAATAGCTCCTATTTTTGCACAGGCAAACATTGATTCTAGTATTTCGTTCGTATTGAATAAAAGTACATTAACGCGGTCGCCTTTTCTTACCCCTATAGAAATAAGAGCATTCGATAATCGATTTACCCTCTCATTTAATTCTGAATACGTAAATCTTTTTTCATTGTAGACAAGTGCAAGCCTGTCAGGCCGGAGCTTACTATGTTTAACCAACCAGTTCCCTATTCCTTTCACCAAAGCCCACCTCAACCCCCTAGTAAATTTGGAAAATGCTTCTATCTAACTTAAAATAGTGGAATGCTTCTTGGCTGGAAGTGGAAAATCTTTATTTTCAAACGTTTCGTATCTTCTGATTAATTCTTTTCGTAATTCACTCGGAACCACTAAGTCATCCACGACAAGTTCGCCAGATAGTTTGATAATGTCATAGCCTGCCCGGTATTCTTCCCGAAGCTCTTGAATCAATGCCGCTCTTTCTTCCGGGTCGGTTACAGCTTGAATTTTATTATAATAAACAGCATTAACTGCGGCTTCTGGACCCATAATTGCGATTTCCGCTGATGGAAGTGCAATGGTGGTGTCTGGTTCATAGGCTGGTCCTGCCATCGCATAAATTCCCGCACCATATGCTTTACGGACAATCACACACATTTTCGGAACATTGGCGGTTGAACTGGCGTAAATGAAATTGCGCCCTTTTCTTAAAATCCCTTCCTGCTCTACTTTTGTACCGACCATAAATCCCGGTGTATCACATAAATAGAGGAGAGGGATATTGTAGGCATCGCAGGTCCAGACAAATTTCGCTCCTTTATCCGAGGATTCAGGGAAGATCGCTCCGCCTTTTTGCATAGGCTGGTTGGCGACGATTCCCACTGTTTTCCCATTCAATCTCGCAAATCCTGTCACCAATTCTTTTGCGTAGTTGGCTTTTACTTCTAGGAAACTATCACCATCCACGATAGCTTCTATTAATTTGCGAACATCATAGGCACGGTTAGGCTCCATTGGGATGATATTATCAATCTCTTCCGGAGAACGCTTTGGCTCGACGGCCGGTAATTCAGGTATTTTCCCTTCAAAATAATCCGGAAGATAAGTTAGCAGTTTTTTCACAATCTCAGCGGCCTCTTCCTCTGATTTCGCAATAAAGTCGGCTGAGCCGCTTTTCGTTGTATGCATAGTGGCACCACCAAGCTCCTCCACATCTACCTTTTGCCCGGTTGCCATTTGAACCATTCGAGGTGAAGCGATTGCCATCCCCGAAATCTTATCGACCATCACAACGAAATCAGAAAATACTGGCATATAGGCAGTACCAGCAAAACATGGTCCGTAAAGGACAGCGATTTGCGGAACCCGTCCAGAAAGCATGCTGTGGTTATACCAAATTTTCCCTCCCGAGTATTTTTCAACATGGTACCCGCCAGCTTCATCAATACGTCCTCCAGATGAATCAATCAAATATACAATCGGACGTCTTCCACGGATGGCTGACTCTTGAATCCTTAATATTTTTTCTCCATGGTACTTACCAATGGACCCTGCTTTGACGGTATAATCGCTGGCCATAAAGAAGACTAAGCGCTCATTGATTTTCCCGGTGCCTGTCACCACCCCGTCAGCAGGCAGTTTTTCTTTATTTGCATTCGCAAATAAGCCCGTTTCGTAAAAGGGTTGTTCATCATCGAAATATAGCTTCAAACGATCGCGAACAAATAACTTCCCTATTTTTTTAATCTTTTCATGATCTGGTCCACCTTTATAGATTCGTTCTCTTTCGGCGAGGATTTTTCGTTCACGTTCCAAATTCCGCACATCCTTTGCGTGGTATTTTGTCATTTTCCTGGGTTAAGAAATGATTCCCAATTGTTTTGTAAGGATTTCGTTCATAATTTGAGTAGTGCCTCCGCCTATCGTTTGGATACGAGCATCACGCCAAATCCGCTGAATTGGGAATTCCATCATATAGCCATTCCCGCCATGTATTTGCAATGCCTGATCTGCCACGCGATTCAGCATTTCCGTGGCAACTGCCTTAGCCATGGTTGCTTCGGTAACACAGTTTTCACCTTTGTTATACAAATAAAGTGCCCGGTAAGTGATGTTCCTCGCTTTTTCAATATCAACTGCCATATCGACCATTTTGTGGCGCAGCACCTGGTATTCTGATAATGGCTTGTTAAATTGAATTCTTTCCTTACTGTATTTCATCGCCAATTCCAATGCTTTCTCAGCTGCTCCAATACATCCTAATGCGAGTGTCATTCTTTCATATTGGAAATTTTTCATGATATAAAGAAAGCCCTCATTTTTGTTGCCGATCAAGTTCTCCTTTGGAACCTTTACACCATCGAAAAAGATTTCTGCCGTATCAGATGATCGCCACCCTAACTTCTTTAAACTTTTTCCAACAGAGTACCCTTTTGAACTCGTTTCTACGATAAAAAGACTTATATTTCTGTGGACCGGTTCATCCTTCGTTTTTGCGGCAACGATCACATAATCAGCATTAACACCATTTGTGATAAATGTTTTTGAGCCATTTAAGAGATAATAATCACCATCTTTTTTCGCCGTGGTTTTAATGGCAGATACGTCCGAGCCACCGCCTGGCTCTGTAATTGCTAACGCAGAGATTAAGTCTCCCATAATACCTGGAACAAGGTATTTTTGTTTTTGCTCATGGTTTCCATATCTCCAAATATTTGTCATGGCGATGGTCGTGTGCGAGCCAATCGCTGCACCGACACCACCGGCGCCACACCTTGACAATTCCTCCGTAAACACAGCTTCCATAATTAAATCCAATCCGCTGCCGCCATATTCTTCAGGAAACTTAATCCCCAAATATCCTAATTCACCCATTCTTTTAAATAAACTTCTTGGTGTTTCACCATCTTTCTCCCACTGCTCAATATTTGGCTCCACCTCTTTTTCTAAAAAAGAGCGTACAGCCTTACGAAACATCTGATGCTCTTCTGTAAATATCCAGTGTGACATCCTGCTCCTCCTCCCTTGGCTACAAGCCGATTTGCTTCGAGATAATCTCCTTCATGATTTCATCGGTACCGCCTCCGATTCGCGGAAGACGGCTGTCCCTCCAGGCCCGTTCAATCGGATATTCTGCCATATAGCCATTTCCGCCAAAAATCTGCAGTGCCCGGTCCGCTACCCAATGACTCATTTGGGCTGCAGCCAATTTCGCTATCGATATTTCCTTTGAGGGAACATCCCCTTTTGAAAATCTATAAGCTGTGGCATACGTCAGTTCTCGGCACACTTCTATTTGCGTCTTCATTTCTGCCAGCAAATGTGCAATCACCTGAAAATGGCTGATTGGCTGATTAAAAGCTTCCCTCGATTTCGCATAATTCAATGCCAGCTCATACACATGTTCGGCACTGCCAATCGCGCCAGCAGCACCAATCATTCTTTCTCCCTGAAGCTGCCACATGATTTGATAAAAGCCCTTTCCTACTTCACCCAATAAATTTTCGTTAGGGATGCGGACATTATCGAAAATTAACTCTGCCGTATCAGATGAACGCATGCCGACTTTATCCAGCTTTTTCCCGACAGAGAAGCCTGGACGGTCTGTTTCAACAAGAAAGAGAGTGATTCCTTTTGGTCCAGGATCGTCAGAGGTTCTTGTAACAAGCGTCACAAAATCTGCTCTCGTTCCGTTCGTAATAAATGTTTTCGTTCCTTTAATGACCCATTCATCTCCATCCCGCCTTGCTCTGGTTTGGATTCCCATTACGTCAGAACCGTTGTTTGGTTCAGATATTCCAATTGCCGCAATCTTTTCCCCTTTGAGGGCGGGCTTTAAGAAACGTTCATGCTGGTCCTTCGTTCCAAACTTAAAGATAGGCGGTGTTGCCATATCGGTTTGGACCGCAATCGCCATCGGTACGCCGCCACAACCGCATTTATTCAACTCCTCTGCTAGGACGATACCGGAAAAATAATCTCCTCCCTGACCTCCAACCGATTCAGGATAATGTAAACCTAGTAGACCTAATTCACCCATTCTCGTAAATACCGACCGTGGAAATTCCCCTTGTTCTTCCCACTCATCAACAAAAGGTGAAATTTCTTTTTCAACAAAACTGCGGATCATTTTTCGCAGCTGATCATGTTCTTCTGTGAAATACGGTTCATATGTCATACCTGTACACCTCACTTTTATAGGTCTATTAATAATTCATCGTCCACTTCGATTTCCATTCGAAGCATATTGGATCCAAAACATTTTCCAAGGTTATCAAGGCGAAGTGAAGATGAACCCCCACCATCCAAAGCCTCGCTGAGAACAAAGTTCATTGCCAAGATATTTGGCATTTCGTAGCGGGTCACTTTTCCCTTTACCAGACCAGAAAAATGCATTTTAACTGAAACTGTAGTTAATTCTGCTAAAAGTACTTGATAGATTTCCTGATTAGGAGCAAAAACTCCTATATTGATTGTGTTTCCTTTATCGCCAGACCTTGATTGAGCTATTTCATTCAGCTTTACCATCGCCATCTGTTACACCTCCGCGACTTCTACTTGGATTTGACGTTCAACCTCTTCCCGCGGTAACAAGGCTGACCACATTCCGAGCAAAGCTCTTGGCGCTGTATTCCCAGTAAAACCGCTCATCGATGGCGGTCCATTCAATGCTAACGGAGGGAACAGGCGGCTAAACTTAACTGCCTCTTGTTTTGTTTTTGCCCGGACGGTCATTCGTAAAAACACTTCATTGAGTTCACTTTGATTGTCATGCGCCAGAGGACCACTTAAAGCGTTATATCCCATATAGTCTGTTCTTACTTCCTCATAATTCAACCCATTCCGCTCTAACTGAATGCGAATAATTTCATCAACCTTTTTTGCTTTCATCATGGCATCAGGCCATGAAAACCCGACAATCACCTGACCTGCATATCCATTTTCATAGCCCATGACTACCTTCAAGGTATTCGTCCGCGGATGGCCTTTTACCCCTGTCACTTTCACCTGATTGGATTTGATATTTTCCAGTTTAACATTGGTTAAATCCACGATTACATCCGGGGTAATATAGGCTGAAGGATCATGGATTTCATAGAGCATCTGCTCTTTTACCGTATCGATGGTTACCAAACCGCCTCGATCCTCCACTTTACTGATAATAAATTCACCGTTTTCCGAAACCTCGGCAATCGGATACCCCATCCGGTCAAAGCCCTCGATTTCCCACCATTTTCCGCTGAAATTCCCACCTGTCGATTGTGCGGAACATTCTAGCAAATGTCCCATAAATACTCCGCTGGCAAGCTTATCCCATTCCTCTTCTCCCCAATTGAATTCATAGATTAATGGTGCTAAAAACTGAGCCGTATCGGTCGTCCTTCCTGTAACTACGATGTCTGCACCTGCTGCTAAGGCTTTTACAATTGGTTGAGCCCCGATATAGGCATTGGCAAATTCGAGTCTATCCTTTATGTTCTCTACTGATTCCCCTGTTTCTAAGTGATTCAGTGGATACCCTTTCTCTAGAAACTCTGGAAGTCTATCAATCACATTGTCCCCCGTCACAACCGCTACCTTTAAGCCGCTGATTCCCATTTCCCCGGCCACTCGAAGGATTTCTTGCTGTGCTCCAACCGGATTAATGCCGCCGCCATTGGTCAACAGCTTTATTCCTTTTTCTTTTACATATGGAAGTAATGCTTTCATCTGCAGCGAAATATCCTTTGTAAAACCCCCATTTTCATTTTTCTTTTTATCCTTGACCAAGATTGCCATCGTAAGCTCTGCTAAGGCATCAAAACAAAGATATTGGACATCTCCTTTTTCCGCTGTTGCCACTGCCGGCTCGATTGTATCGCCATAAAATCCTTGTGCAGCACCTATTCTTACTTTTTTCATCTTATCTGTCCTCCTAATCCGTAGTTATTTGTACAAGGACATCGCCCTCTTGAACGAACTCTCCTTCTGACGTTTTGATGGCCGATACAACTCCGGCGTGTGTCGATTCGATCGGTATTTCCATCTTCATCGACTCCAGGATGACTAAAACATCGCCTTCCTCCACAACATCATTTTCTTTCACTTCTATTTTCCATACGCTTCCTGACATCGAAGATAAAATTTCGATCATATCACTCACTCCCTCTTTTATTTTCCATTCCAAGATGGCATTCTTTTTTCAAGAAAAGCCGAGGCGCCTTCTTTTAAATCTTCACTCATGAAAGACACGAGCCTTAATGTAGTTAAATAATCAAATGACTTAATCAAATCCATCTGCTCCGTGTTGTAAAAAGCATCTAGGCTCAACTTGACAGCCAGTGGACTAAAGCTGGCGACCTGTTTAGCTAGTTTCCATGTTTCATTTTCAAGGTCAACTGGGCTGACCACTCGATGGACGAGATTGAGCTCTTTTGCCTGTTCTGCAGAATAGATTTCAGCTGTTAGCATCATTTCCATCATTTTTCGATCACCGACCGCACGTCGTACCCAAGGCATAATTACGAACGGTACAAGACCAAGCTTCAGTTCGGTTAACCCCAACTTCGCCTCTGTTGATGCCACAGCTAGCTGACACATGGCAACAAGTCCAGTTCCCCCGCCTAATGCCGGACCATTTACACTCGCAATTAATGGAGTGGTTACTTCCGCACCTAGCTTGAACAGTTCCGTACTCTCTTTGCCTTCAAAATAGAGATCCGGAGCAGTTCTCTCGAGATTTTTCTTGAAGTCATTTAAATTACCGCCTGCTGAGAAGGCCTTTCCAGCACCCGTAAGGATAATCACTCTAATTTCAGGATTACGGTCAGCTTTTCTAATCGCATGAACCAGCTCTCTAGTCGACTTTTCCGTTAATGGGTTTCTCATTTCAGGTAAGTTCAACGTCACTTTAGCTACCTTTTCTTTTTCTTCGTAGAGGATTGTTTCATAAACCATCATTTTCACCTCTTAGCCTTATTTCTGTTTATCTCTTATAATGCAATATCCGTGCCAAATTTCTATGAAGCTAATAAATGTTGGGCAAAGCACTGTGTTCATTTTTTGGAAGGAAAAAGATGAACAGTACTGCAAACAAAAGTGAACAGTTGTTTAAAGAAGTTAACAGTAATAGATTGTAATATCTGGAAACCGTCGTTATAATATGAGTTGTATAAATTTTCTGAATACTGAGGTGGGAATATTTGAAGGTTAGGAGTTTTACTACCATTAATTTCGTCAATTTATCCCTGAAAAGCACAATCCGTGAAGCCATCTCTGCTTTCCTTGAACATCGTGTTGACATCGGCTGTATTACAGAAAACAAAAAACTTACAGGAATCATCCACAAAAACTCCATCTATCGGGCAATGCTTCAGAACACATCCATTGATGACCCTATCAGACCACTCATAAATGAAAGCGTTATCACTATTCATAAAGATCAGTCCCTCCTTGAAGCAAGAGACATCATGTTGAAAGGGAATGTCAGTCATGCAGTCGTTCTTGACCATCATCAAGAGGTCTTCGGCATTATGACAAAGTCTGACCTGGTCAACTCCCATATGGCCGTGTTGGAGGATACGATTAACCGAATGAAGTCACTGATTGAAAACCTTCAGGATGCTGTCATCACAGTGGATTCTAATCTCAAAATCACTACCTTTAATCAAACGGCGCTTGATCTACTCCAATTAAATGGCAAACATTTATTAAACGCACCAATTGATCGATTTCTTCCGCCTTTTAGAAGATGGTTGATTGAAACATTGAAAACGGGAACGATTCAGGACGCCAAAAGAATTAGTTTTAATAACATTACAAACATTGCTTCGTTTATCCCGATTAGGGAAATCAATCGTGTCTCCGGTGCCATGGTGGTTTTACGAGATGTTACCTCCTATGAAAACATTGCAAATGAATTAGAAACAACGAAACAATTAAAGAAAATTCTAGATAGTGCCCTTGAATTGGCCTATGATGGGGTCGCTGTTATGGATAAGGCCGGACACATTACAATGGTTAATCATGGATTCATGGAACTCTTTCATATTCAACATCAGGATGAGGTACTTGGTCAGCACATTACAAAAATCGCACCGCAGATTCCTTCTCAGCTTAGTTTGGAGTTCGATCAAAAAATGGAGGGAGAACTAATCCCTATTCATAATCAAAAATGCATTGTTGCCCAAATGCCCATTTATCAAGATGGACAAAGGCTCGGTGCGATTATCAAAATCATTTTCCGCCAGCTGGATGCTTGGAAGGATATCCTCCTACATATGGATAAATTAGAAAGTGAGATTTCTTACTATCGCGGAGAATTATATAGGATTTCGAAAGATACCCATCCTTTTGCTCATGTCATTTCTCAAAATCCTCAAATGGAAAAATTCAAACAGGATGCGGTCATTGCCGCTAAATCTTTTTCCAATGTCATCATTACAGGTGAAAGCGGCACCGGTAAAGAGCTTTTTGCCGAAGGCATCCATAATGAATCGGGTCGGGAGGGAGCTTTTATTAAAGTCAATTGCGGCGCGATTCCGGAAGAATTATTAGAATCCGAATTCTTCGGTTATGCGGATGGAGCGTTTACGGGGGCGAAAAAAGGAGGGAAACCAGGGAAATTTGAATTAGCCAATAATGGAACACTCTTCCTCGATGAAATCGGTGATATGCCAGCTTCCTTACAGGTTAAACTATTACGAGTTCTGCAAGAACAAGAGTTTGAAAGAATTGGTGCTACTAAAACCACAAAAGTAAATGTACGAATTATTTCGGCAACCAATAAAGATTTAATACAGCTGGTAAACCAAGGAAAATTCAGGGAGGATCTCTATTACCGTATTCACGTGATTCAATTACACATTCCCCCGTTGAGAGAGCGGCTTGATGATATTCCATTACTGTGCAATCATTTTATTCAAAAAGTTAATAAGAAAACCAATAAAAATATCATTGGTGTTGCACCGCAAGTGCTTCGAAGCTTCCAACAGTACCATTGGCCAGGTAATATTAGACAATTAGAAAATGTTTTGGAACGTGCGTTTCATTTTAGTCAGACGCACTGGATTGAAATGGAGCACCTGCCGAGGGAACTGAACTTACTTCAAGCACCCGTTTCTATTCCGCCTAAAATAGCAGAGCCCACTACTGTAATTAACCGCAAACAATCGATTAACCATACTGAAAAACAGGTGGTCTTGCAGGCATTACTTGCCTGCCAGGGAAACCGCTCCAAAACGGCAGAATTACTGGGAATTAGCAGGACCACTCTTTATCAAAAAATAAAGAAGTATCATATTATGGAAGAATTAGAGGTTAAATTCTCTTCCTCTTAAAGCTAACAACCATATGGGAATATGCCCCATATGGTTGTTTTTTATCTATTTAGCTGGCAGCTGTTTTAAATATTGCTCCTTTAAAGCAGATTTTTGTATCTTCCCCGCTGGTGTCTGAGGGAGATTCTTTGTAAATATTATTAGCTTCGGTACTTTATAATCCGCTAAATGCTGTTTGGAGAACACTTTCACTTCTTCTTCTGAAATCACTGCACCCTCTTTTGGAATAATATAGTACAGACCCACTTCGCCTAGGAATAGATCGGGCACCCCAATTCCTGCAGCAAAGGAAACCTTCGGGTGCGACATAAGAATGCTTTCAACCTCGACAGGATACACATTATATCCACCCTGGATATACATCTCCTTCTTACGGCCTTTCAAAAACAAATACCCCTCATGGTCTAGATACCCCATATCACCGGTGTACAGCCAGCCGTCATGTGAAAAGGTTAATTTCGTTTCTTCCTCAAGTCCAAAATATCCTTTGGCCCTGCAATTCCCTTTAACAGCCAGTTCACCGACTTCACCGTGCGGAAGCTCCTTTTGTTCACTATCGACAATTTTCATCTTAAAATCACCTATTGGAACACCAATGCTTTCCTGAACTCTTTCAACAGAATCTGTCAGCCTCGTCATAATACACGCACCAGATGTTTCACTAAGACCATATAAATTTACGATTCTAGCATTCGGGAAGTGTCTATCAATCAACTCACACTGACTGCGGTCGACATTGGAACCACCAACAATCCCTATTTTTATAGAACTCAGGTCATATTTATCGATATCTTTATGATTGCACAGCATGAGATACATAGTTGGGACTCCGCCAAACATAGTTGGTTTTACTCGGTCGATAACTTGCAGTACCATTTCTGGTATAAATTCCGGTACTAATACAATGCTGCCAAACTTCACCAATAGCGCATGAACGGCACAGGTAATTCCGCCGACATGATTAAGTGGCAGACTACCTACGGTACAGTCATTTTCCCCAAGGGATAAGTGGTCAGCCTGGGCCATTGCAGACTCTAGAATACTTCGATTTGTAATCAAGGTACCTTTTGGCTTTCCAGTTGTACCAGATGTATAAATGACGATTGCCGTATCATCTTCTTTGACATCTAGCTTATATTGATCCAGACTGTTTTTATTACCTTCATACTTTAATAGATCATCTAACTGCAGACTACCCTCAAAACCTTTTTTAATAAAAATATACTTTTCCAGGTTAGGGACTTTATCACGAAAACGTTGGAAAAATCCAGAAAAATCAAATCCCTGATACTCTGAAAGGGAAACAATTCCCTTCGCTTTTGAATTGTTCAGCATATATTCTAATTCTGTCTCACGATAGCGAGGATTTAAGGCAACAACCCCGACACCAATTTTCGCTGCCGCAAAATAGCTGTAAAGCCACTCTAACTGGTTCAAAGCCAGGATCGCAAGGTTGTCTCCTCTCCTAAATCCTTCTTCCAACAGTGCAGACGCCAGCACATCTGTAATTTCATCTAGCTCCTCAAAGGTAACTTTTTTGTTCTCACAGATTAAAAATGGCTTATTAGGATATTGAGATACAGCTCTTGTTAAGGCTCTATGAACAATCCAATCAAGCAAACTCTAACACCTCCCAATTTTTTAAGAAAAAGTAATCTTTAAACCGGATTATTAGAATATAAACTTTGGTATTTTTCTCTTAGGACGTGCTTTTGAATTTTACCAGTGGTGGTCATTGGAAGTTCAGTTACAATTAACAATTCTTTTGGCACTTGGAATGAACCAAGATGTTCTTTGCAGTATGCAAGAATGTCTTCCTTCGTGGCTTCCTCTCCTGGCTTTAGGACAACAAAGGCCGTTACCGCCTCAATCCAGCGCTCATGTGGAAGTCCAACTGCAACAGCATTTAACACTTTGTTATAGGACAACAGGACCTGCTCTATTTGAATGGAAGCAACATTTTCCCCACCTGTCTTAATCATGTCCTTCTTTCTGTCGACAAACACGATTAGCCCATCCTCATCAAGGTATCCTAAATCCCCTGTATGGTGCCAGCCATGTTGTCTTGCGCGATTCGTTTCTTCTAAATTATTGAGATATCCAACCATGACATTCGGGCCGCGATGAACGATTTCACCGACTTCCCCTTTGCCAAGCAGATTCCCGTTTTCATCCATAATGGCGACATCCGTAATCAATGACGGCGTTCCCCAATAGGGACCAGACTTCCTTAATTGATCCTCTGGTTTGAAAACACAGGTTGCCGGGTACATTTCGGTTTGCCCCGAGCCAAGTGCAAATTCACAGCCAAGTTCATTTATTCCTTTTTCTAGCGTTTTCCGGTCCATTGGAGCCATTGCATATAAACAATAGCGCAAACTTGATAGATTATATTTTTTAAAGGAAGGATGATAAAGAAACGCTCTATACATCATCGGCAAACCAAACATCCAGGTAATCTTTTCTCTTTCCACCGTTTTCATAAATGCTTCCGGTTCGAACCCTTGAATAATGGCAACCGTAGCACCGAGATGGAAGAAGGAGGCCACGAGCGTATGCTGTGCACAATGGAAAGCAGGCATCATGAGTGTTGCAATGTCATCCTTCACCATTCCGGCTTCAATAATATTGGCAAGACTGGCAATGAACACCGCTTGATGGTTAATCAGCACTCCTTTAGGTGTTCCGGTGGTGCCACTCGTAAACATGATCTGTGCAATATCTCGGTCAGCTACTTTTACTTCTGGTTCTAATGTTTGTTTGGAGTGAAGTTTATTTTCAAATTTTTCGGCCTCCAGCGCACCATTTCCAATCACGATTAATTCAGGACAAATGCTTAATAATTCTTCTTTTTTACCCTGTAAAAACATCTCATCACAAAGCAGTACCTTCGCCTGAACTTCTGAAAGAATATAGGCCTTTTCATTAAAGGAAACACCAGGATTAATCGGAACCCAAACTAGACCGGTCTTCGCAATCCCAAAAATTGCTACTAAGAACTGCCAAGAATTTCCACAGATGGTAGCTACACTCTCTCCTTTTTCCAATCCAAGGTCTAACAAGTAGTGGGCAAAGCGGTTGCAATCGTTATTAAACTCTTTATAGGTAATTCTTCTGTCACCAGAAATAACCGCTGTTTTATTAGGATTTTTAGCAGCTGTCCTTCGAACAATATCACCAATTGCCACACGATTTAAGATTGAAATTTCACTCACTCATTCTTCACCCCTAAAGAAATATTTGTACACAAAACTCATTCCTATTTTTCTACTCACCTCCACACCGCTCCTGACATATTGCGGAATAAGAACTCTCTTGCTATTTCCACCCTTTGGAATCACTTCCATTCTTAGTTTGGGAATTGGGCTCTACAAAATGAAATGCAAGAAACATACCAAATTACCCATGTTGTTAAATGGCTTTGAAAAAGAAAATGACACACTGTACGGATGTACATGTGTTAAGAAAAAAGGACAGATGTTCAGAGAGGTAAACAGTTTGATGCTGGGCACATAATAAAAAAAGGCGACCCATGGGTCACCTTTTTAAGCGCTCTTTGTAGTTGCGGATACTGTTGACACTTTTCTCTTTTTTACCATCTGACGAATATTGGAAATACTAAAGATTACTAAAGCAATCCAGATGCATGAAAAAGTAACAGCATGGTCCTTCGTAAATGACTCCCCATATATAAGTACTCCAAGTAGTAAACTAATAGTCGGAGCAAAATATTGTAGGAAGCCCACGAGGTAAAGTGGAATCTTTTGTGCCCCGATACCAAACCATAATAGCGGCAAGGCTGTAGCGATTCCTGATCCTAGTAATAATAAATCAACTTTAAGAGACCCTGTCGCAAAGCTATGCTGACCATTTATACCTAAATAAGCTAAAAACAATAAAGCAAACGGTACTATAAACAATGTTTCCAGTAACAAGCCTAAAATGGAATCTACTTTTATTAGTTTTTTTGACAGCCCATAAAAACCAAAGGATATAGCTAATATTATAGCAATCCATGGGAAAGTTCCAAGCGACAGCGTCATATAGACTACACCGATTCCGGCTACCGCAAATGAGACTGCCTGCCACCTATTCATCTTTTCACCTAAGACAAAAACCCCTAACAATACAGCGACAAGCGGGTTGATAAAGTAGCCTAAACTTGCCTCCACGATGTGGTTTGTATTCACTGCAAATATATAAACGAACCAGTTAATACTAATTAATAGAGAAGCAAGGAACAGTCCAAACCATGTTTTCTTCTGCCTCATTTGAACTTGAAAAAAGTTTTTTAATAGTTTTCGCTTCAAAATGCCTACTATCAGTAATACGAAAATAAACGACCAAATGACTCGATGAGCCAAAATTTCAAGCGCTGTAACTTGATCTATAAATTTCCAATAGATAGGTAAAACTCCCCAAAATATATATGCACCGGCCGTATAGTAAATTCCTTTTGTATGTTCACGTTCCATATCTTTTTTCACCTTATTTCAGTATTATCGAAGTTGTTAAACACGCTCTTAAAAAACATATGTAATTATATCACACTATTTTTTTTATACTAGGATTATTACACTTTAAATTTACATTAACAGGAAGTATCCTCATGTTAAACTTTATGAGAATGTTTTTTACCAACAAATACATAATTTGTACAATCAATTGAAAGCTGTAATTGGATGGTTTAATTCAATATTTCCCCTTAAAATCAAAGGAGCGTTCCTGCTTTATGCAGGAACGCTCCTTTGATTTTAAGTTTGGTGAATTGTTTTTACCAATTTATTTGTTTGAATATTCCTTACTTTATTCATTAATCCTTTTTGGATGTATCTTTCTCCACATTTTTCGGTTGAAGTGGATTGTTTTCTAAAATAGTTTCTACTTCTTCATACCCCTCTAGAAAAGCAAAGTTATATCTTGCTGGAAGTGCGAAAACATATTCATTATTTTGGCCCAGCATTGTTGGACCAACCGGTGCAGCACCAATATGAAATTCCCCCTTTTCAAGTGAGGACCATTGTTCAAGAGAAAAAATCATAATCGGAATATCTTGTCTTGGTTTAGACTCCGTCCATTCAGGATGTCTTATTAATAGGATTGGACCACTTTCCATTTGTTGTTGATCTGTAGTTATACCTTCCCAAGAATCCGATACAATCTGATAGCCCTCCCAACTTTTTGGTAACGTAAAAGTAAATCCATATTCTGCATTTTCATAAAGGTTTTCTACCGTTTCATTATCTATATCCTCTTTATCATTGTTTATATCTACTGTAGTTTCTCCTGTACCTTGTTGCCCTTGTTGATTTAAATCGAGACCTACTATCGGAAGCGTAAGAATAGCGAATAGCACGAATGCAGCAATACCTGCTAAACCTAATGAAATCTTTTTCATTATTACCATTCTTTTTTTCTTCTTATCATATGAACTTGCAAATTGTATTAGATTTTCATGTATGATATCTTGGGTTTCTTTCGTAAACTTTTTATCGTAATCAGGTTCTGGTAACGATCGAATTTTTTTCTCTAAATCATCAAACCTCTCATTCTTTTTCATGAGAAAATCCTCCTGTACTTTTTTGAAGTGATTTTAACGCACGATGGTAGGTAGATCGAACCTTATTTTCATTCCAATTTAGTATGGAGGCCGTTTCAGAAACAGAAAGTTCTTTAATGCCTCTAAGGATGATCACATCTCGATAATTTGCTTTTAGTGATTGTATTGCCTGATAAAGCATTTTGTTATTTTCATTGAGTTGGAGAATCTTCTCCGGTGTCTCCATATCACTTTGCTCATCTCGGAACCAAATCATTTGTTTCATCCTTACACGCTTCCTTTTTCTTATTTCATCTATCCCCACATGACGTGCAATTGAAATTAGCCAGGTTTTAGGACTTGCTTTATGCTGATAAGTATCAAAACCTTTAATAGCTCGGATAAAAACATCCTGCACCAGATCTTCTACGTCACTTGACCCAATGTAATATACTAAAAAATGGTATATATCTTTGTTATACAAGTAATACCACTCAGAAATTATGTTGCTATTCATCCGCTGGTCAACTCCATTTTTCCCCCAATTTTTTATACTCATAAATTAGTCGAAACAGTGGAACATTTATGTCACTTTTCACAAAAATATTATTAAAGATTTATTACCACCAATACTAACACCCTCTTTAGGAGCAAAAAAAAGAGCTTGAAATACCAAGCTCCGTTCAATAATCCTTTATAGGTAACCCTTAGATAACACATATCATATGTCTTTTCTCGTAAAAATTAGCTGCAGCATTTTTCCGTTGACAACTTTATCTTTAATGAGAGTATTTTTCTGCTCTCGATTTGCGAATATAGTGGATAATGAATGTCACAACAAATGATAAAACCAAGAAACCGATAAAAATTTCATTTGCAATGTGAATATCCACCAGCGTTAATCCCATTTTAATTGCAATAAAGGTGATCAAAATGTAGGCAGTTGTTTCGAGCTCAGGCACCCTGTCCATTAAGGCAATGAAAAAGGTTGCCACACCCCTCATGAGTAGAATCCCAATCATCCCGCCAAGTAAGATGACCCAAACTTCTTCAGATACAGCGAGTGCTGTTAAGATACTATCCACCGAAAAGGCTAAGTCCATAAGCTCTACTGAGATAACGGTTGCCCAGAAGAACCCAAATGTTTTCACTAACCAGCCTTTTGGTTGAACTTGTCCTTCCCCTTCTCCTGCCTCTTTGTGCAGTAGCTTGTCTTTAAAGAATATAACCGCAAGCCACAACAAGTATAGAGCTCCAATTAATTTAATCCACCATAATTTAATTAAAAACGTTCCCAAGCCGATGAAGATAAATCGGAATAGATAAGCTCCCCAAAGTCCATATACTAGGGCTTTCTTTTGCTGCTCTTTAGGTAGTGGCTTAACAAATGCAGACAATACCAATGCATTATCCGCGGACAATATACATTCAAGTACGGCTAATGAAAGGATTAACCCCCAAGCTTTTGGTGAGGATAACACTTCCGCCCACATATGCCAATCTAGCATTGAGGTATATGTCGAAACAATTCCTTCCCACATTTTCATTTCTCCTTTAATTTTCACACTGTATTTTCATTATGCATTTCTTCATTACCATTTAGTCACTGCTCAATTTTTCCAGTAATGTATTTAATTTTTTGAGACCATTGATGATTTCGTGTAACGATTGCTCTGTTTCCCCTTGAATGGAATTTGAAATTTTCTCGATTAATTCTTGATTGATTTCATCTACTACAGTTTTTCCCTTTTCTGACAGAGCGACTTTTACCACTCTCTCATCACCTTCATCTCTTACACGTACAATATGGCCTTTACCTTCGAGTTTTTTGCACATCGTTGAAATATTGGTTCCGGCTATATGTAAGCGGCTGGCTAAGGTGCCGATTGTGTGCGAACCATGCTGCTCTATTTCTAAAAGTATTCTCCCCTGCAATGTGGTAATCCCATGGTGGTCACATAGAGTGATAATTAAATTACTTGTTCTTTCATTTATTTGCCTGGTATAGCTCCAAAGGATATTTTTAACATCAATTACATCCATGGTTACCCCCTATTAGTTATAGTCTATATTATATATGATTTATATATATAATAGATTATATACTTAATAATATCAATTCGTATTTTAATGATTATTTATTAGAAGTAGTTCAAACAATAATGATATTCCGTAATAGGAGGAATATCATTGGAACATACTTGGCTTTCTCTTGTACCCTTTCTAATTGTAATAGCCATGTCGATTTGGCTGAAAAATATCTTACCTGGTCTTGTGGTGGGTCTTCTCGTAGGCTCCTTGATATTTACTTCGGATATATTAGATGGAACCATTCAAAGTGTTACTTATATGGTGACCACTTTGTCGGATGAAACCAACATAAAAATCATTGGATTCCTTTATTTATTTGGCGGTCTTGTGGGGATGATGAACATTTCTGGAGGGATTAAAGGTTTTTCAGAATGGGTTGGGACGAAGATAAAGAATGAACGCGGGCTGCTTGGATTGATTTGGCTTACCCTCCCTTTTACCTTTATGATGCCGATGTTTCGAATCATGATGATTGGACCTGTCGTCAAATCGCTTGCGAAAAAAATGAATGTCTCGAAGCAGAAAGTCGGACTGACGATGGACATTTCAACTGAGTCAGTCATTGTCCTCTTACCAGTCGCGACTGCATTTGTTGGGTTCATGGTTTCTTTAGTGGAAGGCAGTATCCGGGATTTGAATTTTGGAATGTCGCCCTATGAGGTATTCTTATTAAGTATTCTGTTTAATTTCTTTGCCATTTCCACGCTAATCATTGGATTAATCCAAACCTTTTGGATTCCTAGTAAAAAGGATTCAAATGTAAAAGGTGTTCAAGAGCAGATGGAAGAAGAAGAGCATGAATTTCACCGGATTGGCATTAAAAAAGAACTTTCGATGGTAAAAGCTCAGCCGTGGAACTTAATTGTGCCAGTCTTTTTGCTGTTAGGTTTATCTTTGTTCTTATTATGGCAGGACGGTAAAAGTAAAGGTGCTAAAACCGTATTCGATGCCTTTTCTATCGCAGATGCCACCTTTGTCATGCTATTAGCCGTTTTTATCACTCTTATCCTCTCATTCATTTTTTATATTATTAGACGGCAACATCTTAGTGAGCTATTGTACCATTTTTATGATGGCGGGAATCAGATGATGGAGGCTATTAGTCTGCTCGTGTTAATATGGTCATTAACCCTTTCAGCCGAGGACCTGGGTTTTTCTACCTTTATTAGTTCAACCTTAGGTGCATTCCTACCAGCTTGGTTAACTCCAGCTACAATCTTCCTGCTCGGGTCTGTTGTGGGCTATTTTATTGGTTCCTCGTGGGGAACATGGGGATTATTTATGCCATTGGGTGTTAGTTTGGCGGTCTCGACTGGTGCCTCCATCCCGTTAACTGTAGGTGCTGTATTTGCCAGTGGAGCCTTTGGGGCATTGGCCTCACCTTTAGGAGATACCACCATTACGACCGCTTCCATTATGGACCTGCCGATAGTTGAGTATGCACGATATAAATTGAAGGTTTCTGTCATTGGAGGGGTCATTTCAATCGTTTTCTATCTTGCAGCTGCTTTCTTTATTTGATATTTCTACACACTTGTTCAAGATATCTACACAAAATTACGCGATATATACAAATCTGTGATAAATAGTAAACGACCTAAGAAAAGCCGGGTTAACTTTTCTTAGGTCGTAATTTTGTTGGAAGCAGAAAGTAAACCACTCAGCGTGTTTTATTAATCTTGCATAGCTCCTGCCTCTCGGGAAGTCATTGCACCTTGTCCCTGGCTGACATCTTTTTGGATTTGTTGTTTTACCTTTTGTGCGTCAGTTCCGGCAAAGTCTGGCTTCATAATAGATCCTATATTCTTTTTAGCTTGTGGATCAGGTTGCATCCTAGTCCTCCTTAATTATCGTGTCACTCTCTTATTATTTACAGATCTCCTGCAAAATTAATCTTTCTAATCCTGAAACAAATCAATAAAAGCCCAGTTCACTTAACTGAGCTATTCTTTAGGTTATCTGGGGTAAAAGAATAATAAATTTTGTCCCAATACCTTTTTCACTATTTACTTGTATTTTACCCTTGAAAGAACGGATAATTTGAAAACTCACCATCATTCCCAGTCCTGTCCCACTTTCTTTTAAGGAATAATACGGAGATCCTAGCATATCAATTTGCTTTTTTGTCATACCAATTCCTTGATCCTTAATGACAATTTTTATATATCCGTCATCCGTTGAAGTACATGTAATCCAAACCATTCCACCATTCGGCATAGATTCTATCGCATTCTTCAAAATATTAATTAAAGACTGGTTCAATTTTTGAGGATTTGCATAAATCCAACAGTTATCTCGAATATCAGTTTTAATCTCAACATTACAATTCAAGGTGTAGCTTTGAATAATATTTACTACACGTTGTATCTGATAACCTATGCTGATTCTTTCCTTATCATGAATAGATGGTTTTCCAAAAGATAAAAAATCATTAATAATTTCATTTGCACGGTCTAGTTCTTCAAGGGATATTTGGATATATTCCTTCTTTTTCTCTGGCAAATCAGGCTCGTTCAGAAGTTGCAGAAAGCCACGAGTCGCTTGCATCGGATTTCTAATCTCATGAGCGAAAACACTCGTTAACTCACCTATAACTCGTAATTTCTCTGATTTTTGCATTTCCAAACGCAGCTGGTGTACCTCCCTGATAGCTTCAATTAACATAGCGAAACACCAAGTCACAACCGTTGCAAAAATAAGATGAATAATCGGAACTGTAAGATACTCTTTCGAAAAACCTCTAAGAATTCCTAAAAACGTTAAACCGATTAGACAATAGGAAAAAGAAAGACACACAGCAATTTTAACCCTCATATCTTGTTTCGAACTTGCAAACGATTTTTGAAAATACACTATTAAAGGCAGAGATAACATTAAGACAATAACTGTATTATAAAAACCTATATCGATTCCAAAAGAAATCCGATAAAGGATGATAAGGGCTGATAGGAAGACTCCTGGCCAAAATCCGCCATATAACGTACCAAATATTAGAGGAATAACTCTTAACTCTAGACGAGCATCTTGACCAAAAACCACAGGAAAGGACATGCAAGCTATTATAGATAATCCCCATAAAATGGTCATTATTACTTTTCTATTTTTAGCATCCTCAACCCTTTCAGTAATGAATGTGTAGTAAGTAAATATGGGAATTAACATAAAGGTAAGCTGTAGTAAAAAATCCTTTATTATACTCATTTTCTTTTCCTTCCGCATCTCTTCGATTTCTGAATCCTGCCATAATCATGTTCATTATGTATTCGACTTTTCTACAAACATTTTACTTTTGTATTTATTACATTACACATTATACTTTAAAATTACCATAATTTGTCGACTTTTGTTTTTTTCATTTAAGTTCTATTTCCGTTGTGAAATTTTCTAAAGGTCCTTTCATTTAAAGAAAGTTCTACCGTCGTGAAAATAGATTCTTGCCTCATTCAACGCAAAAAATCAGTGATTTTGAACATACTAGAATAGCACAATCTTTTAAATTCAATTACAATATTATCAGACTTCTTTGTAGAGAAATCGCATAAAAAATATTGGTATTAAGAGAGGCGGAAAGTGAAATGGAAACATCAAAAAAAATAACTGTAGAAACAACGGTCCAAGCACCAGTAGAAAAGGTCTGGGAATATTGGACAGAGCCAACTCATATTACAAAATGGAACTCGGCTTCAGAAGACTGGCACACCCCAATTGCTGAGAATGATTTGCAAGTTGGCGGGAAATTTCTTTCAAGAATGGAAGCTAAAGATGGGAGTTTTGGATTCGATTTTGGTGGGGTTTATGATGATGTAAGATTAAATGAGGGTATTGCTTATACCTTAGAAGATGGAAGAAAAGTTACAATCAATTTTATTCGTCAAGGAGACGAAACAAAGGTAATTGAAACTTTTGATGCTGAAAACATCAATCCTATTGAGATGCAAGAAGCCGGCTGGCAGGCCATTTTAGATAATTTTAAAAAATACATTAATAACTCAAAATAAGATTAGGAAATAACGTATTACTTAAAAGGTTAGTATTAGAACCGGGCAAATGAAAGGTAGTGACTCCCTTAATTTGCTCGGTCCTTTTTTTGTTCTTTCCACAACCTATTTGTATAAATTAAGTTGACTTAAACTATGGGGCCAACTACTGGGTGCGGTACGTATGGTTCCTCTAGTGATGCTATTTCTTCAGGTGTTAACTTAATTGAAAGTGCTGGTACGGCATCTTCAAGATGTGATATTTTTGTAGCTCCTATAATAGGTGCTGTTACCGGTTCCTTTTGCAACAACCAAGCAAGTGCAATTTGAGCGCGAGGTACACCACGTTTTTCGGCTATTTCCGCAACCTGCTTTGCGATTAATCTGTCCGTATCAGCAGTAGCATCGTATTTAGACCTCTGAACTTGGTCAGTTTCGGAACGATACGTTGCTTCCGACCAATCTCGCGTTAGTCTCCCAGAAGCAAGCGGGCTATAGGGAATCACACCAATTTTTTCTTCCTTACATAACGGCAGCATTTCACGTTCCTCTTCACGATACAAAAGGTTTAAATGATTTTGCATCGATACAAACCGGGTCCACCCATTTTTTTCTGCAACATGGTTCGCTTTTAGAAACTGCCATGCAAACATAGCAGACGCACCAATGTATCTTACCTTGCCTGCCTTCACAACATCATGCAATGCTTCCATTGTCTCTTCGATAGGAGTGTTATTATCCCAGCGGTGAATTTGATACAGATCAACATAATCTGTTCCGAGTCGTTTAAGACTCTTGTCAATTTCACTCATAATATGCTTTCGAGAAAGACCTTTACCATTTGGACCTTCATGCATAGGGAAATAAACTTTGGTTGCAAGGACAATTTCATCCCGATTGGCAAAATCCTTTAGAGCTCTTCCAACAATTTCTTCGCTTGTTCCATCTGCATATACATTCGCTGTGTCAAAAAAATTAATTCCTAACTCAAATGCTTTTTTTATAATTGGACGGCTGCTCTCTTCATCAATTACCCATGGATGGACCCATCGTTCCGCAACACCAAACCCCATACAACCAAGGCAAAGCCGAGATACGTCCAAACCCGTATTTCCAAGTTTCACATATTCCATTTGATTTGTCCTCACTTTCCAAAACATTGATAACCATTTCCGATTATAACCAGATAGAAAACACTATCAATTATTAAATGAACAGAATTTGACCGTGTTAAGAATGAAGTTCTATCAAGTCCTTTTGTATTAAGTTACCCACTAGCTTACGTACAATGATTCACAATAAAGAAAGATGCATCAATATAAAATTGGGACAGCTTTATTGTGTAATTAAATATCGAGTTTCCTTGTACCAATCCATTTCACCATTTCAGGATCTCTGTGCGAAAAGAACAAGCTCTGTTCCGTGTCTAACGTATAAATCTTTTCCATGCCTTCTTGGCTTAACTCGAAGTCAAAGATATTGAAGTTTTCGATGATTCTTTCCTGACGAACTGATTTCGGAATAGAAACAACTCCTCTTTGTGTCAGCCAACGTAAAATCACTTGTGCAACAGATTTATTATGCTTTTCCGCAATTGAAACTAACACGTCATTCTGGAAGATATTATTTTTACCTTCAGCAAAAGGTCCCCAAGATTGTATTTGTACATTATTCTCTTTCATGAATTGCGCACTTTCAATTTGCTGATTGAAAGGATGAGTTTCAACCTGGTTAACAGCAGGAATGACTTCATTATGAATGATTAAATCGATCAAACGGTCTGGGTGGAAGTTACTCACCCCGATTGCCTTGATTTTACCTTCGCGATACAATTCCTCCATGGCACGCCAAGAACCGTGAACATCACCAAATGGCTGATGTATTAAATACAAGTCCAAATAATCCAATTGCAGTCTATCCAGTGATTTTGCGAATGCTGAATGCTATCTTTGTGCTCTCATAACCGGCATCCTGAACCCAAAGTTTTGTTGTAATGAACAATTCCTCTCTTGGTACATCACTACGCTTAATGGCTCTGCCCACCGCTTCTTCATTTAGATAAGAGGCAGCTGTATCAATCAGACGATAGCCTGCCATAAGAGCATCGTAAACCGCTTGTTCACATTCTTGTGAATCATTCACTTTGCCAGTAATAGTACTTTATTATTATGCAACAAGTGATAATGCGACTGATATCCAATTCCTATCAAATCATTGCCTATTCCTCTCACCATACTTTCGCAACATAGTAAAGTGCATTACAATTGAGATATAAGAAAAGAACAAGGAGGTCAATATGTCTGAACAAATACATAAATACCAGGCTGAACTTGCCAAACTCATTAAGTATCATACAGGTCAGGACGGGGGTCACGGGACTGTTATTCCGTCCTTATTTTTCTCTCATTTCTCTGATGCAGCCGGACCATTTTACGGTGTTCATAAACCTTCCTTGTGCATCGTCGTTCAGGGTATGAAGGAGGTCCTGCTATCACAGGAACTCTTTAGGTACGGACCTGCCGATTATCTTGTTACGTCTGTTAACTTGCCAATTATCGGGCAAGTAACAGAGGCTTCTTCCGAGGTCCCCTATCTAGCTCTTAAGATTGAGTTTACACCTAATGAAATTTTAGAAGTTTTAGGGGATTTTCAAATTGGTGTGAGTAAAAAAGAAAATACAAAGAGAGGGATGTATGTCAACCTGATAGAGTTACCTCTGTTGGACGCGGTAGCCAGATTTGTTCGCTTACTTGACAATCCTGAAGATATCCCAATACTTGCTCCTCTTATCAAAAAGGAAATCATCTATAGGGTTCTACAAGGGCGACACGGTGCTGTACTGGGGCAAATTGCAGTAGAAGGAAGTTCTGCCTATCAGATCAGTGACGCAATCGAACATATCATGAATAATTATGATCGGGCTATTCGGGTGGAGGAACTTGCGGAAATAGCCAATATGGGTGTTTCATCTCTTCATAGACTTTTTAAAGAGGTTACCGCAATGAGCCCCATACAGTTCCAAAAACAACTGAGACTACAGGAAGCTCGGCATTTGTTATTAACTGAGGCAGCAGGTGCTGCAGATGTTGCATTCCGGGTAGGTTATGAAAGTCCATCGCAATTCAGCCGTGAATATTCGCGGTTATTTGGTTTACCACCTAAAGAGGATATAAAACGTCTGAAAGAATCCTATGACCAAAGGATAAACGCGTGAATAAAACAAGAAGCAGTGTATTTAGACCGCTGCTCCTTGTTTTAAGTATCAGAATTAACTTAAGTTAGCTCTATCTTTTCCCTGCTTCTGAACAATTTTCAGAGCATAATGTGAACCAGCGATATAAATACCCATTATAGATAAATAATCTAATATAAATTCCGAAGTGGACCCATTAAAGCCCCAACCAAATGGATTATATATAGTAAGCTTGGAAACTATCTCTCTCTCAAAAGATGCCTGGACACCATAAACAACAATCAACACAGCTATGACGCGCAACGTAATTGTCAGGATAATGCTTGGGTTTGTAATACCAGTCATTTTTCGCGCAGCATTGAGAATCGTTCCCCAGGACAATCCTATATGTATAGCCATGAAGATAAATCCCCAGTAAGAAGTCAGAACATGTATCTGTCGCAGAACCATATCATTGTTTATTGGAGTAGATGGGAGTATGTCTTGGGATATAGGTACAGAGCTTACCATCACCACAGTTATGGACACAAGAAAAAGCAGATTGACCGCTAAGCTTAGAATACGTCGGACATTGTGCTTACCCTTAAAAATCGCCTTATACCATCTCCGGTTTAAAATATTGTGGACAAGAAACAATACCAGCAGGAAAACTCCAATCAGTTCATGGATTGCATTCCCAGTAATATGGTAAGCCATTGCGACTAACATGAGAACAGTCATAGAAAAATCAATAACTAGTCTGATTACCATTATTAGATTCAAAAGGTTCTCCTCTTTCTATTTTTTTACAACCTAGTTTAGTCTCAGTTGTTATGCAGGAAAGACATTAGCGATTCTCCTTATAAAAATGAATCATAAAAAGTGCCTTCTGGATCATTTCCTCCATTGTCATGTCTGCCATTAGCTCATGCTCATCCTTCTGAGCATTCAGATGATTGCCAACCTCTTTTACCTCCCACTTATCAATCGGAAAACCGGCGATTTTGGATTCATTATTTCCTTCATTAAAGCCAGTATAATTATCTAAATCAAAATCCTTCATTTCATCTAGTGTGTTAACGTAGTCATCCCGTTCCTCATTCGCGTGGCAGGAAAAGCAACGACCGATGTCCGCATCTTCGTTCACAGACCCCTCTTCAGTAAACTCCTGGTATTGCCAATCGCCGTTACGTATTTCAGACGGGTTTTGTTCAGCCCAGCCATTTCGCTTTTCCATCACAAAGATTCGGTCAAGTTCTTCATCCTCATAAATTTCAAGGGTGATAACGGTGCCGCTGGGGATTGGCTCCCCGTTCTGTACGGCTTCGATTGCTTCACGACTGGTGTACAGCTCTTCGTAAGTATTCCCACGAGTCACAGTCGTGTAGAGTACACCCTTATCGTATTTTTCGGGAAACTTTGACTATGCTAGTGCCAGCCGCAGAAGACGCCTGCTCGGAACTTTCAACTGATGGCTCCTGTTGGGAAACTCCATCTGTGTTATTAATGCTGTTGCAAGCGGTAAGAATTAGAATCATCAATGCAAGGGAATGAAATAATAGACGTTTCATACCATTTTTCTCCTCCAAGTTGGATTCCTATATAGCCATGATAAATACCATGCTTTAGGTGGATTCGCTAATCCTACTTATTGTCTCACAAATAAAAAAGCAACTAATATCCTATTCCTCTTAAATGTATGCCTAATCCTCTCCTAAGGGAGCTATAATTAATTAGCAATCTATTAATTCAAGGGAAGTATTGTTAGTAAATGGTGGTGGTGCCCAGTGTCAAGAAGAAGGAACTCCAGCTCAATATGGGAGATTTGGAGTTCTTCCCATCAGGTGGATTGTTTATTAAAAGGAAGTATGCTAATTTGAGTACTTCTAATTGTATATATTACAAGGTGTTTGCAATTGTTAATTCCTGTTCAATAGCACTCATTATTTCAAATGCTCCATCCGACTTATTGGAGCAAACAACAACCTTAATTAATAAATCAGGATAATAAGAAGAATGAAAGCTCACACCAGGATCATATCCCATAACATGGTATTTTAAGATATTGTTATCTGTTTTTTTCTTTATCCAAATACCATATCCATAGAAACTAGTTTCATTGACTTGTGTATGTAATGTTAAGAGCTTTTTTGTATAAGTTTCATTTAAAAGCTGGTGATTTAAAAGTGCGTTCCAAAGTTTAGCCATATCATTAGCTGTTACAAATGCACCGCCATCGGACCCACCTTTTACAGGTAAAGAATAAATGTTTGTTTTCCAAGTTCCATCAGGATTAACAATATAGCCTAAAGCTGTATTTGGCGGAAGGGAGTCAAATGAAAAATATCCAGACTGCGTCATATCAGCTTTATTGAAAATGTGTTTTTGAACATAATCAGAGAATTCGAGTTTACTAACCTGTTCCACAATTAATCCTAATAAAATATAACCAGCATTATTATAGTGAAACGATTCTCCCACTTGGGACTTCATTGGATTATTTTGAAACATTGGTAAGAAGTCTTTTAACTTTCTTATATGATACATAGGATTTTTAATCCAAAGCTCCTCAAAGTTATCCATTACATCCTCATCAAAATAATCGGGTATTCCCGAAGTATGTGTTAGTAAATGATGGACAGTCACATGATTATCAAAATGTTTAAAATCAATATTAAGACAATCGATCAATTTAGAATCAAAAGAGATTTTCCCCTCTTGTACAAGTTGACAAATTGCTATGGCCGTGAAGAGTTTACAACCAGATGCTATTCCAAAACGGGTAGCGGAATTATTTCCTAAATAATCTGAACGGTTCGCGTAACCAAAGCTTTTATCTACTAATACCTTTTCCTTATCTTCAACAAATACCGAACCTGAGAAATCAACCTTCCTTTGAATATTTGAAACTATTTCATCTAAATTTATGGTCATGACCAGTCCTCCAAATTTCAATACAATTAAAATGTCCATACAACAAAATAAACCAACAAATCTACTTACAACTTGTTGGTTTATTTTACCATATTGCGACAGGACTGTCGTTTTTATCTGTAGTTATTATGAATAGGTTGAAACAAGTCTTCTTCACTTTTTCGAACAACTGCAAAGTTGTCGACATTATAATGCCCATGCAATGTTTTATTATGATGAGCTATGATTTGTTCAGCAGTTAGAATGGATGAATCTTTTGTAGAATGACCATCATCTACTAACGTTACATCAAAACCATAGATGGTAGCGGTTCTCACTGCTGAATCAATACAGTATTCCGTTTGACATCCCATGATGACAAGGTGTTCGATTTCATTGTCTTTCAAGTGCTCTAGCAATGCTGTGCCATAAAATGAATTGGTCGCTTTTTTATCAAATATCATTGAGGTAGGAGGGATATTAATTTTTTGGTGCACTTGAAACCCTAATCCTTCACCGCCAGCCACATCTTTATCTCTCACAAAAGTCACTAATGCATCCGATTCTTTCGCCTTTTCAATTACTAAGTTTATATTATTCAAGAGTTCCTCTTTTTTAAATACACTGCTCTCATTTTCATTTCCTTCTATTAATTCCTGCTGTGCATCAATTACGAGTAAAGCTTGTTTCATATGCAAATCCCCTCTCATCATAATAATATTTAGCTCAGGTCCTTCATAGCTTTGCACCCCACTAGTGTACTCGTTAATCATACTTCTCCTTCTATTCTAATGTCTACCAATAATGTGCTTATCCTTTTAAAAAGCTCTTTGGACAAACCATACTAATCCAAAGGCTAATATCGCTGCTGAAGTGCCGGGAATCACCCATTTTACTGGCCTGAAAGTTAACTTTTTAAGCCAAAGAATAATTGGGAACGTGATTGACACGATTAATAACTGACCAATTTCGATACCAACATTAAATGATAGAAGAGACGAAGCCATATGAGCAGTGTCTAATCTCATTTCTGATAGAATCCCTGCAAAGCCAAATCCATGAATCAGTCCGAAACCAAATGCAAGCCAAGGCTGATGTTTGGAGTCCGGATTAAAAATATTAATGAGTGCTACGTAGACAATACTTAGTGCAATGGCAGACTCGACCAAACGAGCTGGCAGCAGAACAATTTCAAAGGTCGCAAGAGCAAGCGTAATACTATGTGCAAGTGTAAAGGCAGTAACTAATGCTAGGTTGTGGCGAATCGTTTTTGCACCAAAAAGCAAACTGATAACAAACAGGATATGGTCATATCCTGTGAAGATATGTACTAAACCAAGAACGATAAATTGTTTCATATTCTGCCAGAAACTGATTTCACCAATCTCTAATTCCCTTGATTCGAAAGAAAGAATCTTTTCTTGTTGTTTGCCATCTAATGTAACGGCTGCAAAGTTTGCATGGCTTGGGTCAGAATCATCAAGGAACAAATTATATTCAACCACTATTTTATCTGGTTTATGTTCAATATTATAAGATAAATCAATTACCGCAAACGGAGTATCCTCAATCATTTCGATATCGGTTTTTTCCACATTTCCTTCAATCATTTCACTATCTGCATAAAGCTTTAGCTTTGAATTGACATAAGTCTGGACAATCTCTTTATCTATTAAATCCTTTTGATTGGTTTCTTTCTCTAGGGCATGGCCTAGCTCTTCCAAATCAACTTTCAATTCATAATCCAATGATTTCTCTTTTACTTCTATATTTGAATAGCCTTCACTGTTATTAGTATGTGCAAATGCTGATGGTAGAAATAAAGAACTAAATAATAGCAAAAAAAGCAAAAACGGCAACCATAATTTTTTCAAAATCATCCACGTCCATTTCTGTATTTTTAAAAGGGAAAGCGAGGAGTTTTTATGCCCCTCGCCTCTGTTACTTTACTTACTCGACTTTATGAAAATAGGGTTTGAGTAGAACCATAAATCTGTCCATGGATCCTCACCTCTAGGATCTGCAACTGGCTCTAATTGGTCTGTGTTTGTTCCGCGTAAACGAATATAACTATCTTTATCTACATCTTTTAACGTATAGGTAATGGTGATGTATTCGCCGTCCTGTTTCCAGTCCTTTTCTGTGAAACGCTCCACAACTTTTGATGTTATATTTTCTGCAGTGGTTTTGTCTTCAACCTTACCATTTACTTCACCCATAATTATGTCAACACGTTTTACATTTGGCTTATCACCATTGGCGTTTGCTGCCTTCGGATCTTTCAGGCGAATGGTTACAGTCACATCTTTTTTCTTACCTGATAGTGTTAGAGTTTCACCGATAGACGCTGAATTACCTTTTGCAACTGCATGTAATGGAGATTTTCCTCCTGCTTGAACTTTTACGTCTAACTCGCTAATTAGGTCCCCAGTCGTAACGAATACATGCCCATTACGTAGGTTTTCCATAATATTTTCATAGTCTTTCACAGATTTTACATACGTTTTCGAATATTCACCTGGCCAGAAATCGCCGCCGCCATCGCGCCAGTTAACATGTGAATCAGATGTTGCTGTAATCCACCAATGTCTACCTTCACCTAGCATAGAATCCCATAAACCGCCAACTTTAGCTGTCATTTGGTCAAATCCACCCATTGTCGGTGCGTTTACGTTGCCGTATGAACCACGAGCACCGTTAGGATCATTAGAACCATCTTTATTAATAGAAGTTGCTTGGTGACCTGGAGCACCTTCCATTCCAATCGCAATATTTGGTGCGGTATCGTTCCAATTACGGAATTCCTGTGGAGTATCTTGACCCCAAACACCCATACCAGTTGCTGAACGTGAAGGGTGATGTGCAATAACAATTGGAAGCTCGTCCAAGCCTTTCATGTAGTTAAGTGCTTGGATCATCGTTTCTTCCGTATCACGACTACCATCATTAGGGAATGGTTACCGTTTATTAAACTGACTTTCTATTTCATATAATGTTGTAGATTCGTTATCACTTTTTGGAATGATTAAGGAGCTATGGTCAGCTGCTGGTGTATCAAACTCCATTCCGTAAAACTGAAGAACTTCAGGAACAGCTTGACGAGATTTTAATAATTCTGGGTAGGCTTGTTCTAAATTTACTTTCGAATGGTTAGGACCACCGTGATCCGTTGTAACCATCCAATCAAGTCCATACTTCTTCGCATTTTCTGCATTCTTTACGGTTGGATAAATTGCGTCCCCAGCGCGGATAGGCGTTGGTGGATTTGTTGAATTATCCCAGCCTACACTCCATTCACTATGTATGTGGTGATCTCCTGCCAGCCATGTGGCGTCCTTCTTTTTCACTTCTTCTTTTGAGAAGGATTGTGCTTCCGCCTTTTGATTACTTCCCTCATTGAATAAGGTCTGAGTGGTAAAAGCGGTAGTTGCAAGAACAGTGGTTGCGATGAATGGAATGGCCTTCTTTTTAATACGAGACTTCATGTTTTTGTTCCTCCCCTAATAGATTTCTATAACAGTGATAATCATAGATTAGGAATGTAAGAGGATAGTGAATAAATGGTAAATTTTATGTGAATTCAGAATTTTCCTACAATATAACTAGGTCTATTATCCTATGCTAAAAAAGGACATCCTCCAAGTTTGGAAAATGTCCTTTTGTTCTAATATTTTGTACACTCAAATACACGAAATAAACTTCCCTGTCCATACCCATCCTTTACTTCATGTATTACAATATTCTGAAATCCTTTGGCTTTAAGTATACTCTCAAATTCCCCTGGAATATAAAGTCGCATAGGAAAGTACATGACTTCTGTTTTTTCAAGCTTTTCTCCTTGATATGACTCATATTTCAACTGCATTTTCAACAAATTATTAGTCTCATCAAAATGAACCTTTTTATATTCAACAATGGTCTCCTGGTTGAATTGTTTCCTGTTCGTTTCCACCCACTCAGGTATATCTTCTATCCCGTTATACCTAGTAATGGTTGTTAATAATATTTTTCCCTCACCCTTTAACACTGCTTTCAAATTATCGAGACCACGATCAGCTAACTCATCAGATAGTAAAGAAAACGAACCAAATGGAATTAAGATCAAATCAAACTTTTTATCAGATTTAAAGTCTTCTATTTTCTCACAGAAAACGGTTGGCGTCAGGTTCAATTGCGCCGCTTTTTGCATACATACCTTTAGCATTTCTTCTG
Organism: Neobacillus sp. YX16; assembly: GCF_030123505.1. Lineage (GTDB taxonomy): Bacteria > Bacillota > Bacilli > Bacillales > Cytobacillaceae > Neobacillus. Next base: position 3,823,318 of record NZ_CP126115.1, read on the forward strand.
AAATATCGAATCCCTCAATATCTATACCCTTTTCCATAAAAGGGATCAGCATTCTCCCATTTCCACACATTGGTTCTAACACTTTCATGGTTTTATCCTTAACAAATGAGAGATAAAACTCCAATTCCTTTTCACCTGCAATTGATTTATCACTTTCATATACTTTTGTGCAAAGTTCACCGTAATAATCTACCAAACCCATCTCTCCCCAAAAATAACCTAAGATTATTATTTCTACAATTAAACTTAACAATCCTTTTTTAGAAAAAAAGAAGGAAATATATACCTTCTTTCAGTTGGGTATGTAAAATTATATTTCTAACAGTGATATGTGATAGTCCAAAGCTTTGATTCAGACCGTAATATTGTTGCATTCTTTTTTGAACACCAATCATTGCACTTCCAACCTTCATAACCCTTCAATTAACTTTTAACATATACAGTCCAGGTTTATTTATATAAAGCGATGGATTGGATATTTTGAGCTTTTGTCACTTTTCTCTCATAATCACTTATTTGATTACCTGCTTTTTTTTGCATTTCTGCTTGTTTCTTTGTTCCTTCTTCCATTAAGGTAGATGCAATTTTACCTACTGTGTTCCAGAATCCCATATTTGTTCCCCCACATAATAGAATTAACTCTACTTTCCTACTGTCCTATTTTTCCACAATAATGGAAAATATAACATTATTATTTATATATTGGTATATGTAATTCCACCAGTCAATAAAATCTTTTTCAGATAAATAAATGGTTTATTAAAGGGTTACTAGCTAGAATGTGTCTTCCCTTACAAAATAGTTCTTTGAATATTTTCGAATATTAATGAATATTAGAAATTGATGATAAAAGACGATTCTTGGAGGGATTAAGTTGAAGGTACTAGTAACTGGTGCAACGGGTCAGTTAGGTTCAGCTTTGTAAAGCAACTGAAAAATACGAACTATGAAGTCAAAATAACCTCAAGAAGAAAACCTGACAACTTAAATTTTGATTGGGTTTATAGTGATTTTTTGACGGGTGAAGGATTAGAAACAGCCATACACGATGTGGATGTCATTATTCATGCTGCAACAAGTCCAAGGAAAGATTCAAAGATTATTGATGTATCAGGATTTGGTGAATTTTTGAACATGTGCCAGCACATTAAACATTTCATTTATCCATCCATTGTAGGAATTGAAGATATTCCTATGAAATATTACATGCATAAATACCAGGCAGAAGAATTGTTAAAAAATAGTTCTGTCCCACACACAATCATACGTGCAACCCAATTTCATAGTTTTGTAGAAAATTTACTTTTATCCAAACCTTTTTTTAAAAATTATTTTGTACCTGGAAACCTTAGATTTCAAAGTGTGGATGTGGTGGAATTTTCCATTCATTTAATTAAAATAATCGACGATGGTCCTCAAGGAATAGCTGATGACTTCGGTGGACCAGAAATACTAACATTAAAAGAAATGGCAGACTTGAAAATAAAGGTAAATAATGAATCAAATAACGTAGTAAATCTCTCTTTTCCAGGAAAACTATTTAAGTCTTTCTTAGAGGGGAAAAATACAAATGAACATCAAAAAGTAGGAAAAATAACATTTGAAGAATATCTGAGAAATAAGGGGAAATAAAGTGGATCACAAATAATTATGATTATTACCGAATCATTGCTCTATCCGATTTTTCAGGCACAATTCGCCTCGGATTGTGCCTGTATCTATGTATCATTCTGAAATTGGGTAACAATCCAACCGCTATTGTTACCCACCCATTGCTCTTGGCTGATTTTTGCGAAAAATCCCTATTTTCCTTCGTTTTCCTTTTCCCACTTAGTCACTTCTTCTCGAACAATCGGTGCTACTTCTTTTCCTAGCAATTCGATTGATCTCATGACATCTTCATGTGGCATGGTGCCAACTGGGCAGTGGAGCATAAAACGAGTAATTCCAACATTTTTTCGCAGATTAATAATTTTTTCGGCAACCGTTTGCGGATCCCCAACATATAAAGCACCGTGTAAACTACGAGCTGAGTCAAAGGTGTTTTGGTCATATCTTCCCCATCCACGCTCACGTCCTAATTTATTCATCGCCTGTTGAGTTGAAGGGAAAAACTTCGCCGCCGCTTCTTCTGTACTTTCGCCAACAAACCCATGTGAATGCGAGGCAATTGGCAGTTTTGAAGCATCATGACCCGCGTGTTCCGCTGCTTTTTTATAGAGCTGCACAAGTGGTGCAAAATGCTGTGGACTTCCACCAATGATTGCTAGCACAAGTGGCAATCCAAGCAAGCCTGCACGAATGACAGATTCCTGATTACCGCCACTTCCTATCCACACTGGCAGTGGATCCTGAACCGGTCTTGGATATACACCCAAATTATTGATAGCTTGTCGATATTCACCTTGCCAATTTACCTTTTCTGACTTGGTTATTTTTAAAAGTAAATCGAGCTTCTCTTCAAATAACTGATCATAGTCCTTTAAATCGTATCCAAACAACGGAAAGGATTCGATGAAGGATCCCCGGCCAGCCATGATTTCTGCACGCCCATTTGAGATCGCGTCGAGCGTTGCAAAATCTTGAAAAACCCTTACTGGATCGTCAGAAGAAAGAACCGTAACCGCACTGGTCAAACGAATTCTGCTTGTTTGTGACGCCGCGGCAGCCAGCAAGACAGCAGGAGATGACGCAGCGTAGTCTTCGCGATGATGCTCCCCTACTCCAAAGACATCGAGTCCTACCTTATCGGCTAATACGATTTCCTCCACCACTTCACGTATCCGTTGTGCATGACTTATGACTTTACCGGTCTCAACATCCGGTGTTGTTTCTACAAACGTGCTTAACCCAATTTCCACAAAATTGCCCCCTATTTATGTATACTAGTTAGTAAAATATTGTTTATATCATTATTCTATCTTAACAAGATAGAACCAATAGACAAAATAATTGAGCCTAAAGGGATTGAATATGCTTGCTTGTCATTCTAAACTTGTTAAAAAATCGCTTTAAACCCTTTAATGACGGTATCTATTTCATCCTTCGTAGTATACCTGCCTAAACTAAATCGAATCGCACCCATCCCAATTTCTTCGGGTACATTCATTTCCTTTAGGACTGGTGATAATTCAATGCTTCCTGCGTGACAGGCAGAACCGGTAGAGGCGGCTAGATCCGGTATTTTATCTAGTAAGTCTTGACCAATCCTTCTAACAAAACTCACATTCAAGGTATTGGGTAACCTTTCTTCAGGATGTCCATTTAAGACAACCATGTCATCAAACTCAGCCTTTAATTGCCTCCAAAAATAATTCGTTAATTCCCTTTGCTTGGAATGACTAATTTGTAGACTAGCGATTTCACATGCCTTTCCTAATCCAACCGCTAATAATGTATTTTCCGTCCCAGCACGTAATCCATTTTCATGTCCAGCACCATGAATAAGCGGTTCAAGCACTACACCATTTCGTATGAATAATGCTCCAATCCCTTTAGGAGCATACAATTTATGCCCAGCAATCGTTAGCATATCCACCTTTAAATCATTCACATCGACTGGAACCTTACCGACTGATTGTGAAGCATCTGTATGAAAAGTAATTCCGTACTTTTCAGCTATATCCCCAATTTCCTTTATTGGCTGTAAGGTACCTGTTTCATTATTAGAATGCATGATTGTTATGAGAATCGTATCTTTGGTGATTGCCCTTTCTATTTCTTCAGGAGAAACTCTCCCAAATTGGTCAACACCAACATATGTTACCCTCGCCCCAATTTTTTCAAGGAACCTGCTGGGATTCATTATGGCAGGGTGCTCAATTTTAGAGGTAATGATGTGGTTACCTTTATAATGATTTTTAAAATAGAAACCTTTTAGAGCAAGATTATTGGCTTCACTCCCACCTGAGGTAAAAATAATCTCACTTAAAGAGCAGCCTATTAACTCCGAAACTTGTTTTCTAGCTTTATGTAATAGCTCTTTAACTGGTTTTCCCGCCCAATGGAATGCGGACGGATTACCATAGTAATCATTCAACAGCGGTTGCATCGCATCAACCACTTCAAGTGCTAAAGGGGTGCTTGCATTGTAATCTAGGTAAATTTTTTGCAATTGATCATCCATTCCTTTCAAAATATATACCATTCATCTAGTTATTTCTAATTGTACTAAATTATTGTTTTAATAGTTCTAATTTTACCTTGTTTTTAATCCTTTTATTACAAAAAGCCAGTCACTTATGAAACTGGCCTGTTTACTTCTCCTATTTATCAAAGCTTTTCTGTTCATATTTATAGGAATTAAAATGAAATATCTGAACGTCCACCTTTACGTTTTTCAAGGAATTTTTATCTAAATAAAAGTTTGATGTTTTCATTAACTTTTTGTACTGCTGCGGGTGTTCTCGATACCATTTTTCACCCACGTTTAATACATCTGTATTTTTTTCTACACCCTCATTATAGATTCTCAATACTTTCGTTTTAATATCTTCTTCTATTAATTTAATTAAGTTCTTAATGGGAATATCTTTTATCTTTTCTAGCAAATCAGCTTGTGCAAAAATTTCTATTGAAAACTTTGGAGATGTCTCTCCCTTTACGTATTTAATCTTCATTTTTGGCGAGCTTAACTTCATTGCAGCTACAAGCTGTTCATCTTCTTCGATTCTTTGGTCTATAGAAACACGCTTTTCTTTAAGCCAATTAATATAAACAGCGTCATTCATCGAGAGGTCATTCATAAACTTTTGCTTTTGAAAAATAGCAAATCCATCAAAATATAACACTGGATAGTTTTTATCAGCCTTCCAGCTATCATGATCAATTTTTACAGAAGGCAGTTTCGCTATACCCATTGGCTCATAAAATTCTCTTAAAAAATGCATTAACTTAACTGGCTTTATTTCATCCTGAAATACATCGTCTGTATTTTTTTTATAGAGAACCGTATAAACAGCTGGATAATTAAATAATGCTTTGATATTAAAAATATCTCGTAGCTTTTCTTCGGTTGTTATTACGCGCATCGTGTGCCGTAATGACCGATTTCTGCCTACTTCCTCAATTACTTCCCGGAAGCGGTGTTTGACGACTCTTTTACTCAAGACAAGTGTCTCTACGTGGCCGAAAAAAATAGGAGGCTCCGACTTTTTATATAGCTTACTTACTGCTAAATTAAGCGTTTCTCCAGAGGCTGAAGCGATAAAAATCGGGATGGGTTCAATCGGTTTAGCTCCCTCTTGCTTTGCTACGTTAGCAAAATTTAAGCCCTGAAGATAGGCGGTATATTCCTGCTTTTCTTCATCATAATCCAGTCCGATTGCCACTATATACGTTAAATCTTGAATATTTTTTAAACCCGAACAACCAGTAAGCATTATACATCCAATGATAAAGGTAAGAACCAACTTCCTTCTCATGACTGATCGCCACCCCTTGTTGGATCCTTTGGACTTGTCATAGTTGTTCGCGATTTATAGAATTGACGTGGAGCCATGAAAAAATCTTTGATAAATTCACTAAAACTAATAGGTGCAAGTGAACCTATATATGGTACACCAAAGGAAGTAACAGTAGAAAAATAAAAAACGGTTAGTATAAAACCAATAATGACGCCAAACAATCCAAAAAAAGTACTCAATAAAATTATAACGAATCGTAGGATTGTAATGGCTGTGCTTAAGTTTTGATTCACTAAGGTAAAAGAAGATATATAGGTAATAGCAGCCACTACTAGCATCGTTGGAGAGGTTAAGCCAGCACGTATGGCTGCGTCCCCTACAATTAACCCTCCTAACACAGCTACGGTTTGACCAATGGCTCTTGGCAGACGTACGCCCGCTTCATTAAATAGTTCAAACAAAAAAAGAACAATAAACATTTCTATAGGAGTAGATAAGGGCAGTCCAAAACGAGAGACAGAAATGGTCGCAACAAGTAAATATGGAACTTGTTCTATATTAAAAGCAGAAAAGGCAATCCAAGCCCCAGGTAAAAAAGCAGAAATAATTAAACCTAACATCCTGATGATTCTTTCTAATGAAACGTATGCATAACTGATGTAGGTGTCCTCAGGTGACTTGGTCTGCAATAATAAGTTAATTGGAGCAAAAATGACAGTGGGATTACCATCAACCAAGAGTGCAAATCGACCTTGATTCAGCGCTTGAACAATAAAGTCTGGTCTCCCGGTATAGTCCATACTTGGGAAAACGGAATACGGCCTGTCTCTGACGTACGCTTCAAGCTCATAAATGCTAGTCAAAATATCTAGTTCAACTTTATCTAATCTTGTATGGATTTCATCTAGAACTCTCTGGTCAATTAAATCTTCAATATAGATGAGTGCCACTTTTGTCCTGCTTCTTTTACCAATCGTATATTTCTCTAAACATAATGATGAGGTACTAAGCCTTCTGCGTATTAAGGAGATATTGGTTTTTAAATCCTCTACAAATCCATCCTTTGGACCTCTAATAGATGTCTCAAGAGCTGATTCTTCAGGCGCCCGTTTGGGTAAGTCACCTGCCTTTAAACTTAAGAGTGCATTACCCAATACAAATAGTACGTTCCCGTCAAACAGCAAATCAGATAATTCGTCTAATGATTTAGAGATAACCTCCTCTGCTTGAAAGAAAGATTTAAGCTTATATTCTACAGTTCCTTTTTCATGCACTCCAAGTTTTGGCAAAATATATTGATCTAAATAGTGACTTTCAATTAAGCTTTCAAAAAAAATCATTTCAAAAGGTTCCTTATCAGATTGGTGCACTTTACTAAGCAGGTCATCACTTTTAATAAATCGCTTTTTTAATGCTTCGGCTTTTTCTTTATACCTTCCATTACGTAGGGGGTTCGAGCTCATTATTTTTCCCATGTTGTTTTTCATCCCTTTTCTTTAAAACTGAAACAATCAATGCTGATAACAGGATTTGAAGAAGGAAAAATACGATACAGGCAGGTAAAAAATATTTATAGATGGCAAAATAAAAATAATAAGATTCTACTTTTATTAACATCAGTCCGAATAATATAAGATAGATGACACCAACTAGTTTCGGATTGAGTCTGTAATGTTTCATTTTCTTGGAGAAAAATGTGCCTAAAAGATACATGAATAAACCGATACGAATTAAAGCACCAGCAAGCCATTGATATAAAGCGAAAAAATCCAAATGAGAAATATACTCCCCAATGCTTAATACACGCCACTGTTCATATGCAGGATACATGAAATGGACGGCTTCAGTTGGTCCAAACTCCATGATTGCTGCAGAAAGTGGTCCAAAAATCAAGCCTGTTAAGGCGGTCAATAAAATAAACAAATGCTTAAATTTTATTTGTTCCTGAGAGAATGGCTGCAACAATATCACTATGTAAATTTCAAGAAGTCCGGATAATACATAGATTATACCTTTCAAAACAGGAACATACCCATTCGCCACTATAGGAAATAAGAGACTCGGATCCTTAACTGTAGTATTTGTAAGTGCGATAAATATTCCTAATAACATCACTAGTGGAAGCAATAACCCGCTAGTGATTGCCATTGATTTGACTCCAGCAAAAGTAACGAAGAAACAGGCCAAAATGATGATGAAATTAATTACAAAAACACCAGTCTCACCAAGAAAATATGATTTTAACCATATCATTAAGTCCCTTGTAGTAATATAGGAGCTTAGAAATAAAAACAGTATGACCGGAATCGATAATAAAATAGATACACTCTTTCCCAAACGCCGACTTACCATATGAAAGAACCCTTCATTTGGACAATTTTTAACAATAAAATAGATTAGCCAAAGAAATAAAAGGGAAATAGGATACGCAATAATTACACTTAACCAACTATCCCTGCCTGCTGCCTTAAGAAGATTGGGAATCAGGATGACATGATTTAGCAATCCTGTCGAAAGTATCAGCATTAAAAATAATTGCCGTGGAACTAAGATTTTTATTAAACTTTGCATGAAGACCACCGAATTTCATCATATTGCTACTATTATTCACCAAAAATTTGAAATATATGTTTTTACTGGTATGAGTCCATAGTAGCGTCTTTGCATAAGTTATGTAATCCGGAGCAGGCATTATATAAACAAGCCAGTTCAAAGGAAACTGGCTTTAATTCTGAAATTTAACTTTTGAACCAATCTTCCAAAATGGAATCTAAATTTCGATAAGCCTACTCAGTTTTTGTATTCGCTGACTTAAGGCCGGTATGATGTTGGCTCTTTTTTAGTTTACATAATATTATTATGATTAATTCATGAATTTCATTACGATCTTCCAGCTGTCATATCGTTATATGGCAGGATTAGCTTTTTCACCTTATCATAGTTCATTGAACTTATTTCTCTCATTAAACGTGGAATTGCTTTTTCTGGATAACCATAATCCCGAAGCAACTTCTCCATTTTTTTCATTTCTTCCATCTTAATACCTCCTAATACATTGTATTTTCAACTTTACTATTCCCTATAGGAGGGATTAGCAAAATGGAAATATTTTTCCCATGCTTATTACTTGCAATCATCCCGTATAGTGCAAACTAAACTACATAACCTATATCTGTTTAGGAGGTGAAACAGGATGTCTAACCAAAAGCCAAACAACAAAAGTGTTGCAGAAGGTATTAAAGAAACAGCGGGTGCTGCCTTTCATACTCTTCATAGTGCCTTGGAAACCACTGAGAATGTCGCTATGAATGCAGTAGATGCTGCAAAAAATGCTGCAAACAATTTAGCTGGCAATGACAATGATCAACGCAATCATGAATAAAGAATAAATGAAAAAATCCCTTTGGATGAAAGGGATTTTTTTACCGATGGAGGATTATCTTTTTTGGGGATTTTTTTTATTTTGTAATTTTGTAATTTTTATGATTTACAATCGTGATCAAGGGTTCATCCTTTTCTTTTGAAACACCGTATTGAACCATTACAGAATTTTCCCTTACTCCCGTAACCACACCTTCTAAAGAATTCCCCTCTCGTTTAAAGGAAATCTTATCGCCAACTTTTGCATTAGCCATTCTATCACCTCGACTATATATTTTCCAATCATACCAGATAAAATACTTGTTTGCCAGTGATTAAACAGTAGTGTTTATTATACTAATGTAAACCATTTTTATGATATTTTGAAAATCGAAAAGAACGGGAGAATGATAATGGTACCTGTAAGGAAAAAAACAGCAAGTGCACTCATTTTTTGTTTTTCCTTCCATAAAGTTACACCAAAACCACAGGTATAAATCGCAATCGAGAACAGAGCAAGACCAATAAGGATTTGCAACTTACTCCCCCACCTTTATCGGTTTTTTAATTACTTTCCCATAATCCACAATTTTAACATTTGCTTTAACCTGAATGTCTGCATTTATGTACGATTTAGCCCAATTAAATTTTTTATATTCATGAATCGTTCCAAAATATTTTCGTGCATAAAAAGATAAAGGGTATGGTACACCTTTTAATTGGGTTTGTGATTTTTTTAACACTTTTTCATTTAAGTCCTCGATATCTTTGACTATATTTTGTTTTAAGATTTGTCGGTTTTTTTCCTTTAAAAAGTTAACCATTGAAGGATTTGACATAATTTCATACTCTAAAGGTATCGTTATGAAAATCTTTGGCTTGGCCCCCTTCAGATTCATCCTAACTTTATTGTTTTTTGTTTTCGATACTCTAGCTGAAAACTGTTTCTTATTGTCAGAAAAGGGGTCAGGGAAATTCACTAATATATCTTTAATATTCGTTGTATCATCTAGGATGTTGATAATGCGTGTTTCTTGACCGGTAAGCTTATCAATCATGACGCCATTCTTAAAGACCGCTGATCCAATAAATTGGGTGTCATCCAGTTCACCTGTAGCATCCAGCCCCCCTGCCATGTATTCATCTTCCTGTTTTATTTCACGATGCTTTTGCCTTTCGGCTGTGGTATACATCGCCAAATAGAGGTCTGTCCCTCTTTCAGCTGTTTGAAGGTAACGAAAGAGTGTAGAATCCGGAATCAGCCCATTTTCAATTCCATGATTGATCATATATTGATAGTATTTATGCGGCCTTGTTTCCATTTTGGGTCGATTATGTATAAAATACTCGCTTGCCTTTTCTTTCGATACAGCTAAAAAACTATTTTGGTGGATTTCTTTATCTTTTGTAATATCATAGAAAGTAGAGGGAAAGAGTTTGTCTCTTGCAAAGTCCTCAGAAACAACAAAAATTCTTAATAGTTCATAGCTTACTTTGCGGGAAATGACTGCATTGGCAGTAGCTTTTGCTGCAATGAAATCATTGGCATCGAAAGAGATAATTTCTCGCGGTTTTTCTGTTGAACCGCCGCCGCCTTGCATACTCCCCACCTCGGGATTGGCTAGTAACATGGTGACTTTAATTTTACCCTCCTTACTAGAACGATCAAGTCCCAGCCCAATGACATAGGATTTATCTTCAATTTCTTCACGATCCCAACAGCCTGTTAAAACGAAAATCATGACGAAAAAAAACAATAATCTACATGCTGTTTTTGTTTTTGGCATGTTTAAATTCTCCTTTTATCAATGCAACCAGCCATAAAAGAATCGAAATGACGGCGAACGTAGGACCCACTATATTTGTAATAGGAGTTTTAAAGTCTAGACCGGCATCCATGGGTGATTCGGGAATGATTCCAATCAATAAATAAATCGTTGCAAGTGATGGAATCAAGTATTTAAAGTCTTTAATTTTAAAAAGTTGACCAAACATGAGAGCATTAATATACAAAAATGCAGTAAACCGAATAAATGCACTGATAATCCAAATGATGAAAAATATGATTTCGACATTCGGTATAAATTCCCCAAGTGAAATAAAACGAATCGCAGTATGGAATGGATACCCAATTCCACCTAGTGAGGTATCGAACATACAGATAAAAAGGAAAGTTGCGGCGCTAATTTGGATACTGACATAAACATAGGCAATCGAAGTTCCTTTACTGAAAACTTTGTTGGATGTGAAGTACGGTATAATCATGGCAAATAAAAAAAACTCAGCAAATAAGGTTAGTTGTTGTGGGCCTTGCTTTAAAATTTCAAGCATGCCAGGACCCCAAATGGGAAAGATGGATTGAATATGGCCATGCTGCATACTGAGATAAAAGACAATATACAAAGAGACCAGCACATAGAAAACAATCAGATAAGATACCGATCCAATATGTTGAAGGCCTTTTTTAGCGCCATATGCACTGATAATCATTAAAATAGCATAGATAATCACATTAGGTGTTGACGTAAAATAAAACGCTCGAATGATATCAATATACGTTCTGGTACCGGCCGAAACCCCAAATGAACTGAGGATAAATATAACCAAACAAACAATAAAACCAAAATATTTTCCGAGTATTTTTTTAATAACGGAAAACAAATCTTTCCCTTGATACAATGCCATTGTTTTTATTAATAAGTATAGAGGGATAAAAAAGATTCCGGCTGATAGGAGCGGGAGCATCCATGCTGCATTTTGTACCTTATTATAAAGCATGGTCGGTGTATCCTCAGTTGCTTTCGCTCCGACCATTAAGATAGCGATGGAAACATATTCACGAATTCCTAGTTTTCCAGGGTGCTGGTTCATATATCTTTATCCCTTTCTCTGTTTAACGATATCCTTTGGTTTTAAATATCCTGGGCGGAACCTTTCTTTCATTGGAACATGACGGATTATTAAGTCCTTTGACGAGAAAGAATGTGGTGTCATCGGTGCAAAATATGGTGTGCCAAATGACTTCAATGAAGATAAATAAAAAAGTCCCGCCATTAATATAGCCATCACTCCATAAATTCCGATAAAGCCAGCTGAAAAAATAAATAAGAATCGTGTAATGCGAATGGCAAAATTCAAGCTTCCATCCGGGATAATAAATGAGCTCAATCCGCTTAAGGCTATGACGATGATGACAATTGGACTAATGATGTTTGCCTGCACAGCGGCTTGACCTAAGATTAACGCACCGACAATCCCAATCGTTGGACCTATGGGGGATGGCACACGTAAACCCGCTTCACGAATAAGCTCAAAAGCAATTTCCATCATCAAGACTTCTACAATCGATGGAAAGGGCACTTTCTCCCTTGTTCCTGCAATCGCCATTAACAAATCTGGAGGAATCATGCCGACATGAAAGTTTGTAATCGCAATATATAATGGAGAGGTAAAAACGGCAACAAACAGAGCAAGGAATCGTAAAATCCGAATGAAATTACCATAGGGTGTACGCAAGTAATGATCTTCTGGCGAATGGAACATAGACCAGAAGGTAGCAGGAAGAATCAGACAGCTTGGTGAATTTGACATTAATAATATGATGTGACCTTCTTCAATGAATGAGGCTGCCCGGTCAGGACGTTCGGTATATAATAGAGTTGGAAATAATGACCTTGGTCTTTCTTCTAGATATTGCTCAAGAATACTTAAATCGAGAATCTTATCCGTATCAAGAGAGGATAACTTATCTTTTATCGTTTGAAGTAGTTCATCATTCACTAAGTCTTTTTCATAAACAAGAAATACATCATTTCTTGAACGTTTTGTAATAATCTTTGACTCAACGATAAGATTTTCATTTTTAATCTTTTTACGGATTAAGGCAATATTATCAACAACTTTTTCGTTAAAAGCTTCTTTTGCCCCTTTTACAATGACTTCGTTTTCTGATTTTTCAATGGAACGGCCATGCGTTTTGGTCGTTTCATATAAATAGCATTGAGAATCGCCTTCCACAAAGAGTACAGTGACTCCACCCGAAATGAATTCAGTTATTTCTCCTATATTGGTTGCAGTCTTTGCCATTGGGTAGGAAACAATATTTTCAATCTTAGCTGAAGGCTCCTCGTTTCCCAATAGTTTTTCCATGATGCTTTCTTTAATATGCTCTAGGTCAACCATTGTACTTACGAAAAAAATAAAGGCACGGCGATTTAGTGAACGGATGATAAACTCACGTACCTTAACATCCGTATTTAAAGGCACACTAAAAATTGTCTTGAATGTCGCTAAATTTTGTTCATAGTCGCTGCTTATATCTTGTTTTTTTAATTCAATTTCCTCTGTATTGGATTTTTCCTTATATTCTGGTTCTGTAGTGAGACTTTTCAACAACAACTTGGAGATTTTCTTTCTCATCGTACACCCCTCCCAGTTTTTATATCGTTTTCCATTACTAGGAGTTTTATGTATGTATAGGAACTTAGTGAAAATTTTAAAAATTTTTATTTCGTAATTCGAAAAAAATGGTAAAATACAAGTTATTACAGTTTATGAATTAGGGGATTGGTATGAAAAAGAAATGGTTGATTTACAGTATGTTGTTTATTGCGACGGCTACCTGGGGAAGTGCCTTTATTGCTGGTAAAATTGCGGTTCAAAGCTTTGAACCGGCAACGGTAGCATTTTTACGATTTTTAGGTGCTGCAGTTCTTTTATTTCCACTTATGTGGATTATGGAAAAAAACCGAAAGAAACCAACACTCAAGGATTATGGATTATTTGCAGTTCTTGGCTTAACCGGTATCGCACTCTATAATATCTGTTTTTTTATCGCTACCAAACAGGCACCAGTGATTAAGAGTTCACTGTTTATTGCCTCAAACCCGGTATTAATTGTTCTGTTATCTGGGTTATTTTTAAAAGAAAAAATCACGAAGAATCATATTATTGGCATGGTAATTGCCCTATCGGGAGCTGCCTTTATTATCACAGATGGTCATATCCTAACATTGTTTCAATTAGGATTTGAAACGATTGATTTCGTTTTACTTGGTGCCGTCATTAGCTGGGCTTTATACAGTGTGGTTGGTAAAGTGGTTTTGAAAAAATATAGTGCCGTGGAATCCACTACTTACGCAGTTGCGTTTGGTACGGTATTTTTAGCACCGTTTGCTTTTGTTGAAACGTCCTGGCAGGATATTGCGCAGGCCAATGTTTCGACCTGGGTTGCGATAGCCCATATGAGTATTTTTGTAACCGTCGTTTCCTTCATCATGTATTATTACGGAATTAAAGAGGTTGGTGCCGCCAAAGCTTCTATTTTTATTAATGTCATGCCGGTATCGGCTGTATTGATGGCTACCATCTATCTAGGGGAAACCTTCACCTGGGCTCATGGAATCGGGGCTGCATTTGTATTAACTGGAGTCTATATTGGAACAAATACGAAGTTATTTACTAGAAAAGTATCAAACGTGAACGTTGCAGATTGTTAAGAGTTTTCAATATCCTCTTCGTTGAAGAAAAGCACCACGATTCAAAAGTGGTGCTTTTTCAATTTACTTTTGCTACTCCTAATGCAAAATAGTTCCAAAGTATATTCTCGACTAACTCAGCTTGTGTTTCTTCACAATCAATAATGAGAATAACCTCTGAATGCTTCCCCTTTAAAACTCGTTTTTTCTTCTTTAAAACTGTTTCAGTGAAAAGCCTAATTGCCAATCCTAGTACAAATCCGATAAAGGCACCAATAAGTCCCCAGTAAATTGGACCCCAAGCTAATTTAAATCCGATACTAGCACCAATTACCGAAAAGGCAGTTGCTAGGGCCATCCCTATATCACTAAATGAAGTACCGTCTGAATGATGTGTGGAATCAAAAACCTTGCGTCCCTCTGTTCTATTATCTAGTGGAATCGCAAATATAGCTTCTTTTTTAATCCCCTTTTTCTCCAATTGTGAAATAGCTATTTCTAAAAAAGCGTTACTTTCAAAAGTGGAAAAGAACTGCAAACGGATCACGTCACCTTTTGTCCTTTTAGTAGTCGAAAACCTATTGCTTGGTAATTCTTTTTTAAATATTTCATTTGTACTTCTTTGTAGAGTTTATTACTTTCGATTGCACTCATGTAAGCATCAAAAGCTGCAAAACCATAATGTGATGGAAGGAATAAGAGCCATTCAGGATTTAACACAATGGTGGCCTGCCCTACTTTACCTAAAAACAAGAGGGAAACGGCCTCCTGGGCATGCGAAAAATAAAAGAATACGACCACCCAAAAGATAACGAAAAAAGCTGTCATAATTCTATTTACATATAGCTGACCAAGACCAGGCATGAATAACGACCATACCACAGCAATAACAGGATTTCTTTTATCAAGGTAATTTATTTCAACTGCTCCTAGGCTGAAGGTATTAAAACTGTGATCCTCACTTTCTGCTAAAAGATAAATTTTGTTCATATCAACCGTTGTTCGATAACTATCCCATATGGTAAAAAGGTAAACTGGAATATACATTAAAAGCCATCTTGTGTCTAAAACTTCCTTCGCCAAATCAATATTTCCTTGAAAAGAGTAAATCATTGCTAGATTAACATGAGCCTTAATATTCACAATAACTTCCCAAATAAATAGTACATACCCTCTAAGGTACTTGGACAAAAGCATATGTCCGAATCCTGGAAACGCAGCGGACCACCAAGCAATAATATAAGGGTTTCGTAAGTGAATGTGAGAAATGCCTAAAATGCTAACATGTGCTTTGTATCGTCTGGCAGTGTTGTCGTTTGAAAAATTGTCCATTAATAGCCACCTACAGAACCCAATTAATTTCCAATAGTTTTCCAAAAAAGATTTTTATTATCCTATAATAGCAAATATAAAAAACTCATTCACGGTGCGGTGAACGAGTTTTTTAATTATTTATTATTCCACTCTTTTGCAAGCAAACTATAAGTAACAAGGTCTTCATAATGGTCGTATAGCCATTGCCCGTCTCGTCTAATTCCTTCATTAACAAAACCTAATCGCTCAGGTATAGCAATACTTTTATGATTGTTTACAGCGACTTGGATTTCGACTCTATTAATCTTTAGTGTTTCGAATAAATACTTTAATAACGAAGATATTGCCCTTGTGATAATGCCGTTTCCTTGCGCTTCTTCCGACAAGAAATAACCAATACTTGTTGAGCTATTTTTCCAGTCAATGTAATGAAGTCCAACCATCCCAACTAATTTTCCATTGAATCTTATACCAGCGTCAAAGCCATTATTATCACCATAATTTCTTATCCAAATCGGAATGATTGGCTCGAAATCATCTGCTGATTTCCGTTTATCTACCCATAGCAGCCATTCCCGAAGATGTTCACGATTTGATTCGATTAAATCATATAACTCTTCCTTATGATGCTGCTGTAATAATTCTATCGATATTTCTTCATCTACTCTGTATGAAAACATTTCCATTTCCCCTTATTTGCCATTCGATAACGTTGTCTTTTCCATTTCAATCATTCTTTTTAAGTATTCATATTCTGATTTTTCGAGAATGTCTATTTCCCTGTTTGTTGCGAGCAAGATTTGGTCCCTGGCCTTGGCAACTCTTTGAATCATCGGATGGATGGTTAGACTCGATAGATTAACAAAATCATATAAATCATTTAAACAAACGGGCAGTTTATAGCCTTTATTGCTGGAGGCTATTAATAATCCCTGATCACGCAGCTTCGAAACAATGTTTGAGCGAAAATAATGCTGTTTGATTTTATTGATTCTGATGGCATTAAGATTATCGAGAATTTCTTCGGTATATACATATTCATCTGGATTTTCTTTCAAATTGAATAATAGAAACTTCAATAAATCAATCCGGACTCTTTCATCCTCTTCTTCACTCTTCCTATGTTCCTCAATGTATTGATAAGCTAAATTAACAGCTTGTTTTATGATAATCTGATCGGTTTCTGAATCCGTTTTTTCAAAATGGTAGTCAAAGAGATAGTGCTTATAATCATGCGGCCACAGATTTATGGTGATGATTTTGTTTTTCAAAAGTTTATAAAACGATGGATACTGTTTAGAGTGATGTTTTCCGTCATACCCTTTTGCTATTGTCCCAGCAATAAACTCTGCCAATTCAAGAAGAATTTCGGAGTGGCTATTGTTAAAACCAAAGGTGGAATAATTAAATAAGTCCGGGATGCACCTCTGTTTTACGTAAGCGATAAATTCCTGCATAAACTCCTTCGATCCCTGTTCATCAGCGACAAGATCAAGGATGTCGAAGGTACGATATAAATCATCAAAAATCTTACGATTAAAAAATTTAATAAACGTCTTTTCATATGTAACGCCGCTGTCTTCCCTAATTTTCCGTTTATCAATGACATACGCATACACTTTAAAGGGTAAATCCTTTAAATCCTGTAGGATTTCCATTCGAAGATCATCGTCTACTTCACTTTTTTGTAAGTGTTTTAATTTAATTTTTTCTACTTCTTGCTCGAGGATTTCTTTATCAGAACCTTTTACTAAGATAGAAACGATTATAAAGTGGGTCGAAGTCTCTGGTTGATCAAAATCGAATCCATAATGGCCAAATTCATTTATAAAAGCATATTGGATATCATTCAATTTTTATCCCACCTCACCAATGGAAAAACTTACTATACTTATTTCAACAAAAAATCCTTTAAACCTTTTAAATATGATTTTTTTCCTTAAAATATCCTCTGGGACTATAGTACCTATTGTAAAAACAACCTCATATTATCGTTTTCTTGAAGAATACTAAGGTTAAAATTTGTTTATTATCGAAAGGAGAATCTTACACAAGTTGAATGACAGTGAGACGGTTACGATGAATGATTCCAACATTGCCAAAAGTATTTGGGGAGGATTTTCCTGGACACCAAGAGCGGTAATCCTCGAAAGCGATGGGAGAAAAATAGCAGCTAGCATGAGTTTTATGCCTCATGAACGTGAGTATATCGCAAATAATGGCATTACTGGACACTTTGATGTTTATTTTGGAGATAGCACACGCCATGTTGATGGAAAAGCAGATGCCAAACATCAAGCCAGGTTGAAAAAGCGGCTGGAAAACGTTAAATGGGCAGTTTTTTAATTATTTTCAAAAATAATTAGGGATTGCGTTGATTGTGTGCTATACTGTGTCTACCATTTGCTTTACGTTTTACGTTTTTCGATTACCCGCCTTGCTCAATTACTGAGCAGGGTTTTTTTTAGCTTTGTGAACATTTTGAATAAAGCTTGGGCCTTATTGAATTTTATTCCTTACCTCTGACTCTACCTTTCCTTGTTAAAGCGTAAGATTAGCTTTTATTCGTTACCGATAACCCTACTTTTCCTCGCTCACGGGCACGATTAGCTCCTACTCGTTACCGATAACCCTTCTTTTCCTCGTTTACGGGCACGATTAGCTCCTACTCGTTACCGATAACCCTTTCTTTGCTCATTCACGGGCACGAATACCCCCTAATACAACGAAAAAAGACTCTCAAATGAGAGTCTTTTTATATATGTCGGTTCTAATTATGCTTTACGAACGTTAGTAGCTTGGGGTCCACGTTGACCTTGTTCTACTTCAAAAGTAACTGCTTGACCTTCGTCTAAAGTTTTGAAACCTTCGCTTTGGATAGCTGAGAAATGTACGAATACATCGTCTCCTGCTTCTCTTTCGATGAATCCGAAACCTTTTTCTGCATTAAACCATTTTACTTTACCTTGTTCCATTTGTTGTTTCCTCCTCGTGTGCTGTGCACACATTGTGTTACTATCCTTGCTCAGTTCTTTAGACGTAAAGTTTGAAAACTTTTTAATCCAACTGACAGACAAAAATAATTCTTCTTTACTATAACAGAGATTTCCTATTAATGCAAATTAATATCAGAAATCTTTTTTAAACCATTTCAAGTATATTTAATAACATGGGGCCCTCGCCGGATTTTCAAATTCACCCTTTTACTAGGACGATAATAAATATACTCACTGGTATCCGATACCGCAATCGAAATTTCCTCTGAAAATAATTCACTAATGACATCTAGCAGTGAAACAACTGTAATACTCTTCAATTGGACTCTCCCCCGTCCCTTATTTCTAGTTTTTCTAAATAATACTTTATTAGATCCTGAAACTCCTGCATCTCAAGTTTTCCTTTTTCATTAAGGATGTAGGTTCCCCTCTTAATCCTATCAAACCATCCATAATAGTTTTTCGTCAAGATAGAGGGTATTTTATCACCTGCTCCCAGATCTTTTAATGCCTTCGGGGATAACGGTCCCATTTTATCTAGGAAACAAGCAATTTGAATGCAATTTTCTTTGTAGGCAGTCATAATTTTCGTTCGACTGCTGCCGCCAACATTGAAATCGGCACTGCGGCCGTTAATTTCTTTCAAAATGGCATCTCTCTTCATCTTGTTTCTAGCGGTGCCTTTTTTAGGATTAAAGGGAGTTGGGTGGATGAGTATATCTACACTTGAGCGATTTCCTGGAAAGGAAACTACAATCAAACCTAGTTCTAGTCTTTTTATTAAATGACATTTATCTGCCCATTGCTTAGAATTCATCCGAACCTTAGGTTTAGGAATCGCTATATATACCTGATTTGTTAACTTTTGCCGTTTGGCTGCTTGAATAAGAAGATCTACACTTAATGTGAGCTTTAATTCAATAATGACCAGTTCATCCTCTTTAACTGCGACCATATCACAGTCCTTTACTTCACCATAAACCTCATAGCCTTCCCGTGAAAAATACCTCTGTATCGGTTTATATAAATCTATCTCTTGTAGTTTTTTCTTCTCTTTCATTTGTATCTCCTAATGATCTTTTTCTCCTAGTAATCTTAACATGAAAAGGTTAGCGGTTTAACTTAGATTTTTAAAGGAATTAGTTATATAACAATTTTTAACAAGTGAATTGTATTTGAAATAGCCTATTCTGTCAGAATTATGTTACTATTATTTTTGTTAAAATAAATAGAGAATTTGAGTGTTACTGGGGGATAAAAATGAAAGATAAATTCTTAACAAAGCTATATTGGGTAATACCTGGGGTCATCCTTATTTTCGGATTGCTATTATTATTTTATGAAAACTTTGCTAAAGTGACAGAACCGCCTTCCTCAGATTGGAGCAGAGCCTTAACAGTTGGCGTATCCGATCTAAACAAACTGCCTCCAGTCAAAGTGACAGAGGATGGAGAATTTGTTTTTACTAGATTTGAAGATGGAAAATTAGCCACTACAACACTTGGAAAAGACTACAAGGTTAAAGATCAGAATACGTACGATATTCCAGTAGATAAATGGACACAAGTGTATCAGCAAGCTGATTCAATCATTTACTTTGATTTTAAAAATATTTATGATCAAGATAAGAATACCATCATCACTAATGTGGAGAAGTTCTATCCTCTCGAAAACATGATTCTTTATGTAAAAGAAAACGAACTCTATCAGCTTTCACCGGATAGTAAGAAATCCGAAAAGATTATGGATGTTGATTTAAAGAAACTGAATATTATTCCGCAGGAAAACGAAGAGGGAGTAAATATACTAGCTTATGCATCGGATCCAAACGGAGTCGATCTTACGCTGCACCAATTAAATAACGGAAAAATAAATACGGTTTATCAAACAAGATTAAAGGTTGACCCTGGAAAAGTTGTTAACGATATCTCCTTTGCAATGGAAAATCAAACCTTAGCACTTTTACTTCAGGAAGAGCTGCAATCCACACAAGGAAATCCAGAGTTTTTCAATTATTTTATACAAACAATGATTACTATCCAGGATACGCCACCGCTATTTGAATTACATTTTCAAGACCCAGCCGGTACAAAAAACCTGACCGAGGTTTCAGATGTCGTTCTTAAATTAAAAAATGACAAACCAACTATATTATTTCATGCGAATGGGCGAACAGAAACTCAATTCAATGATAGTTCAACCTTTAATATCTATACAGCTGATATAAACGAAAAAGGCAGAACGAAAACAGAGAGACTCAGCAATACTCCAGAAATTTCAACTAATCCGCAGTGGATGAATGAAGATTCCATTGCATGGGTGGATTTGGATGGTGATGGACATAAAATAAAAATATCATCATCTAATAAGGATGCAATAAGTAGATTAATTGAGTTCACACAAGACGATTGGCTGCATGCACTTGGAAAAACACTGGGCATGGTAACTTCGTCATTTTTTGGGATTGCCTTTTCAATTATTTGGTTTATTTGGCCCATTCTTTTCATTGTGTTTATGTATATTTTCAGAAATAGAATCGCTGATCGTGACCCGTCTTGGTACTTTTATACAGGAATTGGGCTTTACGCTATTGCAGCGGTCATTTGGAAAGATCGGTTTTTTATGGATAACATTTATACAAACGCACCGAATTACTTAACCTTTACCGGCAGTTCGTATTTTTACATGATCTTATTCGCAATCATTGCTTTTTGGTTAACGATTCATACGAGAAAAGTAAATCATTGGACCGGTACAGTTAGAATTATGTATTTTGTTGGTATTCACATTTTACTATTAACAATATTCTTCGGTCCTTATATCATATAGCATAATAAACTCCCCATTTCTAAATGGGGAGTTTATTTGTATGGATGAAGTTAATTCTTTTTGAATGCCTTCATTTTTTCATCTAAAAGTTTAAAAACCTTTGATAATTCTTCTTTTGGAAGCTGGGAATACAAATCCCCAATGCTTACTTCATAGTTACTTGCTGCCTTATTAACTTCTCGAACATAACTGGTTAAGCCAATGCTAGTTTCTTCGTAGATTGATACTAATATCAATTCCATTTCCTCTTTTGGTGCCTCAAAATGGACATGAAACATATTGGAGACTGGTTCCGATGGCTTGGTCGAAACACCATGACATTGATTAAAACAGCGGGCAAATTCTTTCGCTTCCTCATAGTACTGATTCATTTTTCCCACTCGTTGATCGAAATAATAATCGGCACTTAGGATGTAAGGGTAAAGACTGATTAAATCGCCGCCATGACGCCTTTTCCATACTTTCGATTCATCCGTAAAGGCTTTATCGCCTGCGAGAATCGCACCTGCAATCCCGCCGATTCCTTTGTAAAAAGAAACATATACACTATCAAAAAGTGAACAAACCTCTGCAGCAGACTTTTGATAGTAAGGTAGAATTTCAAAGAGTCTCGCTCCGTCTAAGTGTATACGAATCCCCTTTTCCTTACAATATGCCGAAATATCCTCCAGTGTTTTGTAATCCGGAAGTTGTCCGCCAATCTCTCGTTGCGGCAATTCGAGCAATAAACAGGCAATGTCCTCCTCTAATCCTACAACGTCTTCAAGTTGAATAACACTGTCTTTATCTGCTAATAAAATAGACTCAATATAGTGCAATTTCTTTAATCCATCTTCTTCATGTATTTCTAAATGGCTTAATGGATGGTAGGCCACTTTATTAATTCCCTTATGGTCACACCAAATTCGTAAAGCGGTTTGCTGGGCCATTGTTCCGCTAGGGAAAAAGACAGCATACTCTTTACCAAGGTACTTAGCCATTTTCGCTTGGAAATCGTCGATGACTTGGCCCTTACCGTACATTTCGCTTTCCATCTCTCCATCGATATTCATGAATGCCTCTTTTAACACTTGAATATTCCTTGGACCATGACCAGACGTCTTATAAGAGGTTTTTTTATAAGCTTCTGCTAAAATATTTTTCTCTGACATCCTGTTTCTCCCTTCAGACATCTATTACTGAATATTATTTTCTATTTCTATAATAACAGTTGCTTGTCTGACCTTAAATAGATTATTACACGAAAATAGGACATCATCTAAAGGATGATGCCCAGATATTTCTTCAACTATTTTTTATGCATTTATGGTTTCTTTAACAAAATCCACCTCAAAACCTAAATCCTCAAGCATTTGATGATCTGCAGTAGTTTCTTGTCCAGAAGTGGTTAAGTAATCTCCTACAAAGATCGAATTCGCTGCATATAATCCAAGCGGCTGTAAACTTCCTAGGTTAACCTCTCGTCCACCTGAAATTCTGATTTCCTTCGTTGGATTCACATACCGCATAAGAGCTAGGACCTTCAAGCAGTACCTAGGATTCAACTCTTTAGTGCCTTCTAGCGGAGTACCATCTATTGCATGTAGAAAATTAACGGGAATAGAATCTGCATCTAATACCTTTAGACTCATTGCCACGTTTACTACATCCTCTTTCGTTTCCTTCATACCAACGATTATTCCTGAACAAGGAGAAATCCCTGATTCTTTTACTAACTCAACAGTATTAACTCGATCATCATAAGAGTGTGATGTGGTGATGGAGTCGTGGTGATCTTCTGAGGTGTTTAGGTTGTGATTGTATCGATCAACACCAGCTTCCTTCAGCTTGGCGGCTTGGTCTGGTTTTAAAATTCCAAGGCAGGCACAAATCTTCAATTGGTACTTGTCCTTTATTTCCTTTACTGCTGAAACAACCTGGTCTAATTCATGATTACTAGGACCTCTTCCACTTGCTACGATGCAATAGGTACCAGCATGAAGCTGATAAGCTTGGTCTGCTCCTTTAAGGATGGTATCTTTATCCACCATTCGATATTTTTGAATTGGAGCATTAGAGATACTTGATTGCGAACAATAGCCACAATTTTCAGGACAAAGACCTGATTTCGTATTAATTAACATATTAAGCTTAACCTTATTTCCATAATAGTGATGGCGAATAGCGTAAGCTCCCTGCAATACCTCTAATAACTCCATATCCGAGGAATTAAGAATACTTAATGCTTCCTCTTTTGTAATTTCATGACCATTTAGCACCTCTAAAGCCAATTCACTCCATTTACTCATAACAATCCCTCACTTTTTTTTAACTCACTTTTCTAACATAGCTAGTTTGACTTCTAGACAAGGTACGTTTTAGTCGATGTCCCATAACACCTGCAAAAATTGCTAGAATGATATCTTTTGGCAGTGGAACAACCATCCATAACCAAGCCATCTTATAGGTAAACCCATCTGGAGCAGACGCCCAAATTTTATAAGCTGCATACATCCAGTTCGTTCCGAAAACATAGTTGATTGCCATCCCTATAAGTGCAGCAAAAGCATATACCCGAACTGTATTTTTCATTTTTTCAATTATGTAACCCGTAGCATACGCTGTAAAAACATAAGAAACAATAAATCCAAATGTTGGCCTCAAGAAATGGCCAAGTCCTCCTCCAAATTGAGCAAATACTGGAACTCCTACTAAACCTACAAATGCGTAGACCATCATAGCGATGGCTCCCAATCTACTGCCCAGGACCACTCCTGCTAAAATAGCAAAAAATGTTTGCAACGTAATGGGTACTCCCCCCACGACCATGAATGGCGCAAGGGCTGTAATGTTAGCCCCTACAGCCATTAGAGCCACAAACATTGCTGCTAAAGTAAGATCAATCGTTCTAAGTTTCATAACCAGCCCCCCAAATATTCATTAAATTAAGAATAATTGGTCCGTCAACTTATGTCAACCAAAAATATTATTAGGTTGACATAAAAGTTTATTCATAACTGGAATATGCCCGTCTTGATTCAATACAGTACCCATATTTAACCCATTTTCATACAATAGGATAGGTATTCGACTAGATGAGATTATACTGGCTTTTCAAAGGAGATGAAAAGGAAAATGACGATTAGAAAAGCAACCTACGAGGAAACGCAACGGATCTTGAATTATCATTTAGTGGTATTAAAAGAGGCCACCATGGGTTACGTTAAGCCAAGCCGTGAAAAAGCGATTGAAATGATGACTCCTTTTTTAAATGGCGGTGGTTATTACCTTGTTCGGGTTAAAAATAATGTTATTCAGGGCTGGGTGGGATTAGGTCGCATCATTGATCAAAACACGGATGAAGAGGTTGGCTTTATCAATGAAATGTATGTACTCCCACCCCATCGCAAACAGGGTGCTGCCGAAAAATTATGTAAAGCAGCTTTCATCCAGTTACGAGCAGAAGGCCATAAAAAAGTCCAATTGAATGTTTATGCCGGAAACCATGCCAAACATCTTTACGAAAAGCTGGGGTTTAAAGACGTTTCCACCCTAATGTCAAAAAACTTGGATTAAATTTTGTAATGTTTTTACTAAATATGTATAGCAGAAAATCTAATGACCCTTTACATCTCTCAACTGATTTAAGGGGAATCAGTTTCCCTCTCTAATGACCGCTAACACTATTTTTCTGGTTCAATGGGAATCAGATCCCCTCTCTGATGACCGCTAACACTATTTTTCTGGTTCAATGGGAATCAGATTCCCTCTCTGATGACCACTAACACTATTTTTCTGGTTCAATGGGAATCAGATTCCCTCTCTGATGACCGCTAACACTATTTTTCTGGTTCAATGGGAATCAGATCCCCTCTCTGATGACCGCTAACACTATTTTTCTGGTTCAATGGGAATCAGATTCCCTATCTGATGACCGTTAATACTATTTTTCTGGTTCAATGGGAATCAGATTCCCTCTCTGATGACCGCTAACACTTCTGGTTCAATGGGAATCAGATTCCCTCTCTGATGACCACTAACACTATTTTTCTGGTTCAATGGGAATCAGATTCCCTCTCTGATGACCGCTAACACCCTTTTTCTTCTTCAATGGGAATCAGATCCCCTCCCTAATTCCCTCAGCAACCATTTTTATGATTCGAAGGGAACGAGTCTACTATTCTACTCTTTAAAGTATTGCACAATTGTTCCTTTGCCATCTTCAACCTCAACCACTCCAAATGCACCATTCACAAATGTAATTTGTGGTGGTACATGACCACAATCGATGTCATAAATAATCGGGATTTGGAGCTCATCAGACAAGTCTTGGTAAACATCCTCGATTGTATAGTTTTCAACTGATTCATTGGCAGAACTACGACCAAACATAATACAGGAACAGTCTTCAAACCAACCTGCTAATTTCATCTGTACTAACGACCTGCGCAAATCTGTCGTTATTAAATCACAATTCTCAAAATACCACATGATGGGTTCTTCGTGAATATGATTTTCCCTAAAGTTCTGTAAATCCCCAAAAGGGGTACCAATTAAATGTCTAATGATATCAATGCACCCACCCAGCAAACGCCCTTTAGCCTTTACCTTTTCGCCTGAAACGGTTTTCCATTTGGTTTCCTCTGTTAGATGAAAAACACAAGGAGATGGGTTATCATGCTGCCACATCTGTTGATATTTTTCTGATGAAAATTGGGTAATAGATAATCCTGTTTTTGTTGATAAAACACTCTCCCACATAGCAGTAGTATCATCAGAAAATTCGCCTCTTAAATCAATTAAGTTCGTTCCATGTGCCGTAGCAATACCTGTCTTTAACGTAATGGCCAGCAGCAACATGCTCGTATCCGAATAACCGAGCACCCACTTATTATTCATGTTATCAAAATCAAGCTCTTCTAGGATTTCAATAAGTAGCTCTCCACCCCACGGAGGGAGGATAAGATTGATGGTTTCCTCCTTCATCATTTCATTAAACTCTTGGGCACGTTTTTTAGCAGGAGAAGATTTTGCTTTATCCTGAGTCCAAACGGTATCACCACAGATAATACTATAGCCTCTTTCTTCTAGTCGACTGCATGAAAGTTTCACTAACTCATGAAGCTCTTCTTCCACACCTGATGAAGGTGCAGTTACTCCTATAGTTGCCCTTTTTTTCAAAAATGGATATGTAATCATTCTAACTCTCCCCTTTCTTAACTGCAGAAATTATTACCATTATTCTACAGTTTCCCTCGAAAAGGTACTAGCCTAATTTGTAGGATTCTTTATGAAATGTTGCCATATATTTAAGGCAATCTTCCCCATTTAATGGAGTAGCTGGCTTCCTATTAAGGTAAAGCACCATCGCCATATAGTGCTGTGGCCCCCATTTATAGCAATGCTTATAATCATCTAACAGCTGAAAACCACATTTTTCCCAGAAATGAATTCTGGCTAGATTTCCTGGTGTTTCATCACATTCTACTTCAACCAGAATACGTTTGAATTGAGTCTGTGACCGTGCCCATTCTTTGATGTATTCACAAAGTTCTTGTCCAAATCCATGACCGCGTAAATCCTTTCGTACCGCTAAGTAATCCAGCAGCAGTACACTTGAGTTTGGCATTGAACCCGTCAGTGCCATGGCAAAAACCTTATCGTTTTCGATTAACACATGTAGAGAACTAAGCCCCTTTGCAAACATATTTCGAATAATCTTTTCGGGTTTGGTTGCATGCTCTCCGAAAGCAACATTATAGATATCTTTGGTCTTATGCCACAGGTCTTCATCCCATTGTTTTGTTGTAATAAACTTCATAATTCTAGTTCCTTTGTTTGAAATTTTTAAGATCTTTTTAGCATCCTACTAGCCAAACGCGGTTGTCTTTCCATATACCATTGAAAGAACCAAATCGATGTGGCCAGCCAGAATCCACTGGCAAAATACCCGCCAATTACATCGCTTGGGTAGTGGACACCTAAATAAATTCTACTTATCCCTATCATAAAGACTACAAAGGCGCTAAACAGCAGTAAAAGGCTCCGACCCACTCGTTTAAAAATATGTCGCCAAAGTAGAAAGGTAAGAATTCCATAGACCGTAAAAGCATTCATGGCATGCCCACTTGGAAAGCTATATCCACCAATTTCAATCAGGCGATGTAAATCAGGACGCGTTCTTTGGAAGATTTCTTTGAGTAATAGGTTTAGTAAAGGCGACCCTGCAACGACAGCAATAAATAATATCAATTCTTTCCGGTGGTGCAGCACCTTATAGAGAAAAAAGATAATCAATAAACATAATACGACTACTACTTGTGTTGAACCAACCACTGTAAAAAACTCCATTACTTTTGTGAGAAACGGAGACTCTTGGGATTGAACGGCTCCGATGACGCTTTGATCGAAATCCATAATCATATCTGCCCTAATGAGAATGGCAACTAAACTAAATGCTGCGAGCGAAACCAGGCTAATAATAAAGGCGCGAGTAAGCTGAAACTTCAAATTCATATCAGTAACCCCTTCATAATCAATAAACATATAATTTCCCATCCAAACCAATCCTACTAATACATTACAAACAAAAAAGCACCAAATATACAAAAACCGCTGCATATAAGCGATTTATTGTATATTTGGTGCCTGTCACCATATTATTGTCACCTATGCGAATTTCTCTGCTAATGTTGTTTCTTGTTTCACTTGCATGATTTGCTGTGTTTTGATTTCGTTTCTTCTGTTCATTTCGAATATTTTTAGATGATCTGACTGAATTTTATTTTCAAATAATGCTTTTGTTAGGATTGGCGCTAAGATATGAGCGTCTTTCATTCCACAATTAATTCCAATGGCACCTGTTGGTGTCATGGTATGTGCAGCATCCCCAATGAGGATTAATCCGTCCTCTACCCATGTTTCACATCGCGAGCTTTGAACTTTTAGACAGACAAAGTTGTTCCAAGATTGAAGGTGTTCTTTTACACTTTGTTCTAGTTCCGGAAAGCTTTCAATCAATGGCTCAACAAATGGCTGTAACGAGCTTTTTCTCAAGGTAGGAAATGACCCTTCAGCAATATTCCAGCCGATTTGGATGAGTCCTCCCGTCTGTGAAAACAATGCCAACTGATGTCCATTTACCAGAACCATTCTTGTTGTTGGTTCCCAACCTTCTGGAGCCGGGATTTTTGCCCACAGAACATCATACCCGTGTGTCATTTCAATCGTTGGGATTTTTGCAAGTTTCCTGACTGTTGAGTAGCGGCCATCTGCACCTATCGTAACCTTGCTTGAAATGTGGATTTCTTCCCCATTCTGTGTTGCTTTTACACCTGTATAGTATCCTTGTTCATCTTGAATCAGTTCTTTAACAGTGGTGTTAAATAATAGTTGAAAATGATTATACTCTTCTGACTCTTCAATGATAGCTGTTAATAAATGTGCTTGAGGCACATGAATGCCTACATGATCCTCATGGTTTCCGGGTGTAATGCTTTTCACTATATTTCTACCAGCAAAGTATTCAACTTTTTTCATTTTAAGAATACCTAGCTCTTCTATTCTCTCAAATAATTGATGTTCTTTTAGAATTGCCTCTGTTTCAGCGTTAATATGTTCGCCTCTGAATTGACGATTAACTCCAGCAGAGCGTTCAAGAATAATGGTAGATACACCGTTTTTAGCTAATAAATGTCCGAGTAATGTCCCTGCAGGTCCGCCGCCAACGATACAAACATCTGCTTGTAAGTTCATTTATACCCACCTTCTAGTGTTATATAATTTTATCAATATATTATAATTGTTATTTAACAATTCGTTTCGTGTAATAAGTTTCTTGATAAGAAAAAAAGTTAAGTATAGAGTAACAAATTAAAAGTTCATGGTCAATCATTATTTGTTTATGTAGCAAACAAAATAAACATTACTAAGATGTTTGCTTTAAGTAGGCAATCTTATTAATTATTTGTAAAATTTAATTCATTTAGTTTGAAGTACTTTAAAGAAGCTGTTAATGAATGTTAAGAAATGGCAAATCCAATATATTTCTTCTCCAAAGCTTGTATGATAATCCTGTAGTACAAATTGCAAGCATTCAAGGAGGAATTTTAAGATGAAAAGTTACAAAACTTGGTTAGTTGCTTTGATGTCAGTTTTTATGTTGCTTGGAGTTGCCACTGGATGTAGCGATACTGAAAATGATGATACTGAAACAGAAGAAACAGAACAAAATGAAGACGGAACAGAAGGAACTGAGGAATAAGCCATATATTGACTCACACAATACGAACAATCAACAAGACGGCCTACAGCCGTCTTGTTTTTACATTATTTATGTCTTACCAAAATATCAGACAGAATATTTACCCTAACGCTATTTTTAATCTTGTCTCTTAATGTCGATACAATAATGGAACTTCCCAGCCAAAACATGAGACCAAGTACAATACTCAATGTCCAATTGCCACTGACCTGTAATACGGTCCAAACCGTTGCCACGCAGACAACACCGCCAATCATTCCAAAAACTGATCCATTTGCAATTTTAGCAGCCTTCTTTGAACCAGAAGCAATTCCTACCATTAAAACGGCAGTAAGCATTACGGCTGGAAAGGCTGCAAAGATTCCTGCAAGAATCTTCCACGGAGAAATGACCGTTATCATATAGCTTACCATCACGGCTGCCCCGCCGAGAATAAAGCGAATCAGTAAATCTTTATACATAAGTTGCACCCTTTCTCACGAGTTAGTTGTAATCATCACAACCGCCATTGATACAATCAACCAAAATCCCATAGCCTGGATAAGACCGCGTTTCCAGCCTTGTCTTGGCAAGAGGTATCCTGCAAGAATCGCCACTAGAATATTAATCCCCATGCCGACGATGGCGCCTTTCGATAATAGAATGGAGTGAGCTACTAATTCCTCTCCACTAAAGTCCAGACCCACTGTCAATAAAGCCGCTAAATACACGGCTGGAAAAGCCGCAAAGATTCCCCCAGCTTTTTCTCCTAAATTCCTTGCAACAAGTGTTGAAACAGCTACGGCTGTTCCCCCTAATAGAAATCTTAATAGTAAGGCACTCATTGAAAGTTCTCCCATGATGTGTCACCTCTGTTTTATGAAAAACTAAAATAGTTTATTCTATCATTTGTGAATTTTTTCACATAAATACGATACAAGTTCATTTTACCTTATTTTCTACTCTTCACTTGTGAACATTTCATTACTATTTTTAAAGCGTTATCATATGTGATGAATATTATCAATGCATGTACACATTCTAAAAATACGGAGGTGTTGAATGAATAAAACAAGATTTTTGCTAATCGTTATGATGATTCTACCTTGGTTTTCATTACCGCTATTAGGGAGGAGAGCCATTAAAAAATATCTTCCAGCGGCTATTTTCGTTACCCTTGTCAATACACTTGTGCACATCAATGCAGAAAAGAAACATTGGTGGCGGTTTAACACCAGTATACATCCGAAAATCAGTGGCAGTGTCCCTTTTATAATAGGTCCAGAATTTATTGCAGCATTATGGACTTTAAAATACCATTATGGAAAATTCCTGAAATTTATTATTATCAATGGTATTGGCCATTTTCTTATTGCTTTTCCTGGAGTAAAGATTTTAAAACAATTAAACATCGTATCTTTAGTGAGATTCAAACCTATTCATGTGGCATTATTATTTCTTTTAAGAGGATTGTCACTATATGGCTTTCAATTCGCGATAGATTCTATGAAAAAGAAAAAAAACCCTTTATTTCGGGTTTTCCATTGAATTAGCTCTAATAGCCTTGTATTGTATCTACTCTATTGGTAAGTGGCTTGTTTTCATCGATGTTTTTGAGAGTCTCTAGAAAGCAAGCTGTCCCCTCATTTGCTGTTGTAACGGCAGAAATATGTGGAGTAATTTGAACCCTTGGATGACTCCATAATGGATTGTTTTCCGGAAGTGGTTCTTGTGCAAAGACATCGAGTATGGCAAAGCGGACTTGGTTGTCAGTCAAAGCCTGCAGTAAGGCTTCTTCATCTACCGAAGCCCCTCTTCCCACATTAATAAATCCTGCATCTGAAAGTCGACTAAAGATAGAACTGTCGAATAATTTTTCTGTCCGTTCTGTCAACGGCAAAGTATTGATCACATAATTCATTTCATTTAATCGAGAAAAATGAGAATCCAGCTTCAAGACTTCTGTATAATATTCTTTTTCTTTTCCACTTAAAGATACCCCATAAACGTCTACCCCTAGCCCAGAAAAAACTTTCGCAATCATTTGACCGATTTCGCCGGTTCCATAAACAAGAACTTTTTGATTTCCTATTAATCTAGGCGTACGCTGCTCCCATTTTTTTTGCTGCTGCTGCTCTTCGAAAATATCATGAAATTGTAAATCCTTCAGGATGTAACTTAAACAATATTCTGCAATTCTCTGTCCAAACGAACAAATCGTTCTGGTTAATAGAATCTCATCATTCCATTCCTTCTTAAATAAAAAACGGTCAACCCCTGCACCCAGCGAATGAACCCATTTCACTGAGCTATAATCATAGTCAGCTTTTAGATTAAAAGAAACAAGCGCATCTGCCCAGATTAAATCAGCCTGGGTCAGCTTATCCTCAGGAATAAAACGAAAGGACTTTCCTGGGGCTTCCTTTTCTATTAATACTTGAAGTTCTTTATACATTGGGCTGACTAATAAAATATTTCTTATATCCATGTTTTTCCCCTCTTCTAAATTAGCTTACTCTTTCGGCACATCGAGTGCTTGATAAGCTGTCTGGTACCTGCCGCCATCTGCTACTTCAGAGTGATACAATGCCTTAAGTGCAAAGTTCTTTTCAAGGTCATGTTCATTAATCAACTCTTTTAAGTGCATCTGCAATTCTTTATTTTCTTTTACTAACTGTTTCATTTGTGATTTAAAATACTTCATTATGATAACTCCTTCTTCATTATAAAAATAAGGACGATTATTGTATATTTAATCGTCCTGAATTAATTAAATTATTTTAACGCCTTACTCACTTTCAGTTTCTTTCCTTTGACGGTTGTCTGTTCCATTGCTTGGAGGACTACTGAGCCTTTTCCATTAAGGATGTCAACATAGGTTAGGTTGTCCTGGATGGTGATAATGCCAATATCTTCTGCTGAAACTCCAGGAATATTAGAGATTGTCCCAACAAAGTCTACTGCCCGAAGCTTTTTCTTCTTACCGCCACTGAAGTGGAGCTTGGTAATATCCTTGTTAATTCGTGCCGTTTTATTATTCCTGACAACTCTTCGGCCGCTTAGTTTTTCTTCAAATGCGGCTTTTCCACTCGCAACCTCATCCTGGTTTGGGACATCCATCTTAGGGATTTCAAAGCCAATGTAACGTTCAATTGCCTTAACAAATTTCTCTTCATAAGGTGTTGCGAAAGTAATCGCTTTTCCTTTGTTACCAGCTCTTCCTGTTCTTCCTGTCCGGTGAACATAACTCTCTTTTTCCATTGGAACATCGTAATTAATAATCAGTGTCACATTATCAATATCGATTCCCCTAGCAGCAACATCTGTTGCCACAAGATAGCGGAAGTTCCCCATTTTAAAGCCATCCATTACGCCAAACCGATCCTCTTGTTCAAGACCGCCATGTAATCTTTCACAAGAATAATTGGCTTTTTCCAACTCTGTATAGACTTTTTCCACGTTTTCTTTAGTTCGGCAAAATATAATGCAGCTATCTGGATTTTCAACCACTGTTAAATCCTTCAATAATGAAACCTTTTCTTCATCCTTTACTTCAATAACGGCATGTTCAATCGTATTCGTTGTGACACCCGAAGCTGCAATCTCAATTTGTATAGGATTTTTCATATATCGATGACAAAGGGTTTCAACATCCTTCGGTAAGGTAGCTGAAAAGACCATCGTTACTCGGTTCTCCGGGAGTTCTTTTATAATGGCTTCGACTTCATCAATAAAGCCCATATTTAACATTTCGTCCGCTTCATCAATGATTAGATATTTGATTTTATCTAATTCGAGCGTTCCCCTTTCGATATGGTCAATCGTACGACCAGGTGTCCCGACGACTACATGTGTTTTTTGTTTCAATTCTTCCTTCTGTTTTGAGAAAGGTTCTTTCCCATAAACCGCCATCGCTTTAATTCGTTTAAATCGTCCAATATTCGTAACATCTTCACGAACCTGGACAGCCAGCTCACGAGTAGGTGTAAGTATTAAAGTCTGGGGCTTTTTTTCCTCCCATTCCATCATCTCGCAAATAGGAATCGCAAAGGATGCTGTCTTACCGCTGCCTGTTTGTGATTTTACAACCAAATCTAGATTTTCTAATGCCTTTGGTATCACTTCTTTTTGTACTTCGGTGGGATTATCGTATTTTAATACCGTAAGCGCCCTTCTTATTTCCTCGCTTAAATGATAATCTTCAAACTTTTTTTCACTCATGTTGTAACCTCATTTTTTTGTATTATCCAACTTCTATATAGGATTTCTCTGAAAGAATTATCATATGCAAAATCTGAATATGTTAATTATACTTGAAATACATGACATTTCGACTTTTTATTTCAGCACACTGTTACACAGCAGCTTTACAAGACTTAAGAGAAAGGGTACATTAATTAAAGAAGCTGTTTTGCACTTTTCACCATATAAATATCAGAAAAGTCAAAAATATAGTGAAAAATCTGTTATAATGGAAATATCCTGTTCTAAGGATAGTATAGATCACTCACTTAACAGCAATTTTATACATCTGTGGATCTCTTTTTTTAATTTAACTATATTTTTTATTAGGAGGTAATCTATGTATAAAATCAAGGATAAGGAAAAACTTTTCATTTACACAGGACCCGATGGCTCTGGAAGAAAGACCATTGCCAAGATGGTCGCGACCGCGTTTGATATGGAAACGGTACTTTCTTACACGACTCGTCCTCCCCGTCATTATGAACAAGATGGCGTTGACTACCATTTTGTTACAGACGAAGCCTTCAACAAGCTGAAGGACAACCAAGAATTTCTTGAGAGTGTGGATATCGATGGAATTCATTATGGAATTCGCGAACAGGATATCGTCAAGGCATTTGAAAACCATAATCTTGTCTATCTAACGTTAAATCCAGAAGGCACCGAGAAATTAAAAAGTATGTATGGCGACCGAGTCATGCGCTTATTCATCTATTCTGACCGTGATACGGTTATCAAGAGACATCAGGCTCGAAATGACAAAGAAGAAGATATCCAAAGACACTTAGCACACTATGATGAAACCATGGCTTATAAAACTGAATGTGAACATGTCTTTGAAAATTATGACTCACCACAAGTTTCTTTTCAAGTTAGTGAAGTCATTGAAGCTTTCCTTGATCAAAATAGAATTGTCACCGATTATTAATAAAAGGTCCATTGATAGGAAATTAACCCTGTCATTGGACCTTTTTTATAATATTTTTCTTAGTATAAATTAGCCCTGCTGTCATCCTTAATATTTGCAAACGAAAACGAAATAGCGATTTTTTCATGTGCATAAGCAGGTTGTTAACGCTAAACATAATACATACTAACATAAAAATTGAATGAAGTGTTCTTGAATGAAAAAAAACAAGGTAGATAACAGGTTGAAATTATCTAAATAACACTGTATAATTAAGTGTTGAAAACATTATTTAGGGGGAACTCTTTTTGTCGATCGAAGTAGGCAGCAAAGTACAAGGTAAAGTAACGGGTATTACTAATTTTGGAGCGTTTGTAGAATTACCAGGTGGCACAACTGGCCTTGTGCACATTAGCGAAGTAGCTGACAGCTATGTTAAAGACGTTAATGATCATCTCAAAGTAGGGGATCAAGTTGAAGTTAAGGTAATTAGTGAGAAAGACGGAAAAACTGCCTTGTCTATTAAAAAAGCTATTGATAAGCCAGAGGGGCAAACTTCTTCTTATTCCCAGCGTCCACAACGCCAAGGTAGAGATAATAGGCAATCAAAAGACTTCCGTTCAAAAGGCGGCGGCAACTTTAAACCAAAAGAAAACTTTGAAGATAAAATGGCTAAATTCTTAAAAGCTAGTGAAGAAAATTTATCCAGTTTAAAACGCAGCACCGAAACAAAACGTGGCGGCAGAGGCGGAAGACGCGGATAATTATAGATAAAGAAGGCAAGCCCCATGAGGCTTGCCTTCTTTTATTTATTAGAGATGATGGGTTCGAAGATTTTGGTAATCGAAATACATTAATTCTTTGCCAAATCTCTTCGATTCGCTGCCATAGGAGGCTGCTCCAACCATTCGTTCTCAATCATGAGATTAGCTCCGTCCTCTGACAGCTTCAAAACCTCCGTAATATACCGTGAATAATCCACAACCAAATCGGTTCTTTGACTTTCTGAAATCGCGATTCCATAGTTTCCTACCCCAGCATAAATCATCAGATTAAAGTGAAACATCATTAATTTATCAGAAAACGGGGATTCATTGGAATCAGTAACTTCCTGTGCTAATGAAACCGGAATTGAAAGTGAGTCCATTTCTAAATAGCTGCTTAAAACATTAATATGTTTCAAGGATACATCTTTTCCTCTTAAAAAATATTTACGGACTTTTTTGGATTTTGCCACCTGACTAAAAGCTGTTGAAATTGCCACACCGAGGTGATTCGTCAGGATGTTCGCACAAAGATTGGTAACCTCTGTTCCCGTAAGTCCTTCCCTTCTTCCTAATCCTTCTAAAATAAAGGATTGTTTATGGATAAACTCTAATTTTTGTGGATATGGAATAACAGAAGGACGAATGGCTAATCCCTTTTCTAATAAGATTGTAGTTGCTTTATTATCCAATTCCAAAGTATCTGTTAAACATTCAGAGTAGAAGGAGCGGTTATCCTGACGATAAATGTTTTGTAACACCCTTCCATAGGTGACTAGTCCACCTTTGGTCATATTGCGAATATATCTCAAATAAAAAACATCAGAGAATAACCGTTTTGCCCTTAAATTTACATCTTGTTCGGTAAATCCCTGTGGAATCTGAAATTGTTCCTTTGTAAAAACACTACGAATGAAGTCAATGTGCTGTTGCGAGAGTTCCAGAGCGTTCGTGATGAGCGATTTAATAGTACTGTCATTCATATGTACAAGAAAATAATTCAATACGCAGACTGACATACTGTCTGCCAGATAACTTGTCCATAGATAGGACAATTCAGAAGCTGTTAATTTGATATGATTAGGGTTTTTATCCATAAAAATTTCCTCCTATTATCTTCAAGCATAATATTTCCAGTATAGGAGGAAATTATTTGCGAAAGAGAGTTCAACTTACACAGCGATTTCTTTAATTGATTTATTAACAGCCTGTCTAAATGTCCAAATGATGTCTGTTAAAATACCTGTCTCCACTTTTATTTCTTTTATGTCCCAATACAATTCATTCTTTCGGTGATAATAAAAAGCACCATCAGATGATTTCATAATTGTCAGGATTCCCTTAGGATTCTCTGTTTCCATAGTAAGAAAATGTTTTTCTCCATCCCAATTTGCAAATGCTTCGAAAATTTTTAGAAACACCTGGACTTCTCTTTTACTCTTAAGCACACTATCCACTCCCCTTTTTTAAAATAATGTATGAAATGTCTCCGTATTGAATACCTTCAGTTCGAGTATGGTTCTGATTATAGTCAATAAAACAAGCAGCAATCCATCAACCTGTTAGAAAAACTAGCATGGTTTTCATCCTTTTTAGGATGGGGTGGCTACACTAAAACTAAAACCAACAAAATTTCTCATTAAATTCTAATAATTTTATCATCATACTCTAACTCCGGTACGAGATAATGGAATTAAGAATACGGATATTCACCTGGGGAGATGGCGTGATGAGCGTTGTCATTGGCTATGTTTCAGATTATTTCTCGATTGTAATGACCGATACACGGATAACCTATGGTAAAAATGCGGAAATGGGTTGGGATGACAATGTTGAAAAGCTGGTTTCGATACCAAATATGGGATGGGCGACTGGTGTAGGGGTATTTAACTTTATTCATAACTTTAATAGAAAATTAGCAAAACTGAAAAATACTACCGCTAGAATAATCGAGGAATTATTTGAGAAAACACTTGAATACGAAAAGAATAAAAACGAATATTTGAAAGCTCAATTTGACTCTACCGTCATTACCTGTCCCAGGATAGGAAAGGAAGAAAATAAAAGTAAGTTTCGTGTAGGTTTGTTAAACAAAGAGCACTTCGGTAACAGACTCATGGAATTAGGAAATAATCATATTACCATTTTGTATCCATATGATTATTTGGATGACCTAAGTAAGGTAGAGAACCTTGAAAAGAGATTTAATATGTATACTGAATTCAATGGCGATTTATGGAAACTCCTTCAACATTTGCATCAAATTTTCGCTGAGATTTCGACAAACTCCTCCGGTGTCAGTAGAATCTGCGATATCAGTATTCAAGTTTACTTGGACAATGATTTATATAAATTTCAACTAAAAGAAGATGTCCGTCCACTCATTAAAGCTGCAAAAAATGGCACCCTCTTAAATAAACTTTCCGTCGTGATCTAGAATTGTTACCGTAACTGGTTGCTCGTACCTTCTTCGGGTACAATCCAATTTTTAAAATAAGTTAAGGCTGTCCAAAAAGTCAAGTAGACCTTTGAACAGCCTTTTATTAATTTTATCTCTTGTTCAACTCATCCAATAGTGGAAAAAGCTCTTCTAAATGTTTAATTTCATAGGTTGGTATGACTTCATTTCTTTCTTTATCGTGACGGTTAATCCAAACAGATTTAATCCCGGCCCTATTGGCACCAAGAACATCCGTCATTAAGTTATCCCCCACCATCAGGACTTCATCCTTCTCTAAGGACATGAGTGACAACGCATGCTCAAATATCGATGGATCAGGCTTTCCTATTCCAAAAGCTCCTGAAATGACAATTTGGTCAAAATATGGGACAAGCTCTGGTGTAATCGAAAGTTTAGTGTTCTGCAAATCAGGTGATCCATTTGTTAACAGAAGCATTTGGTACTTTCCTTTTAATGAATCTAGTATTTTAAACGATTCATCGTACACAAACGGCAGATTACTGCGTTCTTGTGGGAATCTTTCCGCCAATTCATGCCCAAAAGCGGGATCATCCACACCCATCGCCTTCAGCCCCGCTGTCCAGGCCTCTTTTCGATAACTAGGAACGATTTCTTTCATTTTCCTAAAATCATCGTGGTCATCTAAGAAATTCCCCCATAATCCTTCAAATGGATTTATTCCGATCATTTGTGTAAATGAATAGGTCTCATAGGAGGAATATAAATTTCTTGCAGCCTCACGTACCGCTTCTTCTAGTTCACTTGCATCTACACCATACCGTTTCTCTGCTACTTTACATGTCGCAGCAAATGCTTCCTTGATACTTTTTTGATCCCAAAGCAGTGTATCATCTAAATCGAAAAAAATTGCTTTTATCATTTCCTGAGCCTCACCTTCAACCAAATATATTTTACTAGTTTACCACTTTTTAAATTAAAAGAATATTCTTTCATAAAATAAAAATGGAGCTAAATATACTTTGTAATATAATGGTAGTATCAAAGACGTAATCTAATGGAGCGGAGCATAACAAAAAATTCCTGCTTCTTTATCCCAGAATGATTAAGAAACTCTATTGTATAGAGATTGATGTTCCATTGTTAATCCCGCTGGCACCAAGATTTCCCAGTAAGTTTGCATGAAAAGCACCGTAATCAAGCCATTTACCAAATACAAGGAAATCGTAATCCGTTTATTATTTTCCTAATTTAACAGAATGTTCTCCAATTTCCATCTATAAAAAAAGAGTCCCAGGAAATACATTCCTGGGACTCTTTTTTTGGTAATTTTAGTCATTTACTATACGTTTTTCCACCATTTCTTTTATTTGAGCTAGGTGACGTTTTTCATGTAATCCTATAAATTCCACCCATTGCTCCACACTAATGGTTCCAAATGCAGGGTGTTTTCCCGAATTAACTTTTAACTCTTCAGGGTCATACACTTCTAGGAGTTCAATTAATGACTGCCTAGAAGAGTCTAACCTTTCTTTTGCTTGCAAGATGCTAGTAAACTCTTTAATAGGTTTCATGTTTTCTGGTGCCTTGTATTTACTTGAACGATTCAGTGTTGAATCTAGTGGTTTATGTTTTATGGCCTTTTTTCTTTCACCTTTTACCAGTATTATTTTTATTTCTGAGGTCATCACTTTTTCAATCACATACAGATGTTCTAAAATATCTAAAATGGACCATTCTTCATTTTCAGCAATGAGTGCTGCTTCTTTGTCTGATATATTGGAGACATAATTTAGTAACTCTGCCCTCGCCACCTTTATTCCGAACATTTCTTCCCCTCCTTACCCATTTATATTTACACCCAACTCAAACAGATGCAGCTACCCCTCAATTACACTCTTCAACTCATTGCTTATTTTTACTTCTTTCGGTTGGGTTAAAAGTGAAATTGCAATAAATAATACTGTAGATACTGCTAATGCAAACGCCCCATTTATTACACCAGGAGGAAGAAACTTAAAACCGTATTTACCGCCAATTTCTAATATTATATTTATCACTAGACTAATCACAATGCTTCCAATTGCTCCGTATTTAGTTGCTTTTGACCAAATTAATCCTAATACAACAGAAGGGAATATAGCTGATGCAAACAGACCCCATCCAAATACTCCTAATAAACCAACTAATGTATTCATATAAAAAGAGAAAATAGCCGAAAGGACGAGGAGACCTAGAACAGCAATACGACTCCAAAATAACTCATTTTTCACTTTTAAGTTAAATGACTTTGGGATATCTCGTACTATGCTTGCTGCACCAATATTTACAAAACTACTACCTGTTGACATAATAGCTGACATTAAACCTGCAATGACTAATCCACTTATAAACGGTGACGTAAACATTGATAAAAAAACAGGTAAAGCATCATCCGGTGATTTCAACTCAGGAAATTTCCCTTGAATCTTTAATACTAAAGCAGCAAGCCCTATGCCTATTACCAACAGTGTGGTTATCATATAGGATATGCTAGCAGTAAAAGCCCCCCACTTTAAATCCTTATCATCTTTAAGTAGTAAAAACTTTGTGAGAAAGTGAGGTTGTGCTGCTGCACCTAAGCTAATCATAAAAAACCAACAGATTACGGTTATAACAGGGTATGTGCCAAAAGGTGAGGCCAATGTTGGATTGGAGTCAATAAGTGTTTGAGACATTTCGGGAATTCCTCCACCAATATTGATTGCAACGAAAAATACAATTATTGAAACAACAATCATGATTATTCCTTGAAATAGATCCGTATAAACGGCAGCCAGAATCCCACCGCCAACACAGTAAAAAGCCATGATTGCTAAACCTATTATTGCACCTACCATTGGTGTTACTCCAAAAATGGAATGCATGATTATGCCCATTGCTTGAACTTGTGTGCCAAGATACCCCAAAACCCCTAATATCATTGCAACTGAAATCCATCCGCGCGCTGCCTTACTCTGATATCTAATCTCAATAATATCCCCAATTGAATACACTTCACCAATCCTGCTAATTTTATATAATCTTTTTCCGATTAAGAACCATGCTAGTGCAAAACCTAAAGGAGCTGAAACCATTAGTCCTGATGCAAATCCTAAACCGCCGTTAAATGTCATTCCTGTTCCACCCACCATACCAAATCCACTCTGGATGGATGAAAATGCTGCAATCGCCATTACAAACATCCCCATGTCTCTACCAGCCACAAAAAAGTCACCACTCGTTTTGGTCTTCTTGGTTGCCCAATATCCGATTAAAACACATACCAATAAATAAATAACTGCAATTGCAATAATCGTTGGATTCATGTAAATCCCCTCCTTCTTTTTTTATAGGTATCTATATATCTAATGAATTTGTATTAATAGAAGACTTCTTTACTTCTGGCTTGCTAAATGTCCAAACGTATATTAATGAAAAACTAGCACACAATGTCCAAATTCCAACATAGTAAATGGCTGTACTAATAGTAAAACCAAATATTAAATTTCCTCCTCCAATAGGTGAATGGAGCGTCGCTATGTCTAACCATCCCTGTAAGAGTAAAAATAGGAATGTGACAATGGTAGGAATCCAAATGATTTTTTTATTCACTATTATTTTTTTAGCCAATCCAATTAATAACAGTATTCCTACGAGAACTATATACGGGTAAATGATTAATCGAAATGATCCGACGAGCATACCAATGATAATTAATACGAGTAAAGCAGTCGAAGCGTATACAAACCTATTTGACATTCTCCTCTACCTCCTTAAGATTCCATCAGAGAAATGGTTAAACATATTGTTATTTCTTATTAGATATTGATAACTTACTCCCCTATAAATTGAGGCGTTCTTTTTTCATCGAATGCCAAAATTCCTTCTTTTGCATCTTTGCTTTTTAATGCCTGTTGTGCAAAGTTCCATTCCACTTTAAACGCTTCATCTAAAGACAAGTTTTGCAAACTAATAACAGCTTGTTTAGTAGATTGAACCGCAATTGGTCCATTTTGGATAATTAGTTCAGCATATCGATCAACTTCTATCATTAGATCCTCTAATGGGACCACTCTATTAATCAAGCCTATTTTCTCAGCCTCCTCAGCAGATAATTGTCTTCCAGTCAATAGAATTTCCATTGCTCTGCAATAGGGGATTTGTCTGACCAGTCTTACTAAAGAACCACCTGCAGCCATAATTGACCATTTTGGTTCTGGCAGCCCGAAAGTAGCATTTTCAGCCGCAATTCTGATGTCTGTTGCTTGCAATAATTCTGTACCACCAGCTAAACAATGACCATTGACTGCTGCAATAATAGGCTTGGTGATTGGCTTGAACTTCATCATTGCATGATTTATTTTTGTTTCGAGTTCATCATTTCGCTCATCCCCGAGTAAAAGTGGTATGGTCTTTTTTAAATCGGCACCGGAACAAAAGGCTTTTTCTCCAGCACCGGTAATAATCACAATTCGGATATCTGGATCATTTTCTGCATCCTGGAACAAATCTCCTAAATATCCCCATCCGTTTGGAGTTAATGCATTGAACACCTGAGGACGATTAATCGTTATAAGTGCTCGATTGCCTCTTTTTTCATAAATCAGTTCATTTTCCATGGCTTTATTCCTCCCCTACTTACGTTTGTTTGTACCATATTCGTAAAAGAGACAGTCCCTTTATGAATTTTTGGAACTGTCTTATTGTGTTTGTAGTAGCTACATTAGCAAGGTCAGCTTTTGAGATTTAAAGCCCCAAGTTGCTCACGTAAACGATATTTTAAGATTTTTCCTCCCACGGTTTCAGGAATGGTTTCAGTAAAGATAATTTGTTTGGGTGTTTCAAAACCACCGAGTTTTTCACGGCAAAAACTGATTAACTCAGCTTCCGCAACATGCTTACCTTTTTTAAGCACTACTACTCCTGTAACCATTTCACCCCATTTTTCATGAGGCAAAGCAATTACAGCTACTTTTTCTACAGCAGGATGCTGTCGAAGCACTGCTTCTACACGAATGCTGGAGACATTTTCTCCACCAGACTTAATAATATCCTTATATCTATCGACCATTATTGCTAAACCATCTTCATCATACATACAGCTGTCTCCTGAATGAAACCAGCCATGTTCAAAGGCTTTCCTTGTAGCCTCTTCGTCCTTATAATATCCAGACATGACTGCAGGTGACCGATATACCGCTTCCCCTTGAACACGCGGATCATTGATAACGCTTCCATTTTCATCCATTATCACCGAAGCAAGAATTGGATTAGGGACACCTACATAGTTAACTTCTGGTGCATTCT
This sequence comes from Neobacillus sp. YX16, assembly GCF_030123505.1. Lineage (GTDB taxonomy): Bacteria > Bacillota > Bacilli > Bacillales > Cytobacillaceae > Neobacillus. Next base: position 3,866,583 of record NZ_CP126115.1, read on the forward strand.
TTTCGTAGGTTTCAGGCCACTTATCTGGCCAAAAACGATAACAGGATATTGACTCTGTTTGGCCAAAGATTTCAAACGTCACTAAATCACGTCCGCATAGTTCCTTTAACTTTTCATGATAATCCGGACTAAGCTGAGCCCAGCCGTATACAATTACCTTTAAACTGCTCACATCATATTTGTCTCTTTCTGTAAGGATTAAATCTGTGAGACCAGTCAAAAATGCAGGCGATCCGGACCAAAGGGTAGTTACCTTTTCCTTGGTGATGGCTTCAGCCATTGCCGGCATGTTAAGCGTACGTCCAATCACAAATGTTCCCCCTGATAGAAAAACAGGATATGCAAATATTTGATCAGCAACATGGAACATAATTGGAAGAAAACTACAAACCTTTAATTCATTTTCAATCGATAATCCTCTTGTTATTGATAGAGCGAAACTATACGCAGACATATAGGTATTCGTGTGGGATACCATAACACATTTAGGCATTGAAGTAGTTCCAGATGTGAACAACATTTGCCAAATATCATCCCCATGAATTTCAACATCTGGTTCGTTTTTTGAATGTCCTCCGTAAAATTCCTCAAACGACTGACTTCCAGGAATTACCCCTCCACCAATTGGAATCGTAATGTCCAGCTTAATATTCAGTTTACTGAAAACATTTTCTATTTTTGGCCAATGCTCGGAGTCTGCAATAAAAAGTCTCGGTTCAACATGGTTAATGAGATAGGTAATGACATCTGGAGCCATCATTGTATTCATAGGAACAGCAACCATTCCAGCCTTAGCGACAGCAATTTTAGCCAAAAATCCTTCTACAGAGTTATCACAAAAGAAAAGGACACGATCTCCCTTTTTTAGTCCTCTTTTGAAAAGTGCATTGGCAAATTGGTTGGCCTTATCGTCTGCCTCTAGATAAGTAAGTCTTGCATTATCCGGGTGTGCATACGCACCTTCCCACCCGACTAAGGCCTCTTTATCAGGAAAGCTATACTTTAGTCTTTCGAGCATGTCTCCTACAGAAGTTCTTTCCCACCTGTTAACCCTTCTTCTGTTATATAGCGAAGTTACATCGACTTTCATACCCTTCACTCCTCGCAAAAATTCTATCTACCAACCTTCTATTACTCTTTCTAATTTAGGTTCTACTGCTGATTTAGTTAATAATGAAAAACCGCAATTTCATTATTTTTTAGCAGCTGATGAAATAATTTCTTTAAGGGATACCTGCGCCTTTATTACATTATCAAAACACTGCTCAGGAAGGTTTTCCTTTAAGATAGATTTTTGTATTTTCTGGCTGGCTGTCTTCGGAAACTCGTTAATATATTCAACATACCGAGGAATCTTAAAGTATGCTAATCTTTCAGAACACCAATCAATAATTTCCTGCTCTGGAACAGTCGCAGCACTTTCGCCATCTTTCAATACAATACAGACTCTTACCTCTTGTTCCCGAATCGAATCTGGGACTGGTACCGCTGCCGCTTCCATTACTTTTGGATGCGCTTTCACGCAATCCTCCACTTCCATTGATGAAATGTTTTCCCCACTTCTTCTTATGATGTCTTTTTTCCGATCAACAAAATAGAAAAATCCATCTTCATCTTTTTTCACCATGTCACCAGTATGAAACCAGCCACCCTCCCATGCTTTTTGAGTTGCCTCAGGATTTTTATAATACCCCTTCATCATCGCAGATCCCTCTGGGCGAGGATCTTCTTTGATAACCAATTCACCCACTGTTCCATTTGGAAGCTCTTGGTTATTTTCATCTACAACACTAGCATGAAAACCAGGAAGAGTTTTTCCCATACAACCCGTACCAACTTTTCTCTCACCGTGAATTGGAGTAACCATCGTCAAACCAACTTCCGTCATGCCAAACACTTCAACCGCCTGTAAACTAAACCTTTCTTCATAGAGCTGGTGATACTCATTAGATATTCCAGCACCAAGTGTCACTCTGACATTATGTTCTCTATCTTTTAAACTTGGTTGCATGGAGTATAGTATTGCTGGCATAACGCCTAAGTAATGAAATTGAGTGGCGTTATACTTGATGACATCCTCCCACCAACTCTTAGGATGAAAACGGTCTAACACAATAACACTTGCCCCAAGGATCAATGCCCCCATTACAGATAAAATCTGGGGATTCATGTGAAATAATGGTAAGGGTGTTAACACTCGATCCTCACTTGTAAGTTCGAGTGCTTCAGCCCATAGACACGGGTTAACTAAGTAGTAACTTTGAGGCTCTACACATCCCTTGGGATGACCGGTTGTTCCTGATGTATATAGAATGGCCGCATCATCATCTCTTTTTATTTCTACCGAAGACAAATACGGTGTCTGCTTTTCTAAAAAATCATAAAAGCTAATAACACTTGTATGATTACATTGTTGGATCGAGATGACATATTCAATCGAAGGACATTCCTCACGAATTCCTAAGACCATTTCCAGAGCATTGTTTTCCGTTACCACTATTTTCGAGTCAGAATTATCTAACACATAAGAGGTCTCAGTAGACTTAAAAAAATTGTTGATGGGCACCAAAACGGCACCGAGTTTCGCTAAACCAAACCAACAGTATATGAACTCTATACAGTTGGGGAGATAAAGAGCGACTTTATCTCCTTTTGTTACACCTAATTCATGAAAAAGGCTTGCTACTTTACTTGAGATCAGATTGATTTCTTCAAAAGAAATTTCTTTCTCATCACAATAAAGGAACTTTTTCTTTCCAAATTTTTGCGCCGATTGTTCAATTACTTCTCTAACACTGTTAAACATTTACGACACCCTTCCTCAAAACTCTATTATTCTAGTAAGGGAAAAACGTAATTCCATGCCCCAATGAATTACCGCCATCAATAATAATATTTTCACCCGTGATATACCCGCTGGCCTTACTGGATAAGTAAGCTGCTAACCAGCCGAGTTCTTCAAGATTTCCAACCCGCCTTAACGGAACAGCCTTAATCGTGTTGTCGATGAAGGTCGGGTCTGCCGCTGCCATTTCTTCCTGCATCCCCTCTGTTATGAATAATCCAGCACCAATGGAATTAACACGAATGCTATGCTGTGCCCATTCTAATGCTAGGTTTTTCATTAAACCATATACCCCATTCCTTGCTGCTACCGAATGGGCTATACCAGGAGCCCCCCTATGTAAGAAGGAAACGAGAATATTCGTTATAGCTCCTCCTGTACCCTGTTTAATCATTTGTTTTCCTACAGCCTGTGTAACATAGAATGTTCCATTTAAGTTCGTTCGAATAACAGCATCCCAGCCATTTTTTGATAGTTCCTCCGCTTTTTTGGGAAACTGTCCTCCAGCATTGTTAATTAATATATCTACCTTCCCAAATCGGTTTACTGCTTGGGTAACAAGGTTTTCAACTTGGTCAATCTCTCGAATATCTGTCGGGACCGTTAATACTTCAAATCCTTGTGAAACAAATTCATCTTCTGTTTTTTTCAATACTTCTTCTCTGCGTCCAGCTAGAACTAGTTTTGCTCCTACACTGCCTAATTGATGGGCAATTACTTTACCGATTCCCGTGCCGCCACCCGTAACAATAGCGACTTGACCCTTCAGAAGGGTATTCGAAAAAATCTCTGATATTTGCATGTTTTTCCTCCATTCTTACCGCTTATACTGGATGAACCGGACATTTTTTCTCCCCAAAGGTAATATCCTTTGATTCATAATAGTCAAAGTGTACAATCGTTTCTTCGCGAAGCTGGTCATACGGTATAACCTCATCGATAATGAGCTCAGAACCAAGTGCATAAATGTTAATATCCTCTGAATACTCTTCACGCATTTTCTGAATAAATTCAGGTCGTTCCGCTTCAGGAAGTGCTTGAATTTTGTTATAGTAAACAGCATTAATGGCAGCCTCAGGACCCATAATGGCGATGGAAGCAGAAGGTAAGGCAATTACTTTTTCCGGATCATAAGCGGGTCCGCACATTGCATATAATCCTGCACCATACGTCTTTCGTACGATTACCGTGAGCTTTGGTACAGTCGCTTCCGAAACAGCTGTAATAAATTTTGCTCCATGACGGATGATTCCTTTTCTCTCAACGGAAGAACCAACCATATACCCTGGAACATCAGATAAAAATAGAAGAGGAATATTATAGGCGTTACAAAGGGTAACAAATCTAGCTCCCTTATCTGCTGTATCAACAAATAGGGTACCGCCCTTTACCTTCGGCTGGTTTGCAACGATTCCAACCACTCTGCCTCCTATCCGGCTAAAGCCTACAATGAGCTCAGGAGCAAACAGTTTTTTGACTTCAAACCAGGTTCCCTCATCAATGACGCGATCAATCAACTCGTACATATCATAAGGTCGATTCATATCCTCTGGAATAATCTCTTTAATAGACCTTCCAGGCTTAGCCGAAACTGCTTCCACCATTTCAGGTGTATACTTATAATTTTGCGGCATATAGGAAAGATATTGTTTGATGATTTCAATTGCATCTTCATCATTTTTTGCTAGAACATCCCCTAGTCCGCTTGTTGAGCAATGCATTCTGGCTCCGCCCATTTCTTCCATTGTTGTTTTTTCCCCAATGACCATTTCTACCATTCTGGTAGAACCTAAATAGGCACTAGCCTGTTTATCTACCATAATAACTAGATCCGAAAAAGCAGGAATATAAGCAGAACCTGCAGGTGAAGGACCAAAATTTATGCAAATTTGCGGCACCATACCTGACATTTTCACTTGATTATAGAAAATTTTTCCACTATGTCTGCGGCCTGGAAAAATTCTAATTTGATCGGTAATCCTGCCTCCTGCAGAGTCCAGCATATAAATCATCGGAATTTTTATTTTCATCGCCAGTTCTTGAATACGAATCATTTTTTCAACTGACTTCGCACCCCAAGATCCTGCCTTTACCGTTGGGTCAGCCGCTAAAAACGCAACTTTACGTCCATTAATTTTACCGATTCCGGTCACCATGGCATCCGCTGCTAAATCTGGTTTAAGCGCTTCAGCTAGTAAACCCTCCTCACGGAAGGAGCCGGGATCAAGGAGAAGCGCAAGTCGCTCACGAACCAGTAATTTACCTTGTTCCTTGGCACGATTTCGATATTTTTCTGCCCCGCCCTCTTTGATCCGTTCTTTTTCGGCTTCAATTTTTTCTTCTTTTTGTTGATTTGTCAGTTGGAATGTTTCAATTTGTGTTTTTGTCATTAGACTGCCTCCTTGTTCACTGTTACAATCTCTACCGTTACTTCACTTTCAATTACATTTCTATCAATTAAGCATGAATAGATACCTAATAATTGCCTCGGCTTTCCACCCTTCCCTAAACCGCCGCCCCCAAATGGCGGTCCATTAACAGCTAACGGTGAAAGTAATTTTCCAAATTTGGCTGCATCGCTTTTTTCTTTTGTTCGAATCGCAAAGTATAGATAAATTTCATTCAATGAATCTGATTCCACTTCATGAGCCAGGGGACCATGTAATGAATTGTATCCAATGTAACTGGTATGGATTTCTTCTGTCCTGATTCCAAGTCTATTAATCTGCTTCTTTAGGATTTCCTCTGCCTTTTTTGCCTTTTCTAATGCATTTGGCCATGAGTACCCCAACATACCGTCCCCTGCCCAGCCATTCTCATAACCTATTAAAACCTTTAATGTTGGCGGAGCAGGTTTTCCTTTTACATTTGAAACACGTACTTGGTCAGGTCCAATATCCTCAAAAATCACCGAAGTAAAATCGACAATAACATCTGGGGTGATATAATGATGCGGGTCATGAATTTCATAAAGGAATTGTTCCTTTACGGTTTCTACGCTAACCTTTCCGCCAGTTCCTTCGGTTTTTGTGAGGATGAAGGAACCATCTTCACTGACTTCGGCAATGGGATATCCGATATTATCTAAATCTTCGATATCCTGCCATGCACCTGTATAGTTCCCTCCGGTTACCTGTCCCGAGCATTCCATTAAATGACCTAATAAAACCGCGGATGCCACACGATCCCAGTCATCATAAGACCAGTTATATTCATAGATTAATGGAGCAGCAAATTGAGCAGAGTCTGTTGTACGTCCTGTTATAACAACGTCCGCTCCTTGTTTTAGCGCTTCTACAATCGGTTGTGCTCCTAAATAAACCGAGGCAAATAGCAATCGATCTTCATATTGCTCCCAGGATTCTTCTCCATCCTTTGTAAGGAAGTAGGGGCTTAACTCATTTAATCCGCCATAGATATTATCCCCTTTGACCAGTCCTATTTTGATATCATCAAATCCTAACGATTTGGCAACACGCTTCACTTCATTAACGGCCCCCTCAGGGTTAATACCGCCAGCATTAGTGATAAGTTTAATTCCTTTTGGAAAACACTCTGGTAATAATAAGTTCATCGTTTGGGTGATATCTTTTGTATAACCCTTGGTTGGATCCTTTTTTCGATCTTTTTCCAGTATGGCCATGGTTAATTCCGCAAGGTCATCGAAGCAAATGTATTGTACATTCCCATTTTTCGCTATATCTAATGCGGGTAATACGGAATCACCATAAAAACCCATACCTGCGCCAATTCTTACTTTTTTGGACATTCTAATTACCTCCAAGCTATTTTTTAAACGAAGGGACTATTTTTTATCTGCCTTTCCAAACTGGCAGTCTTTTTTCTAAAAATGCCTCCGCACCTTCTTTTACATCGTCACTGAGGAACGAAATGACGCGCAATGTGTTGGCATAATCTAACTTCTTGTTCATTTCCATATCACGTGTGTTCACAAAGCAATCCAACCCAATTTTTAATGCTAACGGACTTGCTGAAGCCAGCATTTTAGCGAATGCAAGTGCTTCATCCATCACTTGCTCTGGTGGAACCACTTTGTTCACCAATCCATATTCCTTTGCTTTATCTGCTTTAAAAATCTCTCCCGTAAAACTAATTTCTAATGCTTTCTTACTGCCAATCGCCTCAATGATAATCGGGAGGATTACTAGTGGAAATAAGCCTAATTTAATCTCAGTCGTTCCTAACTTTGCGTTCGAAGATGCGACTGTATAGTGACAGGCAGCTACTAGGCCTAATCCGCCTCCTAATGCATGACCATTAACAGCTCCAATGACTGGCTTCTGTAAGCCTGTAAGCGTTTGAAAAAGTTTGGTCGTCGCTTCTCCCTCTTTATGAATCACACTTGCAAGCTTTTCTTGATAGCGTGAAAATTCTTTAAGGTTTCCCCCTGCACAAAAGGCGGTACCTGCGCCCGTTAATAAAATAACGTGGACTTCATTATCTGCTTCAGCACACTTAAGTGTATTAATAAGTGTTATACACATGTCCTGAGACAGTGAATTCCTGCTCTCTGGGTCATTCATTTCAATAATGCCAATGTTATTCTCTATTTGATAACGTACTAATTCGACCATAATTTATCCTCCTGACCGGTTCTTTAATTAACTAAATTTTTTTCTTCTAAACGTTCCAAAACGTGAGGGGGGACTTCTACTTGCATTCTCAATAATGCTGCACTTAAGGATTTCCCTAAATTATCCATTCTAAGTGATGAAGCAGACCCGCCGCCTAGCGCATCATGTAAAACAAATTTTAATGCTAATACATTGGGAACCTCATATCGCTCTACTTTTCCGGTACATAATCCAGCAAAATGTTCTTTCACTCGGTCCTCTGTTACTTCTATTTTTAACACTTCAAAAACTTGACTATTTTTAGCAAACAATGAAATATCGGAAATATTCCCTTTATCACCAGATCTAGATATAGCAATCTGTGCAAGTTTTACTCTTTGCATTTTCTTGTTCCTCCTTTAACCTTTTTCTATGCTTGAAGCCTCACTACGACCTCATCCTCTTGGACAAAGTCACCTTCATTTTTTAATATCGCTTCTACAACGCCTGAGCCTTCGGAAACAATGGGAATTTCCATTTTCATAGATTCTAAAATGGCTACTTCCTGTCCTGCTTCTACTTGATCCCCTACTTTAACAACTAATTTCCATAGACTTCCACTCATATTTGACCGAATATTCATATTTTTCATTCCTTATCTATTGTTTTATTGCATTTTCACGCATACTTTTTATAAGATTTGTTGAATAGTGCCCCTGCTGGAATTGATCATTATCTAAAACTTCTAACAACAGCGGAATATTGGTTTTGATTCCTTGAATCTCCGTTTCCAAAAGTGCTTTTTTCATTTTTCTAACGGTTTCCTCTCTCGTTGATCCCTTAGTGATGATTTTGGCAATCATAGGATCGTAGAAAGGAGTGATTGTTGTTCCGTTTACAATACCAGTATCAATCCTTACATTATTTGGCCAAACTAACTGATTTATAGTACCTGGTGAAGGGTAAAAGCGGATGGGATCTTCTGCATATATCCTGCATTCCATGGCATGCCCTTGTCGTTTAATACTTTGTTGCAGAGACGGTAAACGGTGTTGATTGGCAATTTCAATTTGCCATTCTACCAAGTCTATGCCGGTAATTTCCTCTGTTACTGGATGTTCCACTTGGAGCCTTGTGTTCATCTCTAAAAAGTAAAAGTTCCCTTGTTCATCAAAAATAAATTCCATCGTCCCTATATTTCGGTAACCAATCCCTACAGCTCCTTTTAATGCAGCTTGTTTTAGTTCCTCCAGTTGTTGTGGCTGGATGGAAGGCGATGGACTTTCTTCTATCACCTTTTGATGTCTGCGTTGAACAGAACATTCTCTTTCAAAAAGATGAACTGCATTCCCACAATGATCAATCGCAATTTGCATTTCGATATGTCTTGGATTTTCAATGTACTTTTCAATAAAAATAGAAGAATCTCCAAAGAATTTTTCCGAACGGCTTTTGGTAGAGGTGAAAGCTTTTTCTAGTTCAGTATCAGAATAGACAAGCTCCATTCCTATGCCGCCCCCGCCAGCACTGGCTTTTAACATCACCGGATATCCAATTGAGTTAGCGTTTTGAAGGACTTCTTCGATTGTCTCTAGTGCATTGACACTTCCCGGAACAACCGGAACATCCAGTTCCTTCATCCTCTTTCTAGCTTCAATTTTGCTTCCCATCATTTTAATTACTTCACTGGATGGTCCGATGAAAATAATCCCTTCCTTTTCACAGCGGTCAACAAATGCGCTGTTTTCTGAAATAAACCCATACCCTGGATGAATCGCATCAACCTTTGCTTCTAGCGCTACTTTAATAATTTCATCAACCTTTAAGTAGCTTTGAAATGCAGGCGGCGGTCCTATTAAGTAGGCTTCATCTGCTGCGGTAACGTATGGCATTTGTTCGTCTGCCTCTGAATAAACAGCCACTGTCCCTATCCCTAATCTTTTACATGTTTGAATAATTCGGTTGGCAATTTCTCCTCGATTTGCAATTAATATTTTTTTGATTGTCATTCTTTATCCTCCAAATCCACAAGGTTACTTTTGTAAAAATAATTTTTGTAATCTTACCTTACTTATTTGCAATTAACGTGCCAACACGAAATAGAAGGAAATCAAGGATACTTGAATTCTCATGGACTACAAAACTGTTCAATAATTGTATATTTTCAGAATTTTGTTATAATATTAAACAAGTGTTCACTTCTTTTACACTTATGTAAGGAGGAGATTTTCCATTAAAGTCATGAAAGAATTAAATATCGCTGATTACTATTCCAAACCGCTGTTGTTAACAGAAAACAACATTATTTCTGATGTAATCATGGGATTTCTAAAGCAGCGAATTGATGTTGCCTGTATTGTTGATGACTCAAATTATCCCCTCGGTATTGTTAGCAAGTACAGTGTTTATCGATCCATATTAGCTGGGACGAGCCTAGATACTCCTCTTAAGTCCATTCTTCGAAGAGATGTCCTGACGGTAAATGATAAAGAAGGATTTAGACAGGTAAAGGATGTGTTGCTCCAACATAATGTAGCCCACGGGATTGTGCTCAACCAGGAAAATAAAGTTGTTGGAGTTATTAGCAAATCCGATATCATTAATGGTTTCTTACATGAAACAGAAATTCTCGTCAATCAATTAACAGGGTTAATCGAAAATCTGCAGGATATTGTCATCTCCATTGATAGAAACAATCAGATTGTTGCGTTTAATGGGGCAGCTGAAAAAGTCATGCTTTTGAAAAAAGAAGATATTATTGGAAGAAATATCGAAGAGTGTTTTCCTGAAATTGCCCCCTACATGGTGTCAACATTAGATGATTTAACAACCATTAAACAAAAAAAGGTAACTTTGGGTCCTATCACCGGGATTGGTTCCTTTATCCCTATAACTTATAAAGAGAATACTAGTGGAGCGCTAGCCATCATCAAAGATATCACCACATTAGAAGAATTTGCTCAAGAGCTAGAAACAACTAAAAACCTCCAGCAAACATTACAACAGGCAATGGCTTTATCCTATGACGCCGTCATCATTACCGATAAACAAGGCAGAATTACGCTTACGAATCAGGCATTCTTAGACCTTTTTGAACTTAATGATAAGACTATTATTAACAAGAAAATTGAAGAATCCGTTCCCGTCCTTGGTCCATTCACAGACGACCCCCACCAAAGAAAAGAAATTATGACAATAAATAATAAAACCGGTATCGTAACAAAGGAATTTATCGTTCATGCAGGTAAAGAGGTTGGAATGATTATTAAAATAATCTCTAACCAGTTGGATCAGTGGAAAGAATTATTTTATCGTATGGATAAGCTGGAAAGTGAATTAAATTTCTATCGAAGTGAATACCAAAAATTAACGCAAAACTCCTCATTTGACATTATTAAGTCTAATGATAAAAAGATGGCCAACTTAAAACATCAAGCCCTTTTATCGGCAAAAAATAATTCAACCGTATTAATTACTGGCGAAAGTGGTACAGGAAAAGAGCTTTTTGCAGAGGCTGTACATAAAGAATCAGGTCGAAAAGGAAATTTTGTGAAGGTAAATTGCGCGGCCATTCCATCTGAATTGTTGGAATCTGAGTTTTTTGGATATGCAGATGGTGCCTTTACAGGGGCACGCCGTGGAGGAAAAGTTGGTAAATTTGAATTGGCAGACAAGGGGACGCTTTTCTTAGATGAAATTGGTGATATGCCCCTGGCACTGCAATCGAAATTACTTAGGGTTCTTCAGGAAAGAAATTTTGAAAGAATTGGCGACAACCGCACGCGTACGGTAGATGTAAGAATCATAGCCGCTACCAATAAGGATTTATATCAGTTAGTCCAAGATGGGGAATTCCGAGAGGACTTTTATTACCGGATTAATGTTGTTACCATCCAAATCCCACCCCTTAGGGAGCGAAAAGGTGATATTCCTTTATTATGCAATCACCTAATCAACAAGCTAAATGACAGATTAAATAAACAAGTTATAGGTATTAGTCCAGAAGCATTCACTATTATAAAAGAGTACTCTTGGCCGGGAAACATACGGCAATTAGAAAACATCCTTGAACGAGCGATGAATTTTGATGTAAAGAATTGGATTGACACGATTCATTTGCCATTGGAACTTCTAGAAAATAATCAATCAATTATTTCTAGAGAATTCATTCCACCAAGTACCCCTCCAGTCGTTCAAAACAAGCAAGTTTCTAGTGAAACGGTCTCTCTAAAAGACTCTGAAAAATCGATTATTATGGAAACATTAGAGTCTGTTCAAGGTAATCGCTCCAAAGCAGCTGATCTTCTCGGTATTAGCAGAACTACCTTATATAACAAACTAAAAAAATATAATATTGAGTCAAATGTGTACTTTAATATCAAATAATAAAGAAGGAGACAAGGGTCTCCTTCTTTATTATTTTTTTATAGTCTCTTGTTCAAACAGATTAATATGTTCATTGCGAAGGATATGTTTTTGAATTTTCCCTGAAGAAGTCATTGGGAATTTCTTTAGGGTAATGACTTTTTTAGGAATTTTATATCCTCCCAATTGCTGTTTACATAATTGAATAATTTCTTCCTCTGGAATCTCTTCGTTATTTTTTGAAATTACAAAGGCTGTAAGTGCTTCTGTCCAGTGTTCGTGGGGAAGTCCCACAACAGCCACATTTAGAACATTGGGATGATGAAATATACTCTTCTCCACCTCAATGGACGAGACATTGACACCACCCGTTTTCACCATATCCTTCTTCCTGTCAGCAAACCATAGGATAGAATCTTCGTCAAAATATCCATAGTCCCCACTATGGAACCACCCATTCGCAAAGGCTTCATCTGTTTTTTGAGTGTCGTTTAAGTAACCTTCCATTGTTTGTGGACTACGGTAAACAATTTCCCCTACTTCATTTTCTCCGAGTATTTCACCCATCTCATTCATAATTCCCACTTCTACGTTAACCGCTGGAGTTCCGACTGCTCCAGACTTTATTAATTGGTGCTCAGGGCGAAAAACAGTTGCAACAGGTGCCATTTCGGTTTGACCAAAAAGAAGGGCGAAGTCACATTTGAAGACATTATGTGCACGCTGAAGTTCATAATCTGGCATAGGTGCCATCGCATACACACATAATCTCAGTGAGGTTAAATCATAATCTACTCTTTTTGGATGGTCTAGTAAGGTACGGTACATCATCGGCAGACCAAATATTTGGGTTGCTTTTTCTTTTTCTATTAAGGACATTAATGTTACAGGTTCAAACTTTTTCATGATAATCGTCGTTCCGCCTGCAAGGAAAACAGGTGTTGAAATCGCATTTAGTTGCGCAGTGTGGAAGAATGGCAGCATGGCAATCGAAATATCCTGGTCCGTAAACTTTAAATCAAAAGCTGTACCCAAGGTATTAAAATAGACAGCAGTATGACTGCTCATCACTCCTTTTGGGTTGGAGGTTGTTCCGCTGGTGTATAAACATTGCATTAAATCTCGATCATTTACCTCACAGAGAACCTCTGAGTCGTCCTCTGCACTCCAGAGGGGCTCCCATCCATGAAACCGCTGGTTATGATTGGTTATTTTACTAGTGTCATAGTCACCTATAACAATTACCTCTTTAAGGGATTCACTAGCTGGCAATAAATCAAGAAGTGAGTCTTCTACTACAACAGCTTTGCAATTAGAGTCTTTTAGGATATATTCTATTTCATTCGAAAGTAAACCTGTATTAATGGGAACAATAGTAATTCCCGCCTTTGCACAGGCAAAGTAGGTTAGGATAAATTCAATGGAATTACTGGAGAGTATCGAGAGTCGATCGCCTTTTACAATTCCAATCGATTGGAAACCCCTTGCCACCTTGTTAACCCATTTGTTCAGCCCTAGATAAGACACTCTTTTGTCGCCTTCTATAACAGCTATTTTATTTGGGTATCTTTTAGAGCTTCTCTTTAAAATATCTCCCATATTAACGCGATGAATTAAGTTATAATCTAATGACATTCGCATCCCCCTCTTATTAAAAATAATCCCGATTAAAAGGTTTTGACGTCTAATAGTTCTCTTGCAATAATCAAGCGTCTAACCTCTGAGGTACCTGCTCCAATTTCATAGAGTTTTGCATCCCGGAGATAACGGTTTACCGGATAATCCAGCATATAACCATACCCGCCATGAATTTGAACAGCTTCTAACGCTGTCTTTGTTGCGGTTTCAGCTGTAAATAGAATGGCAGAAGCTGCCTTTAACGTGACCTTTTTTCCTTTTGCAGCCTCTGATGCAGCCTCATAGGTTAATAGTCTCGCAGCACGTAAGTTTGTGTACATATCGGCAATTTTCGCTTGGATTAGCTGAAAGTTAGCAATTTCTTTTCCAAATTGACTTCTTTCCTTCGAGTATTTCACTGCTTCTCTAAAAGCCCCTTCTCCAATGCCTAGTGCTAATGCTGAAACTACGACTCTTTCAATATCCAAGCCGCCCATCATGACTTTAATTCCTTTATTCACTTCACCTAAAACATTTTCCACTGGAACACGGCATTCATCAAAGATTAACTCACCGGTAGCGGAACCGCGATTTCCCATTTTTTCAAGTCGTTTCGAAACGGAAAATCCTGGATAGCCTTTTTCAACTATAAAAGCAGTGATTCCATGAGCACCTTTATCCTTGTCTGTTTTTGCATAAACAATTAAGACATCCGCAATGGGGCCATTGGTGATAAATGTTTTACTGCCATTTAAAATGTAATAATCGCCTTCTCGTCTAGCAGTCGTACTCATCCCAACCGCGTCTGAACCCGAACCAGGTTCTGTTAAGCCGAGTGCACCAATTAAATCCCCGCTGCACAGTCCAGGAAGATACTTTTTTCTTTGAGCTTCATTCCCATTATGATAAAGATTGTGTGCACATAAATTAGAATGGGCAGCATACGATACAGCAATTGCTGCACTATATTTAGAAATCTCTTCCGTCACCATCGCTTGTTCAACCGGTCCAAGTCCTGTCCCGCCATATTCCTCTGGAATGGTTACACCTAATACGCCTAATTCACCAAGCTTTTTCCAGATCCAATTTGGAAACTCATCTGTTCTATCCATTTCTTCAGCAATGGGTGCAATTTCTTTTAATACAAAATTCGCAACCGTTTTTCTTAAAAATTTCAATTCTTCTGAAAATTCCATTTATCATCCCTCCACTTATATTCCGATATGAAATTTCCTCTCTATTACACTTATCATTCGATACAAGATTCCTCATATCCTTTTTAAAAAGTACAATATCTAGGATACTAGTATATCTGCAATAATTGTGCCAAAAGCTAGTTCTAGTAAAATATTTTTCAAAATAGTTCCAAGTGTATAATTTTTATACACCCTACGTTTAATAATTGTACAATCGTTCACTGTGAGCCTTTTTAAAATAAAAAAAGTTTAGGCACCATCCAAATAATTATAATGTAAGGAATTAATGAATTTTATGAAGTATAATCTACCACTCGAAGATGATGTTACCGGCTGGAAGGCTGCTTAATCGGTCGTATAATAAAATGAAAGTGCACTCGGTTGAGTGCACTTTGTTCTATTCCTATTCTAGCAAAAACCTTTCAATGGTCTTTTGTATTTCATTTTCTGTATAGACAAATGAAATTTCACTAGCTTCTTTTAAGGATGGCAATTGACTAATAGCTTCCTCTGTTAATTTGAATGCTTCCTTTTCTCCCTTTACATCCACTTCAATGGTATGAGGATCCATTTGTCCGACAAGTATCCCTGAAGCTTTTGTATATAAGGAGTTTTCAACAATCAAATCGGTTACCACCCTTGCCTGTTCTTCCTTGGCGGTTAAAAATACTTCAATACGATAACGACCATTATAAAGGTCAGAAATGGTAAATGAGTTTTGAATCTCTTGATTATTCTCTAACGTCATCTCGCTGATTGCCTGCGTTGACATGACTTCCTCAGAGTAATGTTTGACTTTTTTTCCCTCTTCATCAAAAACAATAAAATCAGCCTGTAGTCCACTTGAAAACGATAGTTTTTGAGGTTCACCCGATAAATTTTTCACTTTGTAATCAATAATGATAGAATTGTTTTCTTCTTTTATTTCAATTGTTGGATGAAAGCTTGCAACAATTTCATTTTGTTTTGGGTATTCTGCTGGGTTCTCTTTTTTCACACCCTCACTGTTCCCATTTGTATTACTTCCCGTACCACAAGCGCTTAATAGTCCAGCTACTAATACGAGCATCATTATCTTTCTATATAGCATAAATGAAAATCTCCTTTTAATCGAATTACCTTAATAGTCGATTAAAAGGAGATTAGGGTTACAAGAATATCTGATTTTTATAGAAAGATTTTTAACTTTTAAGCTATAGTCCACCAAGGTACGCCTTTTTGATTTCTTCACTTGCCTGTAGCTCAGCGGCTGTTCCTGAGATTACTACCCTGCCTGTTTCAATTACATAGGCACGGTCTGCTACGGATAATGCCATATTCGCATTTTGTTCCACCAGCAAGATAGTAGTTCCATCTTGGTTGATTTTCTCAATGATTTGAAAAATCGTTTTAACCATTAACGGAGCCAATCCCATTGAAGGTTCATCCAGCAACAGCAGCTTAGGCTTCGCCATAATCGCTCTTCCCATCGCCAGCATTTGCTGTTCTCCTCCAGAAAGTGTTCCCGATAATTGCTTTCGACGCTCTTGCAATCTCGGAAAAAGCTCGTAAACACTTTGAATATCTTTGCGGATTCCCGCCGCATCTTTTCTTAAATAAGCACCTAGTTCCAGGTTTTCCTCTACGCTCATATTGGCAAACACACGGCGTCCCTCAGGTACATGAGAAATACCAACTTTCACAATAGACTGTGGAGCCTTACCTGAAATCGAATTGCCTAAATACTCAATGCTCCCAGACTTTGGTTTAAGAAGCCCAGATAAAGTCTTAAGAAGAGTACTTTTTCCGGCACCATTCGCACCAATCAGGGTCACAATTTCTCCCTCATTGATTTCCAAAGAAACGCCCTTAAGAGCTTGAATATTTCCATAAAAAACATCAATTCCATTCACGTTAAGCATGGGCACTCGGTACCTCCTCTCCTAGGTAGGCTTCAATTACTTTTGGATGATTACGAATCACATCAGGTGTCCCCTCCGCAATCAATTGTCCATGGTCTAACACATAAATTCTTTCACAAATCCCCATAACCAATGCCATGTCATGTTCAATGAGGAGAATCGTTAAATCAAACTGATTTCTGATGAATGCGATTAATTCCATTAGCTCATGTGTTTCCTGTGGGTTCATCCCCGCTGCAGGCTCGTCAAGGAGCAATAATTTTGGACCCGCCGCCAATGCCCTGGCAATTTCCAATCTACGTTGCTGACCATAAGGTAAATTTTTCGCCTTTTCATCTTTATAACGATCCAATTGAAAAATCTTTAAAAATTCTAGTGATTTTTCCTCCATTACCTTTTCCTCTGAGAAATGGGAAGGCAGGCGAAAGATGGAACTTAAAATAGAATGCTTCGCTAAAGAGTGATAAGCAACTTTCACATTATCTAATACAGATAATTCACTGAAAAGGCGGATATTTTGAAACGTACGACTGATTCCATTTCGTGTTACTTGGTATGGAGCAAGCCCATTCAGCCTTTTGCCATCGAACAAAATGTCACCCTCTGTCGGTACATATACACCCGTTAACAAATTAAAGCTCGTTGTTTTCCCTGCTCCATTCGGACCAATCAAACCGATCAATTCACCTTGATTAAGTTCCATATTAAAGCCTGAAACCGCCTTTAAACCGCCAAACTGTATCCCTGCATTTTTAACTTGCAGTAAAGCGCCCACGTTAAATTCCTCCTTTCGCACTTTTCTTTTTACCAAAGAAATCTGTAATCTCACGTGTACCCATTAATCCTTGAGGACGGTACAGCATGACCACCACTAATACCACACTATAAATAATCATTCGAGTTTCAGGATATTGCTGCAAGTACGTGGATATAACCGTTAAAAGGATTGCAGAAATCACGGATCCAGATAAACTGCCAAGTCCGCCTAAAACAACGAAAATTAAGATATCAAATGATTTTAAGAAACCAAAGTTAGTTGGCTGGATAATATAAAAATTATGAGAAAACAAACCGCCGGCAATACCTGCAAAGAATGAACCAATAGCGAAAGCAGCAACTTTGTAAAATGTCGTGTTGATTCCCATTGCATCTGCCGCAATTTCATTTTCCCGAATCGCTATACACGCTCTTCCATGCCGCGAGTTGGTAAAATTCGATATCACTAGAATCGTGATGACGAGACATACAAATGCGCTTGTCCAAGTCGTCATATTAGAAACCATCATTCCCGCAGCGCCGCCAACATACTCAATATTTAAGAAAACAATTCTAATAATCTCACCAAATCCAAGTGTCGCAATAGCCAGGTAATCTCCTCGCAGTCTTAAAGTAGGTATGCCGACAAGCAGCCCTGCTAATGCTGCTACAATTCCTCCGATGATGATCGCTAACACGAAAGGCAATTCGAATTTCATCGTGATAATCGCTGATACATACGCCCCCACAGCAAGGAAACCAGCATGTCCAATTGAAAATTGTCCAGTAATCCCAATTACCAAGTGAAGACTCACTGCTAAAATTATGTTAATGATCATTAATGTCAACATATTGCTATAAAAAGCATTTAATATCCCTGTTTGAATTAAGGCTTGGCCAATTCCATATATAACGGCTGCTAAAATGAGAAATAGCCAGAATTTAGTTGCTTTTTTCATCTGTCTATCCCACCTACACTTTCTCTCTTGTATTTTTACCAAAGATGCCTGTTGGTCTAAAAATTAGGATAAGAATTAATATGATAAACGCTACTGCGTCTCTCCATAAGGAAAATCCTAAAGCACTAACGATTGATTCAACAACCCCTAAAATAAGACCGCCGACCATGGCTCCTGGGATAATTCCTATTCCACCTAGTACAGCCGCAACAAACGCCTTTAATCCAGGGATAATTCCCATAAGTGGTTCGATTTTTGTATAATAGACACCAAAAATGACACCTGCTGCCCCAGCTAAAGCAGAACCAATCGCAAATGTATAGGAGATGGTTCTGTCAACATTAATACCCATTAATCTCGCTGCATCGATGTCATGTGATACTGCTCGCATTGCTTTACCGACCTTTGTACGGTGAACAATAATTTGTAAAATAATCATAAGGCCAAGTGACACAGCCAGGATAAAAAGGGACTGACTGTTAATTTGTGCCCCAAACAAGTTAAATGTTGTACTCGGTAATACATTATCAGGGTATGCCTCGGGTTGTGCTCCTCGGGCGTAAATCACACCATACTCAATTAGCAGTGACATTCCAATTGCTGTAATTAAGGCAGCAATTCTAGTCGCATTTCGAAGACGCTTATAAGCAATTCTTTCAATCAATACTCCAAACACCGCACAAAACGCCATTGAGAATAATAATGCTGGAAAGAAGCCCAGCCCCCATCCCTTAATCGCATAAAACCCGACGAACGCACCTACCATAAAAACATCACCATGAGCAAAGTTTATTAATTTTATGATCCCATAAACCATGGTATAGCCTAATGCGATTAAGGCATAAATGCTTCCGAGTGAAATTCCGTTTATCAATTGTTGTAACCACTCCATTGTTCTCACTCCTACTATTTCCAGAATTAACTTTTAAAAAAGTAAAATGGAAGGATGATCCTTCCATTCTACTTAACTAGTACTCTTAAGGATTTACTTTTGTATTAAATACTTGTTTACCATCTTTATATTCTAGAATGGTAGCTGTTTTAATTGGATGATGATTTTTATCAATGGTTACTACTCCTGTAACAAGGCTTAAATCTTTTGTTTTCGCTAGTTCTTCCTGAATCTTACTTGAATCAGTGCTTCCAGCACGCTTAACGGCATCCGCTAGGAAGTAAACCGTGTCATAACCAAGTGCATTGAAGGCATTAGGTGCTTCACCTTTGTTCTTATCTTTAAATGCTGTTACAAACTTTTGAACCTTTTCATCTGGATCTTCAGATGAGTAATGATTAATTAGGTAAGTATTATTTAATGCTTCTGCTCCTGCTAAATCAACTAATTTAGGAGAATCCCAGCCATCGGCACCCACTAATGGAACATCGATTCCTAATTCACGAGCTTGCTTTACAATTAAGCCAACCTCTTCATAATACCCAGGGATAAAAATGAATGATGGATTTTTTGATTTGATTCGAGTTAATGTCGCACGGAAGTCTGTATCCTTTGCTACATATGCTTCTTCGGCAACCACTTTTCCACCTGCAGCTTCAAACGTTTCCTTGAAGGCATCCGATAAACCTTTTGCATAATCACTTGAGTTATCAGCAAAAATTGCTGCATCTTTAATTTTTAAAGTATTTGCTGCAAAATTAGCTGCCACTGTTCCTTGGAACGGATCAATAAAAGAAGTACGGAAAACGAATTCTCTTACTTTCCCTTTTTCATCTACAGTAACAGTAGGGCTTGTTCCGCCTGGAGCAATTAGAACCGTTTCTGTGTCGTTCGCAATCTGAGCTTGTGCTACTGTGTTACCACTCGTTGCTGCTCCAATAACAGCTGTTACCTTGTCTTGGCTTGTTAACCTGATAATGCCGTTTGTCGCCTCTGCTGCATCAGATTTATTATCCACCTTAACGATATCAAACGTTTTACCATCGACACCGCCATTTTTATTGATTTCTTCAACAGCCATTTCGATCCCTTTCGCCATTGATTCACCGTAGGATGCAACATTACCTGAAAGCTCTAAATTCACTCCCAATTTAATGGTATCTGAATTTCCGCCCCCTGAACCTTCTTTCGCTCCTCCTGCACATCCTGCTAATACCCCAGCAAAGATAGTAGAAGCCATAAACACACTTGCTAATTTCTTTTTCATAGTGTTTTCCCCCTTTGATTGAATTTTCTGATACTAATAACCAAAGTTTAGTATCTTTTTAGACCCTATGATATTAGTTTATCGCCTAAATTAATTAACATAAGTTATTGTATTACTTTTTTCATTATTAGTCTAGTATATTATTTCAATATTTCAGAAATTTTTATTTTTTATAAAAGTTAAAGCGCTTTCTTGTTATTCCAGTGCTATTTATTGAGTTTTCATGAAAGATAATTTTTTTTGATTTATGTAAAAGACTGCTTAACTATTATTCCAAAAAATGTATTTATGTTATGACATACCATTTTGATGTATGCTTTAGTTCTCTTCTTCGGTGGACATCGAACTTGAATATAATCGAAAGTGAAATTTGATACCCTTCTTCGGTTTAAATCTAGCTTGCAGGGAATCAAAAGCGTGGATTAAGAAATATTCATTACCGTTTTCTCAAAGAGTGTGGCTGCATGGGCACGAATAGCTGCTATTCCTTACCGTTTTCTCTAAAAGTGACACCGCACGGGCACGAATAACTCCTATTTGTTACCATTTCCATTAGAAGTACAGCAGTGTGGGCATGAATATCGATCCATCATTTTTTTTACAAACTTTTGTTCTTTTGACAAACACAAAAAAGCTCAACCCTAATCAGGTTGTGCTTCGTTTGCCTGGCAACGTCCTACTCTCACAGGGACAAAGTCCCAACTACCATCGGCGCTGAGAAGCTTAACTTCCGTGTTCGGTATGGGAACGGGTGTGACCTTCTCGCCATTGCTGCCAGACTATTTTTTTGAGGTATCATTCCCTCAAAACTAGATAATTTCAGAAGAAGTTTGTAAAACGAGTTCGCTTTTATAAATTGGTTAAGTCCTCGAACGATTAGTATCAGTCAGCTCCACATGTTACCACGCTTCCACCTCTGACCTATCAACCTGATCATCTTTCAGGGTTCTTACTAGCTTGACGCTATGGGAAATCTCATCTTGAGGGGGGCTTCATGCTTAGATGCTTTCAGCACTTATCCCGTCCGCACATAGCTACCCAGCGATGCCTTTGGCAAGACAACTGGTACACCAGCGGTGCGTCCATCCCGGTCCTCTCGTACTAAGGACAGCTCCTCTCAAATTTCCTGCGCCCACGACGGATAGGGACCGAACTGTCTCACGACGTTCTGAACCCAGCTCGCGTACCGCTTTAATGGGCGAACAGCCCAACCCTTGGGACCGACTACAGCCCCAGGATGCGATGAGCCGACATCGAGGTGCCAAACCTCCCCGTCGATGTGGACTCTTGGGGGAGATAAGCCTGTTATCCCCGGGGTAGCTTTTATCCGTTGAGCGATGGCCCTTCCATGCGGAACCACCGGATCACTAAGCCCGACTTTCGTCCCTGCTCGACTTGTAGGTCTCGCAGTCAAGCTCCCTTGTGCCTTTACACTCTGCGAATGATTTCCAACCATTCTGAGGGAACCTTTGGGCGCCTCCGTTACTCTTTAGGAGGCGACCGCCCCAGTCAAACTGCCCACCTGACACTGTCTCCCACCCCGATAAGGGGTGCGGGTTAGAATTTCAATACAGCCAGGGTAGTATCCCACCGACGCCTCCACCGAAGCTAGCGCTCCGGTTTCTCAGGCTCCTACCTATCCTGTACAAGCTGTACCAAAATTCAATATCAGGCTACAGTAAAGCTCCACGGGGTCTTTCCGTCCTGTCGCGGGTAACCTGCATCTTCACAGGTACTATAATTTCACCGAGTCTCTCGTTGAGACAGTGCCCAGATCGTTACGCCTTTCGTGCGGGTCGGAACTTACCCGACAAGGAATTTCGCTACCTTAGGACCGTTATAGTTACGGCCGCCGTTTACTGGGGCTTCGATTCAGAGCTTCGCTTGCGCTAACCCCTCCTCTTAACCTTCCAGCACCGGGCAGGCGTCAGCCCCTATACTTCGCCTTGCGGCTTCGCAGAGACCTGTGTTTTTGCTAAACAGTCGCCTGGGCCTATTCACTGCGGCTCTTCGAGGCTATTCACCTCAAAAAGCACCCCTTCTCCCGAAGTTACGGGGTCATTTTGCCGAGTTCCTTAACGAGAGTTCTCTCGCACACCTTAGGATTCTCTCCTCGCCTACCTGTGTCGGTTTGCGGTACGGGCACCTTTTATCTCGCTAGAGGCTTTTCTTGGCAGTGTGGAATCAGGAACTTCGGTACTATATTTCCCTCGCCATCACAGCTCAGCCTTTACGGTAAGCGGATTTTCCTGCTTACCAGCCTAACTGCTTGGACGCGCATATCCAACAGCGCGCTTACCCTATCCTCCTGCGTCCCCCCATCACTCAAACGATAAAGAGGTGGTACAGGAATATCAACCTGTTGTCCATCGCCTACGCCTTTCGGCCTCGGCTTAGGTCCCGACTAACCCTGAGAGGACGAGCCTTCCTCAGGAAACCTTAGGCATACGGTGGACGGGATTCTCACCCGTCTTTCGCTACTCATACCGGCATTCTCACTTCTAAGCGCTCCACCAGTCCTTACGGTCTAGCTTCAACGCCCTTAGAACGCTCTCCTACCACTGACATCGTAGATGTCAATCCACAGCTTCGGTGTTACGTTTAGCCCCGGTACATTTTCGGCGCAGAGTCACTCGACCAGTGAGCTATTACGCACTCTTTAAATGGTGGCTGCTTCTAAGCCAACATCCTGGTTGTCTAAGCAACTCCACATCCTTTTCCACTTAACGTAAACTTTGGGACCTTAGCTGGTGGTCTGGGCTGTTTCCCTTTTGACTACGGATCTTATCACTCGCAGTCTGACTCCCACGGATAAGTCTTTGGCATTCGGAGTTTGTCTGAATTCGGTAACCCGATGAGGGCCCCTAGTCCAAACAGTGCTCTACCTCCAAGACTCTTACAACGTGAGGCTAGCCCTAAAGCTATTTCGGAGAGAACCAGCTATCTCCAAGTTCGATTGGAATTTCTCCGCTACCCACACCTCATCCCCGCACTTTTCAACGTGCGTGGGTTCGGGCCTCCATCCAGTGTTACCTGGACTTCACCCTGGACATGGGTAGATCACCTGGTTTCGGGTCTACGACCACATACTAAAATCGCCCTATTCAGACTCGCTTTCGCTGCGGCTCCGTCTCTTCAACTTAACCTTGCATGTAATCGTAACTCGCCGGTTCATTCTACAAAAGGCACGCTATCACCCATTAACGGGCTCTAACTACTTGTAGGCACACGGTTTCAGGATCTATTTCACTCCCCTTCCGGGGTGCTTTTCACCTTTCCCTCACGGTACTGGTTCACTATCGGTCACTAGGGAGTATTTAGCCTTGGGAGATGGTCCTCCCAGCTTCCGACCGGATTTCTCGTGTCCGGCCGTACTCAGGATCCACTCAGGAGGGAACGAAGTTTCAACTACAGGGTTTTTACCTTCTATGACGGGCCTTTCCAGACCGCTTCATCTACCCCGTTCCTTTGTAACTCCATGTTGAGTGTCCTACAACCCCAAGAGGCAAGCCTCTTGGTTTGGGCTATGTCCCGTTTCGCTCGCCGCTACTCAGGGAATCGCGTTTGCTTTCTCTTCCTCCGGGTACTTAGATGTTTCAGTTCCCCGGGTCTGCCTTCAATACCCTATGTATTCAGGTAAAGATACTGCTCCATTACGAGCAGTGGGTTCCCCCATTCGGAAATCTCCGGATCAAAGCTTACTTACAGCTCCCCGAAGCATATCGGTGTTAGTCCCGTCCTTCATCGGCTCCTAGTGCCAAGGCATCCACCGTGCGCCCTTTCTAACTTAACCTAAAAGGTTATTTTCTTCTTAATTACTTAAGAGAGAAAAACTAATGTGGCGATTCTCGGTTTTACTTTGACTTCTTCTTACGATTATCTAGTTTTCAAAGAACGATTAAAAAAAGCTTTGAGAGAATTGCTCCCTCAAAACTAAA
This sequence comes from Neobacillus sp. YX16, assembly GCF_030123505.1. Lineage (GTDB taxonomy): Bacteria > Bacillota > Bacilli > Bacillales > Cytobacillaceae > Neobacillus. The sequence goes on from NZ_CP126115.1 coordinate 3,890,893, forward strand.
CAAACAAGTAACAGTCAACGTTTATCAGTCCACAAGGACTGCATTATCCTTAGAAAGGAGGTGATCCAGCCGCACCTTCCGATACGGCTACCTTGTTACGACTTCACCCCAATCATCTGTCCCACCTTAGGCGGCTGGCTCCTTACGGTTACCCCACCGACTTCGGGTGTTACAAACTCTCGTGGTGTGACGGGCGGTGTGTACAAGGCCCGGGAACGTATTCACCGCGGCATGCTGATCCGCGATTACTAGCGATTCCGGCTTCATGTAGGCGAGTTGCAGCCTACAATCCGAACTGAGAATGGTTTTATGGGATTGGCTAAACCTCGCGGTCTTGCAGCCCTTTGTACCATCCATTGTAGCACGTGTGTAGCCCAGGTCATAAGGGGCATGATGATTTGACGTCATCCCCACCTTCCTCCGGTTTGTCACCGGCAGTCTCCTTAGAGTGCCCAACTAAATGCTGGCAACTAAGAACAAGGGTTGCGCTCGTTGCGGGACTTAACCCAACATCTCACGACACGAGCTGACGACAACCATGCACCACCTGTCACTCTGTCCCCCGAAGGGGAACGTCCTATCTCTAGGAGTGTCAGAGGATGTCAAGACCTGGTAAGGTTCTTCGCGTTGCTTCGAATTAAACCACATGCTCCACCGCTTGTGCGGGCCCCCGTCAATTCCTTTGAGTTTCAGCCTTGCGGCCGTACTCCCCAGGCGGAGTGCTTAATGCGTTAGCTGCAGCACTAAAGGGCGGAAACCCTCTAACACTTAGCACTCATCGTTTACGGCGTGGACTACCAGGGTATCTAATCCTGTTTGCTCCCCACGCTTTCGCGCCTCAGCGTCAGTTACAGACCAGAAAGCCGCCTTCGCCACTGGTGTTCCTCCACATCTCTACGCATTTCACCGCTACACGTGGAATTCCGCTTTCCTCTTCTGTACTCAAGTCCCCCAGTTTCCAATGACCCTCCACGGTTGAGCCGTGGGCTTTCACATCAGACTTAAAGGACCGCCTGCGCGCGCTTTACGCCCAATAATTCCGGACAACGCTTGCCACCTACGTATTACCGCGGCTGCTGGCACGTAGTTAGCCGTGGCTTTCTGGTTAGGTACCGTCAAGGTACCGGCAGTTACTCCGATACTTGTTCTTCCCTAACAACAGAGCTTTACGACCCGAAGGCCTTCATCGCTCACGCGGCGTTGCTCCGTCAGACTTTCGTCCATTGCGGAAGATTCCCTACTGCTGCCTCCCGTAGGAGTCTGGGCCGTGTCTCAGTCCCAGTGTGGCCGATCACCCTCTCAGGTCGGCTACGCATCGTCGCCTTGGTGAGCCGTTACCTCACCAACTAGCTAATGCGCCGCGGGCCCATCTGTAAGTGTCAGCGTAAACCGACTTTCAGCTTTTCCTCATGAAAGGAAAAGGATTATCCGGTATTAGCTCCGGTTTCCCGAAGTTATCCCAGTCTTACAGGCAGGTTGCCCACGTGTTACTCACCCGTCCGCCGCTAACCAAGAGGTGCAAGCACCTCAAGATTCGCTCGACTTGCATGTATTAGGCACGCCGCCAGCGTTCGTCCTGAGCCAGGATCAAACTCTCCAAGAAAGTTGATATAGCTCATTTTGTTACGTTGGCTTAGCTTTTCTAAAAAGCTAAAAAATTGTTTGTTGACGTTCTTGTTTGTTTAGTTTTCAAAGAACAAGTTTTGCTAGTTTAGTAGGAACAAAAAATATATTACCATATTCACTTCGTGAAAGTCAACATATTCTTGCGTTTTACTCGTATGTTCGACTCCCTCTCGAAGGGAACTTTTATATAATAACATTTTATTTACTTACGATTCAATAGTAATATTTTCCATAATGACCCTATTAAATAACTAATCATTATTAATATATATACAACTTAATCTTACACACCAAAAAACGAACGCATGGAAACCTCCATGCGTTCTAAAACATCATTTACTCAGACATAATCCTTTTTTCCCCTTCAATCGCTTTGATTGGATCAATATTCTGAGTAAATTCAAGTGTGCCCATGTATTTACCACTCTCATCCCTAACGGCAAAATAACGAATATAAACATATTTATCACGGAACTTAATCCAGAAATCTTCTGTATCCTTTCTGCCTGCTTTAAAGTCAGCTAGCAGTTCCTCCACCACATGTACACTTCTTGGAGGATGACAATTTTGGACAGTACGTCCAATCACTGCTTTTGTGCGGGCAAAAATTCTTTCTTTTCCATGAGAGAAGTAGCGGACTACATCATCTTGATCAATAAATGTGAGATCCACAGGTAAATGATTTAACAACAGCTCTAGTTGTTTTAAAGATAATATCCCTGTTTCCATTTTAATAAATCCTTCAGAGATTGCTTTCTCTTTCAATGCATGCCTTTCAGGCTTCCAAACCTCTGTAGGTGCAATCAAGCAATATCCAATTTCATCACTTTCACGTGCAATTTTTACCCATTCATCTTCGGTAAAATTATTCAATGCCATCGGAAAGAGAATATTTTCTTCTCTATAAATCATGGTGATAACTTCCTGAATAACAAATTTTAATACTTCAATAACTGTCTGCTTGTCCCCGTTATACGAAATAAGCTTCATCCTAGCATCTTTAATTGCATCACGAATAAAGTCATTAATACGCCACATATTATTTGTTGGTCCATAAATGCCATACGTTTCTAAATAAGGGAAAATTAAATTTTCTTTTCGGCTGTAGTGCTTGTCAATATCAAGAAGAAGATTGATATCCCCTAAAAGGTCAATAATATTCTCAGAACTTTCGTCCTTTTCAAATTGCTCTAAGTGTACTTGAAGTTGGGTATTTACCAATTTATCTAGTTCCTTATTTTCTAAAATAAAGGTGTGGATAGGATGTCCTGGGTGCTCCTCAGGCTTATATGTTTTTTCAACTTCTTCAATAGATCCTCTAAAGATTTCTGTATGTTTGGCGTGTAAATGATGCATTTCCTCAACTGAAAGGTCTCCAAAATCATGCTGTAACTGGGAAATTTCATCGATAGTTATTTTTCCGATAAACGCATCAAAATGTGCTTTTACCTCATTAACATTTTTTCCGTCATGAAGATCTTTAAAGATTTGCTTTAAAATAGCTTGACGTTTACTTGGATTATTAGTTAGTTCTTCACGATTATTAATTAATTCACTCATGTATATTCTCCTTCGCTAGTTGCTCTGATTTAAATGCTATTGATAATTAATCTCATACATAAAATAACACCATTTAAAAATTCTGATTGTGATTAACATCATTGGTACATAAATAAACTTTAAAATGTGATAAATTTATGGACGGTGAAATTGACAGAGATTCTTATCCGTGTTATATTTATCTCGAATTAAAGATATTTTACTTCAAGAGATTGATTAATCCCTATCAAAGGGAAAAATAAATGAAGACATACTATCAATGGAGGAATAAACTTGAATAATTTAAAAGGCATTCACCATGTAACGGCTATAACTAGCAGCGCCGAAAAAAATTATGAATTTTTCACTTATGTATTAGGAATGCGTCTTGTAAAGAAAACAGTAAATCAAGATGATATTCAAACTTATCACTTATTTTTTGCAGATGACACCGGGAGCCCAGGAACAGATATGACATTTTTCGATTTCCCTGGTATTCCAAAAGGCGTGCATGGAACAAATGAGATTTCAAAAACTTCATTTCGTGTACCGAGTGACGCAGCAATAGATTATTGGGCAAAGCGCTTTGACAGATTAAATGTTACCCATACAGGAATAAAAGAACAATTTGGCAAGAAAACGATCTCGTTTGTTGATTTCGATGACCAACAATACCAATTGATTTCAGATGAAAACAATCAGGGAGTTACCGCAGGTGTACCTTGGCAAAAAGGTCCAGTCCCGTTAGAATTCGCTATTACCGGGTTAGGTCCAATTTTTGTAAGAATTGCTAACTTTGATTATTTTAAAGAAATGATCGAAAAAGTACTTCTTTTTAAAGAGATTGCTCAAGAAGGCGCCTTTCACTTATTCGAAGTTGGTGAAGGAGGTAATGGCGCACAAGTAGTTGTTGAATATAATGCGGTCCTGCCACAGGCACGACAAGGATTCGGTACCGTTCACCACGCAGCGTTTCGGGTAGAAGATCGTTCTGTACTGGATGAATGGGACAAACAATTACGCTCTTATGGATTCCAAACATCAGGTTTTGTCGATCGCTACTTTTTCGGTTCTCTATATTCAAGGGTTGCTCCTCAAATCTTATTTGAATTTGCAACCGAAGGTCCTGGATTTATGGGCGACGAACCATATGAAACCCTTGGTGAAAAATTATCCTTACCACCTTTCTTTGAATCAAAACGTGAACAAATAGAAAAATTGGTACGTCCAATAAATACGGTTAGAAGTACTATAGATTTTAAAAAGGAATAAAAATGAAAGTGCCAGCAGGAAAACTGCTGGCACTTCTTTGTTTATTATAGTGTTGTAATAATGGGTCCATTTTTTGAAAGGATAATAGTATGTTCGTACTGCGCAACATAACTTTCTTCGGTTACATAAGTCCAATCGTCACCTTCAATTTGAAAAACTTCTTCTTCTTTTGTTGAAATAAAAGGTTCGAAAGCGATAACCATGCCTTCCTTTAATAGCTCATCATCCCACGTATCATGATAATTATAAATATGATCAGGGGCTTCATGTATTCTTCGTCCGATTCCATGTCCTGTTAAGTTCATGATAACCGTTAATCCGTGTTGACGCGCAGTTTGGATGACTGCCTTTCCAATCCCGCTTTTCTTTGAACCAGGTTTTGCTTTCTTTAAGCCTGCTTCAAAAGCCAATTTCGCAACATCACATATCTTTGTTAGAATCTCTTCCCCTTCACCTACAACAAATGAAATGCCAGTATCAGCGAAGTAACCATTCTTTGAACCAGAGACATCAATATTTACGATGTCACCTTCTTGAATGACCCTATTACCAGGTATTCCATGTGCCACTTCTTCATTGATACTTATACATGTGTAGCCAGGGAAATCATATTCACCCTTTGGCGCAGAGATTGCACCCGCCTTTTCAAAAAGCTGTCCTGCTATATCATCCAATTCCTTTGTTGTTATGCCAGGTACTGTTCTTTGTACCAATTCATCTCTAATTTCGGCACAGATTTTGCCGATTTCTTTCAATGCTTTAATATCTTCTTCTGTTTTTGCAATCATGTGTTTTCCCTACTTATCATATTATTATCGTTGTAAACTTTCCATTCTTATATTTTAGGCTTACCTATAGTAAAAATTCAAGTATGTTTCCGTTTTGTAAAAAATTGATATATGCCAAAAAACCTATTCTCTTTGCAACCAGTGGGCTGGCGTCACTAATGCGGCTGGTAATTTAGTATGTTTGTTACCCTTTGCGGCGTTCACTTGAGCTTGTGTTAGAAAGATACATCCAGTAAGATTAGCATCACTGATATCCGCATCCCTAAAATCCGCTCCGATGACATCACTCCATCTAAGGTCAGCATTTCTAAGATCAGCAGCTATAAGTAAAGCACCTCTTAGGTTTGCTCCCTTTAAATCCGTACCTCTTAACTTTGCACCTAAATAATCCATTCCCCTTCTTGTATTTTTATTGCTTTTAAGTACTTGTGCACGAACCATTTCACTAGTACGAATCAGTAACTTATTTACCTTCGTTCTATGCTCCGCAACATCAATATTCAGTATATACTCTGGCCTTTTATTGGTTAGATTTTCTGTATCTTCAATACTCTGATTTACTTCTTTATGAATCGATTTTGCAGCATCGATTGTTAATACTTCATTTAGGTACCATAGCATCTCATGAACTTGCTGCACAATAGGATATACATCAAACATTTCTTGCGCTATATCTTTGTTCGAGCGCCAGTCCATGCCTTTATATGTAACTTGAGATACCTTTTGTCCAGCTCCAAAACATTCATAAGCCGCACAGCCTCGAAACCCTTTATTTCGAAGGTCTTTATGTATACCGCATAGGTAATTGGATTGTAGGTTACGACAAGGATTTCCGCCGTCTTTGTCAAAGGCGAAATCAACTGATTTTGCATAAGGTAGAGCGACACAGCACAAGCCAAAGCAGTTTGCACAATCTGCACGCAACTCTTTTAAAATATCGTCGTCTACTGTTAAAGTATTGGACAATTGAAACACTTCCTTCTATATAATAAGCCTAGCTTTTTGTTCGTTTGAAAATCTTAGCTAGGTAATATCTTACCACAGAAAATACCCATCCGTCTTTTCCCATCTATGTTTGTATTCTATTCATTCCGAAATCTATTAAAATCGTTCCCTCCTTACATTTAAACGACACCGCACGGGCATGATTCTCTGTCTATCGTTCCCTTTTTCCATAAAAACGACGACACACTGGACCGATTCTCTGTGTATCGTTCCCTCTTCCCAAAAAAGCGAGGCCGTACGGGCAATATTCTCCCTCTTTGGCGACAAAAAAACACAACCCTTATCAGGTTGTGTCTCGCTTTGCCTGGCAACGTCCTACTCTCACAGGGACAAAGTCCCAACTACCATCGGCGCTGAGAAGCTTAACTTCCGTGTTCGGTATGGGAACGGGTGTGACCTTCTCGCCATTATTACCAGACTCTAAAAGAGTTGAGGTTTCATTCCCTCAAAACTAGATAATTTCAGAAGAAGTTGTAAAACGAGTTCGCCTTTAAAAATTGGTTAAGTCCTCGAACGATTAGTATCAGTCAGCTCCACATGTTACCACGCTTCCACCTCTGACCTATCAACCTGATCATCTTTCAGGGTTCTTACTAGCTTGACGCTATGGGAAATCTCATCTTGAGGGGGGCTTCATGCTTAGATGCTTTCAGCACTTATCCCGTCCGCACATAGCTACCCAGCGATGCCTTTGGCAAGACAACTGGTACACCAGCGGTGCGTCCATCCCGGTCCTCTCGTACTAAGGACAGCTCCTCTCAAATTTCCTGCGCCCACGACGGATAGGGACCGAACTGTCTCACGACGTTCTGAACCCAGCTCGCGTACCGCTTTAATGGGCGAACAGCCCAACCCTTGGGACCGACTACAGCCCCAGGATGCGATGAGCCGACATCGAGGTGCCAAACCTCCCCGTCGATGTGGACTCTTGGGGGAGATAAGCCTGTTATCCCCGGGGTAGCTTTTATCCGTTGAGCGATGGCCCTTCCATGCGGAACCACCGGATCACTAAGCCCGACTTTCGTCCCTGCTCGACTTGTAGGTCTCGCAGTCAAGCTCCCTTGTGCCTTTACACTCTGCGAATGATTTCCAACCATTCTGAGGGAACCTTTGGGCGCCTCCGTTACTCTTTAGGAGGCGACCGCCCCAGTCAAACTGCCCACCTGACACTGTCTCCCACCCCGATAAGGGGTGCGGGTTAGAATTTCAATACAGCCAGGGTAGTATCCCACCGACGCCTCCACCGAAGCTAGCGCTCCGGTTTCTCAGGCTCCTACCTATCCTGTACAAGCTGTACCAAAATTCAATATCAGGCTACAGTAAAGCTCCACGGGGTCTTTCCGTCCTGTCGCGGGTAACCTGCATCTTCACAGGTACTATAATTTCACCGAGTCTCTCGTTGAGACAGTGCCCAGATCGTTACGCCTTTCGTGCGGGTCGGAACTTACCCGACAAGGAATTTCGCTACCTTAGGACCGTTATAGTTACGGCCGCCGTTTACTGGGGCTTCGATTCAGAGCTTCGCTTGCGCTAACCCCTCCTCTTAACCTTCCAGCACCGGGCAGGCGTCAGCCCCTATACTTCGCCTTGCGGCTTCGCAGAGACCTGTGTTTTTGCTAAACAGTCGCCTGGGCCTATTCACTGCGGCTCTTCGAGGCTATTCACCTCAAAAAGCACCCCTTCTCCCGAAGTTACGGGGTCATTTTGCCGAGTTCCTTAACGAGAGTTCTCTCGCACACCTTAGGATTCTCTCCTCGCCTACCTGTGTCGGTTTGCGGTACGGGCACCTTTTATCTCGCTAGAGGCTTTTCTTGGCAGTGTGGAATCAGGAACTTCGGTACTATATTTCCCTCGCCATCACAGCTCAGCCTTTACGGTAAGCGGATTTTCCTGCTTACCAGCCTAACTGCTTGGACGCGCATATCCAACAGCGCGCTTACCCTATCCTCCTGCGTCCCCCCATCACTCAAACGATAAAGAGGTGGTACAGGAATATCAACCTGTTGTCCATCGCCTACGCCTTTCGGCCTCGGCTTAGGTCCCGACTAACCCTGAGAGGACGAGCCTTCCTCAGGAAACCTTAGGCATACGGTGGACGGGATTCTCACCCGTCTTTCGCTACTCATACCGGCATTCTCACTTCTAAGCGCTCCACCAGTCCTTACGGTCTAGCTTCAACGCCCTTAGAACGCTCTCCTACCACTGACATCGTAGATGTCAATCCACAGCTTCGGTGTTACGTTTAGCCCCGGTACATTTTCGGCGCAGAGTCACTCGACCAGTGAGCTATTACGCACTCTTTAAATGGTGGCTGCTTCTAAGCCAACATCCTGGTTGTCTAAGCAACTCCACATCCTTTTCCACTTAACGTAAACTTTGGGACCTTAGCTGGTGGTCTGGGCTGTTTCCCTTTTGACTACGGATCTTATCACTCGCAGTCTGACTCCCACGGATAAGTCTTTGGCATTCGGAGTTTGTCTGAATTCGGTAACCCGATGAGGGCCCCTAGTCCAAACAGTGCTCTACCTCCAAGACTCTTACAACGTGAGGCTAGCCCTAAAGCTATTTCGGAGAGAACCAGCTATCTCCAAGTTCGATTGGAATTTCTCCGCTACCCACACCTCATCCCCGCACTTTTCAACGTGCGTGGGTTCGGGCCTCCATCCAGTGTTACCTGGACTTCACCCTGGACATGGGTAGATCACCTGGTTTCGGGTCTACGACCACATACTAAAATCGCCCTATTCAGACTCGCTTTCGCTGCGGCTCCGTCTCTTCAACTTAACCTTGCATGTAATCGTAACTCGCCGGTTCATTCTACAAAAGGCACGCTATCACCCATTAACGGGCTCTAACTACTTGTAGGCACACGGTTTCAGGATCTATTTCACTCCCCTTCCGGGGTGCTTTTCACCTTTCCCTCACGGTACTGGTTCACTATCGGTCACTAGGGAGTATTTAGCCTTGGGAGATGGTCCTCCCAGCTTCCGACCGGATTTCTCGTGTCCGGCCGTACTCAGGATCCACTCAGGAGGGAACGAAGTTTCAACTACAGGGTTTTTACCTTCTATGACGGGCCTTTCCAGACCGCTTCATCTACCCCGTTCCTTTGTAACTCCATGTTGAGTGTCCTACAACCCCAAGAGGCAAGCCTCTTGGTTTGGGCTATGTCCCGTTTCGCTCGCCGCTACTCAGGGAATCGCGTTTGCTTTCTCTTCCTCCGGGTACTTAGATGTTTCAGTTCCCCGGGTCTGCCTTCAATACCCTATGTATTCAGGTAAAGATACTACTCCATTACGAGCAGTGGGTTCCCCCATTCGGAAATCTCCGGATCAAAGCTTACTTACAGCTCCCCGAAGCATATCGGTGTTAGTCCCGTCCTTCATCGGCTCCTAGTGCCAAGGCATCCACCGTGCGCCCTTTCTAACTTAACCTAAAAGGTTATTTTCTTCTTAATTACTTAAGAGAGAAAAACTAATGTGGCGATTCTCGGTTTTACTTTGACTTCTTCTTACGATTATCTAGTTTTCAAAGAACGATTAAAAAAAGCTTTGAGAGAATTGCTCCCTCAAAACTAAACAAACAAGTAACAGTCAACTTTTTATCAGTCCACAAGGACTGCATTATCCTTAGAAAGGAGGTGATCCAGCCGCACCTTCCGATACGGCTACCTTGTTACGACTTCACCCCAATCATCTGTCCCACCTTAGGCGGCTGGCTCCTTACGGTTACCCCACCGACTTCGGGTGTTACAAACTCTCGTGGTGTGACGGGCGGTGTGTACAAGGCCCGGGAACGTATTCACCGCGGCATGCTGATCCGCGATTACTAGCGATTCCGGCTTCATGTAGGCGAGTTGCAGCCTACAATCCGAACTGAGAATGGTTTTATGGGATTGGCTAAACCTCGCGGTCTTGCAGCCCTTTGTACCATCCATTGTAGCACGTGTGTAGCCCAGGTCATAAGGGGCATGATGATTTGACGTCATCCCCACCTTCCTCCGGTTTGTCACCGGCAGTCTCCTTAGAGTGCCCAACTGAATGCTGGCAACTAAGAACAAGGGTTGCGCTCGTTGCGGGACTTAACCCAACATCTCACGACACGAGCTGACGACAACCATGCACCACCTGTCACTCTGTCCCCCGAAGGGGAACGTCCTATCTCTAGGAGTGTCAGAGGATGTCAAGACCTGGTAAGGTTCTTCGCGTTGCTTCGAATTAAACCACATGCTCCACCGCTTGTGCGGGCCCCCGTCAATTCCTTTGAGTTTCAGCCTTGCGGCCGTACTCCCCAGGCGGAGTGCTTAATGCGTTAGCTGCAGCACTAAAGGGCGGAAACCCTCTAACACTTAGCACTCATCGTTTACGGCGTGGACTACCAGGGTATCTAATCCTGTTTGCTCCCCACGCTTTCGCGCCTCAGCGTCAGTTACAGACCAGAAAGCCGCCTTCGCCACTGGTGTTCCTCCACATCTCTACGCATTTCACCGCTACACGTGGAATTCCGCTTTCCTCTTCTGTACTCAAGTCCCCCAGTTTCCAATGACCCTCCACGGTTGAGCCGTGGGCTTTCACATCAGACTTAAAGGACCGCCTGCGCGCGCTTTACGCCCAATAATTCCGGACAACGCTTGCCACCTACGTATTACCGCGGCTGCTGGCACGTAGTTAGCCGTGGCTTTCTGGTTAGGTACCGTCAAGGTACCGGCAGTTACTCCGATACTTGTTCTTCCCTAACAACAGAGCTTTACGACCCGAAGGCCTTCATCGCTCACGCGGCGTTGCTCCGTCAGACTTTCGTCCATTGCGGAAGATTCCCTACTGCTGCCTCCCGTAGGAGTCTGGGCCGTGTCTCAGTCCCAGTGTGGCCGATCACCCTCTCAGGTCGGCTACGCATCGTCGCCTTGGTGAGCCGTTACCTCACCAACTAGCTAATGCGCCGCGGGCCCATCTGTAAGTGTCAGCGTAAACCGACTTTCAGCTTTTCCTCATGAAAGGAAAAGGATTATCCGGTATTAGCTCCGGTTTCCCGAAGTTATCCCAGTCTTACAGGCAGGTTGCCCACGTGTTACTCACCCGTCCGCCGCTAACCAAGAGGTGCAAGCACCTCAAGATTCGCTCGACTTGCATGTATTAGGCACGCCGCCAGCGTTCGTCCTGAGCCAGGATCAAACTCTCCAAGAAAGTTGATATAGCTCATTTTGTTACGTTGGCTTAGCTTTTCTAAAAAGCTAAAAAATTGTTTGTTGACGTTCTTGTTTGTTTAGTTTTCAAAGAACAATGTGTCACTTGTTTAAGCGACAAAAATTATTTTACCACGTTCTCTTCGTTTGAGTCAACATATTTTTTCAATATCATTATGTTGTTTACCACTCCGCGAAGGAACTTTCTTATAATAACACCCTATAAGACATACCGCAATATGTAAAACCTTCCAATTTCTTTTATCCCTAAACATAAAAACCTGCTTAAATGGTGGATTTAAGCAGGTTTCTTCTATATATATAATCATCCATGATAATTGTCTTTTCTTAATGACAGGATAGAGGATTCCCCTTTTTCATACATTCCCAGCAATTTTTGAGTCATTCTTAATTTAGGAACAATACGAAACACCCAAAACGCTGAAATGGTGCTAATGATTACCCCAACCATGATATCTGCTGGATTGTGAACGCCTACCCAAATACGTGATATACCAACTAGAAATGCAAGCAGTATCCAGAAAAATCCTTTACCGCCTCTAAATAACCAGAATGTCATACAAAATGAAAAAAACAAAATAGTATGGTCACTTGGAAATGAATTATCAACTGCTTTTTCTATTAATTGATTTACGTTAGTAAGTTCGGCAAACGGCTGTTTATTGAAATGAATCTTTCCTGCTAACTTCCCAACTATCTCAGCAATAACAAACGTGATTGAACCACAAATAATCATGATTCGATTCTGTTTTATCCGGGTAACCCAGAAGATGATTACCGCTAAGGCTAAGAAGATAACCATATATTCCGCAATAAATACAAAAATAGGATTAAAGAATGTATGTTGTTTCCCTAAATCATTTATTAGTCTAAATAAATTCTCATTCATAATATAACTCCTCCACTTACCTTCTACTTAAGAGGAGTATATGACAGTCATTGTGATTCCTAAATTTCTTTTCCTTACATTTACCTTACACTTTTGTAAGAGTTTACTATGAAGAAACGAGAGAAATCTATTCTTTTTTAAGATTAAGTACATAGACTAATACGTACGTTACATTAATAGTTAAGCATATTTCCCTTACCATTAGCATACTGTTGAAGGAATGGAAAGGAGAATCACACCCTATGGCGAACGAGGAAGTAATAAAAAAGGTCGAAAGCATTGCTCATCCTAAGGTACGTAACATTGTGAGACTTTGTGTGGAACAGGGCTGTCGGTTTATAGCACATCCAAGCAATCCAAATTTAGTGAATTTGTTTGATCCAGCCAGAAGGAAAAATATTATTGGAGATATAAACCTAACCAGTTCTAGAGGATATTTTACGCTTGAGGTGGAGAATGGACGCTTTAAGTCCTTTAGAAATGAAGTAATTGGATTAGATATAGATCAAGCTGAATTTGAAGATAGCGTGCTTAAGCGACTAAAGAGGTAACACCTCAATCATTTGTTTATTAGTAGAAAAACGCTCGGATCACAATTCCAAGCGTTTTTCCATATATTTAGATTCAAATTCAGGGACAGGTATAGGTTTGCTGAAAAAATATCCTTGTGCCTCCTTACAGCCTTGTTCTAGAAGAAAGGATATTTGATCTTGTGTTTCGACTCCCTCTGCTTTGACTTGAAGTTTAAGGAGATGCGCCATTACAATGATGGTCCGAACGAGAGTATTACTGTTTATATCATAAGGACATTCTCGAATAAAAGATTGGTCAATTTTTAATTTATCAATTGGCAGCCTCTTCAGGTAATTCAACGAACTATATCCCGTACCAAAATCATCAATACTAATCTTAACCCCAATTTTTTTTAATTCTAAAAGTGTTGAAATGGAGTGTTCAACATTCATTGTAATACTTTCCGTAATCTCTAGTTCTAAATATTTAGGTTGTAGTTCCGTCTCGGTTAATGCTGATTGGACGATTTCAACCAAATTTGAATGAAAGAATTGTTTAGCTGAAATATTTACAGAAACCGTGATAGGTGGATAACCAGCCTTTTGCCATTTTTTATTTTCTTGGCAGGCTGTTCGTATTGCCCACTCTCCCATAGGAATAATCAGCCCCGTCTCTTCCGCTAAAGGTATAAAAGATACAGGTGGAATGATACCTTTTTCAGGATGTATCCACCTCATAAGGGCTTCTGCTCCACAAAGCTGATTGGTTCTTATATTGAACTGTGGCTGGTAATATAATTCGAATTGAAATTGTTCGAGCGCTTTTCGTAAGTCTATTTCCAAATCTAATTCATGCTGAGCTTTTGCATTCAACTCATCATTAAAGAATTGGAAATTATTTTTGCCTAAACTTTTTGCGTGATACATAGCTAAATCTGCATTTTTTATTAATGTGCCAAAGCTTTTACCGTGTGTAGGGAAAACAGTAATTCCTATACTTGGGGTAACCACAAATTCATGATGATAGAATAAAAATGGTTCAGACAAGCTGGTTATAATTTGTTGTGCAACTTCACCGGCTCTTTGTTCGTCAGAATTAGGAAGAAGAATCGAAAATTCGTCCCCGCCATACCTAGAATGTAACCGAACCTGTTTCATTATTGAAACGTTTTTGGATATTTTCATTAACGAGCAGAAGGTCTTCATGATAAATAAAATCATTAATTCCCAAACCGTATAACTCATCAAAACGATAACCTGACATTTCACAAAGCCTCGGATTAACGTAAACTATCTTTCCATCTTGAAGAATATATACACCAACTAAAGAGTTTTCTATTAGGCTTCTATATTTCGCTTCTGCCTCCATAAGATCGATTTGAGCTTTTTTATGCTGTGTAATATCTTTAATGATTGTATATACACCTGTAATTTTCTAATTCACATAAATAGGTATATTTGTTACACTAATTTCCCGCTGAGACCCCTTTTTATCGAATATAGAACAATCATAGGCAGTTGCCTTTCCATCTAAAGCTTGGCAAAATGCCCCATTACTCTGCTTAAATCCTCAGGGAGAAGAAATTCGGTAAAGGGTTTATGAATTAATTCATCCTCACTAAACCCGTAAAGTGATACAGCTTTATTAGCACTGATAAACTTCCCCTCTGTATCAAAAATGATCACAGCATCAGGATTTTGTTCATAGAGAGATTTATAATACTGCTCATTTAATTGATATTTATTATACTTTCTAGAAAATTTACGAATATAGGAAGAAACGATAACAATCGTACCAATGATTAATCCTATCTCAATTACAAGACCCACACCTAAGGTTACTTCCTCCATCTATCGCGTAGCCTCCAAGTAGCATTTAGTATTACTATTACCAAAAAAACATCTAATAAAAGACTAGAGTTCAGAAATATTAAAAAAGCCTACCCCCTATGGGATAGGCTAACTTAATTAATGAGCATGGTGATGATGGCGATGAAGCTTTCCATGCTCTAATGTCCAGTCGGTTAACAAGAATCAAAAAGAATTTCAACAAGTCCTACTCCATGAAAAATCTTCTTTAGTACACTTTACGATTATTCATTTCAATTTTTTATAAGATAGGAGAAAGTAATCTAGAAACAGATTCTTTAAGTCGAACCTCTAAAGAACGTTTCTGATAACCTTCAAACGTTAGTAACATCGAAACCTTTATATCCTCTTTAAAAGTTTTCGTTAGTTTTCTAGAAACACCTTCATCATATAAAAAGGCATTGACTTCAAAATTTAGTTTAAAGCTTCGATAGTCAATATTCGCCGTCCCAACAGATGAGATTTCTTCATCAACAACCAGCATTTTTGCATGGATAAAACCATTTTGATAAATGTATACCTTTGCTCCAACCTTTAATAATTCACTGACATGCGAGAGAGTTGCCCAATACACAAACAAGTGATCAGGTTTATCTGGAATCATAATATTAACTTCCACTCCAGATAAGCAGGCAATACGAAGGGTATCTAACAAGCTTTCATCAGGTATAAAGTATGGAGTTTGGATATAAATTGTTTTTTTTGCAGACATAATCATTTTAATATAGCCATTCTTAATTTGTTGAAACTCAGAATCAGGACCACTCGTTACAATTTGAATTCCGATTTTCCCATGAGAAATATCTTCTGGGTATAAATTTGGAACATAATCAACATCTTGGTCATCAGAGGCTTGATTCCAATCCAGGATGAAACGGGTCTGGAGAGCATACACTGCAGTCCCTTGAATCCGTAAATGGGTATCCCGCCAATAGCCAAATTTTTTATTAAGTCCCAAATATTCATCGCCAACATTGAAACCGCCAACGTAACCAATTTTCCCGTCAATAATGACTAATTTCCGATGATTTCGATAGTTCATCCTAAGGTTAATAAATCGAAATTTTGATGGAAAAAAGACCTCCACCTGTCCTCCAGCTTTTCGAAATTCTCTAAATGATCTTTTCGGCAAGCTGCGCGAACCTAATTCATCATATAGAATACGTACCTTAACCCCTTGCTTCGCTTTTATAGTCAAAGCTTCGATGAGTTTTTTGCCCAGATTATCATTTTTTATAATGTAATATTGGATATGAATATAATTCCTTGCTGCTTTTATATCTTTAAATAACTGATCGAATTTTTCTTTACCATCGGTATAAATCTCAACAGCATTGTCCTCTGTTAAAATGGCTTGATTGTTAATCATATGCATATAAATCAAATCATGATTATCCCTTGTCACATCATTGCGATAATAGAATTGATTCAGGCGAAGTTTGGTTAATTGCGTTTCTAGTACTTTTTCAAAACCTGTCTTTTTGAGATCATCCCATTGGAAAAGACGTTTTCGACTTAAATTTTGACCTAATAATAGATACATCACAAATCCCAAGATTGGAATAAAAAATAAAACTAATAGCCAGGCCCACGTGGAACCAACGTCCCTTCTTTCTTGAAAAATGACAACGAGGGCCAACATGATATTCAAAACAAGTAATAAGCCTAATAATATAGACGTAATATTCATGGCAAAAACCCTCTCATCCGACATAAAACACTTTAGCAGATTTCTTTCTAGTATTTTCTTCTTTTCCTCAGCCATCCCATAACGAAGATAAGAAGAATAAATAATAGCACATATATATAATTAGAATAATGGTCCATTCTTTCCGCGATAGCTTCCCAATTTTCTCCTACTCGTGCTCCTAGATTTATCAACATAGTATTCCAAATGATGGTGCCCAAGGTTGTAAAACTGATGAACAGCCAAAAATTCATTTTCGCCATACCTGCAGGAATCGAAATGAGACTGCGTATGAGCGGAATGAAACGACAGAAAAAGACTGTCCAGATTCCATATTTATCAAACCACGAGTCTGCTCGATAGAGGTCCTCTTTTGTTAAACGGAGGAACCGCCCGTATCGTTCAATAATACCTTCCAATTTGTTTACATTTAAAATGGTCCCGAGCAGGTAGAGGATAACAGCACCAAACACAGAGCCTAACGTGGAAGTTGCAATAACTCCAAGAACAGTCAGTTTGGTTTGAGCGGTCATATAGCCCCCAAATGTTAGAATCACTTCCGATGGGATAGGAGGAAATATATTTTCTAGTGCAATGAGGAGAAACACACCCCAGTACCCGAACTGTTCAATAAATTCTTTAATCCATAAATCCATAATGCCCTCCAATGAATGATAAATAGCTTTTATAGAATTACGTTTGGTTATCGGAAAAGTTTCAAAATAGGACATCTACTTCTAATTACTATATTTTTAGGTAAAAAAATTAAAACCATTACAGCGAAAAAAAGCATTTAAGATTCAAATGCTTTTTTAGAGTTTCGAAGGTATATTTGGTTTATTACAGATATATAGTCTCGCCAATCGCAGTTACTTTTTTCACCTGGTTTATTAAAGAAGTTTTAGTGCTTCACTAACGGGTACACCACCGGAAACGAGGTCAAAGGATTGGTAGTATGTATTTTCTTCTGTTAGGGAATGGATAATAGTTGTTGCCACATCTTCACGTGGTATCCTCCCGCTTCGTATATCTTCTGCTGCTGTAATCATCCCAGTTCCTGGCTCGCTCAATAGACCGCCTGGACGAATAATCGTGTAGGTTAATTCACTTTGTTCAAGCATTTTGTCTGCATAGTATTTTGCCGCATAATATGGAAGCATTTTCTCATTCCAGTTTTCTCTTCTATGTGCCTGAATGGCGCTAACCATGATGAAGCGTTTAATCCCGACCTTTTCTGCCGCTTCAATCGTTTTCACCGCGCCATCTAAATCAATTAGGAGAGTTTTATCATATCCCGTATGTCGACCTGATCCTGCAGTGAACACAATCGCATTACAGCCTCTTGCTGCCTGAGCAATATCTTCGACACTTTGTTCTAAACAGGCAACCGCTACTTCTAAATCCAGTTTTTTAAATGCCTCGGCTTGTTCTTCTCTTCTAACCATTGCTTTGACTGTATGTTCCTGACTGTCTCTAAGTTGGTTAACAAGAAGTTTACCAACCTGCCCATTTGCTCCAACCACCAATACGTTCATCATTGTTAGCTCCTTACCTTGTTTACGACTATTATTTCATTGCGGGAACAACTTATTCAAAAAGCCCAATTTAGGGAGGGTAACTGCCAAGATTTTTTCAAAATAACCTACTACCCTTTTTATATTGCTTAAAACAAAAACTGCACCTAATAGATGCAGCTTTTCTCAAAGAGTTATTCTTTTCTATCTGGAATTACACAGTTGCCATCCACACAGCTTGCATCTTCTGCGCTAACCGTTGAAAGGTCTTGAAGTACCGGAGCTGGATTTTCTTCTTCCCATACTTTTTGCAGTGCACCTGCAAAGGTTGAGGTTGGCTGGGCACCGGAGATGGCATATTTTTGATTAACGATAAAAAACGGTACCCCTGTAATTTGATACTGCCCCGCAATCGATTGATCGATTCTAACATCATTTGCATACGCTTTTTCATCTTGAAGGACCTTTAACGACTCTTCGCGATCAAGCCCTGACGCCACGGCAATCTCAGCTAACGTTTCTAGGTCACCTACATTCTTAGATTCAGTAAAATAAGCAAAAAGTAGTTTTTCTGTTAAAACTGATTCCTTACCTTGAGTTTTCGCAAACTTTGCCAAACGGTGAGCGTTAAATGTATTCGTTGGCTTCATGTTCTCAAAATTAAATTTCAGGCCAACGGTAGCCGCTTGCTGACCAACATTTTGATTCGCTTGCTTTGCTTGTTCAATACTCATCCCGTATTTGGATGCCAATGCTTCATGAATACTTTTGCCACTGTACGGAGGAGAGTTAGGGTCAAGCTCAAAGCTTTTAAATTCTACTTCAACACTGTCTCTATGTGGAAATTGAGCTAGTGCTTCTTCTAAACGACGCTTTCCTATATAACAAAATGGACAGACAAAATCGGACCATACTTCTATTTTCATAGTTACACCTCTTTTTCTTCGATTCCTACTTATAGTATCATAGCCTCTTGAAAAACTTAAAAATCATGCTTACAAACTGATATCTACCCAAACTTAATTTTATCTACACATTTTTATACGATATCTACATAACCCTCTATTTATTGCTTAAATTCAGGTTCTTTACCAGTTAGCCAACTTTCAAAGTATTCCTTTGCCTCTGGTCCAAGTTCCTCAGAGAATACAGAGATGAAGTCACTACTAGTCGCTACATCATATTGATATTCTTTAAAATAAGTCTGAAGCAATTGATCCATTTTCTCTTTCCCTATTTCTTTTTCAAGGTTTTCCAACATTAACGCACCCTTTTGATAGACAAGCTGCGAATAGGCTCCGATGCTGGTAAATTTATCAACAGAACTCCCGATAAAGATACCCTTTTTTTCATGCATCTCTGTTCCTTCTGTCATGTCCTTTCTCATCTCTAAATTAGCAGCACCATGCTCCGGAAATTCCTCTAACATAAATCTCGTTGAAGTATAGGTCGCCAAAGCCTCGTCCAGCCAAGGCTCCTTCACTTCGTCATTCCCCACCATCCCATACCACCATTGATGTGCCGTTTCGTGGACGACTGAGCCAATTTCTGTTTCATTACTCTCTAGAATGCTTTTTGGAAGGTAAATTAACCCTGGAAATTCCATTGCTGTAAACATACCCGTTCGAACGATATCAAATTCCAGATACGGATATAGCCCATAAACTTTACTAAAATAAGCTAATGATCTTATCCCTGCTTCATGGTTCTGCTTGACTGCCTCCTGGCTATCACTTGCTAGGTACCATGTATTTACAGTTGTTCCCCCTATTTGGTCTGAAAACTTTTTGTAGTTTTCATCCATAATCACCATCGCAAAGTCCCGTACATTTTCGATTGTAGTTGAATAGCTCAGGGATCCATCCTGTTCCTTTATAGCTTCTTTCTCCTTACCGGTACTTGCAATTTGATATGTTCCCGGCACCGTTACCTTGACCGTATAGTTGCCAACTTGACTATAAAAAGGATCTCCCATTGAAAGGTATGGGTCTGTTACCCAACCTCTTTCATCATATACCGCTTGAATAGGAATCCAATTTCCCAGCCAAATCGCATTGTCATCATACGCGAAACGACCATTATTCTTTGGAACCTTCATCGTAAACTTAAAGTCAAGGTCAATAGCTGAACCCACTTTCCAATTGTCCAATGGTATTTCAAGTACCGTGTCATTTAATTTAAAACTACCTTTATTTCCATTTACCTGAACTTCCGTAACTTCTATTGAACCTGGTTCAGAATTCTCGTCAATAATTTGACGCCAGAATCCACCTAGTAGATCTACATCTTCTCTAAATTGGTTCGGGTATACGTGAAAGTAAATTTTGTCCTGAGTTTTCCCGGTATTGTTTGTCGACTTCAATTTAAGTGAGCCCGTTAACGTTTTCTCCTCTACATTAACAGTTATGGTAGAATCGTATCCTGTCGGAACAAATTTCTCCGCCTCTACAATTGAAGCCTTATTTTCACTTTTATTATTTCCAGCAGTCTCCTTTGAGTTGTTTTCTTTACACCCTGCGAGTAAAACAGCAAAACCTATTAAAATAGCAGGCAGCCAATTCCCTTTTTTCATAAAGACCTCCTAATATAATAATTTCACTCAAATCTTAGACGGAATTTCTCAGGAAGAGTTTCAATTATTTACATATAATAACATTTGCTCTTAATCAATAATAAAATATCCCCTGCCGGCGCTGGCAGGGGAACCTTCGTTTAAGCATTTTTTTGGCGTGTTCTTCTATGTACAAGAAAAACATAAGAAAGAACTGCACCACAGGAGGCGAATACGATGACGAGTCCCATAGGGATTGCGGATTCTCCTCCTCCTATTCCCACTAATGGGGATGTTACACCACCAAATACAAATGAAAGGACACCGAGGAGTGCAGAGGCACTGCCTGCATTTTTACCTTGTTTTTGCATGGCAAGTGAGAATCCTGCTGTATTGACGACACCGACGCTGGATACCACAAATAATAAAGGAATTAATACCATCCATAATGTTGCTTGGAACAGTATTAGAATAAATAAGAAAATGCTGCCGAAAAAGGACATACCTAATCCGAAGATTAATAGCTTTGACTCGTGTACTCTTCCTGCTAATCTACCAGTTGTTTGGCTGGCAATCATAATGCCCAGCCCATTGATGGCAAAAATAAGACTGAAAACTTGCGGTGATGCACCGTAAATGTTTTGGACCACAAAGGGAGAACCAGATATGTAAGCAAACATGGTGCCGGAAATGAGTCCTTGGGAAATGGCATACCCCATGAAACTACGGTCTACGAAGAGATTACGAAAGGTCAAAAGAGTGTTTTGGATTCCGCCACGTAACCGTCTTTCTTCTGGAAGTGTTTCCGATAAGCCGAAAAGTACGGCAATAAACATAATAAAACCGATTAACCCTAGGACAATAAATACTCCTTGCCATGGAACGAACCTTAGAAGCTGCGCACCAGCTATTGGAGCTAGAATTGGCGCAGCCCCATTAACTAAAGAAAGGAGCGCAAAGAACTTGGTCAATTCCGTTCCAGAATATAAATCGCGGACAATCGCCCTTGAGATGACAATCCCTACTGCACCAGCGAGCCCTTGAATAAAACGCAACAGAATGAATGTCCATATGGAAGGACTAAATACACATAATAGCGAAACGACTGCATAGATAATCAACCCAATTAGAAGTGGATTGCGCCTCCCGCGGATATCACTAATCGGTCCTGCAAACAGCTGCCCAAAAGATAATCCTAACAGGAAAAAGGTTAAACTTAGCTGAATAAAAGATGCGCTGGTTTGAAAGTAATCCGCTAATATAGGTAATGCGGGCAGATACATGTCAATGGACAATGGAGCAAATGCCGCTAAAGAACCTAATACAACAGCAATCCATAATCGTTTGGAACGAGAAATGGTCCCTGGGTTGTCGATTGAACTTTCTAAAGAAGTACCCAATATTGATTCATTCCCTTCATACATTTTTTCAATTATTGTTACTATATATCAAAAGATAAAACATAGAAACTAAAATTATCAATTTTCTAACACCGTAGATTACAAGTTTCAGCAGGACATATATGAGTTTGGTACAATAGGAAGGTACTTCAACTTTAAAATAGAATATTAAATTCAATCTGTTATTTTTTTCGAAAATTTAAAATAATTATATACTAAGAGGTGTTCTCGGATGAAGGAATGGACAAAGGAAATAGAAATTGATGCTCCTATTGAAAAGATTTGGGCATTATTTGATGGGTCTTTAGAAAATATGCAAAAGATTATGCCACAGGTAATTAGTAATACACCCGTGAAAGTGACGGAAGAAGGCGTTGGGACAATCTATCGTCAGCAGTATAAAGAAGGTAAACGGATAGAAGAGTATGATGTTGAAACATTGGAATATTTGGACACTCCTGACCATAAGAAAATGAAGGTAGGATTTAACTTAGCTAACTATTTTGAAATTAACGCTGGTTATGAATTAACGAAAATAAATGAACACAAATCACATTTCAAATACACAACGACAAATAAACCATTAAAAGCTATTTTTAAATTATTCTTATGGTTCGCCAGCGATAAGACAGTGGTGAAATTTGTTGAAAAGGTTAAAGAAGTTGCCGAGGAAGAACACGCATTGGTTAAATAAGAAGGGAGCCTAGAATGATAGATTATCGTTTCTCACATCGATTAAAGGTGCGTTATTCGGAAATTGATGGTCAAAAGATTGTTTTTAATTCTCATTACCTAACGTATATTGATGTTGCCGTCACAGAATATTTCCAGCAGCTTCTTCAACACGATAAAAAGTTTGATTTTGTGCTTGCAAAATCGACAATCGATTATAAACGATCTGCATTTTTAAATGATTGGCTCACCATTTGGTGCAGAATGGAAAGAGTCGGCAACAAAAGCATGACGATGAACTTTATGATTACGAGAGAAGATGAAATCGAACCCATTCTTCTAGCTGAGGTTATTTATGTGAGTGTTGACCACCAAACCATGGAACCCTGCCCCGTACCTAATTTTGTCAGAGAACGAATCGAACAATTTGAACTTGAATATAAGTAACAACAAAAATTCCCCATTTCTTTAATGAGGAATTTTTCTTTTTAATAATGGACTACCCTATTTGGTTCTAGAAAGTAAAGACTTTCTCTCTTTACTTTTTCCATCGTTATTTCTTCCCATGCCTGCTTATAAAAGGATAGTTGAGCACGATAAAAGTTTTGCAGTTTTTCGTAGTCTTCGATCCTTTTTGCTCGGTCCGTTTTGTAATCGACAATCTTCCATTCACCATTCTGTTTGTAGATAAGATCTATGATTCCTTTTACAAAAAAAGGATGTTTATCTTCTGGATTCCTTGTAATGTGAGCATAAAGAGAATCATTCTTTTCAACCTTTAAGGTAAACGGAACTTCCGTTAAGACTTCATCGGCTGTTTGGATTTCATCCCATAACGCTGAAGTCCGTAAATTGGTAAGATACGTAATCACCTCGACTTCTTTTGAAGGTGAAATATTATTGCTGGTTAATGCTGCCTTGATGTACTTGGTAACATCATGACTTTGAACGGCTTTTTCAAAGACATCATGAATCAAGGTCCCCCACTCTTTTCCGCCGCCCGCTTCCCGTTCAATTTCGTAAACATCAGAAATATCCTTATCCTTTGTTGGCGTCCAGTGTTCAAACGATTTCACTTTGCTATGGTCCAGCCAAGCATGCATACTAACTGTTTTGGCCTGGTACTCAGCAAAAGTGATTTCATTGGCAGAAACCTTATCGGTCTTCTCTATTTCAGGAACTTCCACTTCCTCGATATTTTCCATCTCAAAAAGGACATTCCAAGGATTTTTCTTATTACTTCCGTTTGAACTAATGACGAGTGCTTTTTCTGCCCGGGTGGCCGCAACATAAATAATCCGTAATTCTTCTTGTGTAAGATACTCTAATTCCTCGTTTTTATAGGTCTCCCAGTTTAGTGGGACCGAAACTTCTCTATCCTGAAAGCCATTTCTCACGGTAAACATAAAGTATCCTTGTGAGGAATAATCCTCTCGTTTGATATGCTGTGATAAAAAGGAGACCGGATTCACCTGTTTGGCAGGGTGAGCCAAGAAAACAACGGGCGCCTCAAGTCCCTTTGATTTATGAACATTCATTATCCGAACCGCATCAGCACCTTCCTCCATATTTGCGACAGTTGTTTTTTCAAAAAGCAATTTTGTTAGAGAATCCATGATTTGTTTATAGTTGGTATTCCCAAATGCCTCCTGTTTACGTAAGTTTTCCATCATCTGAAGCATACTCTTATAGGTCCGTTTGTTACGGCCATTTTTTAAAAGCAAGGGATAAAAGCCCACAACCTCCATGATACTGTCAATGGCAGCAGTTGGAGATAACTGCCGGATACTTTGTTGACATAACTTTAATATGGTTAATGCGTTAGTGAATTTTGCCTTGATCATTGGATTCAAACCCTCTGGTATATCACTATAGATAGAAAATCTCCCTTTGGTTTGCTTCTATTCATAAAGCTCTTGATCACTGATACCGAAGAAAATCCCGCGAAGTACTGCTACAAAACTTACTTCATCCGTAGGATCTAAAAAGGATTTTAATAAAATCCATAAATCTTGAAACTCTCTTGTTTCACCCATGACTACTTCACCAGAAATACTGACAGGAATCCCCATTGCCTCTATTATCCTTGCATAGATAGAAACTCCATCATTGTATCTTGTCAGAACCATAAAGTCCTTTGCTCGATATCCTTTTTTAAGCAATGCCTGAATGGTAAGTGAAATATTTTCTGCATCCTTTAGGATTACTTCTTCTTTCTTACTGAAGTCTGCAAGGACGCTTAAACGATTGATACCAGTAAATCCATCGCCATCATCTTTGTGATATGCGATTAATGGTCGATAGGCTGCTTGATGTAGTGTTTCGACAGCTGGTAAATGCTTTTCAAAAACAGTATTTAACTTTTCCGTAACACGATCTACTGACCTGAAATTTGTGATTAATTGCAGGATTTCACCGCCATGCTCTTCCATTAACTGTTTCACGCGATTGTATGTATCAATATCTGATCGACGGAATCGATAAATCGCTTGTTTTGGATCACCCACGACAAAAAGTGAGCCAGCTTTCGGTCTGCACCTTGTCCAAATTTGTTCACTTGGATTCTCACTCGTTAGAAAAAACATAATCTCTGCCTGAAGCGGGTCCGTGTCTTGAAATTCATCAATTAGTAAGAAACGGTATTTTCTTTGAAAATAGCTTCTCACTTCAGGATTTTTCTTTAACAACTTTGAGGTGTGCAACATTAAATCTTGGAAATTTAATAATGAGCGTTCTTTTTTTAAGTCTTCATAGACAGTTAAAGCTTCTTGAATGAAATCAACGATAATTGGGTGGCAATATTCCTTCCAAGCTTGAAGCAATGGCTTGATGGACACTTCAAGAAAAGCATTGATTTTTTCACTGTAAAACTTCGCATCCTCTTTTGAATGCCACCGGTTTAATGTTGGTTTTAAGCTTTTATTAAACAATTCGAAAATACCAATGATGTTCTTATCCTTCGTTACATCCATCAATCTTTCTTTTTGAATGGCCATTCGAATTGCCTTTTGTAAGGAATCATAGCCTTTATCAGGTTCTTCAACTGGTATCGATTTTTCCGCTTCTTTTACTAGCTTCATAAAGGATTCAAAATCTGATGTGAGCGTTGGTTTGTTAACTGTTTCTGTAATCCACTGAACATCAGAGTATTCTTTTAGATTTCCTACCCATGGAAAAATCTGATCAATACTTATTCCCAATTCATTGATTCGGTCAAATTGTTTAGAGTTTTCATCCAATAACTTTTGTAAATAAAGCTGCCACGCTTCCTCTAAAAGCTCTAAATCCTCGGACTCTTCTAGTTCCTTGAAGGTTAAATCTAAATTGGCTTCAATTGGCCGTTCACGAAGCAGCTTGGCACAAAAGGAATGAACGGTACCTAGAAAGCACCTCTCCAAATTTTGAAGTGCTACCGACAACCGAAACTTGATTTCAAGGTCACTTTCTTCTTTCCAGGCTGACTCTACTTTTGATTGGAAGCGTACCTTTAACTCATCTGCTGCTTTTCTTGTAAAAGTAATCGCAACAATTTCCTGTATTTCCGCTGCTCCGGTGGTAATCAGGTTCACCATCCGATCGACAAGGCTCGTTGTTTTCCCAGAGCCTGCACCCGCTTCGACTAAGAAATTGGTTTGCAGATTGTATTTAATTTTATCCCTTGCTCCTTGATCAATAATCTTTTTAGTCATATGCACGAACCCCCGTTAACTTTTGATTAGTCTGTTTTTTCTCAAGGGAGTCTTTATCATAAAAGTGGCGGCGGCAAACCAGCTTGAATTCGCAAAATTTACAATCATTCTCATCCTCTGTCATTTCAAAATGACCATGATTAATTACGTCAATAAGCTTTTGTAAAATATCTAACCCATTCGTCCTTAGCGTAACATCCTGCTTCCTAGTAAATCGCTGTGCCATTCCTTTTAGAGTCGGGAAGTAATACGAACTTTCCTCCACAGCACCCTCACCTAAATCTAAATGCTGTTCAATTGCTAAGGCATAAATCATATGCTGTAGCTGACGGCCGCCTTTAAAAGCTTTATTTTTCTCATAACCATAGGTACTTCCCGTTTTATAATCGATGATATGGTACCTGCCATCATGGGATTGGTCAACACGGTCAATGATTCCAGTTACCTTTACATCTCCCGAAGGCAGTTGAATGATGGCCGGTTCGCTGTCTCCAATACCAAATGAATATTCAAAATGGAGTGGATTGTAGTGCTCGCCATGAATCTCTTCTTCTTTTAGAAAGATATCACAGCATGCCAAGATATCGTTCATTTCCCGCTGATAAACCCGTTCATTTGGCGGAGGCAGGACCTCTTTTTCTTTTTCAATAAGACCAACAGCTATTTCCATAATTTTATCGTGATGAATAGCGTAGCTCGGCTTAACATTTTGTTGTGTAATTTCCTTATAGAAGGTTTCAAAAATGCTGTGAAGCAAACTGCCCCGAGTAGCTGGGTCTAACCATTTATTCGCATCATACGAAACCTCCTCAATCGGCCTCACTCTTAATACTTCCTTAAGGTAGTAAGAATAAGGACATCTTGCAAGTGTCTCTAATTTCCCTGCGCTCATTGTTTTTTCATGATTGATCCGCGGGTCATACTGGCCTGAATCCATTTGTATGAACCCATCAAATTCGGAATAGCTTTCTGAAAAACGAGCACTCTCTGCTGTAAGACCTTGTTTTACATTTAGAAAATGGTTAAGAATCCCTTCATTGAGTTGTGAAGGAGTGTCGTCGATTAATTTCTTAGTCCAATAATCTTTATCCTCGAAAATCTCACTAGAAATGAGGTCTGATGTTTGTGATAGTAAGTCTTTGTATTCAGCATCTTTATTGCCTGACATCATTCGGTAGCATTGTAGAATGACATGAGCAGGATTTATCACACGATTATCAGTGATGGAAAAATCACAATAGCTAACTGTCACTTTACCCGTTGAATGAGCCAAAGCCTGCAGAAGCGTATAGGTGTTTTCCTGACTCATTTCACGTAGTAATGGAATCTTATTGCCAAGTGCGATACGCTCTGTATCAAGAAGCAATGGATCTTCTCCTGAATTCCCTGGAAACTTCCGATTATTAAGCCCCAAGAAAAATACATTCGGATTACTGTGATAGACCGCTTTTTTATAAGAAGTAATATGCAGGAATCCGGGTTTTGGACGTGATTGATTCACCCTTATCGAAAGCAGGAGGTCATTAAGCTTTTCAAATACATCGTGCCTTCCTAACTCCTCATCAGCATAAGTAACGATTTTCTCGATTACTTCCAAAAGCGTTGTTTTTGAAATTTCATCAAGCTTAGTGCTGCTTTTGCTATGATTTTTTAAAAGAAATGCAATGCTGGATAAGCATTTTTTGTAATTATAGGTTGGATTACTATCAGGAAGCTTTTTAAAAATCTTTGAAAACCATTGATGTAACCACACTATTTCATTTACTGTACGTTCAAACTCTTCCCCTTTTTCAAATAATCGTTCCCTTTCGTTTTCAAGCTGAGTTATATACCGCTCCTTCGACCAACCGATCTGTAGATCCCGAAGAAGTCTCACGATTCTCGATCTTGAAGGTGAATCGTCACCTAGGGTGAGTAATCCTTCATTCAGCAAATCGATAAAGGATTGCACACTATAATTTGATTGAATCCAAGTAATTAATCCAGAAACTAATCTCCCAGGCCGACTAAATCCTACGGGTAACCCTTCACCAAAGGTTACCGGAATATCAAGCTTTTGTGCTAAGTTGAAAAATGGTGTTATGTATGAATCAGAATTGGAATAAAAAACAATACATTCATCCAGCGGCGCTCTAGATGATTTTATCTTTTCTAATACATGTTTCACTTCCATATCCTCTGTTTTTGAAGTGAAGATATCTATATTTACTGTTCCTTCTCCTACTTCATCAAGCTGATAGAGGCAGCTTAACGGCGTTGGCTCTCCCCAGGATATCGATGATAAGCTGCTTGACCTTTCTGGAATGCTTATCCCCAAAACAGGGGCAAGAGGCAGTTTGAAAGATCCTTCTGGCAGGATTTGACGAAGAAGCAGTTCTTCTAAGTGGGTGAGGTGCAAATTGGACTGTAGTATAAAGACTGCTCTTTCATTCCTTTGGGCAAGATGTATTGCTTTGGTAAGGATGGAGGCTTTATCCGTAAAATGATTGAAATCAAGCATTTTTTCATATTCTGTTAAAATTGCAGCCAAATCCTCTGCTTTTTCAGGTGAAAGAAAAGCATCTTTCCTAAGTGTTCCCGCCTTGTAGCCTGCAAGCCTAAGATTCTGAAGCGTTGAATAGATGGCATGACTAAAAGAAGGTGTAATTTCCATTTCTGAAAAATAACGCAGTTTTCCTTGGTTCTTTAATTCCTTCAGAACATTATAGATAAAATGAACGCCAACTGTCCCATCTAGTACAGTAATAGGTTCTTCATCATGTAATTCCACAAGATTAATGGCTAGATTAAGTACAGTCTTATACTTTAGATTAATTGCCCGTTTTCCTGCCCTAATAAAAGCCTCATTGATTTGTTCTCCTATTTCGAAGGAATCAACGATGACGACTTTTTCCTTTAAGAGGAATTGAGTACAAATTTGGTCTAGTTCATTGACTAACGAATGCATGGTACCCCTCCATCGTAGACTAACATTATTGGTCACATTATATCATTTTACCTTTTCAGTATGACAGGAAAACCCATGTTTTTACAAAAATGCATGGATTAAACATATTAATAGACATGTTGGAGATAATAACTCCGATTACCTTGAAAGGATGGGATGTTAATGTCGTTAGAATGGTTTGACAGAGTTTGCGGCGAGCTTCAAGATCACCTAGAATCTATTTGTGAAGAGTATGATCAGGTTGGTCAAATGTCGGTTGAAAGAGCTGCCAAACACCCGAGGATCGAGTTTTTTGTAGAAACAGAAGATGTGAATACAGAAGAAATCGATAGAGACTTTTTCTGTACATTGTTCTTTGATCCTCAGAACGAAGAATTTTACATCGATACCTTCGATGTTGACAGTGGGCATACTGCTAAAGTCATCCTTTCGGACATAGAAGATATAATCGATGAGGTCCACACAAGCCTGCATGATTATATGAACGATGATGATCATTACACAGATGACGGTGTCTATCTTACTTCAGACGAAGTCTATGTAGACGATGAAGACTGTTATGAAATGGCCGATGACGATGGTGTCGAGTATTATGAGGCTGAGGAAGTAAATGAGGACGATATATTTGAAGAGATTGATGTAGAATGGAACACTCCTGAGGTCACCGCTTTCAAGCATGAAGATGAAGTCGAAGTGACTTATCAATTTGGGGTTGTTCCTGAAACTGGCGACGGTGTGTTAAAGCGAATTAATCGGATTTGGACCACCGAGGATGAATTAATCAAAGACGAATCTCATTTCATTTTCAGTAAAGAAGAGGCCAGCACCATTATCGCCATGATTGCCAGCCATATGGATCAATTAAGCGAATTTAACTTTGATGATATGCCATAAGAAAAGCCCAAAATCTTGGTGCTAAATATAAGGAGGAGCATACCATTTTGGTATGCTCCTTCCTTTATTACTCCACCGTATAGTCGATTTCAATCAAATCCCATGGAGTAACAATTCCTAATGGTGTTTCGTCTTTTTTACCATTTTCGGTGATGATAACTGCTTCTAATTTTTTCTTAACCTTATGTGACTTTTCAAAGATGGTTTCAACGTCAAAGATATTCGTGCTTTTCGCGACAAAGTCAATCGGATGATCTTTCTCGTATTTCATTATATCCGAAATATGTGTATCGTCTAGATTTACAGAGCCGCTTACCATGTTCTGTGCCATCCATTTTACAATCGCTCCTGCCGTCAATAAACCCACAAACTCTTTATTCTTGTATATCGGAAATTTCGAATAATTAAACTGGCGAATTGCCTCGGTTACCTTAAGGATGCTATCGTCATAATCAAAATATATTACATTTCTCGTCGCAATCGTCAAAGCGTAATTGGGACGGTTAAATACATGGGCAATTTTTTCTATATGCTCTACTACTCTTGCATTTGGTTCCGCGATATAATAGCCTACTTCCATTTTTTCATGGACAATAGCATTGCGCAGCTTCGCATATTGTTCGAGATCTTTTTTAAAAGTTTCAATGATTTGATATTTCTTAGCTCCAACCTTCACTAATACTACAAATCTATCATCATTAATTTTGACAATATCCTTCATCGCATCATGTACTTGATTAAAGGCCACTTCAAACCGTTCCGATAGTATTGGTGCTTTTTTCACTTGTTTCATCCTCTACCCCTGCCATTTTATTTACTTTATTCTCTTTTATTATATATTTATTGTATGTATTTCACTATCCCCACTTTTGGTAGAGCTGCATAATTTCTTCTTCATGAGAGATACCTTCGTCATCGGGTGTTTCTAACACAAATGGAATATCCTTTACAATCGGGGAGGTAGCAATTTCCTGAAGAAACTTTGCCTTGATCAGACCATTCTGAAAAACATTGGCATGACGATCCTTCTTCGAACCGGTGGGATACTTAGAATTGTTAAGATGAATGATTTTCAGATGGTCAAAGTAGTCTAATTCTTCTCCTTTGGAAAAAAATTCTTCTGTATTTTCCCCATTCCAAAGTCCACTCGCAAACATATGACAAGTGTCGAGGCAGAATCCTATTTTCTCAGGATAATCAGCCAGATTTCTAATCTGTACTAATTCTTCAAAGGTAGTCCCGAGAGCCCCTTTAGTTCCAGCATTATTTTCAATGAGTAGTAAACATTGGCCGTCCCATTGACTGAGGACAGAATTTAGCATTTCAAGCATTAAATGATAACTCGCAAGCGGGTCATTTTTGCTTATTTGACTTCCAAAGTGGACTACCACACCGATTGAACCGCAGGAGTCTGCAATTTCAAGGTCATTCAAAAGAGAGGCAATAGTTAATTCTTTTTTATCCTCTGAAGGAGTTAAACTTGTAGAGTACGGAGTATGCGCAACTGAAACAAGGTTGTGCTTCTGGCAAAACTCCATACAGCTTGTGGCATCTCCTCGGTCAAAATCCTTTACCGAAAGGCTGCGCGGGTTTTTCGGAAAATATTGAAATGCCGCTGCACCCAATGATGCTGCTACTTTAGCCGCTCCTGTATATCCATTTCGTATACTCACATGACATCCAAAAATCATCATATACACCGCTTTTTTAGTGTTAGATTCTGCATTATAAGTTTAAACTATTCTTTTTAATGCAAGTGTTGTAAGATAATTCAGGATACTTGGAAGGAGGAATTAGATGAGAACAATTACATTATCAAATGGAAAAACAGTTGAAGTCGAATGTTTAAGCTGCGCCTTAACAAGCGGTCTGATTGAGCCTGATGGTGGTGTCATAATAGAAACAGAATCTTTTCATGCTCACCAGGATGTCGCCTATCCCATTGAAGGATTAGTCATCCTTGCTTCTAAAAGGCATATTAAATGCTTAGATGAACTTACCGAGGCAGAAAGATTGGATTACATAAATATAATGACTTCCATTAGGAAAGCTCAGCGCGAAGTTTTAGGTATTGAGTATGTTTATTACTTTTACAACGAAGACACTACCCATCATTTTCATACCTGGATGGTCCCTCGATATGATTGGATGAATGAATTTGGCCGTTCTGTTGAATCTGTTCGACCTGTATTGCTACATGCACGAAATCATCGGAACACAGTAGAAAATAATCAAAAGGTTATGAAAGCTATCGAAGACTTAAGAAACGCATTAAATTAAAGTACAGACTTTCAAAATAACGGGTTCCGTTAACGAATCGTTCCCTTAAACGACGAAAATGAGGTATCAAGGGAATGATACTTGGAGAATCGTTCCCATGTAGGGTGAAAAAGATGGGTCAACGGAACAATACCTGCAGAATCGTTCCTTAATCCGAAGAATACGGAGTGTAATGGGGACGATTCAAGTAAAATTTCATTATAACAAAACAATTAAGGTAATATTTTTACCAACCAGGATACTTTTGGTGCCATTCCTCACTGTCTTCATAGGTCTTGACTAAATCATCTGCCAGTTGGCTCAATTCTTTTGAAAGTTCTACATCGCTAACCCAATTTTGCGGAATCCCATTGATTCCAAGATAAGCCCCTAAAATATTTCCGGTTATCGCTCCGGTACTATCACTGTCGCCATTATGGTTAACGGCTGTAAACACAGCTTTTTCAAAATCATCTTGATATTTTAAAGCGCTGTAGATGGAAATAGCAAGTGCCTCTTCACCGACCCAACCCTCTCCTAGACTTTCTATTGCTTGAATAACTGGTTTGTCTGATTTTACTAATGTGATTGCTTTTTCAATCAGCGTGCTGCATTCCTGATTTGATGGGTATTTTTTACACTCTTCCAAAGCTTGTTCCACAGCAATTTCTAAATTTATCCCCTCAATTATAGCTGCGATTATATAACTAAGCGCACCGGCAGAAAGGTATCCACTCGGATGTCCGTGTGTAATTGCCGCACTTTCACATCCTAGCTTGAATGCCTCCTCTTTCTTAAAAACCAATCCAATAGGGGCAGTCCGCATCACACCTCCGCATCCTTTACTATTATTGAGTGGTTCTTCCATGGTTCCCATTCTTCCTGAGATCAGTGCATCTAAACAGGTATTTCCAGGCGCTCTTCTTGTATGTAAAGCTTTTATTGAATGTATCCAGCCGTCCTTTTCTACGTCGTTGCCCACCCCTTGGGTATTAAGCCAGCGTAAATAGCTTCTGTGGACCACCGACGGTATATGTGCTATTCCTTTGTTTCTGCCTCTATTTTCTGCTCGTAATAAACCCTCTGCAGTGAAAATCGTCATTTGTGTATCATCGGTTATTTCTACTAGATTACTTCTGCCTTTTACTAGGTTCGTTATCCCCTGTGTTCCGTATTTCCTTTTGATTTCATCCAGACGTAAAAATTCCACTGGCCATCCTAACGCATCGCCAATTGCCCCGCCAATCAGGCAGCCTCTAAACCGTTCATTTATTGTTTGCATGTGTATTCACCTCTCTTACATATTTACCTATATTTTAACAGAAAAAATAAGTTGTATCTAAGAGACCACAACTCATCATTGATTGGCTATTATCGTAATTGATTTGTCTTCTATTTTCTTTCCTTTAGAGTCATCCAATAGATTATTTAACATGATAGAAAATATTATGGTTTGTCCGCTTTTAGTGTAACGTAGCCGGATATGGTGCTGACTGTTGAGATGGTTCCAGTCTTCGCAAATACCTTCTGTCTAAGCTCAGGACCTGACATCCGGTTACGTAAAGTACCGCCTTCCATTTTTTCACTTGCTCCTGCTATCGGTAGTGAATGAAGAAAAGCTGGAAACCATTTTTGCTGCTGAACTGCATATAACAATTGAGATAGTTGAGCTGCTGGAACTAAGTCGACATGAGAAATACCAGATCCATCCCTTAGTACCAAGGTTTTCGTGTTGATTCCGAATTTAGTTAACTCGGCTTCCATCACCTAAGACCCTTTTCCCAGCTTCCTTCCCCTTTCACCACTTTTCCCATCTCTTTAACCAAGGTTTCTGCATGGCCATTGTTGCTTAGCTTCATAAACGGGACCAGTAACTCAGACAGCATGATTGAGCTATGCGAATGTAGTATTCTTGCTGCGTCTGGTGTTGTCCCTGTCTCAACTTTTCCGGTAAATTGAATGCCTTGTTCGGTTAGGGATTGTTTAAAAAGGGCTAACGCATAACGTGTCGGCTCCCACACACCAATCCATTCCTTTTCTGGCTTGGCTTTAACAGGTAATGTGCCAGATATCGTAATCGTATTTTTGGCGTGTTCCCGTTCAAAGGTAATTTTCTTTTTCCCATCTGCAGGGACGGTTTCAGTTTGATTGATTATTTTTACAAAGTTCGTGTCAGGAGTAACTTTTACCTTGGTCTTATTACCTTTGTTATTGCCAGGCATCACCTCAATCATGACCGAGCCTGAATCAAAGTCTTTTGTGGGTGAAGCCGTAAATGCCGAAATTTGTGCACCATAATAGGTTTGTTCATCACTCCAAGGTAAATCCGGCGAATACCGGACATCATCATACAAGATATCGTATCTTAATTGAATTGTACATTAAATAATTGTACATAGATTCCTTTTCTTACTCCTAGTTAATCGTTGATACACAAGGATTTTTATATACCCAAGAGAAAAAAGGGTTGTACACAAAATTTTTCTATTTAGCTATTAAATTTACCGTATTCTCTTAATGTGTCCATAACTGTGAAATGTACATAAAAGAATTTATTATTTAATTTTGAAAATATTATTTGGAATAATTAATCCATTTATGTATGAATAAGTGACTATAAACTAAAGACTTTATTCAAGGGATTTTTAGTTAAGCCTTTATTGGTTTGGAGGAGGACATAGCCCATAGCGGGAGGCGTATCCGCAGATGCGAAGCATCGAGGACCTTAAAAATACGGTTAAATTAAGTAAATAATAATAAAAAAATATATGGGCTGTTATTGATCATATTGTTTGATGCTGGTTTGGCAGTATGGTTCTAGATTTTTGAATCATTTCTCAATACATAATAGTCATGCAGTGCATTTCATATTAACGGGGCTTTAGTGGAAATAGCCTCTTATATTGCTCCAATACTCCTTTTGGAAGGACATGCCTCACTAGTTATGCCAATTGACAGTGGTAAAATTAAATTTAATGTAGTGAAATTTGGTGAGTGCTCAAATTGTAGGGATACATGATACCGTTAATTCCCTTTGCTGCTTCATTCTTGTGTGCAAGATGTATTAGAAATTGGTAATCTCATTCACAACTTGGGAGTAAAAATAATCTAATAATAGATTATTGAAATTATATATTTGATAAACAATTGTTACTTAACTAAGGAGGCATTTCTTAAAAGAGTGCTCATCATCGAGGATTGTATAATTTAACAGATTTCGGTACTTTTCATATACACTCTAATCCGACAATATGCAATCGACTTTATACCAAAAAAATGACTACAAATTATACAATTATTAGTAGTCATTTTTCGGTGTGTTTTTTGTTAGACATTGGTAATGGGACTCATTTTGTTTCTAAGTTAGCACTTATTTATGTTTTGCTATTATTTTCACTATTTTATCCTCGATGTCTTTTCCTTTTTCCTCATCAAGGAGATTGTTTAATAGAATAGAAAAAATAAGTATTTCTCCTTTTTGGGTTTCCACATAACCAGATAAGGAAGATACAGTAGAAATTGTTCCTGTTTTAGCTTTTACGTTTAGGGATTCCATTCTTTTTCTCAAGGTTCCACCTACCATCCTATTACTATCACCAGCGACTGGCAGGGATATTAAGAAAGTAGGAAACCATTTTTCTTTTTGTACATTAAACAAAAGCTTGGAAATTTCATTAGCTGGAACTAGGTTGACATGAGAAATACCTGAACCGTCTCTAATTACTAGTGTTTCTGGATTTACCCCTAATTTGTAAAGCTGCTCATTTATTACTTCTAACCCTTTTTCCCAGCTACCTTCTCCTTTCCTTATTTTCCCCATTTCCTTAACTAAGATTTCTGCATGTCCGTTATTACTAAGTTTCATAAAAGGTATGAGGAGCTCGGATAATGGTATGGATAGATGACTTGTAAGAATTTTGGCATCCTTGGGTGTAACTCCTAACTTAGAGTTTCCCGATAGTTTAATCCCTTCTTTTGCTAATTTCTGATTAAAAAAATCAAGTACAAATTGGGTCGGTTCCCAAATTGCTATCCATTCTTTTTCCTTTTTTGCTCCGATAGGAAGAAAGCCCTTAACAATAATGGTATTTGAACCATGCTTTCGATCAATTGAAAGATCGGTCTCTCCATCGGGGGATACGGTCACAGCCTGATTAATTACATTTACATAATTTGTATTTTGTGAGAGTTTAATTTGTACGGGATTACCTATGTTCAATCCAGGAAATGCCTCTACAATAATAGTACCAGAATCAAAATCTTTAGTCGGAGAAACTGTTAGTGCGGAAATTTGAGATCCGTAATAAGCTGACTCATCACTCCAATTTAGATCACGAGATAATCGAACATCATCGTACCAGCTGTCGTCCCCAATAAGATCTCCCTCGATAGATGTGATACCATTGGAATGGGCAATAAACTTAGTTAGTTGATCCAAATCTTCACCTAAAAGTGTTGGGTCACCAAAACCTTTTAAATACAGATTCCCCTTTAATATATTTCCGTCTCTTTTCCCGTCCATCCTAATTTCAGTCCTAAATTGATATTTTTCACCTAATACAGATAAAGCTGCTGCTGAGGTAAATAATTTCATATTCGAAGCAGGTCTCATACGAACATCCCCATTATGCTCATATAGGACTTCGCCCGTACTTGCAGTACGAATGCTTATTCCTGTCAATCCTCCCTTTAAGATTGGTTCTTCCTGTAAAAGTTTGTTAATTTCTGTTTTTAAAATTTGATTTGATACATTTGCATAGAAATGAGAGGAAGGCGGTAGAAAAGTCGCCAAAATTGAAAATAACAAGATACAAAAGCCTTTTTTAATTATATTCAAACGATTCCACATCCAAATTGTTTTTAATAGATATCATTACCTGTTCACTTAATTCTAAAACCAGGACCTTTTTTATATTTATTAATAATTTTTTATATCATAGATTTTGCATAAATAAATAAACAACCCAATGACACTACCATTAGGTTGTTTATAAAAATAACATCATATGCCTTGCCTTACCTCGCTTTACCTCACCCGACCGTACCAAACCTCTCCATGCCGGACCACCCCATAGGATGCCTCATTTAGCCTATCATCATCAGCGACAGGTCGGCTAATACCTGTCGGACAGGGAATAATGAACCCTGTTTCGAATTCCATGACTGTATTTTTATTCCTTCCAAATTTGTTCTCTCCAGTCTGAAGTAATGAAACCGTCCTTTAATGCTTTTCCAATCATTCCACGATGTCTTCTATCAGCTCTTAAAACATGACAGTGTCGACATAGAGTTCTTAAGTTTTTAATTTTATTGGTTCCTAATTTTCCACTAATTTTATGATCAATATGAGCTTTGTTTAAATTCCTGAGAATGCTCCAGCATCCTTACAAATTGTCGCCATAATTTCTGGTGCTATTAATGAATCATCCCACATACTTTTAAAACTTGCTTTCCATCCAGAATTAAGCGCCAACCTATATCTTATGTTCCTTGCCTAATCTATTTTAGTAAAATGTAATTTTTTCTAGAGAAAATTCCTCCTAAATTCAATCAAAATCTAGTTTCGAAATTACATCTCCATATTACTAGCCATCAATTCAGCCTGTTTTACTACCGTTTCAACCGCCATTTTCTGAAGGTCAGGTGGATAGCCATATTTATTTAACAATCTTCGAACAGTAATTCTCATTTTAGCTCTTGCAGATTCAAGGCAATAACTCCTCTAAAATAACGTTTAAGGAGATTATTATGGCAACCTAAGATACTATAAAAATATTAAGAAATAATTCATAGCAATTAATAAACAGACTGCCGAAATATACATAAAATAAATACCAGAAACATATTTGCTATCACAATTATTGGAGTTTTATGATCCCTTTTTCCCTTATGCATTCCCCCATTGAAATATCTGCTGTTGAACAACAAAAAGACGTATATAGAAACACGTCTTTTCATCAATATTTATTATTCCTTAGGTCCACTTTTTTACAAAGCAAAATTCTTACATAATGGAAGCAAACAGCAATCTTATCATGTGAAAATGTACAAATTCGAATATAATGGACCATTAAAGATCATCATACTAACCGGATTCGAAAATATACATTTACTAGTTGGTCACTTTGTGAAAAGGATAAGTAAAAATCTCTCCAATTACCACTAAGCTCATTCACTGGTATACTTAACTCCCTTTGTTCCATATCATCGTCCTCATCCAAAGGAAGCGGATCACTTTCCCATAAATGCCCCTCCAATTTAAGAGGTTCGCCTGGATCCAAACGGATTGTTTTTTGCACACGAATCGGATAAAGATTCCCTTCTCTAATGGTTACAGCATTCGATGGGTCTACATTCCACAACAAAGTATCCTTTGCTTTTAGCCACCCGTAAATGGCCAAACCAGCACCTTCATAATCACCTGATCTGTTGTTATGGATACCCACTAGCAACACTTCAGCTCTAACAGGATTCTGTCTGTAGGGATTATTGAGATGATGATGCGGTATATAGTAAGTACTTTGACTATTATGGAAACTGGAAATCCTGGAGTCAATGGATTTGACTTCAAAATAAACATCAACGATCTGATCAAGTTCTTTAAACCTTAGAGTATATCTTCGCGGTTCTGAGGCAATTTCATGAAAAGGTATCATGATTTCTCTATATTTCATATCATCATGTGGATCAAGAGGAGGAGAGTCTTGATCCCATAAATGTCCCTGCAGTTTCAATGGTTCGTTTGGATCCAACACTATGTTTTTATACTCAAGAATGCCAAAAAGATTTCCTTCTTTAATGTTCACAGGATTCATTTCCGTACTATGCCAAATTAAATTATCGTTAGCCATTAGACTACCATAGATCTCTAAATCATACCCTTCATATACACCTGTGCTTTTACAGAAAATCCCTTCTAAGAACACTTGAACTGTTTTTGGCTGTCTATTTTGATGATTCATAAATGAATGAAGATGATGGGAATTACCTGGATTAAGATGGTAAAAAGGAACAATATATTCTGGATTTTTTATCCATCCGTGCGAAACATGGGCTTTGGGATATGAATTGGGATACCACCTATATGGTGCCGAAATTGGTACATGATTGAAATGGGACTGATGGGATGGCCAGTGATTTGATGAAAAAAAAGGATAATAAAACAAAAAATGTCACTCCTTATCTTGTTCTTGCTTTATTCCTTTTATCATATACAAAGATAAATATATAGTAGATTGTCTAAATCAAATAATTATCCAAAAAGTCTCATTCGTTAGTAGTGCCTAAAGCCTAATTAGCTTCATTGAACGAAATGGGCTTTCCCTATTTCATTTGAATAAATGTCATTTACGCAAATAGATTCCAAAGCATATTCCCATTTTGATGACATACAGATGTAGATGTAACCAATCTGCAAAGTCAATATTATCCTCATTAGAATAGGTGGTAGGCTATGGGAAGAATTCCTACTTTTTGTCCACCAGGTTTTACTCGTTATATGGTAGGGAAAGGTGATTCCATGTATTTGATTGCTCGTCGTCTAAGGGTAAGTACAGGTTTCATTATTGCAAACAATCCACACATTTCCAATCCGCTGAAAATTTATCCAGGAGATTTACTATGCGTACCTGAATATATTGAATTGCCATGCTGCACGGTGTTAAAAAGCCCAATACCAAGCATCCATACAAATGGACTTGGAGTTGCATTAGCTGATCACCTCGCTAATGGTGAACAATCAGTAAGCATCCTTGCAAAGGGTTTGCCTACCCCTAACCAGTTTGGTAACTATGATGCCTATGAAGGATTTATTACTTTCCCTGGAATTGGCAGTTATCATTTTATGTTGTACTCCACTCCTGAAATACAACCAACATGGTCACGCACATTAACGATACCTCAACCATTGTTTTACAAGGGGGCCGTTGTACAAGTTAGGACTACGAATTCGGCTGCTCCAGTGTCACCGCATATCGTGCTTATTGGAACACTATGTAAATGAAAGGTGGAGGATATCCCCACCCTTTCATTCCCCATTTTCCTCTAATATTGTAGACGATAGATGTATTTACAAACATAAAACGCTGCTAATCTCATACACTATATCTTTGTATCAATAGCAACATATTTTAATATCTTGCTTTTGGATAAAGCACTGGGATCTCCGCTGCAGAACCACCTGGTAAAAATACTTCATAGGGGATTAAAAAGTAAATACCCTTGTTTCCACCTTTATTATTCACGGTAAAAATAACTCTACTTCCCAGCTTTACAATGCCAGAAATTGCGGCTATTATTCCATCCTCTACTTCAGTAAGAACTCCCATTGAAACCAACCCAGATGCAATGAGGGCAGCATTAGAACCCTGGATTATCATTTCATCCAGCCATTTTGTGGTTTTATCATCAAAAGCCAATATCGCATATCGACGCGACCAACTAAGCCCTACTGGCGGTCTATAAGAGTCTTCTCTGTTAAAGACCAGGTTTACAGGCGGGGGGGTGTTGGGATATGCAGGCATATTCCAGTAACCATAGTAGCGATATGGTTTGTACCTCAAAATAATACCTCCCTTTTTATTCCATCATTAAGATGTACCCCAGTCTATGTCCTTTAACATCTTAACGTGCGAAAGATTTCCATACCAATCCCCATTTAATTGACAAATTTCCTATACTCAAATAATGCTAACGTGGTTCTTATCCCCGATGGCAGGAAGATGCATTTCGTTTGTGGTCTATCACCATTCCTCGATACATAGTTATAATATGAAGTGAATTTTTTATCTAAGCAATCTTCTTCATGCTAATCCTTTTTTTAAAAAGAAAGGAGCGAAAGCTTTGTCTAATAATAATCTTTTTATCCGAGTTTTACGGAAAGAAGACTTCTTAGACTTGATTTTTGAACTCGTCAATATTCACACGAATGGATACCCGCTTCGCCTTGTCAGGCGTAATGCAGATGAACCGGTATTATTAATCGTTCACTTTCCCGCACAACATATCGTAGAAGAAATTTTTTCAGAAGCAGAACCTTCTGTAAGTCCAATCAAAGCGATGCTTTCCGGTCCAAGCCGACTGGTGTTCGAGCTTCCTGAGGATGAAAACAACTGGCCGCTTACAATGGAAACATTGCTTAACTGGAAGAATTACAAACCCGTGGTTCCAAAACTGCCAAATCCAGATCCATCAAAGCCATTTACTCCACATTTTCCAGAGATTTTTGAGGGAAAGACTACACTGGAAATCCCAACAGGACTCTATCTTTCTCCTGAAGAATCTGGCGTTTGGTATCATCTCATTCACCCGGAGGGACAAGATGGCCGATTTGTGTTATGGCATACAGAGCTTGGAGAAAAGCAGAAAGAAAATGAAAACACTTTTCGTGAAGGCGGCACAACAAATCTGATTACTGCATCTAATCATCATATCCCATTTAACAGTGCCCCTACCCAGAAACAGCTTAATGAAATTGTAAAGTTAACAACAGATTACTCAATGCCAAAACCTCCAAGCGGGATATCGAAAGAGGCTTGGCAAAACAAATTAAACGAACTTCGTATTCCAAATCCTTACATTCCCAGTCCTATTAATCTACGACGTCTGATACTCTCTACTGCAGGAGCTTGGTCAAACTTAGAGGGTGTATGGAATTACCCAACGGTTTTTGATAAAACACTTGGTTATGAAACATTATCCCTAGAAGGATGGCAGCAGATTATCACCCAGGGGAGAGACCAATTTGTTAAAACAACAGAAAAGGCCGTTCTATGTGATACAGGGCATGCCGTATCGATTGTAACCATTACGGAACGACGATTTGAGCGGATTTCAACCGCTCAGATGGGGGCCCAAGCGGTTCTTAGACAATATAGGTACATCGAAGTCCGAGAGCCTGTGAAAAATTACGAAACTCTTACTCCAGCGTACCTAAAAGAACGTCGAGAAATGCCTTATAAATGGATACGGATCACAACCCGTAAAACTCCCAATCTGGTTCCCAGCGGAAAATATCCGTGGCCTGTGAACTTAGGTGATCCTA
This sequence comes from Neobacillus sp. YX16, assembly GCF_030123505.1. Lineage (GTDB taxonomy): Bacteria > Bacillota > Bacilli > Bacillales > Cytobacillaceae > Neobacillus. Next base: position 3,933,251 of record NZ_CP126115.1, read on the forward strand.
TCCCTTCATGGCCTATAGGTGACGCGACGCCGTTCTGGCCAACCGAGATGAATAAAGAGCCCTTTCTCTTCAAAATGGTCGCAGAAGATTGGGAAGGGAACACCGTTTCCTTTGAACGGCCTCTTTTGTGCGTTCCAATCAAGGAAAAAATGCCGCCTTGGGATCAATTAGTTTCTATCTATAATAATGATGCCAACTTTGTTCCTTTACGAAAGGTCCCATTAAACAACCAGCCGATTGCATTTGCTAAAACCGAGAATGACAGTAAGGGGAAAACCACACTTGAAACAGGAACAATGACGTTTAATGCACAGCTTGTTAAAGGTGAAAAAGAAAATGTGTTAAACAAATTGTCTTACTATAACCCTAGGTTTCTTCCGCAAGTTGAGTCAGCGGAAGTGAACATCCCTGCTGCTGAACAGGTAGCTGGTCGAAAATTAGATAGTAAATCAATTAAATTTGAAGAAGCTTATTTAAATCATGGTTTTCATCCTACAAATAATAAAGGTGAAGTTTTTGCAGGGCTTACTGAAAAGTTAGGACTATCTTTACCTACAGAGAAAGCCGGCGGGCTCATCACTCCTAATACCACGATTGGGGGATTGTCGAGAGCGCTCGGTCCAGTCGCAAACCCAGCCGACATTATTAAAGGGCAGTTCAACCCAGCAGCATTATTTGAGAAAGCCAGATTTCTGGGAGGAATTACACTACAGGACATTCTGCCAAAGGTTCCTATAAACATTGATCCACTTAAAATAAAGGAGTTAGAATCAGCTTTAAAACCTGAACAGTTAATACAGAAACTGGATGATCCAAATTTCAAGTTAGAAGCTCCTATGCTAACGAATCGACGTCTGCAAAATAATGCGATAGAAACACGCTTTTTATGGAAACCAAGTATTGAAAACTGGAAAGATCCAACAGGTTTCTTTCAATTCTTAGCTAAAGGTGTAACAGGATTTGATCGTCCAGCTCAGTTAAGCATTAATGTACAAATGATTACTGCGCCAGACGGCAGCCCTCCAACCTTCATGGTACAAGGAAAGTTACAAGATTTTGCTTTGGAGTTTATCGATACTTTGCTGCTTAAATTTTCTGCGTTAAGGTTTTCTGCTGGAAATGGTAAGAAAATGGATGTCAGTGCAGAAGGACTCGACCTTGTATTTCAGGGGCCGCTAAAGTTTGTTGAAACCCTGAAAAACATTATCCCTTCTAATGGCTTTTCCGACCCTCCATTCATCAATGTAACAGCATCCGGCGTGACGGCAGGCTTCACGCTTGGGATTCCGTCTTTCGGTGTAGGTATTTTCAGCATACAGAATATCAATCTTTCGGCCGCTCTGTCTCTTCCCTTTGTCGATCAGCCAGCGGGTGTCAGATTTGCCTTCTCTGAGCGTCATAATCCTTTTAATGTCTCAGTAATGGGTTTTGCCGGCGGAGGTTTCTTTGCTTTTGCCCTCAATGCGAAGGGGATTGAAGCGATTGAGGCATCAATCGAATTTGGCGGAAATATCAGCATTAATCTCGGAGTCGCCAGTGGCGGTGTGTCTGTGATGGCCGGCATTTACTTCGGAATGATCGGGGAAGAAGTAAAACTAACCGGTTACGTGCGCGCCAGCGGCAATGTAACGGTTCTGGGTTTGGTTTCAGTGACCGTTGAATTTTACATTAGCCTCACTCTCCGTAAGAAAGAAAATGACAAAGTGGAAGTTTGGGGCCAGGCATCTTTATCGGTTGGCGTTAAGATCGCATTTTTTAGTAAAAGCGTGACCCTCACAGTGGAGCGCAGATTCGCCGGAGCAGCAGGAGATCCCACTTTTGCACAAATCATGGGCCCTGACCAACCAGGCGGCTATCCCTTTGAATGGGAAAAATATTGCATGGCATTTGCCTAAATAGTTGATCTTTAAAAAATATTTAATGAAAACTAAAGGATAAAGGAGTTTTGTATGGTCAATCAAAGGCTTCTTTGGATTGCACTCCCAAATGGAATGCAAATAGATGGAAACAACCGATATTTGCGGCTATCTGCTTACGTAAATCCGCGTTTATATTCGGAAAAGGAAACAACATTAGCATCTTTTCCAGACTTTCTTAATTGGGCCTACCGCACACATCCAGACCGGTTAACATTTGAACTTGAGGTACATGACGGAACACAAACCAAAGTGATCCCGACACACAGAGTGTCATCTCCTCCCAATCAAGGGCTATGGCAATCCCTTTTCCGGCAGGATATTCCTGTTCATCCGCATGAATTTGACGACTATTCCAGTCGGCCAATCGTGAGTTATCCGGTGAAAGACGTGTTAAATTATACGAAGGCTTTATATCAAAAGCTTATGAAAGAATCACGCCATGACCTGCCTCCAATAATTACTCCAAAAGGTTCAAATGGAGTCAGTATGGGAATGGATCGATTCATCAATGAACTGGTTGAACTGCATAAGCGCTTTCGTTCTCATGGGATCAAAACAGAAAAGGACTTAAGCACGCAGTTGAACAAATCTATCGAGGAAGCCAAAGTCATAGCCCGCAGGCGTCGTATCTCAGGAAGAACTGGAGATGCCATTATCCCAAAGTTTCCTTTTCCTCCGGAACCACAGCCGGGTCCAAAGGGTCCAGCAACTCCGAAGGGTTCAAGCGGCCCAAGGAGTCCGGATGACGACGAATTATACTTACGATTTCCCAGCGATCCACGTAATCAAGATGTTCAAGACGCCTATTACCGTACGATGCTCTATCACTATCGATCAGCCGATGCTAAGCCGGCTGCCATGCCTGATGGCCCTGAGGCCAATGCTCACTTTGAGAAGGAAATCGACTTTCATCAAATGCTCTCAGCCTTAGGTGATTATCCTGAGATACTGCGCCGTTTAGGTCTTGTGATGGATTTTTATATTCCAGTTGATGCGATCCCTAAAACAAATAACAATGCCGGTACATTTAAACTGCGTATCGTACCAAAATGGATTTCCCAGTCCCATAACGGTTCTTTTCCTGGGAATGGAGGTCAGCCTTCTTTTCAAAACGGCTCTTTTCCTGGTAATGGGGGTCAGCCTTCTTTTCAAAATGGATCTTTTCCTGGGAATGGAGGTCAGTCTTCTTTTCAAAATGGATCTTTTCCTGGGAATGGTGGTCAGTCTTCCTATCAAGACAGTCGAGCTCCCGCGACGGAAGATTATTGTCCGTGGACGGCTTATGACTATCGGGAGAAAAATGGTACCGTACTATTTTCGGCCTACTCTTCAACAAAAGAATTAGATGGAGGAATCTGGATTCCCAAAAAAGAAGACATTGAATTAGTTCAAGTGGATGTGGATGGTGCTGCACTCAAGACCTTAAACCTCGCTTCAACCGTCGCAGCTCAAAAGGATAAAAAGGTAAACGATAAGCCCATTGATGCAGAAGAAAAAGCGGGTGTCTCTCCTCTGCGCAACGGCGGGATCTCGGTTGTACGGAATAAGAATGCCAACAATTTAAACACTATTTTTAACCGCTCGAACAAATTGAATGGGATGCTGGATGGTCCTCCTAAACTGGATAATCCCCTCTTTGCAGAAGATCTTTTACGCGGGTACCGCTTAGATGTAACTGATCAATATAATAATCGAAATTCTTTGCACCGCCGGCTTGGTCAATATAAACTGCTAAATATTGGACGTTACTTGGAATTTTCGGATGAGGGATTTATACAGCCTAGCGTGACTAGTCCGCCTCAGACAGGTGATCCTGTTAGCCAACTTTATATTCACGAGTCGCTTTTCACTTGGGAAGGCTGGAGTTTGTCAGCTCCCCGGCCTGGCAAAAGTATTAGCAGTACGGCCAGTGCGCCCAATCCAAACGAGCCCGATACGATGCCGCAGAAAGTGGATAACACAGCGATGACAAAGCTTGGACTGGAGACAAACTTTTCCGTCATACCTGGGACTTTGCCTCGTCTCCGGTTTGGAAATGAATATACCTTCCGTGTCCGAACGGTTGATTTAGCCGGAAATGGACCAGCGATGGACGAAGCACAAAAGATTGAAGCGGCATTAGGGCTTAATCAAACAGCGATCGGTACGATTAAGTACCTCCGTTTTGAGCCCGTCAATCCTCCGGAACTTGTTCCGAGACAGCTTTATAGTCCAAGTGGAAATCTGAATCATCCAGACACAACCGCCTATGCGGAAGGTGAATCATTAGAAAGGCTCGTGATTCGCAGCAACTATGACCAAAGCACTGAAGAATATACTGCGGCCCACCCTGTCTATCTGCCTTTTAACGAGAGACATGTTGCACCTCCAAAAGTATCGCTTCAATTGATAGAGGAGCATGGGCTGCTCGATGGAGCCATTGATGTAAAGTATAGCGGCATGCCGCCAGGTCAGATTCGCAGTGTCATCCAGAATTTCTATTACTTGGCTGCACGCGAGTCAGGCACGTTCAATGATATAACATCACCGTCTGTTCGCTTTATTCGCACTAGCTCTGACCCTTCATCGACCGATGGTTATGCGGTTCATACTGAGGAGCAACTGATTCTTCCTTACTTGCCGGAACCATGGATTTCGGGGGTGATGTTTGAAGGACTTCCCGGTGGAGGTCCTAACGATTTGTTTTTCGTAGAGGTAAAAGGAAACACATGGTATGAGCCAAAGCTGTTCCGCATTCGTATCGTTGAAGGTTCAAATGAACCCCTGTGGGATGAAAGAACCCGTGTTCTTACAATCTATCTCCCGAAAGCAACGATCGCAACCAATATTCGCGTCAGCTCTACATTTGGAGGAAATCTTCCAGATATGGGGCTTTTGCAGTGGGTGAAAGATGACAAAGCAAACTGGACCAACGAAGATCTGTTGAAACTGGAAAAAGAAATTTATGCCGGCCGCAACTGGTTGTTCACCCCTTTTCGGGAGATTTCTCTTGTTCACGCTGTTCAGCAGCCACTTGATTTCCCATCGCAGCCTATTCTACAAGTAAGACCACGTGAGAAGAATAATACGTATGCTTATCTCTTTGGAACCATCTTTGTCCATATCCCTAGCACCTCCAAGGTGGATATTCTTGCCGAATGGACAGAAAGAATGGATGATGTCACGAAAATAGAACCAGTATTAGAACCAGTCCCATTCAGTGGTCATGTGATGGAATTACCGATTTGGCTGGACGACGGAAAAGAGGTTAAGATCGAAAGTAACCCTAATGCCTTACGATTGGAGGCTAACCAATCACGTCTAGTCTTCAACAGTTTTGAAGCGAAAACGATCCATGATACCTTGTTAAAGAAGCCCGTAACGCCGGAAAATCAGGCACAAATTAATTTGGCAAGCAAAGTAGAGAAACAGGGATTTGGCGATACGAAGTACAGGCGTGTCCATTACAAAGTTAGAGCGACAACACGCTTCCGTGAGTACTTCCCGCCAAACATGCCAAACGAGAGCCTTGTCCGCGATACGCAAGAGATTGAAATCGATATCCTTAGCACCGCTAGGCCTTCGAAACCTTTAGTTAAATACGTCTTGCCTACCTTTTCTTGGAGTCAACGGAATGAAGATGGAACAAAAGTGACAAGTATGCGAAAAGGAGGAGTCCGGATTTATCTTGACCGCCCTTGGTGGTCTTCGGGTGACGGTGAGATGCTGGGAGTTGTGGTACTCGAAAATAAATCACCCGATCATTCGGAGGCTATTTACAGTTACTTGACTTTTTGGGGTCAGGATCCTATCCGCGAATCACCCCGACTTCCGCTAACACACATAGCAGATTTTAAGAATGCTAAGAAGATTTATGATGCTCGTTTGTTTGAACTTCCAAATCACTTTGTAAAGGTCGTTTGCTTCGAAGTCAATTGGGATCGTGAACGCAAGCTATGGTATTGTGACCTAGAACTAAATACCGGCAATGCCTACTACCCATTTATTCGCCTTGCCCTTGTCAGATTCCAGCCAAATTCGTTGATCATATCGAATCCAGCTCCTGAAGATTTACGTATCTCGCCCGTCGTGCTTGCTGACATCGTTCAAACGTCACCAGATCGTTCCTTAACCGTAACAAGGGATCCAAATCATCCAGGAGTCTACAATGTCTCGGTAAGCGGTGTAACGTATTCGAAAAAGAAACAAAACACACCTAACAATACAGTAGAACCTGCTCCGAGTGTGATGAATCTTCAACTCCAACGCCAGCTTTCCGAGATGGTGGATGATACCCTCGGCTGGGAGGATGTGCCAAACTTTGATGAAATCGTGCTCAAGCCAGGCACCCCTAATTCAAATGGTGTGGTCGTATGGGAAGGCAAAGTAACCAATCCTGAGGAAAATCGAGGATATCCATTGCGACTGGTTGTCAAAGAAATGGAAATATTTTACGGTGCACACCCAACTCAAACTTTTCAACGCAACGTATATATGGATATCATTTACTTAAAATGAAATACGGGACGGTTCGAGGCCACTGAAAAAGTCCACGTTATTCTGGAATCCTCCTGACTTAGACAGTGTTTTTTGAAGAATATAGTAATGAGATTAACAGGAAACAGTAATTTCGAGGATAGTATCTTTGCTATCCTCTTTAAATTTACTGCTATTTCGGTTAATTACGCTTCCCTAGTCATGCTTTTTAGACCATACCCCCTGGCACGACCTAGTCCGTGAAAATTTTTCATCTAGCCGTTTTTCCACTCCTGGCAAGCTCTTTTCTAATATTCTTCTTTAAACTCTTCCGTTTTTTGTGCCTGGCTGTACCATAGAATTCCGGGGTAATTATACTAACCATTCAAATTCTTCGGTATTAGCTGGTAATGAATTGCCCTATCTGGTCTTTCAATTAATCCACATCCAACGGACTTTGGAAGTTGTTTCACAAAGTGCACTGCTATTTGTTGGGAGTAAAAAATAATGTTGTACTTACGTTTTTTATTAAGATTCTCCTCCGTCACCGATTAAATTTCCGTTTATTTTTTTAATGCCCAATTTCTTAATTTCGGCAGCCATTTTATCTAAGTCTTCTTTTAGAAGAGTGGGGTCACCCTTGCCTTTTAAATAAAGGTTACCTTGAAGCGTCTTCTTCTTTACTTTACCGTCTGTGAGTATTTCCGTTTTAAACCTATAATCCTGCCCTAAAACAGATAGTGCTGCAGCGGCTGTTAGTAGCTTCATGTTTGAAGCGGGACGTAGGCGGACATCTCCTAAATGATCATAAATAACGTCACCAGTATCTGCAGAACGTATGCTGATTCCTGCAATAGCCCCATGTAAATCGGGGTCTTCATTTAACAGCTGATTCAACTGATGAGTTAGATTATTTTCTGCGAGTACAGGATATGATTGTGGGACCAATGCTGCAATTAATAAAATAAGAACAATCAAATTCAATCTTTTCAGCAAAATTCATTTCCAACTTTCCCTTTTTTCATCAAGTCTTTCCTAAAAAACAAACTTTCTTCCATATATTTTTCTTAAAAATAAATATATTTGTGGTGCTCGACCAAATATTTTCGATAATTCAAATATATCTGCGTTCTGAGGCCATATATCTGCGATAATTGCGTTGCACCCAATAAACCCAATGACCTTATTTCATAACGGCAATATTTTTACTCAAGTATGCCCAATTCTGTGGCGCCGCCAAGCTTATCTGCCAAAAGGTAGTCCCTAATAGATTGTAAACATCCATCAATTGATATTTTTCTATGAAACTTCTTATATCCTCGAACCAAACAACCTGTTCTACCCCAGCACTCCAATGCCGATACCAAGGGGACATAGCGTGCAGATCAAATTGTATTGGAGATCCTGTTGAAATGGCTTGATTTTGCGCTGTAAGCACAGACATGGCATGTGTAATATTCGTACCTACCACTTTGTCATAACCATAAAGCGGCAACGCAATTTGTAGTTTTCTAGGATTGATTTGGGTGATCGAGTATTGAACAACCTGCTCCATCCACCAAATAGGTGCAATCGGATCAGGCGGTCCACCTGGATAGCCATAATCAATTGTCATCACCGCAACGATGTCCGCTATGCTTCCGATAGCAGCATAATCATATGCTCCGACGATTCGATTGGTCGGGAGATCGGCAGTTTTCGCATGTACATTTACATGCAGGATCAACTCTCCCAAGGCAGTCTTTAATTCTCTTAAAAATAGGTTGAAATCATTACGCTGAGGGGGTGGAATAAATTCAAAATCAATCGATACCCCGCCAAATCCCCTTTGGCTAATCAAATTCACAATACTATGAACTAAATTCCGACGGTAAACAGCATTAGCTAGTACATGTCCTGCTAACTCCGCACTAAAATCTACTCCAGTAAAATTACGAATCATTAATAATGGCGTAATATTCAACTGTTTACTTCGTGCTACAATCGCCGAATCCTCTATTTCGTTATAGGCATATCCCTCTGCTGTAAATGAGTACGCTACAACTGCTAAATAGGTTAATTGTCCGGCGAGTGAATCTAATACTGACAAAATATCACTGCCGCCCGATGGAACGAGAAATCCCAATGTTGTTAATCTTAATTTCACTGGTGAGGGAATGTTGATAATTTGACCAATAATAAGCTGTTTAGGATCAACCCCTGGATTCGCCCCGACAATCGATTTAATATCTGTATTAAACCTCCTGGCTAATTCCCAAAATCGGTCACCTGGTTTTATTTTATAGGAGCGGATAGGCGTTTGGTTGTCCGGAATATACAAGGCGAGACCTGGTACGAGAGAACTAGTAGATGGCAACCCATTTAGCTCAACAATGGTTTGCATAGATACTCCATACCTATTGGAAATTGCCCACAGATTTTCTCCCGTACTCACCACATGAACACCCATACTCTCACACCCCTTTACCATCATCATATGGTGATTTACCTTGTAATATTGCTCTTTGAATGAAAAAAACGAACTGGAATTAACCAGTCCGTTTGTCCTGCCTATAATCGTGGATCGATGGGTTCTGCCTCTAAAGCCAGAATTCCTAACACACATTCATGAACACGTTCCAATGACTCTCTTTTGACAAATCGATTTACACCCTCGACCCCGAGGGAAAATTCCTTCAATGCATTACGCTGTTTCTTACCTGCATTCCGTTTCTTTAACCTCGCTAAATTTTCAGGAAGCAGGTAATCAATTCCATAGATGATATGCAAATACTTGCGGCCCCTCACTTTTATCGCTGGCTGCACTAGTTTTCCTTTATGACGCGTAATAAAAGGTTGTGGTTTAACAACAAATCCTTCATGTCCATCCTCGGTCATTTCCTCCCACCACTCAATGGCCTCTTTCATAGTTGCATCATCGGTAACAACCCTGTATTCTGTTTCCAAAAACAAACGGGAAATCCCGCTAAATTCTTTATTTTTCTCCATGTGCCAAGTGTGTGGCTTTTCAAAAAATGTTTCCGAGCTGTGAGCCAGCGTGTGAAATGGTGCGATTTGGATACCTTCCAAACCATCTGTTTCCCAGCAGTATTTCTGATAAACTTCATTAAAGACTTTAGCACTTTCTATCCCGACATCCACTTCCTGAATCCAGTTCAGCACATCTTTGCCGCTGTCAATTGCCTGTTGTAGTGAATCTTTCAACTTTGTTCGGTCAAGCAATGCCATTTCCCCAACATGTGCATATTGATTTAAAACCAGATCCTTCGCCTTTAAGTTCCAAGGCAGAATCTCAGCATCGAGGAGCACAAAATCTGTGTTGTACTTTTCAAAATAACCATTTTTCACTAAATCCTCATTTAAACTGCTGATTACTTGTTCTTGCAATTCTTTTTGAAAAAACGCCCTTCCTGTCCGGGAATAAATGGTGCCTAACGTCTCCCTGCCTAAATACTCTTTAGCAATTTCTTTATTTTTAAATAAAAACAAAATGCCCCTGCTTCCCATATGTTTCTTCTCCACGACCAAGGTTTCAACGCCATTGGCTTGATAATATTCAAATGCCTCCATTGGGTGCTCCAGATACCCTTCTAGACGGGAAGGTTTTGGCGTCGGACTCATCGTTGGTGGAAGATAGACGATATCCTCAAGTGGCAGAGTGTAATGAGATACATCATCCAAAGCGGGTTTCACGCCATCGTCATAAATCATGATCTCGCCGTAATGTTCCGTTAACACGGAATAACCTTCTAGGAATTTCATAATATTCGGAGGAGCCAGCCTTTTGAGTTCCCATTCTTTCAATGGATTGTCGGGTACATTCGCATAGTCCTGTTTCGCCTTGACCGAAACAAATTGTCTTTCTGGATAACGATAAGCGGTTAAACTTCCTCCAAACACAACACCTTGGTCAATGTTTAGTGTGTTGTTAACCAGTAAGGGCTGTGGCTTTGGATCGTGTCCCCAAAGAATGAGTTCGCTAGATTTATGAGAAATGGACCAATCTTTTCGAATCGGCTTTCCGTGTTCATCCAGCCCTTCACTATCACCATACCGGCAAAAATCAGAAATACGCGCTGACTGTTTTCCGATATAGTGATCCTTTATGCCTGCATGAGCGGCTACTACTGCATTAACCCCATTTTTTCGAACAATATAATGTGATTTTGCTTCTAAAAGTAACTCCTTTATCTGCTCCTTTACCTTTTCTACAGCCTCGCTGCCATTTTTACGCTCATATTCCTCAAATTCAGCGGCAACATTTTCATCACCATGAGCCATCGTTACATTTTTCCCATCGAGCCAGCGGGCAATTTTCCAGCCGTGGTTGCTGTCAATCATATAAGCAAGTCCGGCTGCAACATGCTTTTGAAAAAATTGCAGTGTTTCAATTGATTTAGGTCCCCTGCTCAACACATCACCAAGTGAAAGAATTTTCCTCCCCTCAGGATGAATGTAGAAACCTTCTTCATTTTCCTGATACCCCAATTTCGATAACATTTCAATAAATTCATCAAAGCAGCCGTGAATATCCCCGATAAAATCGATTCCGTTTCCTACATCGATAAAAAGCGGGTTTTCAAGACGATTTATGTTGAGTATTTGAATATCGTCTTCACCAAGCAAATAGACACGACGATATGGTTTCTTTTTAATGAACCTAAGCACATTTTTAAAATGTTGATACTGCTGCTTGATTCTGTTTCTGCCCCGAGGGAAAGCCCGTTCGCTATCTCGTCTTAGTAATTCCGTTTCTGATATATTCAAGACCATCGCGATAACAGGTACGTGATATTTCTTGCCCATTTGCAGGTATTTGTCATGCTCTTCCTCGCGTAAATGGGTAGCATCGATGAACGTTAATTTATTGAGTTTGCAGCGTTTTGTAATGACATAATCCATGGCGTCAAACGCTGCTCCAGAAATTTGCTGATATTCGTTAAACAGTGCGTCACTTTCGTCTTTAGGACGGCCGTTCCAGCTAATAAATTCAATATCACTGACAAGTACTCGGAATTGATCGGAACTGACCACTTCAGAAGCAAGAATTTGTTCTTCTTGTATTAATTGATTTAATAAGGTTGTTTTTCCTGTATTAGAGGGTCCGACAAGCAGGACGATTCCTCCGTGCGGTAAATGGATCGTTGTCATTACCCCTCCTCCCTTCTGAAAATGGCCATTTGCGTTGGATGACCGTATGTTGGATGCTCTTCGCCAATCCCTTGTATGATGACTTGATAAGGATAGTTTTGGGTCCATGCTTCGACATTTTGAGCAAGTTCCACTCTTGTCCATTCAAAACGATGATCATCATGACGCATTTCTTCATTCATATCATAGATTACATTGTATTCCTGGTTTGGTGTTGTCACAATTAATGTCTTCGGACGGTAATCATTTAAGATGGAATCAAATATTTTAGGAAGCCTGCCCTCATCAATATGTTCAATGACTTCACATAAAACGATAACATCTTTATTTTGCAATCGGCTATCAAAATAATATAGTGACCCCGGTAAAGACTGCGGTTCAATATACCCTTTTTTGACATTCACCTGCTCAAAGCGCTCGATGGCCCGTATTCGAGATTTGTTCGAAGGCTCAATCGACAGAATCTCTTTAACACCTTCTAAAAAGCCCAATTGTACCGAGAGTCTTCCTTCTCCTGCACCAAGGTCTACTATCGATTCCTTGTGTGGCAGAGAACGAATAAAGTTTAGGATTGCTTCATAACGAAGGTCATTCAAGCGAACCCTCGGACTTTCATCCTGGCTGCGAATTTGTTGTTTCTTTTCATAGAATTTAGATTGAGATATTAACGCATTAAAGCGGAGTGCTCTTTTTACAATCATTTGCTTTAAAGGATGGTCTTCCAGCCATCCTTCTCCGTAACGATCCAGCTTTTCAACCTCTCTTTCATCTAAAAAATAATGCTTGTAATTATCAATGACCGGAATAAGAATGGATACATGCTTTAAAGTATTCTGAACAGTTTGATTGCCGGATATCGTAACAAATCGAGCGGAGCTTTTTTTTCGAATGGTACTATCTCCACGTTCAATTTCCACTTTGTAGCCAATGGGTTCAAACAACTGGACAATCTCCTGATCATGCAAATCGGTGGCAACCGGTCCAAAAGCGAGCTTTATTTCAAATGGATGGTCCACCCATTGCAAATAAGCTTCATCTGGTTTCCCATTTAAAGCGGTACCTAACGCCTTACGGATGGTGGTGATAAATAAGCTGCTGACGGCGAACTCGCGGTCATTTATGTAATGGGTAATGTCAAATAAATCGGATGAGTTTCGCACTAAATCTATCGGGTCAGGCTTTACATAGATAACAAATTGCACTTCTTCTTTTGTGAAAATAGGATAAACAAGGCGAACCTTGAAGCCTTTCTCATTTCGTTCATACGGATTATTAGGGTTTTTCGCGATTAAGTACGAGACCATATCCGCACCAGGTCCTCTTACGGTTAATGATAGCTTCATACAATGCACTTCACTTTCTTCTGAAGTATTTTTCACTAATATTATCATTACATAAAAATGGATATTTTAGAAATAATTGTTGATAAAATTTAAAAAGGACGTAACGATATTCCGTTACGGCCTTCTAATTCTTGCTATTATATAGGCTGCAATGACCGGAACCTATATTGCATTTCCCTTTGGGTCACTCCAGCACACATATCAATTAAATCATTCCAATAAAATTCAAGGAAGCAATATCCTTTGAATCCACGACACCATCCAAAATTTTCTTAACGTCATTCAATGTATCCTTCAGACTTACTTCAGCTCCTTTAATACCCGTAAAGGCTTCTGCAACATAGAAAGGCTGTGTCAAATAGGCTTCTAAACGTTCTCCCCGATGGTAGGTTTCTATTTCTGATGCTGGTATCCCGTTAATACCTTTTACATTTACAAGCGAACGTAATTCTCGATAACGTCGTAATAGTTTTTGGGCTTTTTGTTGGATAGTTAGGTGGTTTTGGTCTAGGTGTGCACCTTCTAATACAGAAGATGTAGAGTAGATTGGATTTACCGCTGGGTAACGGTGTCTAGCTGCTAGGTCCATATCAAACTGCCATAATGTTTCAAGCGGTCCATATGGGAGGTCCTCATCCACCGATGCTCCTTTTAAATCGAGCAAAAAGGTAGTCACGGACTTGATATTGACATCCTGTAATTTTTCCTGAAGTTCAAAGATTTCCCCTGTTAATACATGCGAACGGTCTGCAACGAAAATGATTTCTTTATTTTTACCAACCACCGACATTTCAGCAAAAGCTTTTTCGATGTTTTCAGCGACAATCTCTGTATCATCAAGGATTTCCGCTAACTCTGGATGATCGTTTTCTGGTTTTAATAAAACTGTTGCATAACCTTCTCTCTTTAAACGATAAAATAACTCTGCTAAAACAACCAACTGACCCATTCCTGGACGAGCAACAAGCCCAATGGTTCCCCCCTTAACAATCGGTGCAAACAAATCTAATGTTTTTATCTTTGTCTCAATCATCTCTACATTCTCCCCTCTTAAAAGCAATTCATCTAGACTACATTGTGCTAATTCTGCTAAAGCTACAATCGTGCGAACTTCAGAGCGTCCTACTGGAATTTTCCCGGTACATAAATTCGATACAGTTGCCGGCCTTAAGCCTACCTCACGTGCTGCACTTGTAAGGTTAGGCACCCTCCTTCGCAATAATGGAACGTTCAGTCTTATGTTTTCCATTATTTTCACCTCCTTACTTTATATAGTAATTTAACATACTCTAAAACGCAATAACCAATTACTCTATAACGTAATTTTTTTCTCTCAAACGTAAAAAACGATATGATAGAAAAATCATATCGTTAAAAATCCTCTGCATATCGAGTTCTCCTATATTTAGCACTATGGCAGGCATCACAGGTTGGAAACGAGTGATCCCAAGCAAGGTTCTTTCCACAGTTTTTGCATTTCTTCACGAACTTTTTGATATCTGTTTTTAATTTATCTTGAACCTTGTCACTCATTTCCTCACGAAGCCGCTCCCAATAAATCGCCTCCGTCCGTTCTCCTAACCGATACAAAAAGAGCAGATGTAAACCAAGCGCCTTATAAGCTAACTCGAGATCCTCCAAGCTTCGCTCCTTATATGGCGGTTCCGGAAGAGGAGTGCCTTGAATAATTGCATACATCGTATCTTCCCATTGTCTTATTAAAACTTGTTCATTTTTCGAAAAAGGAAGATGTAAAAACCCATATAAATCCATCAAAGGCAAGCGTGCTTCAATTTCTGTTCCGGCAATCAGATTGTAAAGTGACCGTTCCTCAGCTAATGAAGCTTTCTTCGTTCCTAGCGGGCTGTTAAATTTTCCCCACAGCTCAAAGAATGTTCCTAAATCTCGGTAATATCGCTGGAACCGCTCAAACACCGAGTTAGTTGGAGCAATCGCAAAGGTATGAACAGGTTCATCCTCTTGAATAAGCAATTTCTTCATCAACCTGATGTCTTTCGTGAAGGCAACCTTCCCGACATCATAGATTCCTTTACGACCGGCACGTCCAGCAATTTGCTTCACTTCCTGTGAAGTTAACAACCTTCTTCTCGTACCATCAAATTTCTCATTCTCCAAAAACACAATCCGCCGAATCGGTAAATTTAATCCCATTCCAATTGCATCAGTTGCAACAATTACTTTTGTTTTGCCGCTGTTGAATTGCTCAATTTGTTTTTTCCTAGTTTCTGGCGGCATGCTGCCGTAAATCATACTGACAGTATGCCCATCACTTTGAAGCCGAGAAGCTGTTTCAAGCACCCGCCTTCTTGAAAAACAAATCAGCGCATCCCCTTTTTTTACATGTTTAATATGGAATTCCTTTGTTTCCACTTCAAGAGGAGTATCACGGCTATACTCGTGGATGATAATATCCGACTCTCCTAACAGCTGCAAAAGCATCGGTTTCGAGTTTCTGCTCCCGATAATATGTACTTCTCTTGCATTTGCTTTGGTTATCGCCTTATACCATGAAAAGCCACGATCCTTGTCTGTAATCATTTGTGCTTCATCGATAACGATGACATCATAGTTTTCTTTTTCATGAAACATCTCTACTGTACATGAAAAATGATTCGCGCCCGGAACGATTTTTTCTTCTTCGCCAGTTTTTAACGAGCAGAGTGTTCCTTCAGCATTTAACTTATCATAAACCTCCAGCGCTAATAGCCTAAGTGGAGCAAGATATAAGCCGCTAGTTGCTTCCTTCATTTGCTCAAGGGCATGGTATGTCTTCCCGGTATTTGTTTCCCCAATATGAAGGATATAACGAACCCTTCTTCCAAAAGATGGATTGTATTCCTGGCCGAAAATATCCTCCATCATTCGTTCTTCTGCTTCTCTTTTCCGTTGTAATTCTGCCTCTTCCTCCGCTTTCTTACGTTCTCTTTCAGCAAAATCCTTTTCAAAAATTTGCTGATGAACAGAGAGGTCGAAAGGAATATCAGCAATCTTCAAAAGATCAGAAAGGTATTCGTCTTGTAAATCTTCAATAAAATAGTCTTCTACTTCATTAAGAAGCTGTTTTAAACTCCCCTTAATGAAAGAAGCTGTAAGTTTTTCACCAAAGGTTTCTTGGAACTGTTCCTTTATTTCAACTGGAAGCTTTTCTAGAACCCTTTCCGGAATCAGTTCTGACAGATAATCTGAAATCAAGCTTTCGTAAACAAAAAAATAGGTTTGATATTCATACAAACTTCTTCCCCAATTTACCGACTTATGAATATCTCCTGTCAATTCCTCAAAAAACTTTGCAACCGTTGTATAGGATTCGGGGTTAAAATGACCTTCATCCTCTAATTTCTCTTCTAGCGCAAAGGTATCAACATTTTTGAATTTCACATTGTTCTTGATGTCTGCTGCTAATTGCTTGGATGTAAAATGCCGAACATAAAGATAAACTTGAGCATAATCCTTCTCAAGCATATCACCTGCAGTCTCTTCTATCATTGCTCGAATACGATGTCGCACTTCCTCAAGACGGGTGACTTCTTGTCGTTTTATAAAATCAACTTTTGCTTGTTGATATCTTTGTTCCCATTCCTCTTTTTTATCTGAAAAGGTTTCCTTGGTCCATTCCAACACATGAAAAGGCTGATATTCTCTCATCTCATCCCGAAAAAGTTTATTAATAAGCTTGCGGTCCACTCCTTGTACCTCAAACCCTTTTTCCCGTAAAAACTCTTTTTTCTCATTCTTCGGGACATCATTGGTGACCTTATTTAACCAGATATTGACCCAAATCTGCTCCAGATAATGCCCACGATCGGATAAATATTGGCTAAAAGAAGGCAGACTTTCTTTTGTCTCTAAGTAATAGTTCATATCCTCCATTACTTTATTCTTCGTATGTTCAATCGCTTGAGGGTAAATGGCGGTTAATTTACTCAAATTATCCCTCCTTATCTTATTTTTGGTAATTTTATTATATCAAAAAACAAGAAACCGAACAAATATTCGGTTTCTAAATTTGACGGGTGTTGCAGTATTGATCCACTAAGTCTTCTATTTGATCTAGTTCAGGAAAATCCCCTGAAAACTGAAATTTGATTTCTTCAATTAAACGATTCTTGTTATAGACATGAATTGCCCCATTTTGATGGCTGACACTGTATTCTGGTACAAAGCGAAATCCGTTTCGTTCAATGGCTCCCATGATAATCAATCCTTTTTTGAGTTTTTTTTAGTATTTACTATTATCCAGTCGTTAATCTCCAAATAGAGACGCCCAAATCCATATTCAGTACTAATAGAAAATTTTTAGTCATATTCTTATAGGAAAAATGCAATTAGAAGGGGTGAAAAGTTAGATGGTAAAAGTTCGTTTGCGTCCCATTGTCAGTAAGATAAATTTACCCACTGTATTAAAAACAGCAAAACTACCTGGTGACTCAATGGAAAGATTATTTATCGCAACTCAGCTAGGAGAAATCTTTTACATAGGAAACTCAAGTTTAAGGACTTTTTTAGATATACGCCCCCGGATTATTAAACTAGGTGCTTCTGGTGGTTATGATGAACGGGGATTGCTGGGGCTTGCGTTTCATCCCCAATTTTATTATAACGGTCTGTTTTATCTTCATTATTCAGTAGCTGGAACACAAGGTCCAGGTGCTCTTCCTAATTCAGAAGCTGCAAGACAAGGTCGAGATGCTCTGCCTGAATTTTTTAAGCCTAACCCGTGTGACCCCAGAACGTTAAGCCTAAAGTGGATAAATAGAGAAAATCAATATGATCATATTGATACAGTAGAAGAATGGAATTTACAATCGAATGGCCAGCCTCAAAAACGACGGACATTACTTAACGTAAGAAGACCATTTATGAATCATAATGGGGTCAATAGCTTAAATTTTTCCCCTGAAACAGGAAACCTTGTTTTAACAACTGGTGATGGTGGATCAGGCTATGATCCATTTAATTTAAGCCAGGATAATATGGAAATAGCAGGAAAAATAATTGAAATTGATGTGGCAAAGGATACATTAATCGCTAATCCACCCGTAGTCACACGTTTTAATGAACTTCCCTTACCTTTTCAGGAAACGCTTACGGTAATCGCTAAAGGTGTTCGCAATATACCAGGCATTTCCTATCAAAGGTTTTATCATCAGTATATCAAATATGCAGGAAATGTCGGCCAGGATTTGGAAGAGTCGATTTTTTCATTCGTTCAGTATAAACCAATACCGGTTACTCAGCTTGTTCAAGCTTCTTTCATGAATTCCGAACCTGACCAAGAAGGAATTATTAACTTTGGCTGGCGAGGATGGGAAGGTGCTTTTCCTACATCGTTTATGAGGCCCTGCTCTGAAAATTCGACATTGGATGAGAAAGTTATTGCTTATTACAATGAGGCAATAACCACTTCAACGCGGCGTCTTCATCCTTTAACTACTTATTTTCACAGAGATCCTCGACCCGATAAGTTTAGTGGAACGGCACTTACAGGGGTGCAAGCCTATATAGGGAATGGAATCCCCGGTTTAACAGGAACCGTTGTGTTTACCGATTTTGCCCGGAAAGAATCTCAACCTCAGGTTAGAGGGGTATTAGCCTATACCAGAGGTAGACAAAATGGTAAACTAAATGATTTTAGTGTGATTAAAACCGATTATGATTTTGGGTCTCAATCAGCTTATTATGTTAGCTTGGGAACAAACCTGGACCAGACCAGACTATATTTAGGGGTTTATGGCTCTTCGAAAGTGACAGATATTAACCAAGGTACCGTTTTTGAAATTGTTCCTTGATTCCATATATGTGATTTCCTCAAAAATTTTCATATATATTTAAGTTAAAAAGAGTGAGAATTCATGCAAGATTTCTCACCCTTTTCTTCTTTTTTTATTTATCGATTAAGCAGATCATTTCTTAACGGGGTAAACGTGTCAAGTATTGCACCGGCTTCTAAAGCCCTGGCCCCGTGCTTTGCCCCAACCGGAATAAAGATGGTTTCTCCAGGCCCGATAATTGTTGTTTCACCTTCAATAGTAAATGCAAACTTTCCTCTTAAGCAATAAGTAAGCTGCTCGTGGGGATGGCTATGTTCATAGCCTTCTGCCCCTTCTTCAAAATGAACCTCCATCATCATAACTGAATCTCCTGGAGGAAATATCTTTCTTTTCACACCCGGTTCTGCTGCTTCCCATGTAAGTTGATTACTCATCCTGAACCTCCCGATTTTAATAAGCTTTTGCTACCTCTACACGGAATGTTTTCCCATTCTCCGTTTTGTATAGGCCACTGACTGCAATAATCGACCCTGAAAGTGCTGTACTCATGCCTAAATGATTTATAAAATAAACACTTAAAATTGGAACAAGCATATAAAAACCAATGGCCTTTACTAATGTATCAACGTACAAAGCAAGTAAACCAGGACTAAAAGATCCTCGAAAGATGACATTATCTTTCCTCTTCAATTCCCTAAGCATCAGTACCCTTCTCCTTTTTATTTTCATTCCTTGATACTATCATCATTTTGAGGTATGGAAATTGGGGTATTTTAGATAGAGTTGGGTTTTTTTGTGGTGTAACTTCAAAGTTTAGCTTTTAAAAACGTTCCATGTTAAAAAATCTATTATTCATAGCTGGGATAATGTAGGGCATTGCCAATATAACTTATTGATAGAGAAAAATGAACATTTAAGAAATTGTTTGATAAAAAAATGAAGAAGCCAATTTAGAGATCTAAATTGGCTTTTACTACTATGTCAGAGTATATAATCAAGTATTTTTTGATAGCAAAAGGGTAAAACGGAAGCAACCATTAAACCTATTACAATAGCTGAACTTGTAAAATGGTAAATTTCCGAAGGTATATTTCCTTTCTTTTATTGGCAATACTGAATACTTTGATCATGCCATAAACGGTTATTAATATGATAATTGCCGAAAAAACACTGGCTACAATTAATCCCATTGTAACCACCCATCCCAATAATCATTTTACCCGACCATCCCTCTTGCATTCACTTTCCACACATCATTAACGAGACCATAATTATATATATTCTTTTAATTCTATTTACGTATTTGTATTTCCTTCCTAAACAAAAAAGGGAATGGAGTAAATCCAATCCCTTCTTGCTTACATGCCATGTCCTGTTTAAAATTTAGTAAATTTTAGTTTAAAATCACCTTTATATGGTATATGTTCAACGGTGATGGTTATGTCTTTACCATCTTTATCCTTACCATTTCTTTTATAGGTGAATTTATTTTCATTCAGTTCTGTAAGTTCAAGAACCGCACCATACTTCATTCCGAGTGAAACATGGGCTCTGATCTTATTTCCATGTACAACATCGTAATATCCGTAATCACCTCGGCTTGTTCCCGTTTTTGCATCAAAAAATTCATATTTATTTGTCTTAAAATCATACTTTGCTAAACCTAAATAATTTTGGTTAAAGGCTGATACATCATTACCATTTTCATCTAATGCCACTGTCCCTTGCCATAGCGTGTCTGATAAAATTTTATCTCCATCTTTGTCTTTAACAATTTTTCCTGTTTGAGTTTCCAACTTCTTATCTGGATCCGAAAAGGAAAGTTCAGTTTCTTTAAAAGGAATATGATCAACGAATACCTCTAAATCGTTACCATTCGTATCTTTTCCCATCCTTTTATAAGTAAACATATCTTTATTGAGTTCTGTTATTTCGACAACAGCTTGGTAACCCATAGATTCTGAAATTAATACTCTAAGCTTTCCATCGTTGGTGATAAAGAATGTTCCTTTATCGCCGCGGCTAGCTTTTGTGGTTTTATCAAAAAATTCATATCTAGCAGTTTTGTCGTCATATTTCGCAAGACCAATAAAGTTTGCATTCTCTTTTGTTAAGTCATTTTTATTCTTATCATATACTTTTGTACCTTGCCAATTTGTGTTACTAAGAATAGTTGCCAATTCCTGTCCTTTTGTTTCTTTCTGTTGATTTTTATTCCTTTTTGCATTCTGTTCTAGCTTCTGTTCACTTGTTTTAGCTTGAGTGACTGTGCTGCAACCTGATATGACTAAAGTTAACCCAAGTAATATAGTAGGTAAAATCCTTGCATTTTTGTTCATGTTATTGTCTCCTCGTTTCTATATATTGGTGTCATTTCTATCATTTTTTAATAACTGACTACAACCTTATACGACTTAGTTATTTTGCTCCTGCTTTTAACAAAATATGTTCAATCTCTTTAAATCCTTTTTCGCGTGCATGCTGTAAAGGGGTCACATTATTATGATCAGGTATGTTGACATCTGCCCCGTGATCGATGAGCAATTTTACCGTTTGCTGCTGTTTTTCATCACCGTTGTTCAAAATAATCGCTTCTAGTAAAGCTGTCCAACCAAGATTATTGACATGATTAACATCAATATCCGTATTTGTAAGCAGTTCTTTAATAACATCTACATATCCATGTTCTGAGGCAGGGATTAAAGCCGTTCCGCCAAACCGGTTCGTTATAGATGAGTCGGCACCCGCTTTAATCGTTAGTTTTAAAATATCGATATACCCTTCTGCACCGGTATATAGGAAGGGGTTATTTTCCATGTCATCCTTGATGTTGACGTCTGCCCCCGCGTCAATAAGTATTTTTGCAGTCTCTATATCATTGTTGTAAGTCGCAATCATAGTGGCAGTTCGACCCTGTGAGTCCTGCGTATTAATATCGACACCTTCCTCTATCAATCTTCTTACAGTTTCCGAATCTTTACCTGTTACTGCTTGAAACAGTTGTTCACTCATATTTATCCCTACTTTTTTATCATCCTTCTTTTTAGTTGGATTGCCATCGTTATCTGAGACACATCCCTGAAGAATGAATATACTTCCAATGACTATTGCTAAGCACCTCCACATGAAAATCACCACCTTCGTTCTTATTTTTTGCCTCCCCCCTAATAAATTAGAACTTACATTTATGTTAATACTTAAATTTAAACTCCTTCGAAAGAATTTCTTAAAAAAAGATAAACTTTTTAAGAAAGTTTCTTCATTTTTATAAAAAAAAATATCCGCCACCTTTGTGACGGACTGTGCTATCTATTATTTAGTTTAAACATTGAATCGATACCCTGCCCCCCAAACCGTTTCTAGGTATTTCGGATGTGCAGGATCCTTTTCAATTTTCCCGCGTATTTTTCTGATATGAACAGTCACTGTTGAAACATCTGCTGCCATTTCATAGCCCCAAATATTTTCATAAAGCTGTTCTTTGTTCAATACTTGATTCGGGTGATTCACAAGAAAGACCAACAGATCAAATTCCTTTGTTGTGAACGATGTGTCCTCTCCGTTTATATAAACTTTGCGTGCTGACTTATCGATCGTAATCTCTTTAACCTTGATCGTATTTGATTTTGACTGACTTCCTGCTAATCGTTCATACCGCTCTATATGCGCTTTCACCCTAGCTACCAACTCGCTTGGACTAAAAGGTTTGGTAATGTAATCATCGGCCCCTAAGCCGAGACCTCGAATTTTATCGATATCCTCTTTTTTCGCGGAAACAAACAAAATCGGAATATTTTTAACTTGGCGTACTTGTTTACATATCTCAAACCCATTTACCCCTGGGAGCATGATGTCCAAAATAATTAAATCATAATCATTATGAAGCGCCAGTTGGAGTCCTGAATCACCACTATGTTCTACATCAACATGAAACTGATTAATTTCTAAATAATCTCTTTGCAATTCTGCGATACTCACTTCATCTTCAATCAATAATATCTTTTTCATCCTTACACACCTTTCTTCAAAGAAAAGAAAACACTTGTACCTTTGCCTTTCTCACTCGTTGCCCAAATCTCCCCACCGTGCTCTTCGATAATGTGTTTGGAAATGGCCAGCCCTAATCCACTTCCACCAGTCTGGGAATTTCTAGACTTTTCAGCTCGGTAAAAGCGATTAAAAATGTATGGCAACGCAGAAGGTTCTATGCCATAACCATTATCAGATACTTCTACGATTACATCAAATGGTCCTTCATGCAGACTAATAGAAATGTACTTATCATCTTTATTCATATACTTAACGCAATTGTTAATGAGATTTACTAAAACACGTTTTATCTTCTCTCGGTCAGCCGTAACGTATATAGGGTGATTCATTGGATGATGGTGAATCTGTATCCCTTTTTGAATTAAATCTAGATGAAGTTTTTCTACATAATCTCGTAAATATTCAACTAGTTCGATCGTTTCAAATGTGAATGACTCTTTCTTTAAATCAAGTTTTGAAAATAAAAACAGTTCATCGATCAATGAATCCATATCTCTTGCTTTTACGTGAATGGTTGTTAAATACTTCTCCATTTTCTCTCGTGTGTTGGCCACCCCGTCTTTAATCCCCTCAACATAGCCAATTATGGAAGTAATCGGTGTCTTAAGATCATGTGAAATATTAGAAAGAAGTTCTTTTCGATTTTCTTCATATTGAATCTGGAGCGTTATAGACTCCTTTAGTTTAACTCTCATTTCTTCAAAGGTTTTATTTAATTGTCCGATTTCGTCATTTGAAGTCGTTATGATTTCGAAATTTAAATCTCCTGATTTAATCCGTTCAGCCCCTTCTTTTAAAACGGAGATCGGCTTGATAATGCTTCTTGACACCAAATAGTTTAATAATCCAATAATCATGATAAACAGAAGCAGCAAAAGACCTAATAAAATGGGAAACAGCTCTTGAATCAATTGGGCATTTGAGCTTACCTTCCTCAATACAAAAATACTTCCTTTACTTTTATCTGAAAAATAAAAATCAAACTTCACATACGTGAAAAAGAATTCATTGATTTTAATGGAGTCCCTCGTATTAATATTCGATTCTTCAAACTTAGGAAGTGACGTAACCAATGCCTGTTTATCTAAAGTGGAAGTCGCGTACTCAATGTTCTTATCTTTTCTAACGACAATTTTGATATCTTGATGTTCAATCTTCTTCAGTTGTCCATTATTTAATAGCTGCTCAGAGTTATTTTTTGCCAATAGCTTCAAATCTAGAAATACGCTTTCTTCTACAGCAGTCAAAGGTTTTTGAAGATATGATTTTTTGTAAAATTTCTCTATAGAATTTACATCGCCTGTTATTGTAAAAATAAGTAAATAACCAGCAGCTAAGAATAAAGTGATAGAAAACACGATTACTCCCACGTAGGACAACAGAAATCTCATTTTAATGGACAAATAATCACCTCCGATTAATCCCACTCTAATCTTTAAAAATAACTAAGAAAACCATATCATACAATTCTTAAAATTTTCGAAAATATAAATGAAAAAAACTAAAACATCAACCAAAATACTACAAGTTTTTTATTTATTTATGTGTGCGATTTTAGACTTATATCCCAAGTAATCGCTTTTATTGTAACAAAAAAAAGCATACCAATTCTTTTGTGAATTGATATGCTAATTAATTTCCTAACTATTTGTTTCTCAAGATAAACGGAACTACTTCACCTTAGAGGACGTCCTCACACAAAATTTATGCAGTTGTATAAACTTCTTTTTTATTGGAATCATGGCGAATCGTTGCTTGTGCAGCCGCTAATCTTGCCAACGGCACACGGTAAGGTGAACAGCTTACATAATCAAGTCCAGTTTTGTAGCAGAAATCAATGGACGTTTTTTCGCCGCCATGTTCACCACAGATTCCTGTTTTTAACGTAGGCTTTGTTTCACGACCAAGTCTTACTCCCATTTCTACTAATCTACCAACACCATCTTGATCAAGGACAGCAAACGGATTTTCTGGCAAAACCTTATTTTCAATATAATTCTGAAGGAATTTCCCTTCCGCATCGTCACGGCTATATCCGAATGTTGTTTGTGTTAAATCGTTCGTGCCAAAAGAGAAGAAATCTGCTTCTTGTGCAATTTGGTCAGCCGTAATCGCCGCACGTGGAATTTCAATCATCGTTCCAATTGTATACTCAAATTGCTTTCCTGTTTCTTCCTGTACCTTTTCAGCAGCATCGATCACTAGCTGGCGCATTTGTTTCAACTCATTAACATGACCAACAAGTGGAATCATGATTTCAGGCTCGACTTCCATCCCTCTGTCTGCAAGCTTAGCCGCAGCATAGAAAATTGCCTTTGCCTGCATTTCGTAAATTTCCGGATAAACCATTCCGAGACGACAGCCGCGGTGTCCGAGCATTGGATTATATTCATCTAATTGGCGAACCTTTTTCAATAGCAACTCTTTATTCTTCAGCTCAGGAGAGGAAGGATCCAGAATTTGCAGCTTCGTCACTTCGACTAACAGCTCTTCCTTATCTGGTAAGAATTCATGTAAAGGCGGGTCCAATAAACGAATTGTAACCGGGTATCCCTGCATTGCTACAAAGATTCCTTCAAAATCGCCCTGCTGCATTGGCAGCAATTCAGCAAGTGCGTCCTTACGCTCGCTGTATGTTTCAGCTAGAATCATTTTTTGAACGATTGGAATACGTTTCAAGTCCATAAACATATGCTCTGTACGGCACAATCCAATACCACCGGCACCAAATTCAAAGGCTTTTTGTGCATCTTCAGGATTATCAGCATTTGCACGAACCCCAATTTTTCGTTCTTGGTCAGCCCAAGCAAGTAAAAGCTGGAATTCATCTGAAAGCTCTGGTTCAATCATTGGAATTTCTCCGAGCATGATTTCTCCTGTTGAACCATCAATCGTGATTACATCACCGTAGTTGATAACCTTCTCGTCCACTTTAAATTGTTTTGCTTTTACATCAATTTTTAGAGCATCACATCCGCAAATACATGCTTTACCCATACCGCGCGCAACAACGGCAGCGTGACTTGTCATACCACCTCGGCTGGTAAGGATTGCTTGAGCTGCAACAATTCCGTGAATATCATCAGGCGTTGTTTCTGGACGAACAAGAATAACCTTTTTACCAGCATTCCCTAATTCCTCAGCTTCGTCTGCATCAAAAACAACTTGACCAGTAGCCGCACCTGGTGATGCTGGGAGACCTTTTGCTAATAAAGTACGCTCATACTTATCATCTATTCGGCGATGAAGCAGCTGATTTAATTGATCTGGATCGACACGAAGTAAGGCTGTCTTCTTATCAATAATTCCTTCTTCCACCATTTCAACCGCAATCCGAATTGCAGCTTGTGCTGTCCGCTTACCATTCCGCGTTTGAAGAATAAACAATTGCCCGCGTTCGACTGTAAATTCAATATCCTGCATTTCTTGATAATGCTGCTCCAAACGTTTACATGTTTCGGAAAATTGTTTAAAAACCGCAGGCATCTCATCTTTTAAGGTTTGAATTGGCTGGGGTGTACGAATTCCTGCTACTACATCTTCACCCTGTGCATTAATTAAGTATTCACCGTAAAGAACGTGTTCTCCAGTAGAAGGATTCCGAGTAAAGGCCACACCAGTTCCTGAATCATTGCCCATGTTACCGAATACCATGCTTTGAATATTGACAGCCGTTCCAAGGTGATCCGGAATTTTGTTCAAGCGGCGGTAGACGATTGCACGCTGATTATTCCAAGAATCAAACACTGCGTTGATGGCAAGAAATAGCTGTTCCTTCGGATCCTGCGGGAAGTCTTTTCTTGTATGTTTTTTAACAATCCCTTTATACCCTTCGATTACCTCTTTCCAGTCCTCTGCAGTCATTTCTGGATCTGCGCTATATCCCTTTTCCTCGCGTGTTTCTTCTAATAATTGTTCAAAATAATACGTATTAATATCAAGAACAACATTACTGAACATTTGAATGAAACGGCGGTAAGAATCATAGGCAAAACGAGGATTATTCGTTAATTTTCCCATTCCAATAACGGTTTCATCATTCATTCCAAGATTTAATACGGTGTCCATCATCCCTGGCATTGAAAATACAGAACCTGAACGGACAGAAACAAGTAACGGATTTTCCGGGTCACCTAGTTTTTTCCCCATTTTTTCCTCTAGGGTGTTTAGTGCTCCCAATACTTGGCTTTCAACGAGCGATGGAATCATTTTTCCTGCATCATAATAGGCATTACAAGCTTGGGTCGAAATCGTAAAGCCATAAGGAACTGGCAGTCCAATCCGCGTCATTTCGGCTAGGTTTGCCCCTTTTCCTCCAAGCGTTTCCTTCATATTTCCATTTCCTTCATGAAACAAGTAAACGAATTTATCCATCATCATAAGCTCCTCTCTTTTTTTAACACTTCTAAAATTAGTCCTGCTGTTTCCTCAATTGCTTTATTTGAAACATTGATAATCGGACAGCCTACTCGCTTCATAATTTTTTCAGCATAATCCAGTTCATCAAGTATTCTTTCGAAGCTTGCGTAACTTGCTTTAGACCCTAACCCTAAAGCTTTTAGCCTTTCAACACGAATTTCGTTTAATTTATTGGGAGAGATAATTAATCCAATACAATTCTTTCTCGGAATCTCGAACAATTCCTCTGGTGCTGGAACCTCCGGAACTAACGGTACGTTGGCAACCTTAAAGCGTTTATGAGCTAAATACATCGATAATGGTGTCTTTGAGGTTCTTGAAACACCGATTAAGACTATATCTGCCTTGAGAATTCCTCGAGGATCACGCCCATCATCATATTTAACCGCAAATTCGATGGCTTCTATTTTTCTAAAATACTCTTCATCTAGTTTTCTCATTAAGCCTGGCTGATGATGAGGCGTTTTATTAAAGCTAGTGGTGAAGGCATTCATCAATGGACTAAGCAAGTCCACTGCCATAATGTTTTCTTCTGCAGCACGACGATCTAAATATTCCTTTAACACTGGAATGACAATCGTATAGGCAATGATTGACTTTCCTTTTTTTGCTATTATAAGGACATCTTCAATGTCTTCGAGGTCCTCCACATAGGAATTGCGTCGAATCTCTACATTTCCACCGTTAAATTGTGTTGCTACCGCTTTTACAACAAACTCAGCTGTTTCCCCAACAGAGTCCGAAACCACATAGACTACTTCCTTCTCTACAAAAATCGCTGCCACTCCCCTTTATACCGAATTTCGATCCATTATTTCTAGGTATGCTCGTGTGATGGTTGTTTTCGTAATCCGGCCGACAAGTAAATATGTATGGTTTCCCGGATTGATTTCTTTCACTACAGGTAAGGAGTCAATGTGATTGGTAATCATTTTTTTAGCAGCTTCTAACAATGTTTCCTCAGGTGTGATTGTGATAATGTTAGGCATTCTGGTCATAATGACGTTACAGGGTAATTCTTGCAAATCTTTATTGCCGATGGCTGTTCTCAGTAAATCTTTCCTAGAAATTACACCAGCTAAAAAGCCATTACTATCTACCGCATAAAGAGTACCAACATCTTCCAAAAACAGTTGTACAATCGCATCATACACAGATGTGGATTTTTCCACAACGATTGGAAGAGCTTTAAAATCTGCCACTTTTTTGTGGAGAAATTTTTCTGCCTGATGCTTTACCTCTTGGTTATGATTAAAAAAATAACCAACTCGAGGTCTGGCATCCAAATTACCAGCCATTGTTAAAATAGCTAAGTCTGGTCTTAATGCTGCTCTTGTTAAGGAAAGCTTTTCTGCAATTTGCTGCCCCGTAATGGGTCCACTTTCCTTCACAATCTTTAGAATTTCATCTTGGCGTTTCGACAGTTTAATCACATTGACCCCCTTTTCAGTTTAATTATGTTATATTTTTTGATAAAAATATAAATGTGCTATACTTATTGTATATTTAGTATATTACATTTAAACAATAAGTGAAACAGTTTATTGCACATATTTTTGACAAATTTTCTTCCTCTTCAAAAAAAAAAAAAAGAATCCTACCGCAGGAGATAGGATTCTTACTATTTTTGACAGTTGGGACAGAAATAGGTTTTACGAGATGAAATCATTTCTTTAATAATAGTGCCCCCGCATCGATTACAATTCTCTCCTTCTCGGTCATACACAAGACAGAGATTATTATAGCCCCCTGTTAAATTGTCCCCTTGGAAAAAGGGATTTTCCATGTATCCACCATGCTTTAAAGCATCTAGGAGCACATGCTTCATCGACTGGTAAAGTTGATTTCGTTCAGGCTCACCTATATCCTCTATACTCCGTTTTGTTTTAATTCCAGCATGATAACAAATTTCATCGGAGTAACAATTTCCAATCCCTGCTATAAACTCCTGATCGAGAAGTTTTGTTTTTATTTTCCCACGTCTGTCACTTAGTAGTTTTAAAAAATCCTGCAAAGTGAACTGAGGCTCTAATGGCTCCGGACCCAAAGAAGATAATTCTTTTTTAACATCCTGTTCATTATATAAATGCAAATAACCCAATCGCAATCCAATAAAATAAACATGGTGTTTTCCAAAAGATAACCGAACCTGTATCGTTCTTTCCGGTTTGTCATCCTCTTTCCCAAAATACATCCAGCCGCCAAGCATTAAATGCAACAGAAGGACTTGCCCGTTTTCTAAATGAAATAATAAATGCTTTCCTCTTCGATTGACTGTCATGACCTTCTGATTTGTGACACTATTAATAAAGAGTGTTGGGTTCAAATTAACCGATTTCTCTCGATTGATTTGTACCTGAGAAATGGTTTTACCCGCTATTTTTTGATTTAATAATCTTCGGTAATTTTCCATCTCTGGAAGTTCAGGCATCTATCTACTCCCCTTTACGGCTTTTTCATATCTTTTCCTCACAAACGCAAAAAAACCGAACATTTTAAAGTTCGGTTTTTGTATCAATCATTATTAAGTGGGCCTAAATGGACTCGAACCATCGACCTCACGCTTATCAGGCGTGCGCTCTAACCAGCTGAGCTATAGGCCCATTTAGAGTAATTGGAGCGGGTGATGAGAATCGAACTCACAACATCAGCTTGGAAGGCTGAGGTTTTACCACTAAACTACACCCGCATTTATAGTGCCCTACAAATAGTACATGAAATATTATAACACCCTGCAAATAAGTTGTAAACTACTTTTTATCACCCTCAAGATGTTTAAGTTTTTTCAATAATTGTGCCGAGTCTTCAGCTGCAATAAATTCACCATTTACAATCGCATAAGGAGATATTTTGCATTCCTCACATCTACTTTGACAATGGTACTCTTTATATTCGATATTTTTTTTACCCAAAAAAGCACTGTATTCATGTTGAAGCTCATCGGGTAAAAAACGATTTAGATTTTTTTCACAGAAATCAACTTTTAATTTTTTTTCCTTCGTAAAAAGTTTTGTAATAAAGTTCATACGCTGCACATCTCCACTGCTAGTCATTTACATTAAGTATATCAATTTCACCTAAATTATTCTCCTAATATATATTACAAAGAGCAACCATTTCTAGTAGGGTTGCTCGATTTTTAACTGCTATATATGAATTTTTTATCTTTTTGAATGTTTTTTATCTATTTTCGCCTCAATTCTCTCCATTGCTTTTAGATCACTTTTTAATTCCTGCTTATTATCATCTACTAATTTCTTAAAGCTTATATTGCGTTTTCTCATCTGTTTCTCCACCTTTCTTATGTTTCTATTATACAAAAAGTAGAAAGGTTAAAATCAACAGAAATATTACAATTTTTTGAACTTTTATGAATTTTTCTATTTTTTCAGCAAGGAATATCCCTTCACTACTTACTTATGGTAAATATTGTTTATCTTGGTTAACTCATTTATAATTGAAACTATATCTGAATCACAAATTTTGGAGGAGAAAATTATGAAACTAGGTGCATTTTCAGTTAGTTTAAATGTAAAGGACATTCATTTATCAAAATCATTCTATGAAAACTTAGGATTTCAAGCCTTTGGTGGAGATATTAATCAAAATTGGCTTATTATGAAAAATGAAAATTGCATCATCGGTCTATTTCAAGGCATGTTTGAAAAAAACATCCTAACTTTTAATCCAGGATGGAATGAAAATGCTGAAAATCTTGAATCGTTTACGGACATTCGAGAAATTCAAAAGCAGCTTAAAGAAAAAGGAATAACAATGCATTCTGAAGCAGATGAATCAACCGAAGGACCAGCACATTTTACGATTGAGGATCCAGATGGTAATCAGATTCTTATGGATCAACACAGATAACAAAAAACATAACTCTCCAATGAAATACATACATCATCATAGTTAACCCTTTCCTTACAGAATCAAGATAAAACAATAAAGAATAATAAAAAACCGAGTAGGCTACTATTTTCACGGCTAACCAAAACAAAGCGTCTTCCAACGAGGAAGGCGCTTTTTCTAATTTAAGCTTGGATAGCACAATAAAGTAATTGAAAATATTTGTTTTAATAAGTATATTTGATAAAGTAATGAAAGTAACTGACAAGACTTGTTGTTAGCTGCTTTTGAGTGGAGGATTGGAGCATTGTGAAGTTAGGACCTCGCGTCATTAAAACAGGCATTGCTGTTACATTTGCCTTATATATTTGTTCGGTATTAAAGCTTGAATCAGCAGTATTTGCAGGAATTGCTGCCATTTTTACGATTCAACCTTCCATTTACCGCACATGGAAACAAGTATGGAACCAAGTCCAAACCAATTTCATAGGTGCGATTATTGCCTTTCTAGGATTATACTTTCTGGGCAATGACCCCTTTTCAATTGGACTGGTAATCATTATACTGATTTCGATTAGTTTGAAGATAAAGATGGGAGAAACGATTTCGCTGACGGTTGTAACTGTGTTGGCAATTATGAGTGCTCCAGGAAACGAAGATTGGCTCTTTGCTTTGAACCGTTTTATCGTTACCTTTATCGGTATGGCAACGGCACTATTGGTGAATATTTTTGTTTACCCACCAAATTACAAGAAAAATTACGTGAAGAAAGTGAATGAAATTTTTCAAAATATGTCTATTTTGCTAAGAACCGCTATCTCTGACGAAATGACAGAAAAGTGTTTTAAGGAGCAAATGGAACAATTAGAGAATGATATTTTACTATTAGATGAGCAATTTATGTTGTTTGATGAAGAACGCGAAAAAATGTCCAAGGTAAATAATATCGATGTACGCGAAATAGTCGTGTTTAAGCAAATGTTTAAATCACTCCAACAGGGTTTTATTGTCTTGGAGGACATTGATTCCTTTTATTTTTCCAGTAAGCCGACACCTGAAGAAAATCATCTCTTTGATCAACAACTAGAATATTTAATTAAGTACCACGAGCTATTTCTATTAAAATATGATGGAAAGATAAAAATGGATCTGCCTTCATTGGAAGATGAGTTTATGAAACATACTGAAGACTTTTTGGAAAAAGTTATGCAATCCTATAATGAAGGTCATAAAATCCAAATGGCCGTCATTGGAGCATCTATTTATAATTACGCCTTCCAACTGGACCGATTGAATACACTAATAGAACACTATTTGAAGAAATCACAATAGTAAAAGGAGTAGCTAGATTGTATTCTGCTACTCCTTTTTCTATTGTGTAGGGAAATCACATCTAAATAGGCTTCATCCTTTATTGCTCTTCAATTAATTTTAACGCTTCATTATATAACTCTTTATCTACTACTTTTTCTAAATCAAGCGGTGTTTGAATTAATCCGTTTTCTAAATACCAATCAGACCATGTTACTTGTGTCTGTAGCTTCGAGGACATTTTTGTAATAATATCTTGCAGAGTCAATGTAACTAGCAAGGAATCGAACAGCTAAATCTTTATTCTCCATCATTTTTCCTAAGAAATAAAAGCCTGCTGATTAATTATAACTAGTGGTCAGAGTCTTTCGATAACTATCATAAAAGAAATTCAGCTTCTTCATCTAATAAAGGATCTATATTTTCGTTAAATGGCGGGTAAATAGCAGGGTGAAGGATACTTGCTATCTTAAATAATCCTAGTAACAATCTAGGAGATGGCCTGCAAAATAATGGCTCATCTAATATATATAATTGATTGTTTTTAATAGCACCCATGTTTTCCGTCCCAGGGCGTTTTAGGATGACCTTTGGATTAACTTTTTCTATCTGTACACCTACCCAAATAACACAAATCACTTCGGGATTTCTTTGTAGGACCTCTTCCCACTCCGTTTTAACACTGGATTGTGCCACATCTTCAAAAACGTTTCTTCCCCCTGCAAGTTTACTAATTTCGGTTAGCCAATTGGTTGCTCCAGGAGTAAAAATAGGTTTTGCCCACCATTCCCAATAAAGGGTCGCAGGCTTTTGCACTAACTTAGATAAAGATTGATATTTTTCGAGTATAGTATTGTATTTTTTAAATAATTGATTCGCCTTGTCAGAGGTATTGGTAACTTCTCCAACAAATAATATACTTTCTCCAACCTCTGTTAATGTCTTAGGATTAGGAACAATGACAAAAGGGATGTTTCGTTTTTTCAACTCTTCGATATTGCGTTCCATTCCAGGTACAGAAAGAGAGGCTAATACTAAGTCAGGCTGTAAGGCTTCCACTTTGTCCATATCAATGTCCAAATCAGAACCTAATCTTGGCAAGGATTGAATATCCTCCGGCCAATCCGAGTAGTTATCCACTCCTACTAACGAAGATGTTAATCCTAAGTAAGCAGCTAATTCTGTATTACTTGGACATATAGAAATTAATCTCATAGATAAACCTCCTTCAAGATTCTAAAATTCTATTCCCTTTACAGCTGGGATGCCTTCATTGTAATAATGTTTTTCCGATTCAATAACTGAAACGAGATCAGCTGCGTCTTTAATTTCTTGCTTGGCATCTCTTCCAGTGATTACCAAATGAACATGTGAAGGTTTATTTTTGATAACATCTATCACTTCATGTAGAGGCAAGACATCATCAATTGGAAACTTATTAATGGCTAATGCATTATTGAGTTCGTCTAAAATTACCAAATCGTACTCGCCGCTCATTACCGCTTCCTTTGCTTTCGGCCATCCTTGCTTTATTGCTTCTCTATGTTCCTCTGGTGTTTTTGTCCAAGTGAACCCAATTCCCAGTTGAACCATCTCTACTCCCAGCTTCTTCAGTGCAATTTGTTCACCATATGTGCGTTCAGGTGATTTGATAAACTGATAGATTTTCACTCTAAATCCTCGACCAATTCCGCGAAGTGCTAACCCTAAAGAGGATGTCGTTTTTCCTTTTCCATGTCCCGTATAAACAAGTGTTAAGCCATTTCGATTTATTTGTTTAGTCATATGTGTTCCCCCTATTTTCCAGACATTTCTTTATCCAATTCTCAACCATTTCTGGACAAGAAGCAAAATGAAAATGGGTGTACCCTGCTGCTAAATTATGTAGTAAATACCCTTCTTTATTTACACCTCTCATGCCTATCGTTTCATAAGCATAAGGTACATCCTCTTCAAGTGCTTGGAAGGTTGAGTAATGAAATTCATGTCCCCTGGCACTCATATCTTCAAGAATAAAATTAGCATTTTGCCCGGTAATCTCTCGATAACCTAATGCCGCTAATTTTGTTTGCATATGTACACTACCTGGAATAACACCCGCCATTTCAAATTTTTTCTTATCCGTAGTTTCTATGAACTCAGTTAAATACATGAAACCTCCACATTCGGCAAGTGTAGGCAATCCACCTTCAATCGCTAGCTTTACTGATCGCTTTGCTTTTAGATTACAAGCTAGGACTTGTGCAAACTCTTCAGGAAATCCGCCGCCAATATAAAGTCCATCAGCATCATCAGGTACCTCCTCATCCGCAAGGGGCGAGAAATATACAATTTCAATCCCTTTTGCTTCCATGATTTCTAAATTTTCAGGGTAATAGAAATTAAAGGCGCTATCTTTTGCTACCGCAACTTTCACTAGATGTTCCCTCTGTTTTTCAAAAATGGAAGACTTGCGGCTTGCTTCTAACCGCTCAGCAACAGCTAATTCAAGAAGTCTATCAATATCAACAGTTTCGCTGACTAATGTGCCTAATTTATCAAAAAACGAATCTAGTTCCCCTCTTTCCAAAGTGGGAATAAGTCCAAGATGTCTCTCAGGAATTTCAATATCTAGTTCTCGTTTCAAATAACCGATAACAGGAACGTGACATTCCTGCTCAATCGCTTTTTTGACAAGTTGAAAGTGACCTTCACTTCCTACTTTATTTGCAATGACAGCTGCAATATTAGGTCCCTCAGCAAATAATTGAAAACCTTTCACGATCGCAGCAGCACTTCTAGCCATACTTTCACAATTAACAACAAGCAAAACTGGGCTTTTCGTAATCATACTAATTTCAGCCGTACTTCCCTCATTTGTTTCTGGACTCTTCCCATCAAAAAACCCCATAACCCCTTCGATGATTGAAATATCTGAACCCTGACTGCCATGAGTGAAAATATCCAGCACCAAATCTTTTGTAAGCATCCAGCTGTCTAAATTTCGAGAAGCTCGTTTCGTTACAGCGGTATGATAGGAAGGATCAATATAATCCGGTCCACATTTAAAACCCTGGACGGTTAGGCCCTTTTTCATTAATGCTGCCATTACCCCAATGGTTAGTGTTGTTTTCCCCACGCCGCTTCCAGTCCCGGCAATTACCAATCGTCGTTCTGCCATCTGCCATTCCCCTTTTCAATGGATCTATGAGTTTAGTGGACCTTCTCTATATATTTGCTGAAACTTTTCTTTATAGCACCATACACCATTTGGCCGATTGCCCTTCCGACAACTGTTCC
This sequence comes from Neobacillus sp. YX16, assembly GCF_030123505.1. GTDB lineage: Bacteria > Bacillota > Bacilli > Bacillales > Cytobacillaceae > Neobacillus. The sequence continues at coordinate 3,968,819 of NZ_CP126115.1, forward strand.
TGAACCGGCGCAATCTATTTTTGCCCCTTGCTGAGTAAGGCCAAGAAGCAGGGTATCTGAGGATGAACCAGCCGCAATCATTTTGGAAAAACGAAGTTTATGTAAGGCCTTCACTTTTGCTTCAACAGCTGACATATATCCATCAACAAGGGCACCATCTGTAAAATGGGCATCTATAAATAACATGATGTTGATGGTTTTTCCTGCCCCCTCTGTCACGATCACCATCATGTGAATATCTTCTATTACCTTCGTTACCATCAACATTTCCTCGAGTTTTACGGCTGTCATGACACCAGCTGCTTGTTCATGAGGCTGGGAGTAATTTGTCATCAACTGCTGTATATCTGAATGTGGACCTTGAAACTGACAAAAATGTTTTAACCATTGGATACCAGCACCGACCTCCGTATTGGATATAGTGCGCAGCGGCTGATCAAATTGAACATGAAGATAGTCTTCACCTTGATTTATTTTATAAGAATCATCAAAGTTAAATAACCGACTTGATGAAATGTGGTTTGGTGTCATCAGAAGCTGTGGTTTAGGAACAGTTGGATGTGATTGGGATTTCACTTTCACCTCGTAAACCTTCTCTAATTGATCTTCTTTCCTCAAAAGATCTACTTCTCCTACTTCTAAAAAGCTCCCATTATGTAGTAATGCTACGCGATCTGCATAAAGCGAAGCCACATTCAAATCATGTAGAATCGCAAAAATAGTTAGCCCCGTAGTTTGTTGTCGTTCTTTTAGTAGATTCAACATTTGATATGTATGTTTAATATCCAGATGATTGGTAGGCTCATCCAAAAGTAAGATTTCAGGCTCCTGTGCTAATGCTTTGGCCAATAAGACTCTTTGCTTTTCACCGCCACTAATCAGTCGAAATTGAGTTGTCCGAAACTGACTTATCTGAGTTATTTCCATAACCTCTTCAATGACTTTCCGATCATTCTTCGAAAGCTGCTTAAAGATCCCCTTTTGATGAGGATAACGCCCCAGGCTAATGATTTCTTCAACGGTATAATCGAAAGATACTTGAACTTCCTGTGTTAAAACAGCCATTTTTTTTGCTTTTTTCAGTTTTGAGAGAGTTGAAATTTCTTGACCACAGACTGAAACTTTACCACTCTTTATTGGCAACTGCCCTGTAATGAGCTTAAAAAGGGTGGTCTTCCCACTTCCATTAGGTCCTAGCAGGGCAAAAAACTCTCCTTTTTTTACTTCTAAATCCAGCCCCTTAATAATGGGAGAATGGGTATAGCCACCGACTAAGTTTTCAACACAGATCATTTATTTGCCCCCTTCCCAAATCGTTCTCTAATCAATAATAGAGCAAATACTGGCGCTCCAATTAAGGCCGTGATTACACCAATTGGCAGTTCTTTTGGAGCAATGATCGTTCTTGCCATTAAATCAGCTAAAATGAGAAAAGCTCCTCCTACTAGCATGGATAGTGGAAGGACATGGCGATGATTTGGGCCGGTAACAAGTCGGACTAAGTGTGGAATCACCAGTCCAACAAATCCAATCGACCCTGACACAGCTACCGCTGCTCCCGTTAATAACGATGCACCAATTAGAACAAATGTCTTTCCCTTTTTAACATCAACCCCAATATGATCTGCTGCATCCTCACCCAGTGCGAGAGCATTTAACTCACGATAATGATAGATTAATATAAATGAACCAATGAGCATAAATGGAAGGATTAGTTGAATATGACTCCATCCTCTCATTCCAACACTCCCATATAGCCAATAGATAATTTGTGTCATAGATTCTCTATCACTTAATGAAATTATGAGTGAGACAAGTGAGCCAATAAAGGCACTTACAATAATTCCAGCCAGAATAATAGTTTCAATCGCTAGACTTTTACTGCTTAATCGAACGAGGCCGAAAACAATGAATAAAGAAATTAAACCAAATGAAATGGCGACAACCGGAAGCGTAAAACTTCCCAACCCTACAATAGTCACTTGGAAAAACAATACCAAAACGGCGCCTAGAGAGGCACCAGAGGATACTCCTATGGTATATGGGTCTGCTAATGGATTGCGTAAAAGTCCTTGAAAAGCTGCACCTGCTAATGCTAATGATGCTCCTATACAGAATGCCAGAAGAACTCTTGGCAGACGGATATTCCAAATAATCATTTCTTCATTTTTTGCTATATCAGTCAGCCAGCCCATATTTAACGTTTTATCTAGTATGATATGTAAGATTGTAGGAACAGTAACGGTTACACTACTATAAAATAAACCAAGAAGGCTTATACCAAGTACAAGCCCTCCGCTTATAACATACAACCAGCCTATTTTATTGTTTAAATATTTCAGGATAGATAAGTTCCGCAAGTGTCTCGACTCCTTCAATTAAACGAGGCCCAGGTCTAGTAACCGTATCACTATCGACATCAAATACGTTTCCACTTTTTATAGCTGGCACTTCTGCCCATCCTTCACGTTTTAGCACCCCAGATGTTGGATTATCTACATAGTAGCCATAGGTTGTGATAATCACATCAGGGTTTAATTTTACTATTTCTTCCTCAGTCATCTTCACCCAGCCATCTTGATCTTCAGCAGCATTAACGGCTTGTATGGATTCAAGCATCTCATGCATAAAGGTGTTTTTACCTGTCGTAAAAATATCGGGAGCCGGTGAAACTTCTACCCAAACTTTCTTTTTCTCCACATTTGCTGCTGCTGCTTTGTCTTTAATCGTTTGAAGACGCTCTTTCATATCCGTAACGATTTCTTCTGCTTCCGTCTTACTTCCGGTAGCCTCACCAATCATTTCAATTTTGCTATACACATCCTCAAAGGATGTAGCACTTCCAACAACAATTACTTCAATCCCAGCTTCTTCAAACTTTTGTAAGACATCCGGGTGTGTTTTGTAATGATAATCCGTTACAAGAGCCATATCTGGAAGAAGTGAGAGAACAAGTTCTGCATTGATATCTTGTGCTCCAACCTTTTCAATTTTTTCTACTTCTGGTGGATAGTTATCATAATCCGATACACCAATGATTTTATCTCCTAACCCAAGTGCAAAGGCAATTTCTGTATTACTCGCTTGAATAGAAACGATGGTTTCAGGTTCCTCTTCAATCGTTACCTCTTGATTCGCATCGTCAGTGATTGTTACTGGGAATTGCTCTTTACTTTCGTTTTTCTTTTCGTTTTGGGTAGCAACAGCTTTATCTTTAGAGCTTTGTTCCTGTGTACCACAGCCTGCAATAATACCCATGCTTAACAGAAGAAAAATTCCGAATAAACCCCACTTTTCAACCATTTTTTTCATAACTTTTCCCCCTACTATTTTTTTGACAACAAAAAAACGCTTTTCCTATGGAAAGCGTGTAAAAAGGCAGATTTATAATACTTAGTCATTTAGACAGCGTAATAACTTGCAATCTTCAAAATAAATAATAAAATTTACATTATCGATTACCTGCACTTTAAACATCCCTTTCCTCGAGGAAGCTTAAAAACATAATAGGCAGGTCTCCTGACTTGCGAATCATCGGTAGGTTATCCCTTCCCATGTTTAATAACACAGTGGATATATATAACCTTCCTTCTCGCTTACAGTGGCGGGACCGTGTTGGACTTTCACCAACTTCCCTCTTAGTCTTAAATGAATCTTGCTGATCATTTAAGAAACCTATTTGTCTAGTATTCATTTTTTTGTTATAAAAGCCATTATAGTAGAGTATTCCTCCTTTGTAAACTATTTCTAGTTTTTAATTTTTCCCTGTTTCTTTCCCATGAAGAAAAAGAAGCAGAGATCATTTCGTAGATAATCTATTTTTTATTTAAAGGATTTTGGGGATAACCCATAAAACCTTTTAAATGTTTTTAAAAAATAACTTTTACTTTCGAACCCTAACTCATATGCTATCTGTTCTACTGTCTTTATTGATTGATCTAATAACTCTAAAGCTTTTTCCATTTTAACTCTCGTTACATATTCAATAAAACCTTCTCCTGTTTCTTTTTTGTACATCCTGCTGAAATAACTGGAATTTAGATGTAAATGCTCAGCAACTTCTGTCAAAGAAATCTTTTCGCCAAGATGTGTTTGTACATATTTTTGTGCTTTTATTACATCTTCATTTCTAGTCGTCATTTCTAAAAATTGGGTGACTTTTAAGTGTTGGTTACTAGAAAATCGTTCTTGGTTTATCTTATTCTTTAATCTATCAAGTAAATCAATGATATTACTTTCTTCCATAGATTCTTTTAAAATATAATCATAGGCTTCTAATTTGATGGCTTGTTGTGCAAAGGTAAACTCTTCATGGCAAGAAAGGATAACATTATATGAATTGATTTTAGAGCTTTTCAGTTTCTCAATTAATTCAATTCCATTAAGTTTTGGCATTCCAATATCCGTAATCAGTACATCATAAGGGTTTTCTAGCATAAATATTAAAGCATCACTACTATCTTGAAAGTTTGCGACTACTTGGAATCCATAGTCCTGCCATGGAATCACTTTCTTCAAAAACTCAATAACGATCACATCATCATCTACCAAAACTACATCATACATCCTACTCACCCCTATCCACTGGAATATGCAATGTTAAAGTCGTTCCTTCCCCTTCAATACTGTCTATCGTCATTTGAAATTCTTCTCCATAAATCAATTTCATCCTTTGGTAGACATTTTGCACTCCTATTCCATTAAACGATTGGTTGCTTTTAATAAAGGTATTACTATTTGATTTAAAAACCTTCTCTTGTAATCGTTCTAATGTGGCTGCATCCATCCCTTTTCCATTGTCAGTAACGATTAACTCCAATTGGTTCTTACTTTGTTCATTTGCCATTATTCTGATAGTTACTTTTCTATTATTTTTCCCATGAATGATGGCGTTTTCAATTACTGGTTGGAGAAAAAATCTTGGCACTTCGATACTAGAAGCAGTATCGCTCACATCTATCTCCAGTTCAACATCATGTTGGTGACGAAAATTCATTAAATCAACGTAATGCTTCACAATCGTTACCTCTTCTTCTAAAGAAATAAATGCATTATTACGATTGATTGTCATTCGAAGGAGTGCTGATAGTGAATAAATGAGTGAAGCACTGCCAGCATTACCGTCCATTTTTATTTTTAAGCGAATCGCATTTAAAACGTTAAATAAAAAATGCGGGTTAATCTGTGCTTGAAGCATTTCTAATTCAGCATTTCGTTTCGCTTCTTCCTTAACTTTTATCTGTTCAATCATTTCCTCGATGGTATCCAACATATGATTGAAAGATTGGCCTAATTGAGCAACATCATTACTACCAGATAACGGTATCCTAGCGGTTAAGTCCCCCTGTTTTATGGCTTTTGTTACTTGGTGTAACCTTGTAATTGGTTTCGTAAATTCTCGGACAAGCATGATAAGTCCAATTAAAAATAGAACTAAAAAACCACCTTGAATTAAAATAGTCGTTCTCGTTACCATATTGATAGAACCAATGGTATCCTTATATGGTACAAGGCTTACCAATCTCCAATCCGAATAGGACACTGGATAGGAGACCAATAAGTGCTTCTCTTCTTCATAGTCAACAATTTGATAATCATTGTTAGCAACGTCATATGGTAATGTCGTTCCTACCTCATCTGTATTCAAACTCGAGTAGATATCTCCATCTTTGTTGGTCAAATAAAATTTCACTCTCTTTTCACTTTGATATTGACTAAAAAGCTTCTTAATCTCATTTTCTTTTAAACTAATAATTAAATAGGAATTGGAGGAATACGCACTTTGAATTCTTCTACCTATGGTGATGAGATATGGGTAAGTATCTCTCTCGGATTTAATATAAGTTGGGTGTGCACCTAACCAATAGGTTTGATAAAAACTTAAATTATCCAATTTTTTAAACCATGGTTTTTCTTTAAATTCTAACGGATTAAAATCTATTGGAGAATAATTGGTGTAATATAGGTCGTTTTTAAACATGATGGTAATATACAAAGGCATTAATAAATCAGTAATTCCAGACAATTCATTTGATATATGTATATAATTAAGGGCTATTTTTTGTTTTACATTAGTGGAATCTGCATCAATTAACTTATGCGTTTTTAGTAACTGACTCATGTTTGAATCAAATTGAATATAATTAGAGGTATACATAATATCATCTAACATATTCTTTATTCCTAATTCAAGCATTCTTAAATCATCTTCTGATTGTGTTGCAGCACGTCGTTCTAATACATCCTTTGTAAAATAGTTTGAGACAATATAGGTACTAACCCACGGAAATAAAATGCAGAGAATAACTGAAATAATTAATCTCATTCTTAGCGACATTTGCTTTATTGTTTTCCATATAAAATTCAATGATGACCACCGCTTCCAATAGTTAAACAAGAAAAATAGAGAGAAAACATGTCTGTTTTCCCTCTATTATAGCATGAATATTCTAATTATTTATTTGCATCTACTATCGCTTGTACTTTTTCTTCGATATTTTTCATTGTTTTATCAAGATCCTGTTCACCAAGGAGATACAATTCCACCTCTGCCCCAAATTCTGTAAAAACTTCAGTAATATAAGGAGCTGGGGTAATAACTTCACTTGGCTCAACAGTTGTAAGTGCATTCCTCAATGATTCCATATGAACGGCATCAGGTTTTTTGGTTCCATTCACCACTGTTTCTAACGCTTTGTCCATATCAGCTTCTTTCCAAGAAGGTGTCCAGATTCCTTGTTCTACAATACCTTCTGTTGACAACCATCGCATGAATTCATACGCCTCTTGCTTGTGTTTCGAGCTTTTTGCGATAGATAGTAAATCACCACTCATTACGGCAACTGCTTTATCACTTTCCTTATTTTTTGGCCATGGCGCCCAAGCTATTTCAAATTCTGGTGTAAATTGACCCCATTCTGTAATCATAAAGCTTCCGGTAGGAACCATTGAAGCTGATTGACTAAAGAATTGCTGACGATAATCCATTTTTTGCGATAAAATTTCAGTAAATGGAACGGATGATTTATCCACATTTTCTAATTGATTTCTTAGTTCTAATGATGCGCGTAACATCGGATCATCTGCATTTGATGTTCCATCTTCGTGTAAAATTAAATTATCTTCTGCTTTACTCATCGTTTTTAAAACAGAATGGAAATTATGCCAAGAGTGCAAATAAGATCCATAATGCTTGTCTGTTGTTAACTTTTTAGCGTATTCTGCATAGTCATCCCAAGTCCAATCAGTCGGAATTTCTAAGCCAGCTTCATCAAGATGCGCTTTATTTAGCATAATAAGCATCGTGATGTTTTTCATCGGCAAGCCATAGTTCTCTCCTCCAAAAGCCGGATAACTATTATTGTATACTTCATTAATATCAATGCCTTCTTTTTCAACAAATTTAGTGATTGGTTCAACCAGTCCAGCATCAACCCGTTTTGCTAATTCTTGAGGATTGTTGAACATAATCACATCCATTTCATCACCCGCTGAGGCCATTAAATCTAACTGCTTGAAATAATCCACAGAGTTCATGTTTTCTACAAGTGGGATTGATTCCACTTTTATTCCTGGATTCTCTGCTTCATATTTTGCAATGGCACTTTCCCATTTCCCAACATCTTCATTAACCCAGTGGACAAATTTCAACGTAACTTCTTCATCAGATGAATCAGATTTACCTTTATCTGATGAAGTTTTATCGTTTCCTGAACAGGCTGCTAACATAAACATTGCAATCAGTCCAACTAGTAACAATGAACCCCATTTTTTCAACATCATACTTTCCCCCTTATTTATATTGTTTGTATATCAACTCTCTCTATATAAATAGAGAGAGTACATACCGTTTTAACCTTTCACTCCACCAAGCTGTATTCCTTCAATAACATTTTTCTGTCCGATTATGAAGATAATCAGTAAAGGTAAAATGGCGGACACAGATGCTGCCATCATCAAGGAGTAAACGCTGCCATGTTGATCTGAAAAACTCTGTACACCAAGCTGAATGGTATATAATTCTTTTGACCTTAGGAAAATTAATGGATTTTGGAAGTCATTCCAGGTCCAGATAAAACGTAAGATTGCATACGTTGCGATTGCAGGTCTTACTAATGGTAAAGCAATTGAAGTGAAAATTCTAAAATGACCTGCTCCATCCATTTTCGCTGATTCTATGATTTCATTACTAATTCCGAGATAGAATTGGCGCAGCATAAACGTTCCAAATACACTGAAACTATTTAATAGAATGAGTCCAGTGTGGGTTTCATAAAGACCCAGCCATCTATATAGTAGAAATTGTGTAACTAACAATGTTTGAGGCGGAATCATAAAAGTGGCCAATACGATTAAAAAGATGAAATCTCTTCCTTTAAAATTAATTTTTGCAAATCCATAGGCCGCTAAACATGAAATCGTACATGAAACGAGTGTGGTTAGAACCGTTACTTTGATAGAATTCCAATATAATAGAAGGAATGGCATAGAACCTGTCCAAACCTCTTTATAATTTTCAACCGCATTCCAATTTTCAGGAATCCATTGGATTGGAAAAGTTAATACTTCCTCCTCTACTTTAAAAGAAGCAGATATCATCCAAAAAAATGGCATTAGAAAAGCAATTCCTATTAGAACCATAATGGCAGTCACGATCAATTTTCGCATATCTATTCTTTCAACCATCTTTACTTCTCCTTTCTTTTTGGCTGTGTTAAATTGGGCTGTTGATTTGTGCTCTAGGCGCTTCGCTTTCCGCAGGCGGTTCGGGAAGCCTCCTCGTCGCTAAAGCGACTGCGGGGTCTCCCCTGTCCCGTCCTCCTGCAGGAGTCTCGCGCCTTCCGCACAAATCAACAGGTTCTAAAATCAACATTTACCTTTAACACAGCCTTATTTTTAATAATTCACCCATTTTTTCTGACCAATAAATTGAATATAAGTAATGATTAAAATAATAACGAACATCACTAATGAAATTGCGGAAGCGTAGCCTGTTTTGAGTTCAACAAATGCTTGCTGATACAAATAAACAACTGGTGTGATGGTTGAATTTGCTGGTCCGCCATTTGTTAAAACAATGATTAAATCAAATACTTTAAAACTTGAAATAACACCTGTAACAAACAATAGAAAAGTTGTAGGTGACACTAATGGAATCGTAATCTTCATAAATTGAGACCAAGCGGTAGCACCATCGATTTGTGCTGCTTCATATAATTCTTTAGGTATGTTCTGCAAACCCGCCAAGTAAATGATCAAATTAAAGCCAATTCCGGTCCAAACCATAATTAGCATAACAGATGGTAACGCAAAGGTAACATCGGCTATCCAACCAGGTGGATTATCAACCCCAAGCTTCAAGAGTAATTGGTTTATAGGACCCTTTGTTGGATGAAAAAGCACTTGAAAGACAACTGCAACCGCTACAACGCTCGAAATAAACGGCATAAAATAAATCACTTTAAACAGATCTTTCAAATAAACATATTTATTAATGATTACAGCTAGCGCAAGAGAAAAAAGCAAAGTAATAGGTACCGCTAAAATTAAGAGAACATTATTAAATAATCCTTTAAGGAATAATGCATTGGTAAGTAATTTCGTGAAATTTTCAAATCCTACAAATTTAGCATTTTCGTAGCCAGATACAAAATTCCAATCGGTAAAACTTAAAACAAATGAAGAGAGAATCGGAAACAATACTAATATAGAAGTTCCAATGAACATTGGTCCTATAAAGGCATAACCTGCTAAATTTTCCTTCCAGCTACTAAAAGGAGAACCTTTTTTTGCTCTTTTGCGTATTTTACTTTTTGTTGTTTGGACAACTTTTGTTTCAACCTTTACCTCACTATTCACAATTTTTCACCCCTTCGTCTTTATTGTAGCTTTAGTATAGTTATTGAAATCGCTTTCAACAATGTTGAATTTTTACATTATTGAGAAAATTTTTACTACTTTTGTCATGTATTTAATTTCACATTTAAGTTGGTTAATTTTCTTCCTATTTCATGCATTATTTTTACTTATTAGATAAAATTTTTACTTCATTTGAAAAAGTGAAAATTACTCCCTCTGTGCATGATATATTTATGTGTAAGGAGGGAGTACCATGCAATTAGGTTCATTTTCAAATGCGGTTTATACCTTTTGTGATTGGGTAGCAAGACTAGCTTATATTAATCTATTATGGATTCTTTTTACTTTAAGTGGACTCGTGTTTTTTGGATTTTTTCCAGCAACAATTGCCATGTTAGCTACCTTAAGACAGTTTATCCGAAAAAATCATCCACCGGTATTCCAAACTTTTTGGCACTATTATAAAAAGGAATTTATTAATAGTAATAAATTAGGATTAATCATCGTAGCAATCGGTTTTATTTTGTTTGTGAATATCCGATTTATACAATCAACATCAAATAACATGTCCTCTTTTCTTTTTTATTCAAGCATTTTTATGAGTTGTATTTATTTTCTCATCATTTGTTATACAATGGCTTCCTATGTAGAAGTTGATCAAGCATTAGGAGTTCATATTAAAAATGCACTTCTCCTTACAATTTCCAATCCGATTCCTAGTCTATTTATTATTTTTGGATTTGCTGCCGTGTACTTCGCTGTTACCTATTTATCTGGTATCGGATTCTTTTTCAGCGTGAGCATATTAGGTCTTGTAGTACTTTCTTCTGCAAATCTGGCGTATAAAAAAGTCCTGAGTAAACAAGAAAAATTAAGCGCATAGCAAAGCTGAACTCATCTTATAATCCCTTTTTCGACAAAACAAAACCACTCACAAATGCTGATTCAACAGCATTTATGAGTGGTTTTTTAAATTTTCACATTTTAATCTAATAAGTTCGCTGAATTACAGAGTGAGGATTAGACGTTATCTCTCTCCCCTTTAGACTTAGGTAGCATGAAAACTACTTGATAGCTTTTGCATAATTGATATAATGAAGTTTCTATATAATATTTATCTTTTCTAAATAAGAAATTAAATATTATTATCGTTCTATTAAATAGACTTTATAAAGGGAATTCATAGATTTTATCTAATTATAGGCAATATTTTGGAGGTCACCGTGAAACAACATCCTTTTTTTCGCTATCTATATGTATTTTATTCTTTTATATTTATCATCTATATTAGTAATCTGTTTATAGCTAGTGAAGGCTTAAACTATTTTTTAGGTATCATTACTATAATCATATTAATTATTTCTTTTCCATTAGCAACAAGACTGTTTAAAACCCTTGGGGGGACATTCCTTGCTATGGGTGGTTATATATATTTTACAAAGGGGCAGCCTCTGCTATATATTCCAGAATTACTAACATCCAATCTATCATTGTTAGCCCTTTTAGCAATGCTGCCTTGGATGAATACGGTCGTTCAAATTGGCCGATTTGACCGTAGTTTAAATCAACTAATAAAATCCAACGTTTCTGACTTAGGCAAGCTGTACCCGCGCAGCTCAATCATTACACATACCTTGGCGGCATTTTTGAATTTACCTGCTGCGACCATTGCTCAAGAAGTACTAAAGACGAATTTTGCTTCACTTAGCAAAGAACTGCGTAATTCATTTATAACCACTTCAACACTAAGAGGATATTCATTGGCCTTGGCATGGAGCCCATTGGAGATAACGTTAGCCGTAGCCATCTTTACTACGGGGGTTGACTATGTTTCTTTATTGCCTTGGTTGCTATTGATTACGGTGGTCACTATGTTAGTGGATTCACTATAGGGGCGAATTCATTATAAAAAATATTCATATGGGAACTCCATTGAAGATAAACAACAGGATATAGATGTGAAGGAATTAACAAAAAAAGTTAGCCACTTAGTCCTTTCGCTTGCCTTGTTTTTAACCCTTGTCATTTTTTTAGGCAAATTATTTGGGTTAGGTTTTCCTTTAACGGTAACGCTCCTGATTTTCCCATTTGCGTTTGTTTGGTCGATAATCATGAAAAGAAGTCGTCGACTTTGGGTGATTGGTTGGAATACATGGAAAACCAAGACAAATACCATGCAAAATTTTGTCGTTCTTTTTATATCTCTATCTTTGTTTTCAAACAGTTTAAATGAATCATCGTTTTTAGATTTTATCCAGAAACCTCTTTTACTAGTTTCAGATTAATCATTTATTTTATTATTTTTAATCCAAGCTGTTTTTGTTTTCTTAAGTTTGTTTGGTATTCACCCGATAGCCACTGTTGGTATTTTAACTGGGATTATTACGCCTTTATTAGAAATTATGAACCCAGTCAGTATTGCAATTGTTTTGATAACTGGTTATGTAGCTACCTTCACCGTAGGAACCTATGGCTTGCTAGTTACACTGACTTCAGAAAATTTAGAACAGAGTCCATATCGAATCACTTTGAAAAATATGCCGTTTGCCTTGTTTACTGGTCTAATAGGTACCCTTGTTGCCTATTTACTTTTATAAAGGAAGCCGAATGACAATAATTAAAGATACTCTTTTTCAGTCTTTTTCCTAAAAAACAAAAAAACACTCACAAAGTTGATTTAACAACATTGTGAGTGTTTTTTTAAAAAAATTTACTCTTTTTGATCTTGGGATACCGGTGGTCGGGGTCGAACCGACACTCCTCAGGGAACACGATTTTGAGTCGAAACTCTTATATTCCAAGTCACCGGATATTGATATATCTGCATTCCGTTTCCATTATTGGAAAATTCAGCATAAGATTACTTCTAATTATGCCTTAAGTCATCTTTTTCGGTCAAGCTTAAAATCGTTTTTTATTAAATTTTGCTTGTCCTATTTTTTTGTATCTTCCAATAAGTTCGGCTTCATATTTTCTCGCTTCATCTTCAGTATCAAATTCAGCAACAATTTTATATTGAAGCCTTCCTTCTTCCATCAGTTTTCTATGTCCTTGATTTCTTCTGTTCGTATACCTTCTGCAACGATACCAGACTCCACTTCCGACATATACGATTTCATTGTCATGCCAATGCTCGTAAACTATAAATTTGTCTATCTTTCTTAGCTCGTCTGGATTGAGCTTATACTTCTTAACAAGCTGGATTATCTTTTGAAATGTAGCTTCATAGATATTTGCTATATCTTGGTTAGTCATTTTGTCTAGTAAATGCTTTTCGAGTTCTTCCTTAGTTAGCAGCATTCTAATCACCTCAACGTATGTTTATCTACATATCGTGGAAGTGTAAAGCAAACATAACATAAAATTTTTATTTTATATACTGAAAGGTTAAAAGACAAAATCTCATAGACCTTACTATCTTACCACAAGGTGTAAAAATAACGCGTCTCTACACTTTTGTGTCTTTTCCAGTGTACACAAGTCCTGGAAGTATTGGTATTAAAGACTTTTTGGATTATCAATTTTACCTAAAATCCACTCCACGTGGACATTTTTAATTTTTAAAATAAAAAGAGAGCTTTTCGCCCTCTCAATATTATTATTATAAACCGATTTGATCGACTGCATATGTTGCTTGTTCTGTACTGAATCCTTCATATACTAATTGGTCAATTAATCCACTTCTTGAAAATGCTGTATAATCTAGATAGTTTTTACCAGATAGTACAGCTTGTTCGTTCCAATCAACTGTAATGTTATCGACTGCGAATGTTGCATCTTGATTGCTGTAACCTTCGTACTCTAACTGTTTAATAAGACCTTGCCTAGAAAATGCTGTATAATCGAGGTAACTCTTTGCTGCTCTTAATGCGTTTTCTTGAGAAAGAGTTAATTTAGGTTTTGCTGCTTCAGCTGCTGCTGCTTCAGCTGCTGCCTTGGCTGCTGCTTCCTCTTCGGCTTTCTTACGAGCTTCCTCTTCAGCTTTTGCCTTAGCTTCTTCTTCAGCTTTAGCTTCAGCTTCAGCTTCTTCCTTAGCTTTTTCTTCCACAGACTTCTCTTTTTTAGCTGGCTCTTCTTGTTTTACATCAGTCGTTGCAGGTTCAGCTGTTTCAGTAGATGTATCCGTTTCAGCGCCGACTCCCCACATTATAAAACATACAACTATTAGTATTAAGTTTCTTTTAACTTTACCATTTCGTTTGATTAGACCGAATACAAGCAATACCAATGAAACTATTAACCCTAAAAATCCAACAACAAGTAAAAATGCACTCATAATATATGATTCCTCCTATTAATTAAGTAGATTATTGATACGTCTTTCTAGTTCTTTGACATCATCTGGATTACTTCCAAATACTTCAAAGTTTTCTGCTGCAAATAAGATTACTAATTTTTCAGCACTCTCAACTAATTTATCAACTTTCTTTTTAGTTTTTGAGCTGATCGTAACCATTTCGCTAGTTTTTTCTTTTTTAAATCCAAGATAATAACCGTTCTTTCCCTTCATCCAATAAGGGATTTTCGTTTGTGCTCAACCCAAACCATCACCTTACAAAATACTATTTCTATATACATAAATATATTACAATTATATTACAATTTACAAAATTAGTATACTGTTATTTTGTAATATATTTACTTTTTATAAATTTAGTAGGACTACTTCCCTATGTATAAAGAAGTAGTCCATTTATTCAATTAGATGGCAGCCTTAATCATCATGCATAAGATGATCGTTGCTGTACAAAATCCATAAAATCCGTAAAACCACAGTGGTAGGCCGTCCTCGTCCAATTTCATATATCCAATTTGCTCCAGTCTTTTCATAGTCTTTTTAACTTGGTTCAATGATGGTTTGAAAGTTGACCTATTATGCTTCATTTTCTTGATGGCATATTTAACATTGTCCATGAAAAGATTTTTGTTAATTTCAACTATTGCTTGCTCTCTAACGCTTGCTCCAATCTCAAATAATATGCGTGATATAATTTGTTGTTCTGGAGTTAGTTGCGACATAGCTTGGTAATAAAATGGTTTTGCTTTTTGAATGATTAATTTCATAGTTTGGTTCATAGTAATCAGCTCCATTTCATTTTATGGAGTAATTGTATCGACCTTTTTAAAAATGTAAATTTGAAAATAAAATTGATATTTTATACTATTCATTATGATAAAGTCCTTATATTAATAAAGTAAATGTTGTTAAAGTAATTTTTACGAAGATAAGCTGATTTCCATATCGAAACGTTCTTCAAACATTTTAATGAACTTGCCATAAGAGACTGAAAAAGCTCCGTCTCCTTTTACAGCCAAATCCGCAACCATATAAGCTTCTCTGATTTGTAAGTCAGTAAGCTCCCAACGTTCTTTGATTGATTGTAAAAATGCTTCTTTCTTGAATGTACCTTTGCTATACTTCTTTAATTCTTCAGATTTTCCATTTAATAACATATTTTCCATTTCTCCTTTGACATACAGAAGGAGAGATGCTAATCTTGAGGTAGAAGTCTATCTACTGTTTTGTGTGAACCTTGCCCTAGAGTTGCCGCTCTATGATGGACAAGGTTTTATTTTATAATTATATTTTATCACTTTAAAGCACTAAAGAAAATATAAGTATTCCAATTTATGGAATTTATTTTAAATATCTAGTTTGTCAATTGAACTGTATTTCTTTGCTTTTTCTTCTAAGTCATTTCCCCATAATGCCACATATTTCTTAGTAACAGAAAGATCACTATGGCCCAATAATGCTGCCAATGAAAATGCATCCATACCAGCTAATATTGAACGTTTCGCATAAGTATGTCTCAAGATATGAGGACTGAATTGTTTCTCGATTCCTACTTCATCTTTATACTTTTCAAATCTTGTTTGGATGCTTCTTGGTCTCAAAGGTTTGTTATCTCTATTTATAAACAGTTGTTCATGAGATAAATCTCCTCTCAGTTTTAAGTAGTTCTCAAGAATAGCCTGGACTTTCTTAGACGGATAAACAATCCTTTCTGTTAGGTTTTTTGTATTTCTAATAAATAGCTTGTTCTTCCTTACATCCTCAACTTTTATTCCTACTGTTTCTGCCAATCTAATTCCAGTATCGAGCATTACTAAAAAGATTGTTAAATCTCTTTCTCCAATGAAACTTCTTTGCTTTTTCATATACTTAGTTAGTCGCAGAATTTCATCATCTTCCAAAGTTTCAATGACTCTTTGACGATCTCTAAGCTGCTGAATATTTTTCATTGGATTCGGAGTAACTGCTCTAATTCTGTACAAATAATTGAAGAATGCGCTCAAAGCTCTAATCCTCGTGTTGATACTGACAATCTTAATTTTGTCCTTTAAGTGAAGAATTAGCTGCTCAATGTCTTTCTTTTTAAGCTCAACTACTTCTTTCCTAATCTCCATTTCGACTAATGAACTTTTTACAGCTTTAAACTCGTTCTTATAAAATTCTATTGTTGAAGGTCTTAAATTTTTCAGTTGGCAGTCTCTCTCGAACTTTGCAATTGCTTCTTCATCAGTTAGTTGCTTTCTAACTATTTGCAGCTCCTCTTCTGTTAACAAACCTCTTCTCGACATTTTTCTTCCTCCTCAGCATAAGATTTGAAGCATACGATTTTGCCTAGTTTGAATCTTATGCGAAGCAAACAAAAAGACTCCCAACAGAATGCTGGAAGCCTTGATGTATCAATATTTTGTATACCGGTGGTCGGGGTCGAACCGACACTCCTCACGGAACACGATTTTGAGTCGTGCGCGTCTGCCAATTCCGCCACACCGGCAAATCATTGGCAGGGGTAGTAGGAATTGAACCCACACCAAAGGTTTTGGAGACCTTCGTTCTACCTTTAAACTATACCCCTATAATGGAAATTTAATTTCACAATCATGAAAAAGTATTGGTTATTTTCACTACTTGAAAAAACTTGGTGGAGGGGGACGGATTCGAACCGCCGAACCCGGAGGGAGCGGATTTACAGTCCGCCGCGTTTAGCCACTTCGCTACCCCTCCACATTGGAGAAATGAATTATTAAATTAATGGAGGAGGAAGAGGGATTCGAACCCCCGCGCGGTGTTACCCGCCTGTCGGTTTTCAAGACCGATCCCTTCAGCCAGACTTGGGTATTCCTCCAAATATAATATACTGCACAAAACTTTGGTTATTTTACTTCGTAAAAAACCTTGGTAGCGGCGGAGGGGATCGAACCCCCGACCTTACGGGTATGAACCGTACGCTCTAGCCAGCTGAGCTACACCGCCAAAATCTAATTAAGTTGCAAGTTATTTACTTTGCGTAAAAAATATTGGTTATTTTTACTAGCGTAAAAAAACTTTGATTATTTTGCTTCGCAAAAAATCTTGGTGGAGCCTAGCGGGATCGAACCGCTGACCTCCTGCGTGCAAAGCAGGCGCTCTCCCAGCTGAGCTAAGGCCCCAATTTGGGCAAATTAAAGGTAATGGTCGGGAAGACAGGATTCGAACCTGCGACCCCTTGGTCCCAAACCAAGTGCTCTACCAAGCTGAGCTACTTCCCGATAAAATATGGCGCGCCCGGAAGAAGTCGAATCCACAACCTTCTGATCCGTAGTCAGACGCTCTATCCAATTGAGCTACGGGCGCATATTTTTATTGTAAGTTATTTTCGCTAGCGCGAAAAAACATTGGTGCCGAGGACCGGAATCGAACCGGTACGGTAGTCACCTACCGCAGGATTTTAAGTCCTGTGCGTCTGCCAGTTCCGCCACCCCGGCAACATTGGAGCGGAAGACGGGATTCGAACCCGCGACCCCCACCTTGGCAAGGTGGTGTTCTACCACTGAACTACTTCCGCATATCAAACTAATTGGTGCGGGTGAAGGGAGTCGAACCCCCACGCCTTGCGGCGCCAGATCCTAAGTCTGGTGCGTCTGCCAATTCCGCCACACCCGCATGTATTTAAAACTAAATAGAAAAGTATGTTGCTAACTTCGCCACATCGTATCGGCGACATTGATAATCTTACAACGAATTACGACAAAAATCAACACCAAATTTTAAAGATTTTTTTGGAAGTGAAAAACACAAATAAATTATCCCAAAATATTTTAAAATCCTAAAACCACACAAAGATTTTGTATCGAAAAAAATAAAAAATTGGTTTAGAACCTTTTTAATGGGAAAAAATACAATATAATTCATTCCCAAAAAAGGAGATGATGTAACCTTGAGTTATATCCAGAAAAAAGATGCTGACAAAGTTCTTACGAATCAGGAAAATCAGGATGAAAACTCAAGTAACGGTGAAAAATCACCTGAATTTGATGTTTTTGGAACAGCGCTAAATGACCTGCACAGTCCTTTTGAATTTTAAAAACCCATAGTATAAAAGAGATTATCCTCTTTTATACTATGGGTTTTTACTTACCTTTTAATCGCTTTTAAAACTATGGCTTCTCCAACAAAAGAAATAACTTTATCATTCTCAATCTGAATTCTAAATTTTTTTTGGATTTCTTTGGATGATTTTAGTATCAATTGAGTTAAATGATTCTTTTCAGGTTCTGGCAGCTTCATGTTCGCACACCATGATTCAAAACGAAAAGTCTTCTCGAATCGGTGCCATTCAAATATTTCCAAACCACTATCCTCAAGCTTTTGGATCCATTCAGATTTTTTCCAAGAACGAAAATGGCTATAATCCCTTAACTTTTCAATGGTATTATAGAAATGATCGTATTCTTTATTCTCTGGGACTACATTATCATCCAGTAAAAATTGTCCATTAGGCTTTAATACCCGGTGTACTTCCTTAATGAATGAATCCACATGAGGAAAATGATGTGGCGCAATTCTACAGGTAACAATATCAAATGACTCATCCCTAAATGGCAGCTTCTCAGCATCTCCTTGTATAAATTCAACATTTTGATGACCATTATCTTTAATGAAATTCTCAGCCGCTTTCAGCATTTCTGCAGTTAGATCTACTGCCGTTACCTTTTTAACCAATGGTGCAAAAGCATTAGCTGTATGACCGCCGCCTGTTGCAATATCAAGCAGAACTTCCTGTCCTTTTAGGTTAGCCATTTCCACCATTTTCGTTAAGTCTTTTCCATCCTTATGAATGGGACTTGAAACGTAAGAGCTTGCATTTTTTCCAAATTGCTGCTGAACGCCTTTTTTTATATCCATGAGAATCACCTCTTAATTCTAATTTAATCTATTCAGTTAATAATTAAAATTACGAGGTTTTTATGATTCATCATAAGTAAAACTTATAAGGTTTTACATTTCAAATTCTAGAACAACTGGGCAATGATCGCTGCCCATTATTTCACAATGAATATCTGCAGAAATTAAAGAGTCACGAAGTTTTTCTGAGACAATAAAATAATCAATCCGCCAGCCAATATTCCGCTCACGAACCTTAGCCATGTAACTCCACCATGTGTAAGACCCTTCTTTATCTGGATAAAAATGGCGGTAGCTATCTACAAATCCTGACTCCAGGAGGGAAGTCATTTTTCCGCGTTCCTCCACTGTAAAGCCAGAATTACCTAAATTTGATTTTGGATTTCTCAAGTCAATTTCCTGATGAGCCACATTTAAATCACCGCATAAAACTACAGGCTTAACTTGATCTAAATCTTTTAAATGTGAGATAATCCTGTCTTCCCAATCTAATCTGAAATCTATTCTTGCTAAATCTCTTTGAGAATTCGGAGTATAAACATTTACAAGATAAAAACCCTCAAATTCTAACGTAAGAATTCGGCCTTCATCTTGTGAATCTTCCTTCCCTAAACCATAAGAGACTGAAATTGGTTCCTTTTTTGTGAAAACAGCCGTACCTGAATAGCCCTTTTTGACTGCGTAATTCCAATATTGATGGTATCCCTCAAGTTCAAGGTTAATTTGCCCCTCCTGTAATTTTGTCTCCTGTACGCAGAAAATATCTGCATTAACTTCTTTAAAATAATCTAAAAATCCTTTATTTACACAGGCTCTTAGCCCATTAACGTTCCAAGAAACAAATTTCATTATGGTATCCCTCTCCTGTTACTATCTTTTATAGATTGATAGGAGTCATTTTATCAGCTTTACTTAATAATGGAAAGCACTGCGATTTTGCTGTCTTATGTTTTTCAATAATAACGAAATAAATTTCCATAAAACAGGCAAAATAACTAAAAAAGGAAGTCCCCTATGAAATACTTAATTAAATTCTTAACAAGATATGAAAAGCTTGTCTATACAGTCATGATGATTATCCCCTGGCTCTCTGCACCTTTTTTAGGAAAAAGAACATTTAAGCGATTTACACCAGGCGCATTGTTTATTTGTATGTTTGTACTAGTTGAGGGCATGTTTGCGCACAAGAAACTTTGGTGGTTATTTCATAAAAAACTGTTTCCAAAAGTTATTGGAGAACTCCCATTCATAGTTGGCCCCTTCTTCATTGGAACCCTATGGATCATGAAATTTACATATGGTCATTTGAAAAGATACTTTATTACAAATTTCAGTGTTAATATTTTTTTTGTTTATTTCCAAGTTCCTATATTAAAAAAACTCGGATATGCCTCTTTAATTAAATTAAGTAAATTCCGCTTTTTCCTCATCTTCTTATTCAAAGCAGGTCTACTATATATTTTCCAATTCTTTTATGAGAGGAAGAATAAACAAAGCTAAACCTCAAAAAAAGACAACTTTATGTTGTCTTTTTTTATGGGATAAGATATTGTTCTGTTAATTTTGTTGCAAATAGCTGTGAAGCTGGAACTATTTTGATGTTGCGTCTTTTAAATTCATCCATTGATTGAAAAATCCCTACTGAACATACCTTTCCTGTGACTCCAACATGTCCAATCGCAATTCCCTTGCCTGTAAATTCAGTTATTTTAGCTAATCTCTTCATCTGTTTTCTGACATGGCTTGAGGAGGAAATATCATCTAGGAAGACATCTCTTTTTAAAAGCGGGACGTTCATTTCCTCTGTAACTTTTGGAAACTTTGATTTAGGGCTTGTACCGCTATCGATAATATACAACTTTTTCTCCTTGGCAACTGCTACAATCGCTCTTACGATTTCCTCATCCTCGACTGCTAGCGAACCCATATGGTTGTTCATCCCAACTGCATAGGGAACGGACTTTAATGCATCCTCCACCCTTTGCTTTACCTCTTTTGATGAAAGATCTACCGTAATCGGTTTCGGACCGAGCCACGAGCGCTTTCCTCTTTTTGGCTGCATCGGTAAATGAACGATGACTTCAAATCCATTTTTATGGGCCCATTCGGCGTGTTCCTTCGAGTGTTCGGTAAAAGGCATGACTGCAGCAGTAATTGGAATGTTTCCTTCAAGAAAATCTCTAACTCCACCCGTCCCTCCCCCGAAGTCATCAATAATAATAGCAGCCTTAAGCTGCTTTTCATTCTTTTTAGCTAAAGCTGGATTTTGCATGGAGAGCAACAAAAACGGGATGAGTAAAAGAGCAAATCTTTTCATAAAAACCTCCCATATTGATGTTTTTACGTTAATTTGCCCTGAGAGATTGGATTCATTCTTGCGTTTTGAATATACGAAAAAAGAGCCCAATTGCTCGGCTCCTTTCGTAAATCCTATTCTTCGTCGTATACTTCTACTTTTTCCATAACATCGCCATTGCGCATTGCTTTTGCTGCTTCAAGACCAGAAGTCACTTTACCGAAAACAGTGTGAACACCATTTAGATGCGGTTGGGACTCATGAACGATAAAGAATTGGCTGCCGCCTGTATCTTTACCAGCATGCGCCATAGAAAGAGAACCTGGTACATGTGTGTGTGGATTTCCTTGTGTTTCACATTTAATTGTGTAACCAGGGCCACCCGTTCCAGTTCCAGTTGGGCACCCACCTTGGCTTACAAATCCAGGTATAACGCGGTGAAAATTCAACCCATTGTAAAAACCTTCTTTTGCTAACTTTTCAAAGTTTGCAACAGTACCAGGTGCTTCGTTTGGATATAAATCGAATTCAATTTTTTCTCCGTTTTGCATTTGAATGTGTCCTTTTTTAGCCACAATGAACATCTCCTTTATGTAAAAAATCATTTTTATCATACACTTTTCCTAACAGAAAAGAAAGTTTCATGGATTAAATCCTCAATATTGTGGTATTATAACAGTACCCCTTCCGAACATTCGCTTGTTGCGGGACACTTAACCACTGTACGGACGGAAGGGGTACGTAGTGTCGTTGGTAGCGGCATTACAAGAAGCCAAGACCTCAGTCTTGGCTTTTTTAATGCTCTTTATTAGTCAATTGATAAAATAAGAAAATAAACGAAAAGAAAACCAGATAGCCATAAAAGCTATAGATATGCTTCCAATCAACAGAATGCTCGAATAAACCAAAGAGTTCAGAAAACCTTTCAAATATAGGCATTAGTAAGCTTAGAAATATAATAATTCCAATCTTTCCCCATTTCGTAACCTTTTTCATCATCATTAAGTAAACCAGAACGAGAATTGGCAATCCTACAAAGGTGAAGGCAATATTAAACGACAACACCTCAGGAAATGGTCGAATTGGGAACATGTACATTTTCTTGTCAACAAAGTAAAGATCCAAGGAAGTACCCAGCAATATAGCCAATATGATTACAGGGCCATATTCTTTAATCAAAAATGGTAATGACTTTTTTTGCCAAGGCGGCAAGTTCAAGCCTTTCAAGCGTTTTACAGTATTCATATTCAATCTCCCCGTTAATTTGTGTTTCATTAAGCTCCGAGAGATAGTCAGCTATTTCCCACTCACTAAACCAATCTCCCTTTTCCGCTTCTAGGTGATGAACATTTTTCCACGCAGACTTTAAATCCGGACTATACATTTTTCTTGCTCCCCATCTAAGCTTGCAGGCATTTAAGCGAAGCTGATAGGGAATTCCTGGAATACCTTCATTAACATTATTAAAAATATGCGGCCAATAATCTTTTCTAGACCCTGTATGGGGGTGTACTTTTGCCCATTGTACAAATTGATTTACTAAGTCCTTTTTTTGAAAAAGAACAGCATACAATCTTTTTCCTAAAAGAATACGCTCATGTAAGGATTGAAACTGATGGAGTGTTTGCCCGGCAAGGCTCTTTTTTCGATAGGGAAACAAAATATGATTAAATGAGAGCACATCCTGAAGCTTAAACTCCAACGTGTTAAGTACGCCCTTCTGATAGGTGGGATTTTGGATTACCCTTTTTTCCAAATAATTTTGTTCATTAATGATAAGAGCCATTGTGAGGAGATAGGTGTCAGGTACACTCCAAAAGTAATTCCAAATCGTCTCCATGAAGATGGATATGTTCAAATAAGGCAACAAATAAAATAAAGGTTTCTTTCTTTTTATGCTTTCACTGTATAGTAAAAATTGTGGATAAGCGTCTTGAAAAATCAGCCAATTTCCGCGTTCTAAAAAGGTAAAAAAGTCATTCCTTTCTTTTTTCGTAAGCAAGCGTGTTAGGAGGTCACCTTTTAAATCGGTCATATTCCAGCCGCCATTTCTAGATACCATATGCCCTAAAAATGCCCAATGGATTTCAGGATGTTTTTGGTAAACATCAAAATAAGCTTTAGTTCTGGTCACATTATTAAGGTTCAGTTCGCTTGTATTCTTTCTTATCTTTTCTAAAAGACTATGTTCCTCTTTTGTTAATATATTGGAGTCAATAACTACATTCTTTTTCACTTTTACTTTTAATTCATCCTTAATGGTTTCAATCGGAGTTTTTACCCTGTTTCTGATAAAAAAAATAATCATAACCTCCCTCGAGAATTCTCTGTCTACCTGCTGAATATGTATAGATGAGAATATTCAATTGGGAGAGGATGAACGCTTGCGATGGTCAATACAAGTAAAGGCATTGACTGGCTGGTTGAGACACTTAGAAGGGATCAATCTCCCGATGGCTCCTGGCATTATCCATTTGAAACTGGATTATCGACAGATGCCTATATGATCATTTTATTACGGACATTGGAAATAAATGATGAAGAATTAATTAAAGGGCTGGCTGAGAGGATTTTACAGAGACAAGAAAAGAATGGTGCCTGGAAGCTTTTTTATGATGAAGTGTCTGGTAATCTCACTGCCACTGTAGAATCCTATTATGCACTCCTCTATTCTGGATACTTTGAAAAGCAGGATAAACGGCTTCGTGCAGCAAAAAAATTTATTTTATCCAAGGGCGGTTTGAATGAAGTTAGTATGTTTACAAAGGTAATGTTATCAATAACAGGGCATACGAAATGGCCCACTTTCTCCCCCCTTCCGATAGAATTAATCTTATTGCCATTCAATTTTCCAATCAATTTCTATTCCTTTTCTGTATATGGCAGGGCAAATCTAACCCCCTTGCTTATTCTCACTGATAAGAAATTTACCTTAACGACCAAAAAGAGTCCTGACCTTTCCGATTTACGTGGAGGACGTGCTGATTCTGATACCTGGATTCGTTCGGAGGAAATACGTTCCCTTTTCTCTTTTATGGAAAAAGGGGTTAAGAATCTAATGGGGCTGCCACAACAGCTTCATGAGCTGGCACAGCAGCGGGCAAAAAAATATATGCTCGACCACATAGAAGCAGATGGTACGTTTTATAGCTACTACAGCTCTACCTTCTTAATGATTTTCGCCCTCCTCGCACTGGGATATAAGAAGACAGACCCTGTTATCAAAGCCGCTATTGATGGGATTAAAGCGATGAGAACTACCATTAATGGACTTCCACATATGCAATACACAACGGCAAATGTGTGGAATACCTCGTTAATAAGCTACGCACTGCAAGAAGCAAGAATTTCACCAGAAGATTCAATGGTTTTGAAAGCGAATCAGTATTTACTAGCCCGGCAGCACGACAAATTCGGAGATTGGGTGATTCATAATCCTAACAGTTTACCAGGAGGCTGGGGCTTTTCAGATATCAATACAATCAATCCAGATGTCGATGATACAACTGCATCTTTGAGGTCAATTTCTAGAATGAATTCTTCTGACGCGTGGAATCGGGGGATTAACTGGTTACTTTCGATGCAAAACGATGACGGCGGCTGGGCTGCTTTTGAAAAAAATACCGATACCAAGCTTCTTATGTTTCTCCCTATTGAGAAGGGTCAATTTATCCTAACTGATCCATCGTGTGCAGATATCACAGGCCGTACTCTTGAGTTTTTTGGCAACTATACCAATTTATCGAGAGATCATCAAAGTATTAAAAAGGGAGTTAATTGGCTGTTGAATCACCAGGAGTGGGATGGTTCATGGTATGGAAGATGGGGCATTTGTTATATTTACGGTACCTGGGGGGCGGTGACAGGTTTAACAGCAGTAGGAGTTCCTAGTAGTGATGCTTCGATTCAAAAAGCGATCCATTGGCTGCATCATATTCAAAACGACGATGGAGGCTGGGGTGAGTCTTGTTATAGTGACAATAACGAAACCTATAAACCACTGGAAGCCAGCACCTTAACTCATACTGCCTGGGCATTGGATACATTAATAAGCGTTTCAGAAAAACCCACCACTGAAATCCGCAAAGGTATTTCTTTTTTGTTGAAGAACCTAGACAAAGAAGATTGGACCACTACCTATCCGAAAGGACAAGGAATGGCCGGGGCTTTTTATATACACTATCACAGCTACCGCTATATTTTCCCGTTGCTTGCCTTGGCACATTATCGTAAAAAGTTCGAAAAATAGCTCGACGGGACTCATGTGCTCCGTCGAGTTTTTGTTCATCGCTGATATATTTGATTTAACGCTGATATTTTGTAAATCTTGAAATATTTGAGAATACATTGATTGCTTTTTTTATATTTTCCCTTAGCTCAGCGTGGCCAGTATATTCAGTCCAATATAGTTTCATTTTGCCTGACTCCAGTTGCTTATTAAGTTCCATCATTTCAGCAGTATTATAAACCGAACATGGAATTAGCAAACCTCCCATAGTAGAAGGCCTATCTGAGTCCTGACCGCTTTCATCAAAATATATATTCATTAATTCTGTTTTTAGAGGTGGTGATAAAGACACTTTCTTATCCTCCTGGTAGTGTTTATTGACAATAAATAAGGAAAATTGTATAATTAAAAATAAGTTATAGCCCCATATCAAGATACGGTTTGTATAATTTAGGGTTAAAAGAGTACTCGTATCTAGATACGATGAAAATTAGTCCGATTATATTTTTTAAAAAGGCTAATATATAGTTCGGTTCAATAGCTTTTCCCCGCTACCGTTCAGGCAGGGCTGAGATAATATAAGTGATAAAAGAGACTAGATAATTCTAGTCTCTTTTATTATATCAAACATACATTCTATCCGTCTATTTTATTTTTCGTAAAATTAGTATTATACGAATTGTTGATTTGCCATTTCTATTACTATGGCTGTTCCTTTTTTCTGACTGGTGTTACTTCTTGTAGGTTCCCCTTTCATCGTTACCACCTTATATGTGGTATCTCTAATAGTCTGTATTAGTACTCTTAAAAGTAAACCTTCTTAATATATCAAAGAGTATTAACCCTTCTAAGATTAATACTCGCTTACAGCAACATTGAAGTTCCTTTTGGAAGTACGTTATTTAATAAACGCACACATTAGTTTAAGTACATTACTTCACAAACTTGTTTTTATTAAAATGACACCATCACTTAATTGAAGATTCATACCTGTTCATTGAAAAACAAAATAGACTTTCCCGTTATGCTGGAAAAGCCCATTTAGACAAAAGCACCTAGAAATTACGCTTTAACAATCTTTGAAATACCTAGCTTGCTAACAAAAGCGGAACTAAACTTAACCACATGAAGGTATTAGCAAAACTATTTAATTCAATTGTTGTAGAACCTTCGCCAATTCTAAAATCCATTAAGTATACAGGAAAGGTATCCATCCCTTTTGGAATAATAATGTTCTGATAAGAATTGACTGTACTATACAGTTCAATGGAAAAAATAAGTAAAAAACCACAAAGAGTTGATAAAATCCAGCCTTTTCTTGTCATCTTATTCCTCCTTTTTACCTTAAGGAGGAATATCTTCATTTAACAAAAGATTCCTTTTTCTACAAAATCAATTAGAAAGCCCAATTCCCTTTACGGAAGATTGGCTCACGTGTACCATCAGGTAATTCACCATCAATATCCATATCCGCACAACCAATCATGAAATCAACATGAGTTATACTCGAATTAAGTTCTACATCCTCACGTTGCTCCTTCGTCATTTTCTCTCCAGCTTCAATACAGTTAGGGAAACCGAATCCTAATGCTAAATGGTTTGCAGCATTTTCATCAAATAATGTATTTAGGAAAAGTACGTTTGTGTTAGAAATAGGTGAGTCATGTGGAACTAGGGCTATTTCACCAAGATAATGGGAGCCTTCATCTGTTTCTACTAGGTTCTTTAATACTTCTTCTCCCTTCTTAGCTGTAATTTCAACAATTCGACCATTCTCAAAAGTTAATTTGAACTCATCAATTAAATTACCTGCATAGCTAAGTGGTTTTTTACTCGAAACGAAACCATTAACACCTGAACGTAATGGCGAAGTGAAGACTTCCTCAGTTGGCATATTCGCAACAAATTGAACACCATGTCGATTTTTGGTTCCACCACTTCTCCATAGATGTAAGGGATGAAGCTCAATCGTTAGATCTGTGCCTTCAGCTTTGTAATGTAACTTCTTATATTTCTTTTCATTCAAATAAGTAACCTTTTGGAGCAAGTTTCCAATATGATCTTTCCATGCCTTTACAGGTTCAACTTCCCCTATACGTACTGAACTGAAGATTGCATCCCAAAGTTTGTCCAAGCTATTCGTTTCGCCTGTAAAAACCTTATCTGCCCAGGCTTGACTTGGAGCTGCGCAGATGACCCAACTAACATCATCATGCTGCTCTCGCCATTTTACCATGGCTTCTCCGCTTACTTTTTGGTAATTCGCAATACGATTTGGATCAGCTTTGGACAATAAATCCGGATCGTCGGAAACGATAAATAAAAATGCCGTATCCTTATCAATCAACATCTCACGTTGAGCTCGCTCCCATTCAGGAAACTCTGTGAAAACATCATCTGATGCTCTCAAATAGCGTGAGAGTGTGATTTCAGGATCAGTATAGTCCACATACACATTTTTTGCACCTGCATTGTAAGCCTCGTGAGCGACAGCTCTAGCAAATGGAATCGTATCCACACTAGCTCTTACATAAAGGATTTGGTTCGGTTGAACGTTTAATCCCACTTTTACAACCAATTCTGCATAGCTTTTTAATTTTTCCTCAAACGTTTTCAAAAATATCCCTCCATTCATTGTTATTTTATCATGAGTTCTTTGGAAAATTGTATTTTACACTCTTAAACTCCCTCAGTTTGATACGAATATCTCTTGAATGCTCACTTATTCGCAGGATTTCATAACCCTTGTAATTGGATTTACGGGTAATTGAAATGAGTTCAGATCATCTTGGCTTCGTGAAGGCATAGTTAAATAAAGGAGTCAGCTACCACTCCATATTTTACCATATAATGTACATCTCCACGCCGCCCCTGGAGGCTTTCCCTCCCATGTCTCAACGGGTCAATCGCCCTCTCATTCCTTCGTCATGCCTATCCAAGGGGTGGAGGCCAGTTATGCTAACCTGATGGGTCACAGTGCCCTTTTGTTTAAGAAACCTGGTACTCCGTACATATTTGAAATCCTACGAATAAGACAACATTCAAAAATTAAAGTTAACAATTTTAAATGATGCATTTATAAAACTAATGTATTATTTCTATGCTGCTAAAGGGATTAATACTTGGATTTTACTTGGACAGTAAGACTCGTTTCGTCGTGCTATTCCTACAAAAATCCTGGCTAGTTTTCCTATCAGTTTCATTATTGATTTCATTTTCTTTATCTTTTTAACCTTCACATTATGGGAATGGATCGCTTTAAATTCAGGGTTATTCATCACAAGGCTCATGGTTGCTAAGTAGAGGAAGCGTCGGAGTCTTGATCTTCCTCGCTTTGAAATGACAATCTGACCTTTCCATTTACCTGAACTTGCTTCAGCTAGGTGTAATCCTGCATGACGTAATAGAGAGTTCCCGTGGGAGAATCCACTTAAATCTCCTGACTCACCTAGTATCCCAGCTAATGAAATTCCACTTATTCCTTTAATCGTAAGTAGTTTTTTTGCAAATGGTATTTTATTGAGAACTTCTTTAACTTGTTGTTCAACTCTTTCGAGTTGTTTTACAGCGAGGTCATATTCTTCTAATAATTGTTCTAGGTGGAATTTATAAGCATCAAGTGCTTGTCCAGTTCCAATAGAAGATTTTGCTAGATTGATCAATAGATGAGCTTTTTTAGGCCCTGGTTGTCTTTTCATTAATGACTTCCATCCCCTCTGGACATCTAGTGACTCCATTGAAGATATTTCATCTGGAGTCGGAAACAAAAGAAGGGCTGCGATGGCTCCTTTGCACGAAACATTGTTAAACACTTGTCGCAACTCTGGAAAGACAACATCCACCCATCGATTTATTTGATTTATTGACATTACGAGACGTTTTACAATCACATCACGGTTGGACATTAGAACTCTAAGTTTTTCAAATGATTCTGAGGATGGGCGAATAAAAGAATAGTAGCCGTTTTTGACCATATCTGCGATAACTAGTGCATCTTTTTTATCACTCTTTGATTGGGTATTATCACGATTCTCTTTATTCCTTTTTACTAAGTGGGGGATTGACTGTTACTACCTCAATGTCTTTTGTATATAACCATTTTGATAGGTTAATCCAGTAATGACCTGTAGGCTCCATACCTACTATTGCTGTATCTAAGTTTTTTAGTCTTTTTAAATTTTGGATCCAGCTTAATAGATTAACGAATCCCTCTTCATTATTTTCAAATATAAGAGGATCTCCAACTACAATTCCTCGGAAGTTAACTGCTCTTGCAACGTGTAGTTGTTGAGCAATATCAACACCAACAATAAGGTGTGTATCGGAAATTCTTTCTATTAGTTGATTTTGTTTGTCTTGCATTTAAAATTCATATTAGGGCTTCCTCCTTAAGACTCTGAGTTAGATTGGACTCTATACTCGTATCTTACTGAGGGGCTCAATTTTTTTCAAACCTGATATTTAACGATCTACAGGAATGCTAACCTGCTCCTTTAGTTCAATAACAAAAGCTGCCAATATGACAGCTAGATCTTCAACTCTTGCCCCCGTTACTTGAAGAAGAAAAGTATAACACTCCATCTTATTTACATCATACTATACTTTACATTGGTCCTAATATTCCATAATGCATATTAGTCTAGGTAATATATTGTCATACTAAGACGAGTTAACTTATCCCCAGAATTATAGTAGGTGTGAGGTCTATCAGCCTTAAATCTAATTGAATCACCGTTCTTTAGATTATAATTGCATTCGTTTACAGTAATAATGACTTCTCCATCAAAAACAGTAATAAATTCCTCCCCCCCCACTCTATGTCCAACTGAATTTAATTTCCCCTCTGGTTCAATTTCAACAGAGTAAATTTCAAATCGTTTATTTTCTTGAAAGGGAAATATGGGAAAAACTCTGTATCTTCCATTGTCTTCGGATAATACTTGTATCTCACTTCGCAAAACAACTTTAGCATCAGGTTGAGGAACATTAATTAGAGAAGTAAAGGAGACCTTTAATCCCTTAGCAATTTTCCAAATAGTTGTAATAGTTGGACTCGAATCACCCCTTTCAATTTGTCCTATCATAGCTTTACTGACACCACTTAGTTCAGAGACTTTCTCTAAACTAAGTTTCTCTTTCTCTCTGATAGCCTTTAAATTTCTTGCCAAAATCTTTTGAATTTCTTCCATAAAATCACCTCTACTCAATTTACAATATAACGTACATTATGTAAAATATAACATAAATAAGTTATATTGTCCTTTTTGTACATTATAACATACGAATAGAGAGGGGAGTTTTAAAAGTGCCTTTATTACCATTCTTGTTGTTTGTTTTTGTTAGTAGTTTTACTCCAGGTCCAAACAATTTTATGGCAATGTCCTTTGCAAATAAATATGGATTTAAAAAAACAATAAAATTTTGTTTAGGAGTCGCCGTAGGATTTTTTGTTCTCGCATTTTTGTGTAGTTTTTTTAACCTTTTGCTTATAAACCTTTTGCCAGTGATAAAAGCACCTTTAACCATTTTAGGTGTAGGTTATATGTTATATTTGGCTTATAAAACAATTACAAGTAAAGACGATAATAATGAAAAAAATGAAGGTAATGATAAAAATCTTTTCATAATAGGTGTATTGGTACAATTTATAAATCCAAAAGGTATTCTTTACGGTATAACGTTAGTATCAACCTTCATATTGCCCTATTACACTTCTTACTTTAGTTACTTTATTCTTTCACTTTTTTTAGGGATTGTTGGTTTAATGAGTTCATCATGTTGGAGTTTATTTGGTTCTATTTTTCAAAAATTTTTAGCGAAGTATAGACAATTATTTAATATAATTATGGCATTGTTATTGGTATATAGTGCTATTTCAATTGTTTTCCATTAACGGACGTTCATAAAATTAACAAAAGGAGGGTGCCTAAATTTATCGTTAGACATTAAGCACCTCTCCTTTTTGACTTGGTAGTTATTAAACAATCCTACACCGTTAGCACAACAAGCAAAAAAAGACCGCCGCAGCGATCTTCATCTTTAACTATTGCACCTGTTAGCACAATAAGAAGAGGACCAAAAAATGGTCCTCTTTGTCTTTCTTATAATTCTCTCGGTGGTTTATCGCCCGTTTATATATTTAATAACTGCCATTTCCTTACCAAACCTATCACCATTATCAATAAATCCCAAACTTGAGTATAAATTATGTGCTCCCAAATTTTCTGGATGATAACCTACAACAATTTTTTTCACATTTGGTAATTTAGTCATCTCTGAAATCATCATTTTAGTTGCCGCTTTACCTATACCCTTGCCTTGGAATTTTTTATCCAACATTATTCTATATACCCAATAACCATCAAGTTCTTCTTGAACAGAATTGTACATTAAAAAGCCAACTACTCTTTCTTCAAAATAAATAGCAAATGGTTTTAATGTATGCTCAAACTTTGATTGGGCTATTGATATAGCATTTGGCTCAATGTATTCTTTTTGTTCTTTTGATACCTCTAATTCACAACAGTCGTACCAGTTTTCCGCATTTAATTCTACAATTTTCACATTGTTTGTACTCATAATTTTCCCCTTTCAAATTCGGGGAAACGCTTAACAATTTTGTTAATTAGGCGTTATCCCCTTGTAGTCATTAATAATAAAAATTCTTTTGTTTGTCATAATGAACGCCTCCTCTAACAACTATTGCCTATAAATTATATAAATGAATTTATAGAATATTTAATTATACTATATTTTTCTATTAAATTACTTCATAAAATAAATTTACTTTCATCTTCAACTCCCGTTAGTGGAACAAGTAAAAATAGCCGCCGAAGCAGCAGGCAATCTTAAACTATCGCACCCGTTCGTAATATAAGGTTAGCCAGATTTTTCTGGTTGACCTTTTTTCATATGGTCTTATGATTACGGTAGTCGGGGTAGAACGTCGCACCCGTGGGATTCAATCCCGTTAGCTAAACTGTTCACCCCCTACTTGTATAAACATGTTTCAGGCTGGTTGGGACATAGATCCCGTTTAACAAGCGAACCTATGACATTACAAGAAGCCTTAGGGGATACCGACTAATATTGCATTTCAGGGAGGAGATAAAGTATGAATCCAGTCATTGGTCTGGATGTATCAAAAGGGGAAAGTCAGGTACAAGCTTTTTTAGATAAAGGTAAGCCATACCGTAAGAGCTTTAGTATTAATCATGATCTTGAGGGTTTGGGGAATTTATTAGATTTCCTTCAAGAAGTTGAGAAATCAGCAGGTGGTCATCAACCTTCGGTCGTTTTAGAATCAACTGGGCACTATCATATTCCCGTTATTCAGTTTTTAGAGGAACAAAAATATGTTTATATTATCGTCAATCCTCTTATCTCACACAGAGCCAAGAGCTCAAGCCTAAGAAAGGTAAAAACAGATGCAATCGATGCTTATCACCTTTGTGAATTGTATTATAAAGAAGAATTAGAGCCTTACAAGAAGCGTGGAGTTCAACTCTTAAACCTTCGTAATCTAACAAGACAACAAGAGAGTATTGCAGAAATATCAGCGAAAACAAAGTTACAGCTTCATTCTTTAATCGATCAGGTATTTCCAGAGTATCGAGGTGTATTTGGAAGCCTATATTCGAAAGTATCATTGCTTACTTTACTAGAGTTCCCTACTTCTAAGGCTGTATTAAGTGTGAGTGAAAAAGAGTTAACGGATACAATAGCTTCATTATGTATGAGTCGTTCGGAGTCATGGGCAAAGGAAAAAGCACAGAAGTTAAGAGAAGCAGCCCTTCGTGATCCTTTTCAAAACAATCTCTATGATAGTCATATTTTCAACCTTGAAATTTTGGTTAAGATTGTTCTTCAATACCAAGAGCATCTATCCAATATTGCGGATGAAATAGATGCCCTCGCTAGCGAAATTGAAGAATATGAAATCCTTCAATCTATCCCTGGAATCGGAGAAAAAATCGCTGCAACGATTATTTCTGAAATCGGAGAGATAGATCGGTTTAATGGTGCCAAGAGGTTGGTTGCATTCGCTGGAATAGATCCTAGTGTGTACTCTTCAGGAAAGTTTACTGCATCGGTAAACCGAATAACCAAACGTGGCTCGTGTAGGCTTCGCCACGCCTTGTATATGGCTGTTCAAAGTGGTATTCGGGATTCCCGTAAAAAGAAAACGACTGATGAGATTATTCCACGCAATAGAAGACTACGAGAGTTTTACGATAAGAAACGAGAAGAAGGAAAACCCTTTAGAGTAGCGATCATTGCCTGTACAAATAAGCTCTTACATTGGATTTACGCCTTATTAAAAAGCAGATCTACTTTCCAAGATATAGCTTAAAATCTATATCTAACTAAATACAACAAAACCTTCCAAAAAGAGCATAACGGAAGGTTATTTGGCATGAATATTTTTAGTATAACATGAGGTTATTAAACTTTTAATTAAAAAATGTTGACAAACTATTAGCTGGTTTAGTTGAAGAGTGGGGGTTTTCGATATTTTGTAGATTGTTCAAAAGAATACGCTAGCTTAATTAATATTCCTTCACTAAAGGCACCGCCAGCAAATGTTATTCCGAAGGGTCTTCCGTTTTCCATATAACCTGCTGGGACTGCGATGGAAGGATAGCCAGCTTTAGCACAAATAGTAGAACCGATATAAGAAGGAAACAATATTGCATCCAGATTATATTTTTTTAATGCATAATCAATTCCTTGCTCTTGGGAAAAATATAAATCTTCTAGTTTTGCATTTAAATATCCAGGATTAGCCAATGTGTTATGTGGTAATCCCTGTCTATATTCAAGCATATTCTGCCCGTACTTTAATGTTTTCTCTTCATTCCTTGTATTAAATTCAATTAGTTCTGTATCCATATGTACTGGCAGATAAGAAGGAAGTTGAGAAAGGTAATTTCCTAATGCATGTTTTATTTCATAAATAGGAACTCCCCAACTCCATTCCCTGTGAAAAGATGGAATATCAATTTGCTCGACGACTTCTGCACCTTTACATCGTATCGTTTGAATTGCATTGTTAAAAAGGTTTTCATCATACTCACCTGAATCCCTGTAATAATCTTCCGTAGCATTATTAAAAACACCAATTCTCGCACCATCTAGTCCTTCTGAATCTAAAAAGGAAGTATAGTCTTGATAAGAAATACCTTCGCTTTTATATGTAGCTGGATCAAACTGATCAACACTAGTTAAAGCCCCTAATAAAATAGCTGCGTCAGTAACTGTCCTTGCAATAGGACCTGGCGTATCTTGTGTGTAAGTAAAAGGAATAATTCCACCTCGGCTAATTAAACCAACCGTTGGTTTAATCCCAACCACTGAGTTCTGAGTGGCAGGACTGAGAATAGAAGCGTCCGTTTCTGTTCCGAGGGATAATACGGTTAAATTTGCTGCGACTGCCACAGCCGAACCAGAACTAGAACCACCAACAAAAAATTCACCTGGACCATATGGATTTAGCGTTTGACCGCCTCTTGAACTGTAACCTGCCCACATCGTTGTAGACATTCCATTTGCTAATTCGGTCATATTGGTTTTTCCGATAATAACAGCTCCTGCTTTCCGTAGTTTTTCTACTAAAAAGGCATCTTTTGTACTCAAATGATTTTCTAAAGCTAAAGTTCCTGCACTTGTATGCATTTTATCTTTAGTTTCGATGTTGTCTTTAAGCAAAACTGGAATGCCGTGAAGTGGACCTCTAGCTCCCTTTGTTTTTCTTTCATGGTCTAAACCTTCTGCAATAAAAATAGCGTCAGGATTTATCTCAAGTATAGAATTTAATTTAGACCCACTTTGGTCATACTTAGCGATCCTGTATAGATAATACATAACGAGTTCTTTTGAGGTTAAAACACCCGTCTCCAATACTTCTTGGATTTCTTTGATCATTAATTCTTCTTTGAGAATCTTATTAAAAATTAACTCCATAAATTTTTTCACCCATTCACTTTATGTAATAAATAATCTTCATAATTTTATCATGTTTTGTAATTTTTTCTTCAACTAAACTGCTTCGATAGCACAAAAAGAAAAGCCGTCAAAATGACAGCTTCGGTCTTACACTCTTGCACCCATTAGTTTAAGTATATTTTTTCACAATCTAATAATTATTTCTCATGTTTAATTTCTTTTTTCGGATTACAACTGAATAATTCAGCAAAAAAAACCGACTTAATGTCGGTTTTCAAATTGATTTTTATTTTGTTTATGAAATTGCATTAACAAGTTGGGTCAGTGATTCGTTGATTGGAGCAACTGGACGACCAAGAACTTTCTCAAAATCATTGCTTTCAACTTCTAGTGAACCGTTCCGAATGCTTTCTTGAATTCCTACTACTATAGGAATCACAAAATCAGGTAAACCTAAGCCTTTCATGATCTCTGCATATTTTTCGTCGCTAACTTGTCGTACAGGTACTTCTTTACCCAATACATTACCAAGAGCAGATGCCAATTCTTCTTGAGTTAAAAGTGGACCAGAAAGTTCATATACTGTATTTTCGTGACCACTTCCAACAAGAACTGCTGCCGCTGCATCTGCGTAATCTTGTTGCAGTGCCCAGCCTACTTTACCTTCTCCAGCAGATGTTACCCATGGAGCTCCTGACATAGCTCCTTGAATGCTTCCAATTTCATTTTCCAAATACCAATTGTTACGCAAGAAAGAATATGGGATACCTGTCTTAATGATGGCTGCTTCTGTCGCAACATGAGGAGGAGCCATTATATTTTTGCTTTCTGTTGCATTTGCTAAACTTGTGTAAGCAATAAATTTTACTCCTGCATGTTCAGCTGCTCGGACAGCATTAGTATGTTGACGAATTCTCGTTTCATTGTCACCATCCGCAGAAATAATTAATAAGCGGTCAATCCCTTTAAAAGCATTTTCTAATGTTTCTGGATGATCAAAATCTCCATGACGAACTTCCACCCCACGACTACGAAGTCCTTCTGCTTTCTCTGGGTTTCTAACACTTACTGCCAACTCTCTTGCAGGTATAGATTTCAATAATGATTCTACAACCTTTGAACCTAATTTCCCTGTTGCTCCTGTAACTAATATTTTCATTTTGTCTTCCTCCAATTCAGATTTACCTGTAACAATACCTATTACATGTAATAATTTTAGTTACATGTAATCGATTTGTCAACATGTATGCAAAATGCTATTTATTATTTTTTTCGTAATTTGGTATAATAAACTTGTAATCAAATTAATTACATGATGAAGAAATAAAATCAATAACGGAAAAGTTAATAGGGGTGGTGAAGAACATGTCCATTAGCAGCCGATTTGCTGTCGGAATTCATATATTGACTCTAATTGAATTTAATAAAGAAGGAGTAACATCTTCTGAATTTTTAGCTTCAAGTGTTAACACAAACCCAGCCGTGATAAGAAAACTAATGGGAATGTTAAAAAAAGCTGGTTTGATAGAGGTACATCCAGGTATTGCAGGGGCTAAACTTGCAAAGGAATTATCTGATATTACACTG
Organism: Neobacillus sp. YX16; assembly: GCF_030123505.1. Classification (GTDB taxonomy): domain Bacteria; phylum Bacillota; class Bacilli; order Bacillales; family Cytobacillaceae; genus Neobacillus. The sequence continues at coordinate 4,005,911 of NZ_CP126115.1, forward strand.
TTCGATGTTTATAAGGCAGTGAATGTTGTACAGGAGAAAGAATTGTTTAGTATACATGAAAGTCCACATCCTGATTGTCCCGTAGGCAGGAACATCCAGAATACAATTGAACCTTTATTCACAACAGCTCAATTGGCAATGGAAAAGGTTTTAAGAAATGTTACTTTAGAAGATGTTGTGAAGGATATTACTAATAAAGAAAATATCTGTTAAAAGAGGCTTTCCCATAAGGTGTCTGACTCCTTATGGGAAAGCCTCTTCTCTTTGTTCTTCAACTAACCTCCCGTTACTTCAATAAGAAAAGCCTCCAGTATTGGAAGCCTTTTATCTTTTTATTTATAAATCTTTCTGGTCAACATTTAGTTCAATCAAATTACCATCTGGATCCGCACAGAAAATTTGAGCGAATCCACTTTTTCCGTACGGTTTTTCAATGATTTCAACTTCATTTTGTTTTAACCATGTAAGAGTGTCATAGTAGTTCTCGACTCTAAGAGCAAAGTGACCTTCTCTACTGGATAAGCTTTTATCCTGCCGAATTGTCTGTGAAGAGGGATCGACTATCAAGTGGATTTGCTTTCCCTCTATTTCATACCAGGCACCCGCAAAATCAAAATCAGGACGAGGTATTTCTTTTAAACATAAAGTATTCCCATAGAAATCTTTTGCTCTTTTCAAATTGGTGACGGTAAGACTTACATGATGGAGGCATTTATATTTAATCAAAACCTTCACTTCTTTCATTTCAATTAATTTAATTTTTACTTTAGTCGTTTCCGACTAAGATGAACAACTCGGACCGCAAACGAAGCACTTTGAATGAACAGCTTGATTATGTAAATTAAACAATTCGACAACTAGATACATAATCCCTTTTCCACCTTTACCGCTCCTCTAGCTGAATGCAGCAGCACCCCCCACTGTTGAACAAACGCACCCGTTACTTACTTTAAGTATAATATTTCACAAACTTTTACCTAAATATGAAAAATACTGTCGGAATAGCCTAACCTTAATGATTTATGTAACCGTTTTTGGGGTGATTACTTTTTAAAGTTTAGGTGACAAAGCTGAAGTTCGTCTAACATTACCAACAACTTTTTATAATTAGATAATGTTTCTTTATCTTCTACTTTAAAACCAGATTTAAAGAATAAAATATCCCCTGTTCCATCGTTAATTTGATTCCTTGCTTCGAGAATTCGTTTTAAGTTCTTTGCAGTTCCAATACTCCCAGAAATAATGTCTACTTCTTCAGGAAATATTTTCTTTATACTATTTTCAAAATAAGGAAAATGGGTACATCCTAGAACAATCGTGCCGTATTGCTTTAAATCAAACAAAGATAGTTTTTCTTTTAAATAAGGTACAACTTTCTCTTCTCTAAATTCAAAGTTCTCAGCGAATTGGACAAGACCAGGAAGAGGTAGACTTTCAACAATATCGTGATAATCTATACTTTTCACAAGGTTATGAAACTTTTCCTCTCTTAGGGTCAAATTAGTTGCCAACACTAATACCTTTTTACGTTTTCCCTCACAGCATTGAACAGCAGGTTTTACGGCTGGTTCAATACCCAAAATAGGGAAATCGTACTTTTGGCGAAGGTCATCCACTGCAATACTGGTTGCTGTATTACAAGCAATGACTAATGCTTTGATTCCTTGATTAGCCATAAAGTCAACTGCATTAAATATATATTCCCTTACCTCTTCTTTTGGCTTTTCACCATATGGAACGTGCAAGGTATCCGCATAAAAAATGTAATTTTCATTCGGTAAAAGCCTCAATGCTTGATGTAGTACAGTCATACCACCTATTCCAGAATCAAAAAAACCTATTCTCACTACTTTCACTTCTTTTCCTAAATTTATCACTTATTTAGAATATCATTTTTAAAAATTTTTTGTTATTCCTAATTGATAACCCTAACCTCTCATCTAATCACTTAACATATTTATAAATTTTAATAATGATGAAGGTACATACTTATCTTTTCTATAAATGAATACTGTTTTGACTTTTCCAAATGGTTTCGGGAGTGAATGCTTTCTAAGAGTTCCTTCTTGAATTTGTTTTGCAACAACGCTTTGTGGAACCATACTTATACCTAGACCAGCAGATACACACCCAATGATTGCATCTAGGGTTCCAAATTCCATTATCTTTTTAGGAATCACCCTCTCTTGATGAAACCATTCTTCAAGCCTTTTCCGATAAGAACATCCTGTACGGAATACAAGTAGTGTCCTCGTTTGAATATCTTCGATAGAAGATATGAGTGGATGAATTGTATCAGTTACAAGTATCAATTCCTCTTCAAATACTTCCTTTTGAATGAGTTCGGGGTGTTCAATAGGTCCAGCCACAAATGCTCCATCAATTTCATACTGAAGAACACCATGAATATTTTCTTCCGTAGAACCTGTTTTTAGAGTTAGATCAACGTGGGGATAATCTTTAAGGTATTTTGAAAAAATGGCTGGTAAGCGAACTGCGGCAGTTGTTTCCATAGAACCAATAATTAAAGGACCTTTTGGTGTTTGATCATCATTCATCACGTTTTTCGTTTCTTCTATAAGCTGAAGAATTTTTTCCGTGTATGTTAATAACATGCTTCCTTTAGCTGTTAAAGCAGTACCACGATTATGTCTATAAAATAAGGTCGTTTGGAGTTCCGTTTCTAATTGCTGTATTTTCATCGTGATATTAGATTGTGCATATTGAAGTTCTCTTGCTGCCTGTGAAATACTCCCCAGCTTTGCAACAGTCTGGAAAACTTTTAATGTTTGCAATTCCATAAAAATCCTCACCTCTTTTTTTGCCATCTAAATTACTGATAGCGAATATCAATATTATGTATTATTCAATATATCAGATAAGAGATATGCTTTAAATATAATCTTTTTATTGGAGGTTTTTATTTGAAGAAGCAATCTTTTCTATTTTTAATAGGAGGAATACTGTCTCTAATCATTGCTATGGGGATTGGACGGTTTGCCTATACTCCCATTCTTCCGATTATGCAAAAAGATCTTTCCTTTTCAAATACAGTTGCTGGTTATATAGCATCAAGTAACTATGCAGGATATTTGCTTGGAGCAATTTTAGCAGGAGCGATACCTTTGAAGAAGTATCGAGTGATTATCTTAAAAATAAGTCTAATCATCAGTATCTTAACCACTGCCATAATGGGTCTAACATACTCTCATTTCATTTGGTATGTACTTCGATTTCTATCGGGGGTTTCCAGTGCTTATGTGTTGGTCCTAGCCTCTGGTATCGTGTTAGATAAACTTGCTGCTATAAACAAAACAAGTTGGTCTGGTTTATTTTATGGAGGGGTAGGTTTGGGAATCTGTTTATCCAGTCTTTTTATTCCGAGTTTAAACCATTTATATCAGTGGGAAGGTACATGGATCGGATTAGCTGTTGTCAGTGCAATCCTATCTATCTTCGTATGGCTATGGCTAGATGAAGCCTCCAACGTTGTTGAGTTAAAAAATAAAGAAAATAATTTTGCAGTTGTCCCCCCAACTAAATGGCTCCTATGGTTGATTATTGCCTATGGTTTAGAAGGATTGGGTTACATTGTTACAGGAACATTTATCGTATCTATCGCTGAAAAGACCCCATCCTTTCATAATGATGCAACTTTAGTTTGGATGATGGTCGGTTTGGCTGCGATTCCATCCTGTCTCATATGGTCTATACTAGCAAAAAAATGGGGCTTCGTTAAATCCTTAGTCCTTGCAATGGCATTACAATCCTTGGGAATGGCTATGCCAGCCTTTTGGGTTTCGAAAACTAGTTTTATCATAAGTGCTTTATTATTTGGAGCAACGTTTATGGGTATCACTACACTTGCTACAACATTGGGACGACAAATAAATCCATCTAATAGCAGCCGAACGATTGGCATTCTAACTGCTATTTTTGCTATCGGACAGTTGATAGGACCCATCCTTTCTGGAGTCTTATCATCATTCACTCATAATTTTAATACTGCTTTAATTGGAGCATCTAGTGTCGTATTAATTGGGGCAGCCCTGCTTGTAAATGGAATTCAATTTGAGAGGAAATCTTACGCAAAAGATGAGGGATATACATGTTAAATAATGAAATTACAGAAATATTAAAAATAAAATATCCAATTATTCAGGCTCCAATGGCAGGTGGAGTAACAACTTCGGAATTAGTCGCTGAGGTTTCAAATAGTGGTGGTCTAGGTATGATTGGAGCAGGTTATATGACCCCTATTCAAATTAGAAATCAAATAAGGGAGTTAAAGACCCTAACATCAAATCCTTTTGGTATAAACCTATTTGTACCCAATGAGTTTGATGTTATAAATGATGACATTAAATCAGCTAATCAGTTATTAAACCCTATTCGTGAACAACTAAATTTACCTCAAAAAGATAGCTTTGAAATTCCTGAATTTAATAATGTCTATGAAACATTTATTGAACAAATTAAGGTAGTAATTGAAGAAAATGTCCCAATCTGTTCTTTTACATTTGGCATTCCCTCTGAAAAAGTGATTTCTGAGTTGAAGAAATCTGACATTATTCTAATGGGAACGGCAACCACTGTTAGAGAAGCAGTTGAAAATGAGAAAGCAGGTATGGATTTTGTTGTTGTTCAAGGGAGTGAAGCTGGTGGACATCGAGGGAACTTTATCGATGATTATAAAGTGAGTTTAGTTGGTTCAATGTCATTAATACCGCAGGTCATTGACAATGTAAGTATTCCAGTAATAGCTGCTGGAGGTATTATGGATGGAAGAGGGTTGATGGCTTCTATCTGCTTAGGTGCAAAGGGTGTACAGATGGGGACAGCTTTCTTGACTTGTATTGAAAGTGGAGCACATAAAGTACATAAAGAAGCTGTTATGAATGTCACGGAGGAAGATACAGTATTAACTCGTTCATTTTCAGGTAAATGGGCAAGAGGAATACAAAATAATTTTATTTTGGGTATGCAGAGCAACGAATGGTATTTACCAGACTTCCCCGTTCAAAACACATTAACCCAGGATATTAGAAAAGTTGCCGCCTCAAAGAATAATAAAGAATTTATGTCACTATGGTCTGGTCAAAGTCCAAGATTAGCTAAGCAACAAACTGTAAAAATATTAATCAAAAATATAATGTCAGAAGCAGAAAAAATAAAAAAAAATATGTGATTAAGGAGCAAAATTGCTCCTTTTTATGGTTTCATTTTTAATTAACCTGCCTGTTATTGGAACAAGAAAAGCGACTGCTCTTGTTGAACAATCGCACCCGTTACTTTAAGTACATTTCTTCACAATCTCTTTGAAATGAACAAGAAAATATCGATGTTACCGCTGCTCATTACCCCCGTACCGTTTGAATAGTTCGAATATTCTTTACCAATCATTCTAAAAATGATAAAATTTTTTAAGGGGGTGAAAAAATGGCTAGACACAAAGAATTTGATGAAGCCGAGGTTTTACGAAAAGCAATGGTGCTTTTTTGGCGAAATGGATATGAAAAAACGTCTATGCAAGATTTAGTAGACTATATGCACATACACCGTCGAAGTATTTATGACACATTTGGTGATAAACAGACGTTATTTCTGCGAGCTTTACAACTCTTCGAAGAAATAATCGGAAAAAGAATGGAGCAACAAATTAAACCTTTTAATTCGGTCAAGTTAGCGATAAGAAGATTATTTGAAATGGTGGCTTTTTCGGATGAAGAAAAACCCCCAGGATGTTTAATTGTTAATACAGCTGTAGAATTAGCCTTACATGACCAAGAAGTTGCTGACAGGATTAGTAGAAGCTTTAGTAAGACAGAATCATTTATATGCGAACTACTATTGCAGGGGCAAATAAGTGGGGAAATATCTGATCGACTTGATATAGAAAAATCATCTCTATTTATTCATAATTCACTAATTGGTGTAAGAGTATTAGCCAAAACAACGAAAGATAAAGAGAAACTTCAAAACATCATTGATTCCACTTTAGCGGTATTAGATTAACATTTTTAGAATGAACGTTCTAAAAATGTAATGATTTTGTCTAGTCTTTTTTATTTAATATGGAGGGTGAAAAGAATGAATCATTTAGAGGTTTTAAAGAAAATGGCAGCCGGTGAATTACCTGGAGCTCCTGTTGCGGAGGTATTGGGTTTTAACGTAACGGAAGTGGGTGTAGGCAGAGTTGTAGTTGAAATCGATGCAACTGAAAGGTTACATAATCCAATGGGTACACTGCACGGGGGAATTTTATGTGACATAGCCGATGCTGCGATGGGCTTAGCATTTGCAACTACATTAGCTGAGGACGAACTTTTTACGACGATTGAAATTAAATTAAATTTCCTAAAACCTATTTTTAAATCTAGACTTCGAGCTGAGGGAAAATTAATAAAAAAAGGTTCATCAGTCGGATTGCTGGAGTGTCATGTATATGATGAAAAACAAAGTCTCGTGGCACATTCTACAAGTACATGTATGATTTTGAAGGGTAATTCTGCCGGAAAAAGATTGAAAACAGAATAATATAACTAATCTCTTGTAAAAAGAACATTCAAAATGAGGTCCATAAAGGTTTTAGCTAGTGTTTAGCTTGTAGCACGATGGAAAGTTCATTTTATCAATATTAAAAAGGTAAGGTGGGATCAAATGCCTTCTATTCTAGCGGCTCCTTCCAAAACGGAAAGCACGGTGCACTTACAAGAGAATAAAATCATTTTAATATGGAGTGTTACCACTTTGCTTGTGGTAATGAATACAACCATGTTTAATGTTGCATTACCCTTTATACTTAAAGACTTATCCTTAAACTCATCCATGGGCTCATTTCTAATATCAAGTTATTCCATCATGTTTGCCATTTCAACGTTAACTTTTGGTCGACTATCTGATTTTGTTCCCCTCTCAAGACTTCTACTCCATGGAATTTGCCTATTAGGAATATCATCAGTCATCGGTTTCTTTTCAACAAGTTTTTTTATCTTATTAGGAGTTCGAATTCTTCAAGCAGCTGGTGCAGGAGCCGTTATGGGATTAAGTATGATCATGGCTGGGCGGTATTTCCCTCTATCAAGGCGTGGAAAAGCGATGGCGATTATTGCTTCAGCTGCCTCTTTGGCATTTGGGTTAGGTCCTGTATTAGGGGGAGTGATTACTCAATACTTAGGATGGAATTATCTTTTCATTGTCACTATTTTTTCTGTCCTGTCTATTCCTTTCTTCCTAAAGTTATTGCCTAATGAGGTGATTAAAAAAGGACATTTCGATTTATTCGGTGCTATTCTTACGGGTCTTAGTGTAACAGGTCTGTTACTGTTTCTATCTACATTTTCGTATGGGATACTATTAGGAACAGTCGTTCTTTTTGCGGTATGGTGGAAATATCTTAATAAGACGGAAGAACCATTTATTCCGCCAATCCTCCTTAAAAATAAGCAATATACAAAACTCCTTCTTATTAATTGTTCCGCTTTTTTCATTAACTTTTCAAATCTGTTTTTAATGCCCATTATTCTCACAACTGTATTCGGAAAAGAACCAGCAGAGCTAGGAATGATTATTTTTCCAGGTGCCGTTATCGCTGTGGTTGCTGGCATATATATAGGAAGATTCATTGACCGTTTTGGGAATGCACCCTTAATTATTTTTGGGCAGTTATTGTTATTAAGTGCCTCAATCTTATTTGCATGGGTCTCTTCTGCAAATCCCTATTTTATCCTTTTCATTTATATGTTTGCTAGCGTTGGCTTTACGGCAATTTCTTCGAGTATTCCGAACGAGATAACAAGGATCTTGCCAATCAATCAAATTGGTTCGGGGATAGGAATGGTCCAATTAATGCAATTTTTCGGTGCGGGTCTCGGAGTGACTATTTCTGGATTACTCATAACCATTCAAGAAGGTTTAACTTTGGAAATGGTTTATCGAAATATTTTTATTTGCTTCTCGATTATTAACATTATGACTGGTTTCATATACGGCTTTTATCTTCGTAGCGCTAGGTTAAAGGAGCAAAGTTAAAGTCTTCATCGATTGAATAGAAATAGGACTTCCATAATAGGTTTCCAGCACTCTTTCAAGGGTGCTGTTTTATTTCCAAAGAAGGTCAATAAAATAATTTTTTCAGTTGTGAGTCATCTCATAATTGAACTTCCCCGATTGCGAAATAAATAAAAAGCTACCCTATGAGTAGCTGGAACTATAAAAGGAAAGCACCTTATAGTTTACAAGAGTTCTTCCACGTACTTAAATTTTAGATTAGAAGGTTACAATAACTTTGCCTTGTGAGTGTCCAGTAGAAACTTTTATTAATGCTTTGTTAATGTCATTAAAATTATAAATTGAATCAATAGAGGGCGTGATATTTTCTTTTTCAACAAGGTTAGTGATTTTTTGTAATTGACTGCCATTGGCTTGCACGAATAAAAAGTGATATTCATTTTTATGTTTACGTGCTAAAGAATCTACACGAGCACCCACTAAACCAAACAATAGTTTTTTCCACACTGGAAAATTATTTTCAACCGCAAAGCGATAATTAGGTACGGCTTTTAATGATACTAATTTCCCTTGAGGCTTTAAAATACCAAGTTCTGCTTTTATCTCTTTTGCTCCCAAGGTGTCAATAACATAATCTATATCAGATAAAATATTGGCATAGTTTTCCTCATGATAATTTATAAATTTATCAGCGCCAATCGACAGTGTACGGGATCTACCTCTTTCACTTCCGCTTGTTATAACATATAACCCCATTGATTTGGCGATGGGGATTGCCATAGCACCAAAGCCGCCGGTTCCTCCAGGGATAAATAGCTTTTTGTTAGGCTGAGCATTGAGTACGTCATTTAATGCTTGATAAGCAGTCAAAGCAGTGAGAGGAACAGCGGCTGCTTCAATAAAGGATAGATTTTTAGGCATTATGGATATAGCATCTTCATTGACGACCGCATATTCAGCAAAAGCTCCAATTCGATTAACTGGCAACTTCGTATAAATGTGGTCACCAACGTGGAAGTTCTTAACATCTTTTCCAACAGCCTCAATAACTCCAGATAGTTCATTTCCTAAAGTTAATGGTAAATCATAATCAGAAATCATTCGAATACTTCCATTTAAAATAAGGATATCTAATGGATTAACACCTGCTGCTTTTACTTTAACGAGTACCTCCCGGCTATTAAATTCTGGTATTTTAACATCATTCAATTCCACTTGAACTTCTTTTGAATATTTCTGCATTTGAGCAGCTCTCATTTTTTCATCCTCTTCCTTTACAATTTTTTGGTGCTTATTCATTTAAATGCAATCTCTAGCGTTGAATGTAAGTGACTCAAAACAAAAACCAGTGCTTGAAGGGGTATATGCCCAAGAATGCATCTAACGCTGCAAATACACCTAATTCACGCGTCAAGCACTGATTTTCAGGTTGAGCCAAAAAAGCGGCACAAACTTTTATTATATTAATTATCGAGACAGCTGTTTCCCATAATTTCTAATTAAAGAATGGCGTACAATTTTTCAGTTGTACGCCATTCTTCACCTTATAAGCTATACTTACCCCTCTTGAGATTTTAATTCTTTCATCGTAGGATAATCCGTATAACCCATGCTTCCGTTACCACCAAAGAATGTTGTACGGTCTGCTTCATTCAAAGGAAACCCTTTTTTGAGACGTTCTACTAAATCCGGATTAGCTAATGACCATACACCAACTGGTACCATATCTGCAACGCCATTATCAATATCTACACTAATATTTTCTAGAGCTCGACCAGCTCGAGTGACTAATAATGGATTGGACCAAACTGAACGAATTTCATGGAGCAGTGTTTCGTTTCCTACATGCATAACATGAAGGTAAGCCAAATTGAATTGAGCTAATTCTTTTACAAGATGGAGATAAACTTCAGGACCTTGTTCACCTTCTTCAATTCCACCAAGAGGTACCCCTGGTGAGATACGAAAGCCCGTTCTTTCTGCTCCAATTTCTTCAACGATTGCTTTCGTTATTTCGATAGCAAAGCGAGCACGATTCTCTATTGATCCGCCGTATTTATCCGTTCGTTTATTAGAATTTTCACCGATAAATTGATGAATTAGATAACCATTTGCTCCATGAATTTCAACACCATCAGCTCCTGCTTCAATAGCTGCAGATGCTGCTTTTCGGAAGTCTGCAATTGTCGTTTGAATATCTTCTTCACTTAACTCACGGGGAACGGGTATTTCCTGCATCCCTTTAGCAGTAAACATTTCTACACCGGGTGCGATCGCAGATGGTGCAACTGCTTGACGATGATGTGGTGTATTGTCAGGGTGCGACATACGACCGACATGCATTAATTGGATATACATAAATCCACCTGCTCCATGCACCGCATCCATAACCTTTTTCCACCCTTCAATATGCTTTTCAGTATAGATGCCAGGTGACCATAAGTAACCTTGTCCATCATGAGAAGGTTGTGTACCTTCACTAATAATTAATCCCATTGATGCTCTTTGAGCATAATAAAGGGAACTTAGTTCTCCTGGTGTACCATCTTCTTGCGCCCTACTACGTGTCATTGGTGCCATCGCTAAACGATGAGGTAATTCCAAATTTCCAATTTTCATTTTGCTCCACAATTTATCCATTTTTGTACACTCCTCTTCAAATTATGTTACCCGTTGTATACGGGTGTCCTTTTACCTTTTGTTTGAAATCTTGGACAAATCACTGTATTAGTAATTTGTATTAGGAGAGATGTGGGTATATCGCAGATACACCACCGGCAAAAACTCTTTGGATCTTTCGGCTCACGTCATCAGCAACAATTTCAAAGCTGTCGGATTCTAATCCATCAACAGCAATTTTTGCGATATCCTCAGGGTTGGATTTGGGAACTTCTAAGCTCGATGTCATGTCTGTCTTCATGAAGCCTACATGTAATCCAGCTACTCTCACATTTTGAGGATAGAGATTTAAACGTAGGTCGTTTGTCAATGCCCACTCTGCCGCCTTTGCAGCTGTATAAGCGCCAACAGTTCCCGAACTGACCCAAGATAATGCGGAAAGAATATTCAGAATCGTTCCTCCCCCATTATTTGCTAAAATCGGTGCGAAAGTTCGAACCATGGAAAGTGTGCCAAAGAAATGCGTATTAAACTCCAAATGTATTTTATCGAGATCACCGTCAATCAAAGAAGCACCCGTAGACGATCCTGCATTGTTGATCAAAAGCGTAAGATCCTTAGCGACCATAGCGGCTGCAGCTACCTCTTGAGGGTTGGTAATATCAAGCTTCACAGGGATTACACCGGGAATGTCAATGGACTCCGGATTTCTTGCACCTGCATAAACCTTAGCCCCTCTGGATAGAAGTTCAAGTGCTAAATGGCGTCCAAAACCTCGGTTCGCGCCGGTTACAAATACGACTTGTTCAGAAATTTTCATTTTTATGTGCTCCTTTTAATATTTATTTTGATACAACAAAATGTCTTACTCCTCAAAACTACGCAAGTAATGATTTCCTTAAGGAGAAGTTTTGGGCATAGGCAAGTCTCGTTATATGGGAATGGTCATTCTAAAAAGCACAAAGGAATGATCCCTTCATTGAGAAATTTTTAAGTAAGGCAAGAATCATATACAAGAACGATCATTCTAAAAAACACAAAAGAGAAATCCCTTCATGGAGAGAGCTTAAGCAAGCAAGGCAAGACTCATATATGAGAACAATCATTCTAAAAAATGCATAAGCAATGATATCTTCATAGGAGAAAGCTTTACTACAGTTCAGACTTTCTCTTATAGGAACTATTTATCTAAAAGTTTTATCGATAAATTGGCTATACGGTGTAATTTTTCTTTGGGAATGGAGGTTCTTGTCATTACCCTTAACCCAACACACACAGTATGCAGATGTTCCGCCAGTTCGCCGGCATCATACTCTGAAGTAAATTCTCCCTCCTCTTGCCCCCACAGAATAATATCCTTGAGTAGCTGCTCTGATAGTGTGAACGATTCAGTGGACTTTGAATCCACATCAGCATCGCGCATTGCCAATTCCACCGCCGAATTCACCATTAAACAGCCTGAAGGCGAGTTCTCTTCACCATATATTATGAAACCAAAAATAAAGTGAAGTGCCTCCGCTGCAGTCTTGGAGCGTTTAACTTCTCCGGTAAGCTCAGCACTGACTTTATCGCGAAATCGATCCATAGCTTTCAAAAACAGCGTATGTTTGTCGCCAAATGTGTCATACAAACTTCTGCGATGGATTCCCATATGCTCGACCAGATCGGTCAAGGATGTCTTCTCATAACCTTGTTCCCAAAAGAGCTTCATCGCTTTGTCTAATACTACGTTCTCTTCGAATTCTTTGCTTCTTGCCATTCTATTTTCCTCCTCCCATAGTCCATAGTCACTATAACATATTGAGAACGAACGGTAAAGAAAGTAACCTCATAATAATTATTCCAAATATTATCAAATGTAGTGAAACTACCTATAGCTGGAATAAGGAAACTCTACAATCTCTTCTACATTTTATCTGTCAGCATAACCTAAATCCCTTGATTATATGATCCCAAGAATCTTACCAAAGACTGATTTTTATGGAGAACATACTTTTGTGAAATAAAAAAACTGTTTTTTTTCTGTGTAATTTAGAAGGGAGGGCATTTTTTTATTGGTATCAAAATCAAAACCCGACTTGTCGTTTGAATTTACATAAGCAGCACCACAAATTGGCATACAGGATATAAGTAAGAAAGTAGTCATATTTCTATCACCTTAACATTTTAGGAGTATTATACCCATTCCTTCTTCAACTCCCTCAGTTTGATACGAATATCTCTTGAATGCTCACTTATTCGCAGGATTTCATAACCCTTGTAATTGGATTTACGGGTAATTGAAATGAGTTCAGATCATCTTGGCTTCGTGAAGGCATAAATAAAGGAGTCAGCTACCACTCCATATTTTACCATATAATGTACATCTCCACGCCGCCCCTGGAGGCTTTCCCACCCATGTCTCAACGGGTCAATCGCCCTCTCATTCCTTCGTCATGCCTATCCAAGGGGTGGAGGCCAGTTATGCTAACCTGATGGGTCACAGTGCCCTTTTGTTTAAGAAACCTGGTACTCCGTACATATTTGAAATCCTACGAATAAGACAACATTCAAAAATTAAAGTTAACAATTTTAAATGATGCATTTATAAAACTAATGTATTATTTCTATGCTGCTAAAGGGATTAATACTTGGATTTTACTTGGACAGTAAGACTCGTTTCGTCGTGCTATTCCTACAAAAATCCTGGCTAGTTTTCCTATCAGTTTCATTATTGATTTCATTTTCTTTATCTTTTTAACCTTCACATTATGGGAATGGATCGCTTTAAATTCAGGGTTATTCATCACAAGGCTCATGGTTGCTAAGTAGAGGAAGCGTCGGAGTCTTGATCTTCCTCGCTTTGAAATGACAATCTGACCTTTCCATTTACCTGAACTTGCCTCAGCTAGATGTAATCCTGCATGACGTAATAGAGAGTTTCCGTGGGAGAATCCACTTAAATCTCCAGCCTCACCTAGTATCCCTGCTAATGAAATTTCACTTATTCCTTTAATCATAAGTAGTTTTTTTGCAAATGGTATTTTATTGAGAACTTCTTTAACTTGTTGTTCAACTCTTTCGAGTTGTTTTTCAGCGAGGTCATATTCTTCTAATAATTGTTCTAGATGGAATTTATAAGCATCTAGTGCTTGTCCAGTTCCAATAGAAGATTTTGCTAGATTGATCAGTAATTGAGCTTTTCTAGGTCCTGGTTGTCTTTTCATTAATGACTTCCATCCCTTTTGGACGTCTAGTGACTCCATGGATGATATTTCATCTGGAGTTGGAAACAAACGAAGGGTTGCAATTGCTCCTTTGCACGAAACATCGTTAAAAACTTGTCGCAACTCTGGAAAGACAACATCCACCCATCTATTTATTTGATTAATAGACACGACGAGACGTTTTACAATCACATCACGGTTAGACATTAGAACTCTAAGTTTTTCAAATGATTCTGAGGATGGGCGAATAAAGGAATAGTAGCCGTTTTTGACCATATCTGCAATAACTAGTGCATCTTTTTTATCACTCTTCGATTGGGTATTATCACGATTCTCTTTATTCCTTTTTACTAAGTGGGGATTGACTGTTACTACCTCAATGTCTTTTGTATATAACCATTTTGATAGGTTAATCCAGTAATGACCTGTAGGCTCCATACCTACTATTGCTGTATCTAAGTTTTTTAGTCTTTTTAAATTTTGGATCCAGCTTAATAGATTAACGAATCCCTCTTCATTATTTTCAAATATAAGAGGATCTCCAACTACAATTCCTCGGAAGTTAACTGCTCTTGCAACGTGTAGTTGTTGAGCAATATCAACACCAACAATAAGGTGTGTATCGGAAATTCTTTCTATTAGTTGATTTTGTTTGTCTTGCATTTAAAATTCATATTAGGGCTTCCTCCTTAAGACTCTGAGTTAGATTGGACTCTATACTCGTATCTTACTGAGGGGCTCAATTTTTTTCAAACCTGATATTTAACGATCTACAGGAATGCTAAACTGCTTCGTTACTTGAATAAGAAAAAGGCTTTACTCCAAATTGAAGTAAAGCACTCAGTTTAGTTGAATATCTGTTATCCCAAAAGGTTGGATATAAAATATTGAAAACCATAAGCTCCTAAAGAACTAATACTTGCCACTAAAGCTGCTATTGGTAATACTGATTGCTTTTTCGAACGAAACAAAAAAAGAATGGATAAACATAAACTAATTATAAAAAAGAAAATCCATATTTTGTTTAATGTAAAAGAATCGAAATTAATAAGGTAACTCGCTATGTAAATAACATTAATTAAAAGCATTAGGATTAAGATGGGTCTTTTCAAATTATACCCTCCCTTTATGTTATAATTTATCCAAATTATAACACATAATCACTATTCCATATTGAACTAAACTGCACCGTTAGTTCAATAAAAAAGGCCGCCTAGATTGGCAGCCGGATCTTTAAGTAGTGCGCCCGTTTGTGAAACAACTACAAACTCTCCGGCAAGTGATGTTTATACATTTCTAATGCATTTGTATGTTCTTCTAAAACAGCCACTATTTTAGGATGAGGCTTAGCGTATATAACTGGGTAATCCATTTCATCAAGTTCTTCATTAATGGAAAAGGCTAATTTTTCTTCTTCAATTGAAAACTGGGCATTAATTCCCTCTTTATTTCCACGAGCATCTACCCTAATCCATTTATTAAGTAATTTTAAGAAGACAGCATTTAAAGCGTGAATACAATACCCTTTTTCTGGAGTATCAAACAACATCAATCTTTGATAACAAAAACCTATTGGTATTCCCTGTGAACGCAATAAAGACGCTAATAGGTGTGATTTTGCATAGCAAATCCCCTCTTTGAAGTCTAATACTTCTGAAGCATTACAAGTAACTCGCTTTGATTGAATATCCCAAGAATGAGAAATTTCATCACGAACAAATTCAAAAGCTATTTTAGCTTTTTCAGTTTCAGTTTGAGATGGATTGAAAAGTTCATCCGCGATCTTTTTTATATTTGGATTAGAATAATTAACTTCATTTAATTCAAGTAAATAGTCATCTAGTTTTTCCGTCTCACAAAACAAATTCATAAGCCCATCCCCCTATAAAAATTCTATAAATACGTATATATATACATTATTATACAATTTGTGTTGGATGAATTAAAGGATTTCTTATTGAGGTAACCTGTCAGTTAGTTTAAATACAAAATTTCACAAAACTATATTCAATTTAAATCAATAATTATAATAATGAGTGACAATATCCAAACAAAAAAATACCTTTGATCTATAAAATCAAAGGTCAAAGTTGAACTTAGTGGTCTAGGCCAAGTCCATTTTAGGAGGTCTAAACTCAGAAGAATTTAAACTATAATTATATTAACATAAAATGAATGTTTATTCAAATATTCAAATAATTATACATTACTATCTCTGGTTGCTTTTCTATTTACTTAATTCCCCGTTAGAGCACAATAAGAAAAAGGCTGCCGAAGCAACCTAATCTTAAATTAAAGCCCCTGTTAGTTTAAGTGAAAATCTTCACAATGTGTTTTTACCTTAACAAAATCTAATCCCTTAATGCCTGGGAGTATATCAAAAAGAAGATCGCCGATTTCTGAACAGAAAAAATCCTCTAGTCACTGTTCAATTAGATCCGTTCACTTCTTATGAGTATAATCTGTTTTTAACCAACCTATTGGACTCATATTAACTTTGTTTGCCCCTGCAAAGTTTGTAAGTGTTGCCACAACACTATTTAAAGGTAGTACATTATAAGTATAAGGTATCTCCTCATTATAATTATATTCGAAGGTAAATGGATCAGTCGGTGGATTCGTTTTACTCATATTTTCACTTCCCACAATATGTGAAGACCATGCCCAATTTCCTATCGTTGATTTGTCATACCATGTAAATCCTTTATTAAATAGATTTTCTCCATTATGGTCCCAACTACTTCCTGTATAAGTTCCATATTTATTTGATATGTGGGAGTTAACAATTAGATTTCTGTTATAAGCGCTTTGAAATAGCTCAGCCCATTGTGCATCCATGTTTGTAGTATCTAATCCTTGAATCTCAGAACCTGTAATTGGCTCGTTAATGTCATTGAATACACAGGTATCCGCTGCAATAGAAGCTCCATTTCTTGCATTAAGTGCTCGTGACAGAGTATCAGTGCCATATTCAGCGATAGCACTTACCTTTTCCAATACATCATAATGAGTTGAGTTATCAAGGTAACAGTTGTACATATGACCAGTACCTTGACGGATCATGGGTATTCTCTGCCCAATATTGGTATAACGGTTATAGGCAAGGGTTAAACGGATTCTTTGATTGCCATCCTTTATCTCATTTCCACTACTACTCACATAATTCACATAGTCTTTATCTCCTGAACCATTTAAATGCACCTTGCTGTGATAGGCTGCATATGCCATTATCTGTTCTTTGGTCGCACCGCCATTGCGCATGTTATAGTATAGACTATCGGAATTCAGTGTATTTGAAGCATATTTCCCTTCCATATACTGGATCGATTGATAAATATCACTATCTTCCGGTGGATTTTCATTTGCAGGTAATCCGAATTCAGACCAGGAGATGGTAATATTGGAGCCACCATTCTCTGTATCAATTAATCCATCCGCTGCAATAGAAAATTTACAATGGTCTATCCAAACATTATTTGCACCATTTACTTTAATAAATGTCCAGCCTACTTCCTTATGTTTTCCAGTGTCATCCCACTGCCACATTCCATCAAAATTCAGATTCCTGATGACAATATCATTCGTTGAATTTTGTAATTTAAATTCAGCACTTCTAATTGTTTTCCCTTTTTTTGAAAAAATAGTTAACCCATCGACATTATTTATATCTAATTGTGAAACACCGGATGAAGCTAACTTCGGATTTGTAAATCCGTTCATAGGATCCCTATAGTTTCTTATAAACCGATATTTTTTAGCTTCTTCTGAACTTAAATTTAATGCTTTCCACCCTAAGTTTAGATCTTTCGCCACTTCAATTACTTTCACACTGCCATTTCCGGCATCAAAAATAGCCTGCAAAAACTCTCTTTCAGTTTTAACCTGGCGATAATAAGAAGTATCAATGTAATGGCTTCGGTCATTTACCCCTAATGATGCATAACCGGTTACTGAAAGATAACTATTGTCGTAGTCCTTAAAATTTCTTGTTGTATTTGGTATAGAATCAATTTCTGCTGCGTTTACTAATGCATTTCCCCCAAATAATAACCATGATGTAAAAAAAGATATAACCACTAGCCAGATTTGTGCCATTTTAAATTTCAAACTATTACCTCCCCAATAAAGTTTTTACACATATATGTAAGTCTAGATGTAATGCAGGTGCTTCCTAAATAAAATCAATCATCTTCTCTTTCCCTAATAACATCACCTCCCTAAAAATAATCAAAAAAGCTTCAAAAAATGCTAAAAAACAAATATAAATGGACTAGTCAAGACACTTAAATCTTCTACTTGGACTTTGTGCTTTCAAAAGATAGACCCCTCCACCCTTTGAAAGCGTTTTCGAATTATGGGATAAAAAAAGGGAGGCAGCTACTAAAATATTTGCGGTTTGTAAAAAATTTTTATTACCATTATCAATCACTACTTTTCAATGCCAGGTATTCTTACAATAGAAATCATATACAAAAGGCTTTTCGAAATATATAATCAGTTTCTTAGAAATGATTATCTTTTTTTCACTGACTTGGACCTATAGCTATCTACAGTACTTATGGATTAGGTTTATAGACATAATCATTCTCATTAAACATGCTCATTTAGTTTTCTTTTATAGTAATGAGTAAGTCTTTTTTCTTAATGACGATTGTTCAACTAAGCTGCCTCAGTTGAGTAATATATCAATTCTTTTTTGCTTATGCTCTTCTAGTAAGTTTCTTACTTCTTAATTTCACATTGTCCTTTAAATGCAGTAAGAAACAGTAACAATCTAATTAAACCTTCTAGAAGGTTATTGCCTAATACCTCAACATAAAAAAAGACAGCTATAAGCTGCCTTTAGGGACTCCTTTGAATGTGATTAAAGATTCAATAGTGTAAGCACATAACAGATGCTATTTCTCTCGATCAACGATAGGATGGCCAGGAACCTTGCATTTTTCTGATTTGAATAATTTGACCCGTATGGTATGCGTCGTGAAGCATTATGTCCAGTAGTTTCCCTTCCAAGGAATCTTTGTCAAGCTCTTCAACTGAAGTATTGATCAGCATCTGTCTTAAACAGTGATGAGCGTTTTCGGCACGTTCAACGACTTTCTTCCATTCCTTATCTTCATTAGATTGTTCGGTGAGATAGAAGGTTTCATTACCGTCAATATTTGTCCATTCACAGCCATCCATTTTTGCTACAAGTCTCTCTTTGTAATAAATGAGATGATTAACGTTTTCCCAAATAGTTTTGGTTGCCTCACCAGTTGGTCTCCAGGTAGCCTGTTCTGCCGTGATTCCTTTAATTGCATCTTTGAGCGGTGCATACCAGCTCTCCTTGTCGAACGTTGAATCTAGCACGTTTAAAATCAAGTTGATTCTTTTCAAAGTTATCTCCTCCTAGAACTGGTACCGCAATATTACTACGGCGTAAAACTTTATATGAGAAGCATATCATACAAGCAAAAATTTGATAATATTTCCATAATGTTTTTTCTCTTCTAACCTGCCCTATAGCCGTAAAAATAGACCGCCATTGGCGATCCTTATTCGGTCACTAATGCACCCGTTACTTTAAGTGAATTCCTTCACAAACCAGAGGACAGGAATGCTGCTCGATAAGTTGAAGAAAGGTTTCTATTAATAAATTCAAAGAATAGGGGGCAATAATCCATTTGAATTATTGCCCCCTACAGTTTTCACATTAACTTATTTATCTACAAAAGATTGATTTATCTTAACATCAATACGTTGCTTCCTTATTACAATTACAAATAGACTTGCTAATAGACAAAACATTCCTGCTAGAGTAAATGCCCCTGAATATGAGTTGAATATGTTATATATTAACCCTGCTCCACCTGCCGCTACTGCTGCACCTAATTGATGAGACGCAAATATCCAACCGTATACGATGCCACTTTTTTCTTTTCCCAAGATTTGCCTTGAGATATTAACGGTTGGAGGTACAGTTGCAATCCAATCTAGTCCATAAAATACTGAAAAAATAATAAGCAGAGTCATTGAGCCTTCAGAGAGTGCAAATGGAAGAAATACAAGTGAAACTCCTCTCAAACCGTAATACCAAAACAACAACCATCGATTATCAAATCGATCAGATAGCCAACCAGAAAGAGTGGTTCCTATTAAATCAAACACGCCCATCAATGAAAGCATGGATGCAGCCGCAACAGCTGTAAAACCAAAGCCTATACAGTAAGAAATAAAGTGAGTTCCGATTAATCCACTAGTTGAAAGTCCACAGATAAAAAAGCTTAGTGCTAGCAACCAAAATTCCTTTACTTTTACCACTTCAAATAAGGTTTGAAAGGCAATAATTACAGGATTTTTCTTTTGGACCTTTTCACTTACATTCAATTCCTCTTCTAGCCCATATGGAAGGAGTCCTATTTCTTTTGGTGAGTTTTTCATAAATAATAGGATGACTGCCAGCATAATGACACTGAGGATAAGTATAAGACCCATCGCCCATTTCCATGAATGCGTTTCTACGATGGACGCAGCAAAGGGAGGAGAACTAATTGTCCAGTTGCCGTACTTGCTGTTAAAATACCAAGTGCGAGTCCTCTTCTTTTTTCTAACCATGTATTCGCAATATATGGGCTTAATACCGATAAGAATAACCCAGAACCTAAACCTATAATAACCCCCCAAATCAAAATTAATTGCCAAGGTTTCTCCATGAAAAAGGTGAGCAAAACTCCGACCAATAATGTCGTCATTGCTAAAATCATCATTTTCTTTACGCCTGTTACATCTATTAATGCAGCCATAAAAGGACCAGATATTCCGTATAGAAGAAGACTAATCGCAAAAGCAAATGAGATTGTTGAGCGTTCCCATCCAAATTCAGCTTCAAAAGGAACTATAAACACTCCTGATGATGACCGTATAATACCTGCTATAAGAATGGCAAAGAAAGCTATGAATAAAATAACCCAACTATAATGAATGCGTTTCAAGCCTTCACCCCGCTGTCATGTAAATATAAAAAATAATACTGGATCATCGCATACTAATTCCAATATTTAATTCAGCTACTGAATATAGAACGGCTCTTCCAGCCATCTTCACTCGTGTATCTTCATATTTACAATAAAGAGTACCACCTCTGCTAGATAGTTGTCTTGCAACTAATTCCTGTTTTTCTAATCTTTTTGCCCAAAAAGGAATTAGGCTACAATGCAAGGAACCTGTTACTGGATCTTCGTTTACTTTTAACTTAGGGAAAAACGCTCTGGAAACAATATCGAATTCACTACCTTTGGCTGTAACACAAACACCCAATCCTTCTGGTAATCTTTCTAATTGGGCAAAGTCAGGATTTACGTTTTTCACATCTTCCTCAGACTCTAGTATAAAAACAAGGTCTCTATTTAAGTATGTCTCTTTTGGCACAATCCCCAAAGCACTAATCATTTTATCAGTTACTGAAATTTCTTCTGAAGGAACAGAAGGGAAATCCAGTTCATACAAGTCATCTTGTTTATTTACAGTTAACTCTCCACTGATTGTATTGAACTTTACCGTTTCCAATTGCTTTTCATAATAATTTAGAATGATAAATGCTGTTGCTAACGTGGCGTGCCCACAAAGGTTAATCTCTCCTCCAGGTGTAAACCATCTCAGTCGATAATGTGCTCCTTCCTTTACTGCAAATGCTGTTTCCGATAGGTTATTTTCAATGGCTATTTTCTGCATGAGTTCATCTGAAATCCAATCATTCATGATACATACTCCTGCTGGATTTCCTTCAAAAACCTGTTCTGCAAATGCATCAACTACAAAATATTTCATCTCATTTCCTCCAGTGTTATAATGTGTTTAACAATTTATCGATAGTTTACATCTGTTTGTATATAACACTCAACACTCATGTATAACACTTAAAGGAGGTAAACTCATGCACATTGAAATTCAACGTAATGCTGACATTTCATTAACGAAGCAAATATACCATTCGATTCTCGATCATATCCGTTCAGATCTCTTAGAAGAAGATTTACAATTACCTTCTGTGCGTGAACTTTCAAAACAACTTGGAGTAAGTTTACTTACTGTAGTAAAGGCTTATCAAAAACTAGAACATGAGGGGTATATCACATCTGTTCAAGGGAAAGGAACGTTTATAAAAAAGACAAAAAATAAAGAAACAGAAAGGAAAGAAGGAACCAGTTCATACGATTGGCAACTTTCCGTTCAAGATTATTTACCTAGGTCTCAATTTGCTCGTTTTCATCAAGTCCCTGAAAAGATTCATCTTTCTTCTTCAATGATAGATCCTGGACTTCTGCCTAATCGATACTTAGAGCAGGAGATTCATAAAATGCTCTCTGAGAACCCAAAAATTCTATCACAATATGGAGAAATTCAAGGAGATAAAGAGCTTAGACAGGCAATGGTTGAGTATTTAAAAAGAATGGATGTTCCAACTACCCAAGATAATATTTTAGTTACAAGTGGTTCACAACAAGGAATAGACCTTGTTGCTCGGACATTCGTTGGACCAGGTGATGTGGTAGTCACGGAAGCCCCAACTTATCCAGGAGCTATTGATGTGTTTCGTGGGAGAGGTGCAACCATCCTTACGGTACCTGTTGATAGCGATGGAATGAGAGTGGATTTACTTCAGAATTTGTGTGATAAATATAAACCAAAAATTATTTATACAGTACCTACGTTTCACAATCCAACAGGTGCTGTAATGCCCTTAAAACGCCGCACACAAATTCTCGAATTAGCTAGTAGTATCCAGTGTTTAGTGATTGAGGATGATCCATGTAGTGAAATTTATTTTGAAAAAAAACCTCCAGTATCAATGAAAAGCCTGGACCATTACGGTAATGTCATTTACTTGAAAGGTTTAAGCAAAATATTAGCTCCAGGATGTAGAATTGGAATATTAGCTGCTTCTGGTTCTATATTCAAACGTCTATTAGCTGCAAAGGCTAACACCGACTTAGGGAGTCCTTTACTTACACAGAAAGCCATTCATCCATTTATTACTTCCACTAGAATGATGGATCATTTAAAGAAGTTAAGAACCGCTCTAATGATTAGACGTGATTTAGTTTTGGAGATTCTGTCACAACATTCACCTGAAGAGGTATCTTGGTTTATTCCAAAGGGAGGATTAAACGTTTGGCTCACTCTTCCTTCTTGGATTAATACTGAACACCTTTTATTAGAAGCAAAGACAAAACAAATTACTTTTTTACCTGGGTCAGCTTGTTACCCTACAGAACAAGAAAATCATCATTTACGAATAAGCTTCTCTTATATGAAGGAGCAACAATTAGAACAAGGTGTGACAACCATTTGTAACATCCTTCAATCCGAAATTGACTTAAGAAAAAAACAAGATAGCTCACCACATTTTTGATTTAAGAGCTTATATTGACACGTTGTTGAGCCAAAAAGTAAACCCCCATTTTCTCTAAAATGGGGGTTATAAATAACTATTGTAAATTTGTTGCTCTTTTCTCCATTGAATTTTTCTATCTCTTCTTCAGCTAAACTGCACAGTTAGCACAACAAGAAAAAGCTGTCACAAAGACAGCAATGATTTTTCACTAAAGCACCCACAAACTACCCGTTATTATGGCGTTTATCTGGTAAACCACCAAATTATAAACAAGGAAACTGCTATTATTGCCCATACCATTGCTTGCATTTCTTTTTGTTCATTAAAAATCCCTCTAATCCACCCGTTAATAATTTTAACTACTTGCTATTTTTAAGTAATGAATAGACGTATGTATCGTGTGCTACACCATTTTGATACATATAGTCCCTCAAAACTCCCTCTTTTTGAAAACCAATTTTAAGTAGCAAATTGTTAGATGCTTCATTATCAATAAATACAACAGCACCTATACGAGTTAAACTCATAAGATCAAAGCCATATGAAAGAACTTTAGATACTGCTTCCAAAGTATATCCTTTCCTCCAGTGCTCTGGATGGATTTCGTAACCTATTTCTGCTCGTTTATGTTTAGGCAACCAAGCATTAAAGCCAATTGTTCCAATTATACCTTTGGTCCCTATTCTTTCAATCCCCCAGCGTATGCCTCTTTTTTCATTGTAATTTTTTGAAAAAAATCAACAAATTTCTCTGCTTGTTCTATACTCTCTAATGTTTCTTCTCCATAAAAACGTGTTACATCGAACTATTCTGCCCCTTTAGTTCAATAAAAAAAGACCGCCTGGGTTTGAACTATGACCCATAAAATGGACAGTCTAAAAAAAGACCTAAATATTTAAGTTGCTAATAATTGCCTCGGGTATTGTGCCGGAGTCATTTTATTTAGGCTCCACTGATAACGGCTATTGTTATATTCCTCCATATAGTTTCCTATCAATTCTTGTAGTTCTCCAAAGCTTTGGCATGAAGAATAGTCTATTTCATCCTTTAAATGCCCAAAGAACGATTCCATAGGGGCATTATCCCAACAATTTCCCTTACGGGACATCGACTGAGTGAGTTCCATTTTTTTCACTCTGGCTTGAAATTCTGGATGAGTATAATGGAATCCTTGGTCCGAGTGAATCATAGCTTCTGGATGAGTGAAACCTCCAAGTGCATCAGAGAGCTTGTCCAATGTAGAATACACAAGATCCATTTTTAGAGTTTTGGACAAATGATAAGCTAAAATTTCCCTTGTGGAAGCATCTTTTACACATGATAAATAGGCAGGCTGCGAAAAACCGTAATACACATAAGTAATATCTGTTAATAGTACTTTCCCAGGTACTCCTTGGTTAAATTCCCTATTTAATAGGTTAGGGAGGGTCTTATGCTCTTGTGTTGCTTTGGCCATTTGCTTATAAGGATTAATCTGGCGGACTTTCGCTACTAAATTATACTTACTCATAATGCGACGGATCTTCTTATGATTCATCTCCACAAAATAATCATTCTCTAAGATCATTTTTATTGTTAAGGCACCAGCGTATCCCTTTTTCTTATTGAATATGTCCTTGATTAACTCATAATCTTTCCAATCGTTCTCTTCTCGTTCATTACGCTTTTTCTCTGCCTTTATCCAAGCATAATATCCACTTCGACTAACTTCAGCCTTTTTACATAGAAATTTCACCATATGTTTAAGTTTAAACTTTCGAATTGTTTGTTCAATAAGCGCAAACTTCTCTGAAATTGTTACTTTTTCTTCTTCTTCGCCTGCCTTTCGAGTTCGTCTAACTTTTTTAAGAATTCAAGTTCCGCTTCTAAATATTTAATAGCGCTTCAGCTTTCTTAAGGTTATCCTCAACAGAAAGAGGCTTTGAAGAGGGTCTACCAGTAGCTCCTTTTCCACGTCGTTCTGTGAAGAAGCCATCCTCTCCAAACTGCTCATATGTTTTCCTCCAGCGTTTCAAACATTGTCCTGGTTTATCAATCCCAATTACCTCTAAATCAAAACCGTGTTCAATAAAGATTTGGGCAGGACCTTTACCATTTGAATTTTCCTTAATTGCTTCAACCTTAAACTCTGGTTTATAGGATATCGAACGATCAGATACGTGTTGTACATTAGGGTTCTGTTCAAGTAACTTCATTTGAATTTCATTAAAAATAGTTTTACTCACTTTATGTCCTCCGCTCACATCTTTGAAATGATTATAAACGGGTTTCTGTAAAATGGACACAGAAAAACCCGAATAACGGACTTTATTATAAGTGTCCATTATTCGGGTTATAGTTCAGTTGGCAGCTAGTTCTTTAATTAAAGCACCGGTTAGAAGTTTTCCACAATAACCATTGACTCTAATAATGGATGTCGAGGACAACGTCCTTCAAGTAACCTTATTTTTCGGTAGCATAAGCATTACAACTATGTACACTACACTTTTGAAAGTTGAATCGGTAACTTTTTAAATATTTCACCAAAACGTTTTTGGATTTTCAATAAATTCAATCTCAGCTAATTGATAGCGATAGAAAGCGTTTTGACGATCCCATCCATCCTGCATTTTTGATGGAGGTAAAGAGTTGTCTTCATCCTCTGTCACAGTACAAGTATAGTAATATTTCATCAGCACATTATATATTTCATCATAAGTCAAAATTCCCTGTTGTGCTTTATTCACTAGCCTATTTAAATAGAGATTTTTCGGTATCATGTGTTCAAAAATTAGTTTTACCTTTTCTTTTTGTTGCAGTTTGAGTAGAGCTTGTGGTGTAATAAAGTCGGTCATACTGTATTTGCCATTAAATAAGCGATTCTGACGATGATAGCTCTCTGTTAGGAAATACAAATCATCTCCTAACCCTTTGGGACTTAAATGGTGTTGCTTCAAACGTTGGTCGCTTATTTTAAGCTTTAAATGAATGATTTGTTCTAAATGTCGGCTTATAAATTCAATGAACTCTAATCTAGAAAATTTACTTTTTTTAGGTGTTAATTTTACGTCTTCCTGTGTTAGCTCTCTTTTAGGTCTATAACCATTCACTTGTTCACTCAATTGATTAATTCTGTAAACGGCACCATTTGTGTGTGTATAGCTGATGTTTTCATGAATTCCCTTATTGATAATTGACCAGGGAATTCGTTCTCGTCCTAGTTCAGCTTTCATAAAATGAGCTGCCTTTTAATTGTCGGAAACTGTGCAAGTAACTCATTGTCTTTATAAATCGTTAAACCTTTTTTCATCATATGTTCACCTTATACTCGAATTGTTTATAAATAAAAATAAGTTAGGAATTTTGTAGTTTAATCTCAAATTTATTCATTAATTCTACCTTAAGTAATGAGTTTCATAAAGATTATTTAACTTACTGCCAAAACATACATCAGTTAATTGTCAGAAACAGTTATACTTTCTAGAAATTAAGAAATATATACTAGGCACACTGTAGCCTTACGAAGTTTGCTGTGTTGTGGTACCAGGAGGTACGGCAAAATGGAAAAATTAGAGCAATTACTATTGAAAAACCTAATCTAGGTCACATGTATAGGCATTTCCTAACTCCTAAAATATGGTAATATTGACCTGGACAAGCCATTAACCAAAGTAGATGTAGATATTGATTACCAATACAAATGTAAGAGATTAGATAATAAAATCGGGGCCGCCAGTTTCTTGGCTTGGTCCGGTTTTTCCGCGCATATGGTCTAAGGCTGATATATTTCATTTAAAGCTGATATATCGAAATTTATATATAAAATTCTTAAAATCACTCTATTATTTCCTTAAGTCCAAGATAAATTTCTACGATTTCTTCCACTTTCATTCTTACTAAGCCACTGGACGATGGTGCGACAAAATCAATTGTTCCAGGGACGACTGGTTTCTCCTGCCTCCCCCACGGAACACTTTTCATGCCACTATATTCCTGATAGACTCCCTTCCCAACGAAACAAACCACCCTCGGCTTTAGCAGCTCAATTTTATTCCTGAGTATTTCTTTGCCCTCTTTGTATTCTTCTTTTGTAATTTCATCTGCAGCCTTTGTGGGTCTTGCCACAATATTCGTAATCCCCATTCCCAAATCTAATAGTTTGGCATCTTCAGACGCATCGAATTTCCGAGGAGTCAAACCTGCATCATGTAAGATGCGCCAAAACCGGTTATTAGGATTGGCAAAGTGATGCCCCGTTTCACTTGAACGAATACTAGGATTAAATCCCACGAATAAAATCTTCAAACTCTCTTTTATATGATCATTTACTAACTTCAACATAGTAACCTCTATTCAAAAAACATTAATGACCCTATTTTCCTAAACCATCTTCACTTTTCATAATGCCCCACCGAGGTGAAGGCTGTTGCTAGTAATCCAACAATCGAAACAATTAATAACGAATATAGTAATCTAGGCTCCCGAAGCAACAGTAGACTCGACATAATAATTACAGTATCAATAGCATAAGCAATAATCCCTACGTTAACCTTTGTCCATTTTGCAAACAGTAAAGCCAGTAGATCCATTCCGCCTGGGCTTATCTGATTTCTCAACATCGTCCCTACACCAATACCGACGATAGTACCGCCGATAATCACAGATGAGATAATGGGTAAATGAAATACATTTTTTAAAGGCACTAAGATTTCAATCATGAAGCCTGAGAAAAAAGCCCCAATCAATCCATAAGTAAAATAGTTAATATCAGACTTATACGCTAGTAAGTAAACAGGAATATTCAATAAAACAAACGTCAATCCAATACTAAAATGCCATATATAGTTGAATAAAATACTGATTCCAAACATCCCTCCATTAATAAGATGGAACGGCAATATAAATCCGTTCACCCCAACTCCAATCATCGTACTTCCAAATCCGATAACCGCTAATTTTTTAAGCATGATTCCCATCCCTTGTCCAATGTTCTATATAACCACTTATATGTGATTACAAGGGAGTTCATTCTTAACAAAAAGGCACCTTACGTTAAGCAGTTGCTATACTTTTTGATTTTCGGACATGTTTGAACAAGGAAACCATAACCGTCAAAAAAGGTAAAAGCCATAAAAATAATGCATAGGGCAAATACTCCAAGATTGGAATTCCGACTATGGTACTGCACATAATTGCCAACACACTCCAAGGCACCATCCCCGGGAAGAGCATGGTCGTATCCCCCATCACTCTTGCCAATTCTACTTTCCCATATTTACTTGACCAATGAGGTAAGAAGGACCTTCCCGTCAGGATAATCGGCAGTGTTTGATTAGCGGCAATAAAACTTATTACTAGAGTGGCTAGCAAGGTTTTAATCGTGTCTCCTGTTAATGAAGTTGAACTCTGAAGCCATTTATCAAGATAAGGTTGAATGACGTTCAATTCTTCCAATAGACCATTATAGGCACCCGCTAAGGCAAGAAACAGCAATAGTTCGTACATATGAAGAAAACCCCCGCCTAGACCTTCGATTCCATTCCAAAAAGCGTGTGCAATTTCCACTAATGAAACTCCTTCAAACAACGATAGGATACCAGCGGAAATAATACTTGTTAGAAAAGCATAAATAATACTAACTCGGAACAGAACTAAAAGAAGTAAAATGATGGGCGGTATAAACTTTATCAACGATAGATCACTCCATCGTAAATGTTCTGAAGCAGGTACTGTTACTTCAGAAAAGAAATCGAAACTTCCGTAAAAAAGAATTGACACTCCTACAGCGATGAATGTAGTAAATAACATTGCATTCCATTGTTTCTTTACAGGTAATTCGATTGTATGTGCTAGCAGCTGATGAGCACTCGAAAATGGTGAGGTTCTGTCCCCGACAAACGCCCCTGAGACCAATGCTCCTGCAACAATCTCGGGCTGCAAATTTAATACCACGGCTGTCCCCAATATCGGAATACCAATCGCACTAAGAGTCCCAACCGTTGTTCCAAGCAGCATAGAAAAGACCATCGCAGCGACAAATGTTAAAACATAGAAAAAATGCGGATTAATGAAATGAAGTGCGATTTTCACCATTTGTTCAATCGTCCCTGAAAGATACCAGGAAGGGAGTAAAAAACTAACTAGGAATAGAATTATAATTACAACCCTAGTCTTATAAACTCCTCTTATACTTATCAATAGAATTTGTTTGACACCCTGCTTATTCTGTTTTGAAAGATAGACTAAAATAATAAAACCTGGCAAAAACCCTTTGACGAGTGGCTGATGAAATATAACGGACCATATAACCCCCGTTAATGTAACGGTAAGTAGAAGAATTAATTGTTTCATTGAGAATCTTTTCATTTTGAAGGCCCAACCTTACTTTTTTAATAAATCTAATTATAATGATTGCTTTATCTTTGGAAAAGCAAAAAAATTAGAGCCGAGAAATACGGCTCCATTCGAATTAATAGGTGTTATAAATATTTTCACATTCTTCTCCTGTTGGCCGATAGAATCAATGCAGTTTGAATCGTCCAACAAGAGGCTAATCATGGGGACAGAACTTCGCCGTTTTAACTTTTTAAGATATCCTCAATCCTATTTAATTCTTCCTCAGTGAAGGAAAGGTTTTTCAAAGCAGCCACATTCTCTTCTATCTGACTAACCCTGCTAGCACCGATTAATGCGGATGTTACCCTTCCTCCCCTAAGAACCCACGCAAGAGACATCTGTGCTAGGTTTTGTCCGCGTTCACCCGCAACTTCATTCAGCTTTTTCACTCGTTTTACTATATTTTCTGTCACTTGATCTTTACTTAAAAAGCTTTGTGTTTTTGCCGCTCGAGAATCGGTTGGGATTCCGTTTAAATATTTATTCGTTAACAAGCCCTGCGCTAGTGGACAAAATGCAATCGAACCTACTCCATTTTCTTGCAGTACATCCTGCAATCCATCCTCTATCCAGCGATTTAGCATTGAATAGCTTGGTTGATGGATAACAAGTGGAGTTCCTAATCTATTTAAGATTTTCACCGCTTCCTCGGTTTGTTCTGCACTATAGTTTGAAATACCAACATACAGGGCTTTACCTTGGCGGACAATTGAATCTAGTGCGCCCATCGTTTCTTCAAGTGGAGTATTCGGGTCTGGACGGTGAGAATAAAATATATCAACATAGTCTAAACCCATTCGATTTAAGCTTTGATCTAAACTGGAAACAAGATATTTTCTTGAACCCCAGTCCCCGTACGGTCCGGGCCACATTGTATAACCAGCTTTCGTAGAAACAATCATCTCATCTCGGTAAGGTGCAAAATCACTTTTTATCATTTTGCCGAACATTTCTTCTGCGGACCCAGGCGGCGGCCCGTAATTGTTTGCAAGGTCAAAGTGAGTAATCCCTAAATCAAATGCTCTTCTAAGCATTGAACGGCCATTCTCATATGTATCAACACCGCCAAAATTATGCCATAGCCCTAATGATATTGCTGACAATTGTAAGCCCGACCTACCGCTTCTATTGTATTTCATTGTTCCATATCGAGACTCATCCGCTAAATAAACCATTTTATTCCTCCTTTTTTGCTCTCATTTCCATTATAAACGCTAACAAAAAATTCCCCAAGAGATAACTTCTCTTGAGGATTGATAGTAGACTTAAACGACATCATCTAGTTGTTTATATAAATGT
Source organism: Neobacillus sp. YX16 (assembly GCF_030123505.1). GTDB lineage: Bacteria > Bacillota > Bacilli > Bacillales > Cytobacillaceae > Neobacillus. The sequence continues at coordinate 4,036,796 of NZ_CP126115.1, forward strand.
TCCCGTTCTATTTCCAGCTGCTCTAATTCGGTGTATTGTTTTTGAAGCATTTCCAAATCAATCCCTGATTCCATCTTCTGCTTCAATGTGTGAATTAGCTCTTCTAACTCCTCAAGCTTTTGTTCAATCTCGATAGCCTTGTTAGGGACCGCTGCTGCTTTTAAAGGCTTAGCATTCTTTATTGGTGCTATTTTTTCAGGTGTTGCTGGTTGAGAAACCTTTACTGTGTTTAATTTTCCTTTTGCCCAGTCATAGTTTCCATCAAAGAAGTAAACAGTTTCGTCCTTGAGCCAATATACTTTATTAAACAATTTATTGAGAAAATAACGGTCATGAGAAACGGCCAAAATGGTGCCGTTAAATTGTTCTAATGCCTCTTCTAAAACATCACATGAATCAATATCAAGGTGGTTTGTCGGTTCATCTAGCACTAGGAGATTAATATCCTGATACATAAGCTGAGCAAGACGCAATCGCATTCTTTCTCCGCCGCTCAATTGATTGACTTTTCGAAATACCGCTGGTCCGTAAAATAAAAATCGTGCTAGAATATGTCTTGCTTTCCCCTCGTTAACGATTACTTCAGACCGGAATACATCAATTACCCGTTCCTCTCCAATGGTATGAAACACATGCTGAGATAAATAGCCGATTTTTACATTACTCCCTACCTTTACAGTTCCCTTATCGCTATCACAATCACCTAGAATCATTTTTAACAACGTTGATTTTCCCGTTCCGTTTTCACCAACAATCGCAGTCCGATCCTTGTATTGAACAAGCATATTTACATTTTCAAAAAGTTTCCTGCTGCCAAAGTTTTTCGAGACATCCTCTAATTTGATGACATCCTTTCCGCTCCGGTCATTGGCTTCAAAATCAATCGCCATTTTTTTCACATCAAGCTTTGGACGGTCGAGTTTCTCCATCCGATCCAGTGCCCTCTGCATATTCGTAGCCCTTTTATGAAGGGCAGCACTTGGTGGATTGGCCCGATCGGCCCATTCACGAAGGCGCTTAATTGCCTCCTTCATTTTTTTGATTTTTCGCTGCTGCTCCTGATATTCCTGAAACTCCCTTAGCAATCGCTCTTCCTTCTCTTTTACAAACCCGCTAAAATTTGTATGGTAAAGCTCAATTTCGCCATCCTCCATATCAAGAACTTTTGCTACGACCTCATCTAAAAAGTAGCGGTCATGCGAAATAAGAATAATCGTCCCTGAATATTCCTTTAGAAATGTGCCAAGCCACTCTATTGCCATTAAGTCTAAATGGTTTGTCGGCTCATCTAATAACAGTAGTTCAGGTTTCATTAATAAGCTTAACGCGAGTCCAACCTTCGTCTTTTCACCACCACTTAAGAGTGAAAAAGGTTTATTAACCAGGTCGGTGATATTTAAACCATGGGAAACCATGTCCATTTGTGCATCCATTTCATAGCCGCCGTTTAGAATGAAATCATCCTGAAGTTTTCCGTATTGATCCATAAGCCTTTGTAAATAGGCAGGGGTCAGTTCTTGCCCCATTTCAAATTCTAATTGCTGAAGTTTTGTTTCTGTTTCTACTAATTGCACAAAGGCAGTTTTTAATACTTCTTTTACGGTTAAGTCCTTATAATCCGGAATTTGGGCAAGGTAGCCGATCTTCAATCCCTTTTTCCAATGAATCGCTCCACCATCAACTGATTCTTGATTAGCAAGCATCTTTAACAATGTGGTTTTCCCGCTGCCGTTCCGTCCAACCAAACCCACACGATTTCCTTCATGGACTTCAAAGGATAAATTTTCAAAGATAATATTTCCGCCAAATGATTTTGCTATATGATTAACACTACATACGATCATGTTCATTCTCCTTTTATTGAACACTCGCTTTACATAAAAAATGCAGGCATCTATAGATACCCGCACCGAAAAATTGGCATGAAAAAAGAGTGCTAAAAAGGCACCCTCTTTTCACCTATTTTAATAATGGGTAAAGAGATGTGTTTATCGTTCTATATTCATTTTGTAATTTTGAAAAAAGGACAGACTCCCCCCTTTAAAAACTACTTCATGAAAAATTGCACGGCACAAATATAACGCTTCAAGCCACTGTACACGTACAAAAATAGAACGAACCATCTCCTTACACCTCCGTTTCAACTTAAAGATAATTCTATTGTAAATAGTTCTAGCCATCATTGCAAGCCTATTTATTCAGACAATTAGAAAGGTTTTAACTAATGAAGATACTTTTTCCTTCCGCCAAACCGTCTCCTATAGACAAATTTTCGTACGTCTTCTTCGGTTATTTTTCCATCATAAGCTGCAAACAATAGGGACTGGAGATCACGATAATGCTCCATGACAAAAAGGGCAAACTCCTTCCGTTTGCCCTTTGCTTGTCTTTTAAATTCCTCATCATTAAGTATTTCTTCAATCTGATCGAGGTAAAATGCCTTTGTATCCTCCCATTTTTCCTTTCGATTCTCCAAAATATCACGAGCGTATTCAGGCATTTTTTCAACTACGAGATCGATATACCCTTGAGACCACATGAGCATTTTGTCTTTTTCAGGTAGTTCCATGACCATTTTCATCAGTTCGAGGCCATCTACTTCTTCACTAGCCGCATATCTTCCGACCTGATTCATCATTCTCACCTCTTAATGAAGAGTTATCCTACAACACTTTCAAGGCTATTCTCAATATCATAATCTTTTTTCTTTCCTTCAAGCCAAGTAGTGTACTCTGATTCCATTTTTTCATCTATTAATGTTTCTTTTATTGCAGCCTTACTATCATCAAAATTTGCCTCTTTTGCTTCCTTTTTCTCTTCAACCTTAATAATATGATACCCATAATCAGATTTTACTGGCTCACTGATTTCATTTATTGGAAGCGAAAAAGCTACATCTTCAAATTCTGTTACCATTGTACCTCTAGGGAAAAATCCAAGCTCTCCACCATTTTCCTTGGAACCTTCATCCGTTGAGTATTCCTTTGCTAATTCTGCAAAATCGGCTCCATCCGCTAGCTTTTGTTTAATTTCTTTAGCAGTTGCTTCATCTTTAATTAGAATATGGCTTGCTTTTACTTGTTCTGCTTCACCAAGAGAATCTTTATTTTCATCAAAATAAGTCTTTAACTCTTCATCAGTAATTTCTATTTGTGGTTCAATTAATTTACGCATGGTCAAATAGTTTTTAAGATCTTCTTTTAGAACATCGACGGTGGTATTATTTGAAGCCAGTACCTGTTCAAAAGCTTCCTCTCCGCCATAAGACTCCTTTAATTTGTCCACTTCTTTATTCAATTCTTCATCTGAAATCGTTATGTTTTGTTTTTTAGCTTCAGAGGCAACAATTTTATCAGCTATCAATTGTTCCACCGTTGCAGCTCCATATTGCTTCACCATCACATTATACAATTCATCTTTACTGATAGCATCACCATTAATTTTTGCAATTGCTTTATCGTTTGATAACGCTAAGCTTAGAAAAACACCTATTGCGAGTATGAGTACTCCTATAACGAAAACTAATTTCTTATTTTGCTTGATAAAAACCATTCTATTATTTGCTCCCTTAGGTTATTTCGCTAGCTTAACGTTCACTGTGGTAAGCTTTCCATCACGATATACTTCAAATTTAACTACATCGCCAATTTTTACATCAGAATACAAAAATTTTCTTAATTCTGAGGAGTTGGCGATTTTTGTACCATTCATGGTAACAATCACATCCTGTGCTTCTAAACCACCATTAGCTGCTGCGGAGTTTGGTTCAACCGCTGTAATCATTACCCCTTCTTTGACACTTTCAGGAAGGTTCTCCCAATATAATTGCGGCACTTCTGTTAAATCAGCAAGTCCCACACCAAGATATGGTCTCTCTACCTTTCCGTCCTCAATTAATTCATTCACAATTGGAAGAAGGTCATTACTTGGAATTGCGAAGCCCAACCCTTCTACTCCGCTTTCAGAAATTTTCAAGCTATTGATTCCTATCACTAAACCTTCAGGGTTAATTAACGCACCGCCACTATTTCCTGGATTAATCGCAGCATCTGTTTGAATGACATTTGTTTCCCAATTTCCTGCAGAGGTAGAAACCGCGATACTCCTATTGATTGCACTCACTATTCCTTCGGTTACCGTTCTAGCAAAATCAAGTCCAAGCGGGTTTCCGATTGCATATACTTGGTCACCTGGCCTTAGTGTGGAAGAATCACCAAACTGTGCAATGGCCTCAACGTGTTTACTATCAATTTTCAAAACTGCTAAATCCGTTAAGGCATCCGTTCCAACAATTTCTGCACTTACCTTTTCTCCGTTATATAACGATACCTCTAGTTTAGTAGCACCCTCCACAACGTGGTTATTGGTTACAATGTAGGCAATATCATTATTCTTTTGAAAAATAACCCCTGAGCCTGTACCACTCTCAACATTTTGAGATGAACTTTTCCCATAAAATCCTTGGCTTTGACGCTGTTGATAATTGACAATTCCAACTATCGTTTTTGACAGCTGCTCTACAGTATCTGCAATGGAAGAGGAAGACTTTGCAGATGTTGGCTGTGCCGTTACGGTATTCACTTCTGAATTTGCGTTTTGCTGGGAAATACCTATGGTTTGTTTTTCATCAGCTTGTTGGAAATTATCCAAGTAATTGGTGTATGGGAGAACGGTCAATGTCAACACAGATCCCACCACACCTGCTGCTACCATCGAGGCAAAACCTTTTACCTTCTTTCTCTTTTTCTTTGTATTGTTTTTAAACTCTACACGTTTTGTAGGTTGTTCAGTCACTATTTCTTCTTCGTTTTTCTCTACTTCCAATTCCTCCGCTCTTCCTACTGGCTCGTTATCTGTAAGTACGTTTTCTTCTACATACTGTGTCTCTGGTTCTTCTTCCGGATTGTTTTTGTTATCATAAACATCTGAAATTTCGTCTGATGTATTTTGAAGATTTTTCTCATTCTCTTTTTCGAATTCATCTTTGTAATTCATACACGTTCTTCTCCTTTACACTAAAATTTGTGTAATTAATTATCTTACTTATAATTTAGCCCATAATTATGAAAAAATTGTTAACAAACTATAACGGGAATTGGAAATTATTAAGAAAAAAGTCGGATATTTAAAAAAATAAAAACAGCAGGAATTTCCCTGCTGCCTACTGTTTGAAGGTAATAGTAAATTTTGTACCTTTTCCTTTTTCACTTTGTACATCAATCTCTCCATTATGAAGAAGCACCAACTGCTTTACAATCGATAGACCTAGACCAAATGCCCCATAAGGATTACTCGTTCTAGAAATATCTGCTTTGTAAAAACGACGCCATATATTTTCGACTTCACTTGGGTCTATGCCAATACCAGTGTCTTCTACTTCAATAATTGTATTTTGCTTTTCTTTTCTTCCTCTAAGCCAAATCGTACCATCTGAAGTAAATTGGATGCTGTTCTTGGTAATATTAATTAATATTTGAACAAGACGGTCATAGTCAGCATTAACCATCACCTCTTCGTCCGCATCAACGATGATTTGTACATTTTTCTCTGCAGCCTGTACGGTTAACTGCTCTTGGATAATTTCTAATAGTTCAAACAACTGTATATCTTCCCTAAATAACTGAATTTGATTCGAGCGGATTTTTTCATAATCAAGGTTTTCATTGACAAGTCGCATGAGTCGTTTTGCTTCATGACTCACTAAATTGATACCACGATCCCGATCCTCTTCAGGAATCATGTCATTTTTCAAGCCTTCAATAACCCCGCTTATGGTGGTTAACGGCGTCCGCATTTCATGAGAAACATCGGCCATGAATTGACGTCTACGATTCTCCAGTGCGTCAATTTCCTCCATCGAATGGTTTAATTTTTTCACCATATGGTTAAAGTCATTTGCTAACTCACCAATTTCATCAAAATTAGAGGACGGTACGTGTACATGATAATCTCCAGCTGATACAAGCGAAGTCGCTTCTCGGAGCCGTTTAATCCGGTTCACATGAATTTTTGAAAGAAGCCAGCTGAGTAAAAATGAAACACCTAATGCAATGAGGATGGTATAAATTAAAAATTGATTCACTTGACGGATCATTACACTTGACCCACTGATGGGCGAGGTTAACAATATCCCACCCACAAACCTGTCGCGATTATCTATATAGGGTAAAACAACAAAGGTCACACCGTCTTGATCAAATCGTTTATAATCGCTCTGAACAATGATGGTTTTACCATCTGTAATCTTCTCCCACTCTGAAGGTTTCAACTCGATGGCAGGCCCGTTTCTACCGACAGCATAAAGATTGGCCTCTTGATCAAACATACTAAAACTAATTTTTCTCGAACGTAATACATTGCTGTATTGGTTGATTATCTGATCCGTTGCGATTGGATTCCGTTCAATATCAGAAATGATGGCTTCACCATAAGAAATCAATTCGTCTGCTTTATTCTCATAAACCAAGTTACCGACATAGTGAGCAAACAATAGACTTAAGACAAGAAATGCGACAATAATTATACTAATGTGGCTGATAAACTGTTGAGAAAAATATTTAATTCTTATCTGTTTGAATCGACTCATCAAACTTATAACCTACCCCCCATACAGTGTGAAAGAATGGCTGGGATGCAGTTTCTACTTTTTTTCGCAGTCGCTTAATATGAACATCTACTGTCCGTTCATCACCGTAAAATTGATATCCCCAAACCCGTTCAAGCAGCTGTTCTCTCGAAAAAACCTGCCGTGGATGTTCCACCATATAATATAAGAGATCAAACTCTTTTGGCGTAAGATTTGTAATTGGTACCCCATTAACAAGCACTTCACGGGTATTTTTACTAATTTTAAAATGTTCCGTCTGTAGGAAATCCTCAGCTTGAGCACTCACTTGCGTTTGATATCTGCGTGTGACCGCTTTGATTCTTGCCATAAGAGTAAGCGGGCTAAAAGGCTTGGTCACATAGTCATCTGCTCCCATTTCAAGACCGAGGACTTGATCTGACTCTGTATCCTTCGCAGTCAGCATAATAATTGGCACCGTATATTTTTCCTCTCTAATTTTCCGGCAAATGGTTACTCCCTCCATTCCTGGCAGCATCCAATCGACAATCAAAGCATCCCATGTTCCTGTTTTGAATGTATTGTATCCTTCAAGTCCATCATTGACAAAGGTACCTTCAATTCCTTCCTTTGCAAAAAACATTTCTATCATCGAACACACACTTGTATTATCTTCAATCACGAGTATTTTCAAAATCCGTCAACTCCTAGCAAAATCACTTCTTTTCTTCAGTTTATACGATTTTTGTCTCATATCAACTATATCGCAAAAACTTCCCGGCTATTTAATAATTTGTTCATAGTTTGTTAATATACCCGCGAAAAAGAGGCCTGGAAATATGTCCAGACCTCAAAATACTTACTTGTGAAAGATTTATGGTTCTAATATTAACTTCCCTGTCGTTTTTCTTGATTGTAATAACACATGTACATTTGCCGCTTCCACTAACGGGAACACGCCGCCAATCGTAAGCTTTAGTTTTCCTTCCCCAAGATAGGTAAGTAATTCTACTAAACTAGTCTGCAGCAACTCAGGTTTTCTCATTATCTGCGGCAGGAAAAAGCCGATAACAGACTGATTTCGAGCCATCAGTGAAGACGGATACATTCTGCTCTGCTCTCCGCTTGCTGCACCAAATACAACAAGTCGGCCAAAGGTGGCTAGACATTTTAATGTTTTATTGAAAACATCGCCGCCAACCATCTCAAGTGCAACATCTACTCCTTTGCCGCCAGTTGCTTCAAGAACCTGTTCTACCCAGTTTGATTCACTGTAGTTAATCAGGACATCTGCACCCATTTTGCGGGCTAGTTCTAATTTTTCAGGAGAGCTTGCGGTTGCAATGATTTTCCCAGCACCAAACAGCTTAGCTAATTGTACAGAAAGAGTTCCAACACCACCAGCGGCTGCGTGAATAAGAACAGTTTCCCCTTTCTCCAAACGTCCCATCGTTTTTAAAACATGATAGGCACTTAACCCTTGGAGCGGTAATGCTGCAGCATTCTGAAAGTCTAATTGCTCAGGAATCGGAATCAGTGAGCGCTCGTCAGCAAGCGCAAATTCTGAATATCCTCCTGATTCGATTAGCGTAACAGCCCTCATCCCCGGCTTAACACCGGTTACTTTTTCGCCGACAGCTGTAACCACTCCAGCAATTTCAGCTCCTGGAATAAATGGAAGAGGGGTTTTAACGACATATTGTCCCTCTCTTCTTGCTGTATCTGCATAATTGACGCCAATTGCTTTTATTTCAATTAGTACCTCACGCCCTGTTGGAACGGGTCTATCAATCTCAATAATCTCTAATACTTCAGGTCCGCCAAATTTTTGTAATTGAACTGCTTTCATGTAAAAACTCCCTTTCTACCTGCCTTTATATACTGGATTTCTTTTTTCCTTAAAGGCAGCGACGCCTTCCTTATGGTCTTCTGTTTGAACCATTAAAACTTGTGTAAGCCGCTCTTCTTCAAGGATTTCTTCGAGTGTTGCGTTGAAGGAATGGTCTACTAATTTCTTTTGTTTACCAAATGCTTTTCCAGGGCCCTGCGCTAAATTCAGCGCTATTTTCGTTGTTTCCTCTTGGAGTCTCTCTAATGAGAATAAAGCATTAATCACGCCTAATTGGTAGAGACGCTTTGCAGGGATGGGTTCTGCACTAAAGAAAAACTGCTTGGCTAGGTGTGGTCCAATTAGCTTCGGAAGGAAATAAGACCCTCCACCATCAGATACGAGACCTACCTTCGAGAAGCTAAGGGCAAATTTACTATCCTCAGCCGCAACAATCATGTCACACGCTAACGCTAAATTGAAACCAGCCCCTGCCGCAAAGCCATGTACAGAAGCGATAATCGGTTTTTCTACATCCTTCATTAATAGAATGAGCTCATTTAATTTACCTATGTGTTCATAGGTTTGATTCCCATCAGCCTGTCCCATTGTTTTCACATCACCGCCAGCACTAAAAGCGCGGCCAGACCCGGACAAAACAATTACCTGTACATCAAGATCATTTTTTGCTTCATGAAGTGCGGCTTTCAATCCTAGAATCATATCCGAACTAAATGCATTCAAAGTCTCTGGACGGTTCAATGTTAAGGACAAAACTGGTCCTAGCTTTTCAACTAATAAGTCATTATTCTTCAATAAAATCTTCCTCCCTTATCTTCTGGCTTGCTATCCGCAAGTAAATCTCACTATCCGCCAGTAAATCTCGTTATCCGCCAGTAAATTCCGCTATCCGCCAGTAAATCCTGCTATCCGCCAGTAAATCTCGTTATCCGCTAGTAAATCTCGCTATCCGCCAGTAAATCTCGTTATCCGCTAGTAAATCTCGCTATCCGCCAGTAAATCTCGCTATCCGCCAGTAAATCTCGTTATCCGCCAGTAAATCTCGTTATCCGCCAGTAAATTCCGCTATCCGCCAGTAAATCTCGCTATCCGCCAGTAAATCTCGTTATCCGCCAGTAAATTCCGCTATCCGCGCTGCCTACCCAAGTTATTACCTCCTACAACTCTCCAGAAGCAACACTAGCAGCATGTTCTATTAGCATTTTTGCTTTATAATTGAAATGAGCAAACCGAAGATCATTGGTTTGACCTTTTTTATATCGATAGTAAATTTGTTGACAAATGACAGCTAGTTTAAAGTAGGCAAAGGTTAAATAAAAGTTCATATTGGTTACATCTCGGCCGCTTTTCTTCGCATAAAGCTCAATAAATTGCTTTCTTGTATAGAATCCATCATTTACCGTTACAGGAGCTTTTCCTAGCCCTTTTTTTAAATCCTCCGGATCATCAGCTTGATTCCAATAGCTCATGGCCACTCCAAGATCTGCAAGCGGATCACCTACTGTTGTCATTTCCCAATCAAATAGCCCCACCATTTCCGAAAGGCTTTCATTAAACATCGCATTATTAAATTTGTAGTCATAGTGAATGACAGCAGATGTTTGTTGAACCGGTATATTACCTGCCAGCCATTTTTTCAAGGATTCAACCGCAGCGATTTCATCCGTTTTCGCTCTTTCATAGCGTCCTATCCAGCTATAAACCTGTCTTTCTGTGAAACCCTTTGGTTTACTAATCGCTCCAAGGCCAGTATCTTTATAATTAATCCCGTGAAGTTCCACTAATTTATTTACCATTACCTCTGATAATTGTTGACATAGCTCTTTTGTTACTGAAATTTCCTCCGGAAAAGAAGTGTCAATGACCATACCGTTTTTCCGTTCCATGATAAAAAAGGGACTTCCAACAATCTCCTCCTGCTCGGAAAACAGGATTGGTTTCGGGGTGACAGAAAAGACAGGATGAAGCTCAGAGATAATTATAAATTCTCTTTCCATATCGTGTGCTTTAGGTGCAAGTGGTCCTAATGGCGGACGTCGTAAAACAGCTTCCCATTCGCCTACTTTTATTTGATACGTTAAATTAGAATGACCCGCGGAAAATTGCAGAAGTTCTAAGGGGCTATTTGGCAGGTTTTCAATATTGCTGCGTAAAAATTTTTCCAACACAGTTAAATCTAATTCCTCCCCTTTTCGGACTGGAATGGTATCTTTACTTATTTGATGAGGCATAGAAACCCTCCTTTTCTCAAAAAATTCAGTCTCTTCTGCACATTCTGGCCGGATAGTAGGGCAATAGCGAAAGGAGAGTTTAGCTGTTAGAAAAAACCCTCCATTTATTTTTAATTTGCTTGAATTCCCTCTAATATCATTTCAACAAAAATCTCTGCCACTTCTCGATCAGTAGATTCTCCATTTGGATTAAACCATTGATAGCTCCAATTAGATGCACCTAGAATACCAAAGGTAACGATATGCGCATTTAAGTCTCCTCTGAACTCCCCCTTCTCAATTCCATCGATCAGTATTTTCTCAACATTTAATCGGAATTCATCCCGTTTAGGTACGATTAAGGCAAGTCTTTCTTCATTTAGATTTTTCATTTCTCTAAAGAAGATTTTAGCAGCATATCCTTGTGTTTTAATATTACCTATCAGCAAGTAAACAATTTCGAACAGCTTCTCTTTGTAGCTCCTGTTATCCGCTAAAATTTCTCTTTGTTTTTCTAGTAAGTAATTAATGTATCCAAGATTAATGTCCATTAAGAGTTCTTCTTTACTAGAAAAATAATAATAAAAGGTCCCCTTTGTTACACCTATAGAATCCACAATGTCCTGAATAGACGTTTCCTTAAACCCCTTTTTCTCAAACAATCGGATACTATGCTCTGTTAATTTATCTTTCACCGCTTATGTCCTCGCAATCTGTAATAGGTCTAGTGAAATTATATCATATTCCTTTTATCAACAATCACGGACAATACGCAGAAAATGGTTAGTCTTTTTAGTTCTTAACTGATTCCTCTCGTAAGGCACGACGAAGAATTTTACCGACCTGTGTCTTAGGCAATTGCTCACGAAACTCAACACTTCTTGGAACCTTATAAGCTGCCATATTTTGCTTACAATATTGAATTACTTCGTCTTCTGTAAGTGTTAGGCCAGCCTTTAAAACGACAAAAGCCTTTACATCTTCTCCACGGTATACATCAGGAACACCAATGACTACGGCTTCTTGAACAGCTGGATGCTCATAAAGCACTTCTTCAATATCTCGAGGATAAATATTGAAACCGCTCGCAATAATTAAATCCTTTTTTCGGTCAACGATATATAAATAACCATCTTCATCGACTTTTGCTATATCCCCAGTATAGAGCCAGCCATCTCTTAATGTATTGGCTGTTTCTTCCGGCATATTCCAGTAACCTTTCATAATTTGCGGGCCTTTAATAATCACTTCACCTAATTCCCCAACTGGAACTTCTTCTAAACCACTGCCCACATCTACAATCTTATATTCTGTAGATGGCATCCCAATGCCTACACTTCCTGGCTTACGGTCTGCAAAAGGCGGGTTGCAGTGTGTGGTTGGAGACGCTTCGGAAAGTCCATAGCCTTCCAAAATTTTTGCTCCTGTTTTTCTTTCAAATTCACGGAGAAGTTCTACCGGCATAGGGGCACTGCCGCTATTGCAGGTTTTAATACTATTCAACCCGAACTCCTCAGCACGTGGATGATTAGTAATTGCCACGTACATGGTTGGAACCCCTGGGAAAGTAGTAGGCTGTTCATGCCTGATTGTATTTAATACTTCCTCTAAATCAAAACGTGGAAGCATTATCGATTCCCCGCCAGTAAAAATGGTTAAGTTCATACAAGCTGTCATTCCAAATACATGGAATAGAGGAATGACCGTTAAACAGCGATCTTTTCCTAATTCAAATTCGTGCTTGAAAAATTCATAGGATTGGAGGACGTTTGCAACGATGTTTTCATGAGTCAACATCGCTCCCTTAGACTTCCCTGTTGTGCCGCCTGTATATTGGAGAACAGCAATATCATGCTCCAATTCAATATTTACAGGAGTTACCTGCCCATTGCCAGTTGCTAAGAATTGTTCAAAGCTGCAATCTGGGGTGAAATCTTGTCCAGATGGCTGCAGGCTGACGACAATAATATTTTTTAAGCTAGTCCTTAACTGAACACTTTTTACTCTCGGATAGAAAGCATCCATGACTACAATAGTTTCCGCTCCAGAGTCATTCAGGATATATTCAAGCTCTCGCTCGACACTCATAGGATTTACTTGAGTCACAATTGCCCCTGCACCTAACGTGCCATAATAAGAAATGACATATTGCGGGCAGTTCGGAAGCATTAGTGCCACACGTTCTCCCTTTTGAACTTGATTTTGCTGAAGTGCAGAAGTAAATCCTTGAGATAGTCCTAGTAATTGCTGATAGGTTATTTTTCTTTCATAAAAGGATAGTGCATTATTTGCAGGGTATTTTGCGGTTGTCTCTTGAAGTATTTCAACTAGATTTTTTTCAGGATTTAAGATTGTTGATGAAATCGAGTCTGGATATTGTGCCATTCCTATCTTCTTTTCAGCCATTCTTTTCCCTCCAAAATTATCAATTAAGGTTAAAAAGTAAGTCCTCCACCATCAACGGACAGCGTTGCACCTGTAATAAACGATGCTTCATCTGAAGCTAAGAAGAAAATAGCATTTGCCACTTCATCAGGAGTTCCAATTCTACCCAGAGCATTAGCCTTCGATATAAACGGCCATCTTCTCTCATCCTGCTTCCAGACATCGATAATTTTTGTATCAATAACCCCAGGAGCAATGGCATTCACACGGATATTGTATTTGCCATACTCAAGTGCTGCATTTTGTGTTAGAAGTACTACACCTGCTTTTGAGGCATTATAAGCAGCTTGATATTTTTTACCCTTTAATCCTAGTAAACTAGAAGTATTAATAATCGCACCGCCGCCTGATTTTTTCATTTCAGGTATAGCATATTTTATTCCAAGGAATACACCTTTTAAATTGATATCAATTACGTGATCCCATTCTTCCTCTGAAAGATCAACACTTCTTACCTCTGAATGGCCGATTCCAGCATTGTTAACCAAAATATGCAATCCACCAAAAGTATTTATTGTGTTCTTAATAAGATCTTTTACCTGATTGGAGTCCTTCACATCTGTTTTGATAAAAATAGCCTCACCACCAGGTTCTTGAATCAGGCTGACAGTTTCATTCCCGCTAAGTGAATCCAGGTCACAAACAGCCACCTTTGCCCCTTCTTTCGCAAAGCGAATCGCTGTTGAGCGCCCAATCCCAGAACCCCCGCCGGTTACAATGGCAATTTTTCCTTTCAATTTCAAGGTACTTCACCGCCTTTCTCCTAATCTCTCAATCTTTTCTACCATTTCTTTCGACAGCTTTCTTGAGATACCTTCATCTACATATCGAACTTTTTTATTATTTATTTCATTGATATTTTCTTAATTCAAGCTTCGCTATCTGAGCACGGTGCACTTCATCTGGACCGTCTGCAAGTCTCAGAGTCCTAGAGTTCGCCCACATTGCTGCAAGTGGAAAATCATCAGATACACCTGCACCCCCAAAAGCTTGAATCGCCCTGTCAATCACACGTAAAGCCATGTTAGGTGCCACCACTTTAATCATAGCAATCTCTGTTTTCGCCTCTTTGTTTCCAACAGTATCCATCATATATGCTGCCTTTAGCGTCAATAATCTTGCTTGTTCAATTTCAATCCTTGAATCAGCAATCCATTCCTTAATAACCCCTTGACTTGAAAGTGGTCTTCCAAAGGCTTCACGTTCTTGAACTCGCTTACATAAAAGTTCAAGAGCACGCTCCGCTGCACCAATCAATCTCATACAGTGATGAATTCTTCCAGGTCCTAATCTTCCTTGTGCTATCGCAAATCCTTTACCTTCACCCCACAGAATATTTTCTGCAGGAACTCTCACATTTTCATAAGAAATTTCAGCATGTCCATGCGGAGCATGATCATAACCGAAAACAGGCAGCATCCTTTCAATTGTCACCCCTGGGGAATCAAGAGGTACAAGAATCATCGACTGCTGTTCATGACGGTTTGCATTAAAATCTGTTTTCCCCATTACAATCGCAATTTTACATCTAGGATCTCCAGCGCCAGATGACCACCATTTACGTCCATTTATGATATACTCATCACCATCTCTTACAATGCTTGCTTCAATATTTGTTGCATCGGATGAAGCTACCGCCGGTTCAGTCATGGAAAAGCAAGAACGAATTTCCCCTGATAGTAGTGGTTTAAGCCATTTTTCCTTCTGGTCCTCTTTACCATAGCGAACAATTACTTCCATATTACCAGTATCAGGTGCACTGCAGTTAAACACTTCAGGACCAATCATCGAGCGCCCCATAATTTCGCAAAGCGGAGCATATTCTAAGTTCGTTAAACCTGCTCCATATTCACTTTCTGGTAGAAAAAAGTTCCAGAGACCAGCAGCCTTAGCTTTGTCCTTTAAGTCCTCCATTACCTGAGGGACAGCACTCCACCGATTTTCGAGCTCGTTTAATTGCTGCTCATACACTTTTTCATTCGGATATACGTTTTCTTCCATGAAGCTTGTCAGCTTTGTCTGTAACTCTTTCACTTTAGCAGAATATAAAAATTCCATTCACTTCACCCTTTCATACATACTAACCAGTTGGTATGCCACAATTACTATTATACCTCCAAATATTAAATATTCAAATTTATTTCTAAATATTCTAACAAATCAATAATTTAGTATCTCTTTATACCCATTTTTTGCTTTTTCATTAATTCATGTGATTTTTCTATGATATCAGTTAGTACATCACCTTTATATACTCTGCCTAATTTAAGGTTTTCTTGATAGTATTCAACAATTTCGTCCAGTTTGTCAGAGGTTTCTTTTGAGATCCTTACATTTAATTGTATTCTTCCGTTTTCAGCCAAGGGAGACACTCCTATCATTTATATAGCAAACTGCTAGCACTTTGCGAAATTCGTGTTATTACTTGATTATATACTATTTTTCTACACTTTTTTTCAATCAGACATAAAAAAGAGTGACGCTTGTATGTAAATTCACAGTAAAAAAATATTTAGGTTAGTTTCTTACATAAAAATACAAATTTTGCCTCAAATTATCATGAGGGAGGTTTGTGCTATATGAGTCTTACATGGTTATTTACTTTTTTATTTATGATTCAGCAAATAACACCTCAAGCGGGTTTGGAAATAACAAGAGAAGGAAAACCTATTTCTACAATAAATAGAGAAGATTACGCTGTAGGTAATCCCAGTCACTTTATTTTGGATGCAAAAAAATATAATGAACTGTTAAATCATTTAGAAAAACAGTTATCTGTGATACCAAAAAATGCAAAGCTGGATCAGCATGGAAATATTATTCCTGAGCAGGTTGGTCTGAGCGTTAATCGACAAGCTTTTACAGAAAGCTTCTATTCCTTTTTTTTTGGACAGAACAAATCAACATTAGAAATACCTATGTATCCTGTTTATCCAAAAGTGGATAGTGAATTACTTTCTGATATCCGCAATATTCGAATTGGCCGTTACATTACTTCTTTTAATCCCAGGAATAAAAAGAGATCACACAATATTCAATTGGCAGTTGAAGCAATTAATAATCATGTCGTTTTTCCTGGTGAAACATTTTCATTTAATGCTGTAGTAGGCAAGCGGACAACTGAGAAGGGATATGAAAAAGCTAAAGTGATTGTCAGAGGTGAATATGCCGAAGACATCGGCGGAGGAATATGTCAGGTTTCTTCAACATTATTTAATGCCGTAGATAACGCAGGGCTGAAAATCGTTCAACGTTTTTCTCACAGCAGACATGTCCCCTATATTCCACCCGGACGTGATGCAACCGTAAGCTGGTACGGTCCTGATTTTGAATTTAAGAATATGTACAATCAACCCATCTTAATCCAAGCTAGAACAATTGGGAATCTTTTAGTCATTAAACTATATTCCTCAGAGGTCATTGAATATAAGCCCAAGAAAGTTCCCTTCCCTGCACTTTGAAAAAGCCCGCATTATATGCGGACTTTTTTTATCAATTTTTTTTATCATTTCTTAGTGCACTAGCTAATAACTCTTCTGAGAATTCAGCTAGTGCAGTGTTACTCATGCCATTTAAGTTAGTTTTGGGTGTGAAGCTTTGGACCACATCTTGAAAAGGCACTGCAATATTATTTCGTTTTCCTCTTGTAAGACCAAAAACGGCGGCACTTATTCCGACTCCAAGTAGAGATGCCCAAAAGGCCCCCCTGCTCTTTCGTTTCTTACCAAACATATTAAAAAACGGCATTATCCTATTTCTCATCCAAAGCACTCCTTTTTCTAACGTAAGAATGGAAAGTAAAATGACCCTTCCATTAGCTTAATCTTTACATTTAAGGTGAGAATATGATTGGGAAACTACTGGTGAAATGTTATTTGTTTACAGTAAATATTTTGGTTATCTAAACGTTATATCTTCTTGATTCTTATAGGGCTCACCATAAGAATCGATAGGAGTATGGTTATGAATGTATTACTGTATAGAAAAATTCCCATGCAAGCCATTAACAGCCCAGCAGCCGTAATTGGCAGACCCATAAAGTAACCTCTGGTTGGCTTTACATTGAATTTCGCTAAGCGTAATGCTCCCATCGTTGGAAATAGCATAAATGCAATAGTCGTGAAAAGTGATGATGGTTCTAATGAGTAAAATAATAGCGCGGGTGCCACCCCAAGACTGACAATATCAGCTAATGAATCCAATTCAACTCCAAATTCACTATTCACTTTCAGCCTTCTTGCCAAGCGGCCATCAAAAAAGTCAAATATTGCTGATAAGAATATAAACATTGCTGCCATTTGTAAATATCCATTCATATTAAAGGTAATCGAAAAAACACCAGATAATAAGTTCCCAATGGTAAATAAATTTGGTACTGCTTTAACCAAATGGTTTAACAAGCAGATCCCCCCTTTTTAGAACAATCCTTCCGACCCAATCATTTCTCCTATAGTCTGCACCATTTATAATAAAGTGAATCTAAATCTAGGACAGGTATTATATATCCTATTTCGTCAAAAGATAAATGTGAAAGGATGGTTGACTTAAATGGATAAAACATTGGGCTATTTACGTGAAATATTATCTAATTACAGTGATCAACATTCTGAAGGGAAACAATTATATCGCAAATTATCTGAAGGAAAGTTTAGTTCTGAAGGTGATTTTGTGAGACAGTTAAGCCAAAAGGAGATTGCCTTTTTAAACGAAATGCTTCCTCAAGAAATTAATTATGCAAAGGAAGAGCAAGATAAAAAAAGGGCTCATGAATTAAATGAAGTATTCGAACTGCTATTTTAGACTTTGGCCACATAAAAGGGAGATGTTAGTTGGAAACTAACATCTCCCTTTTGGGAAATAAATAAAAAGGCAGCTAATTATTTCCTAGGTAAGCGCATACAACGACAAAAATTGAGGTTCATCGAGCGCCAATTCTTCACCAAACGACAGAATGTGAGTTAATTTTAAAGGGATTGCCTTGAACCGACAATCCCCTTAATTCCAAGGCATATTATTCTTCTTTACTACCCTTACCTCTATTTTTTTTAAGTCTGCCTGAATCCTTCAAACTTTTTTTAATGAGCAGTTCTATTTGTGCATTTACACTTCGGAATTCATCTTCTGCCCATTTCTCTAGTGCATCATAGATTTCTTGATCAATGCGCAGTAAAAATCTTTTCTTCTCAGCCACTTTTGTCACAACCTTAATAGATACTACCTGTATTGATAATCGGCTGACTACCCTTATCGGAAACTAAAGCTACCATTAAATTATTTACCATTTGTGCTTTCTTTTCTTCATCAAGATCTACAATTCCTTCTGTGCTCAGTTGGTCGATTGCAGATTTAACCATTGAAACGGCTCCCTCAACAATTACTTTCCTAGCAGCTAACACGGCTTTCGCCTGTTGTCTTTGCAGCATTGCATGTGCAATTTCACTGGAATAAGCTAAATGCATAATTCTTGCTTCTATTATTTCCACACCAGCCAGATGTAGCCTTTCTTGCAGATCTCTTGTTAATTCGTCCGCAACTTCATCTGAATGCTGTCGTAAAGAGATTTCATAATCGTTATTAAAATTATCGTACGGGTACTGACTTGCTATATGGCGTAATCCCGTTTCACTTTGAGTATGAACGAATTCTTTGTAATCTTCAACATCGAAAACCGCTTTTGCGGAGTCAAACACCTTATAGACGACTACTGCGGCAATTTCAATCGGATTTCCTTCCAAATCGTTTACTTTTAATTTGTCACTGTTAAAATTAATCACTCTAAGTGATACATTTTTTCTGATGGTTAACGGGACCGATAACCAGAATCCCTCTTGCTTTATTACTCCAAGATAGCTCCCAAAAAGCGTAAATACCTTTGCTTGATTTGGTTGAATTATGGTAAACCCTGAAATAATTAGGACTGTTATGATTAGTGATACAAATGAAACAATTACCATAATAAAGCTTTCTGTTAAAATAAATTGTCTGAAGCAAAATACTGTTATTGCACCAAATAAAAGGAAGAGAATAACACCAATAACCCCGTTCAATTTAAACATTTCTTTTTCTTTCAAACCAACCACTCCCTTAAAACGAGTTATTATCTACTATCATTATGATATCACTTTAATATCGAAAAGACCATAAAAAAACTGCCAATTGGCAGCTTTTCTAGTGAATATCTCGTTTCTTAAACCTGCCTCCGCGTACTTCAGCGATATCTGCAACGGCGAGGAATGCGTTTTCATCACTTTCAGTAACAATTTCCTTCAACTTTGCTTCCTCAAGCCGGTTAATGACACAGAAAATTACCTTCTTGTGATCTCCTGAGTAGGCACCCTCTCCATTAATATAGGTAACGCCACGTCCAAGTCGATTCATAATGGCCTCGCCAATTTCTTTTGAATTGTCACTTATAATCCAAACCGATTTGGATTCATCTAAGCCGGTAATGGTAATATCGATGGTTTTATAGGCAACAAAATAGGCTATTAGAGAATACATAGCTCGATCCCATGAGAATACAAAACCTGCGCTTCCAAGAATAAATAAATTAAAAAACATGATAATTTCACCAACAGAAAATGGAAGCTTCTTATTGAATAATATTGCGAGAATCTCCGTTCCATCTAGAGATCCTCCGTAGCGGATGACCATCCCTACTCCGATTCCGAGGACGATTCCTCCAAAAACGGTTGCAAGTAAGATATCCTGGGTAAAAGCTGGTACTGGATGAAGTAGTGTAGTGCCAATGGAAAGAATGATAATTCCATAAAGAGTGGATAATGCGAAGGTTTTTCCAATTTGTTTATAACCGATAAAGAAAAAAGGAATGTTGAGAATAAAGATAAAAATCCCAAGTTTCCAACCAGTCAAATAAGAAAGCATAATCGAAATTCCAACAATGCCTCCATCGATTACATGGTTAGGAACGAGAAA
Organism: Neobacillus sp. YX16; assembly: GCF_030123505.1. Taxonomy (GTDB): domain Bacteria; phylum Bacillota; class Bacilli; order Bacillales; family Cytobacillaceae; genus Neobacillus. The sequence continues at coordinate 4,056,801 of NZ_CP126115.1, forward strand.
AATTTCCAACCCTACGGCCATTAAAGCTGCCCCGATTGTAATGAGCATAATTCTTTGTATAATCTTGCTGGTTGTTAACCCTTTGTGTTGAATTTTCTCCATCAGTACTTCTTTTTGTTGCTCGTTAAGATTAGCATTTGGGATTCCTGACATTATCTTGCCCCTTTCGTATAGACTTTTAATTCCATTATATCAGTTTATTGATAGTTTTTTGAATTTTTATGCACTTTATTCCCCATATTTCTAGGTGAAATTCAAAGATATTTACCCATTAAAATTTGTTGGTGATTTTCGGTCCAGGCACTTCGCTTTCCGCGGGCGACCGCAGGACACTGATTTTTACATCCTCGAATCCGCCCACGCACGAAGAAAATGAGATAGCATTTTCGAGGAGTCTCATGCCTGGGACGAAAATCAATCAGTGTTTGAAATCAACATTTTTTTTAATAAAGCACAAAAATAAAGAAGCCGCCTCCATTGAGACAGCTTCTTGGGAATATTAACCTCTTAGGGGACCCAACCATGACATCAGCCAAAGTGTTCTTTACTCTTCCTTTTAGTCACTTTACGATCTAATGGAAGGTTGTAGAATTAGCAGATGTGTGTTGTTCCGTTGAAGGAATTAATTCACATGGGATTTAATGGAATTCAAATTCCTTAAAAGAAACAAATTTACCGGTACTACCGATTGACTCATTATCCTTTTATTTGGTTTGGTTTCTTGGCAATGTAAGATTTGGTTTGGTTGAAGGTTAGATAATAATATGAATAAAGATTCTTCATTTATTGAATATCATTATCCCCTTACTTCTCCTTACCTTTAGGTGAGCTCCTTCATCAAATTCAAGGACCAAATAGTTGACTGCTCCTATTTGTTTTAGTTATTGTTTTTTAGATTCTTTCTAATCTTATTACTTTAGGTTTCTTCGCGAAGGAAGCTTCCATCATAATTTTAAGAAAGATCGTATTTGGTTTGAGATTTTTATCTACGTACTTTTTACATAGGTAGACAAACTACTCTTTACTCCCAAATTACAATAACTGGTGTACTTTCATTTGAAAAGAAGAATATCTCTTTCACTAAAAAGAAAGTTTCGATAGTCTTGCACCTTACCAATTCAATTTACATCGCTCCACCAACCAAACATTGCAAAGGGAAAACCTTTACTACTCGTTCACACACGGAACGAACACGGATGGTTGAGTCTCCTAAGAAGTTAACTTTTTATATCTTCTTTACACTTATAGTATATCACCTCAAATGCACTCCTAAAACACACTGTTGTGACGAATTGGTGAACTTTTCTAAATTACCATACTATTAAAAATACTCATGTTTAGCCAAACTATTACATTATTAATATTGAACAATACCCACTTTTTGGATAAGATATTAGCATTCAAGGGGGCGATTATTATCATTAGGAAATTAACCAAAAATGACCATGACCAAGTAATTTCTTACTTAAGTGAAGAACCTTCTATTAATTTATTTATCATTGGTGACATAGAAGTATTTGGATATGATTCCGATTTCCAAGAAATCTGGGCAGAATTCAATCAACAAGGTGACATCATCGCCGTCCTTCTCAGATACTATCAATCCTTTATTCCTTATGCCAAAGGAGAATTTAATGTCGCTGAGTTTGTCTCGATTATTGTCTCTTACCCTCAGCCAGTTTTCTTATCCGGGAAAACAGATATTGTCGAGAAATTCGAATCATTTAAGGAATTACAGCTTGGTAAGAAACAAGAAACCTTTTTTGCAGAATGTAAGAGCACAGAATTTCTTGATGAAACAAGTATGGACATAAAAAAGGCCAGCATAGATGAAATTGACCAAATCCTATCCCTTCGTAGAACAATTGACGAATTTCATCTCAGTGATAATGCAGCTGAAATGTTACAAACATCAATGGAAGCCAATACTGCTAGAACCTATTTCACTGAAGAAGATGGACAAATGACTGCTTGTGTATCAACTACTGCTGAAAATTCTATCTCCGCGATGATTGTAGGGGTTTGTACAAGAAAAGAATATCGACGCAAAGGTTTAGCTACAAGTATTATGCAGAAGCTTTTTAAAGATGTATTAAATGAAGGTAAAGTACTTTGCTTATTCTATAATAATCCCGAAGCTGGACGTATTTATAAACGTCTAGGGTTTAGAGATATTGGTAAATGGACAATGTACAGATAACTAAAATTGTTGAACTCTCATTTTTAAAAAATTTGGGAGTTTTTTTGTTATTCTGTTATACCTATAGGGAAGATTAGCATTATGACCAAGAATTGAAAGGATGTCTGCTGATGTTTGATTCCGTAAAGAAATATGCTAAACCCTTCGAAACCATTGATGATCTTGATCCCTTAATTGAAGCTATTGGTGACTCAAAGTATGTCCTTCTGGGTGAATCATCACATGGGACTGCAGAATTTTATACAATCCGGGCTGAGCTTACTAAAAGATTAATCAATGAAAAGGGCTTCTCCGTTATTGCAGTTGAAGGAGACTGGCCTTCCTGCCAATCCATCAATCGATATATAAAAAACATCGGGTCACCCACAAACAATGTTAGAGAGGCTCTTGGAAGCTTTAATCGCTGGCCGACGTGGATGTGGGCTAACCAAGAAATAATTGAATTAATAGAGTGGTTAAAAAATTTCAATCAACAAACTAAGCGAAAGAATAAAGTGGGATTTTATGGATTAGATGTTTATAGTTTATGGGAAAGTATGGACGAAATTATAAAATACTTAGAACGTACCGGTCACACAGGACTTAAACAGGCGAGAAATGCGTTCAATTGCTTTGAACCTTTTAACCGAAAGAATGAATCATATGCTGTCTCAGCAGGTTATTTATCAGAGGACTGCATGAAAGAAGCCCTTGCACTTCTTTCTGCCATTCAAAAGAACAAGTGGAAATATGTTGACGATGAAGAAAGCAGCCTAAATATGGAGGTTAATGCACTCGTTACTGTTAATGCTGAAGAGTATTACCGGACGATGGTTACCAGCGATTCAAAGTCTTGGAACGTGAGAGACATTCACATGGTTGAGGCTTTGAATGCAGTAATAAAATTTTATGGTGACGGTGAAAAAGTAATCATTTGGGAACATAATACGCATGTTGGTGATGCTCGGGCAACCGATATGAAAGATGCTGGAATGGTAAATGTTGGTCAGTTAATTAGGGAACAGAATTACCCTGAGGATGTTTATATTGTTGGCTTTGGCACTAACAGCGGCACAGTAATCGCTTCAACGGAATGGGGAGTAGATTTTAGCGTAACAAATGTCCCCTCTGCTCAAATTGGAAGCTGGGAAAACCTTATGCATAAAGCTGGTGCATTTAACCAATACCTCATGTTTAACGATGAAAATCGGGAAGAATTCAGTCAAAGAATTGGTCACCGTGCTATCGGTGTTGTTTATCGACCAGAGCATGAGCAATATGGAAACTATGTTCCATCTGTCATGAGCAGTCGCTACGATGGATTTATTTTTTTAGATAAAACACACGCTCTACATCCACTAGAAATGGAAAGTCTTATTTATTAAAAATCACATTACATAAATTCTGAGCTAATCCACAAACTACTGCTTGTAATATATTTTAAAAAAAGAAAGAGGGCCTTACACCATGACAGTCGGCACACAAGTTAAACAAGCATTAGCAGGATTAAAAAGTGCTCAAGCCAGCTTTGAAACCTTTGCATTAGCAACGGATAATCAAAACGCAAAAAAACTCTATCAGGATGCAGCGCAGCAAACTCAATCTGTCCTTGATAGCCTAGAACCAAGACTTCAAGAAATTCTAGCTGAAGAGCCTCAATATAACCAATAAAAAAACGAAAAGGGTTGGCATCCCTGCCAACTCTTTTCGTTATCCGATTAGAAAGGAAGTATAATTATGACCATTGCTGCAAGTGTAAAGCAATGCCTTGCGAATATTAAGGGAATTGAAGCACAATTATCTTCCCTAGCCTTAAATTCTAATGATAAAGGAGCTCAAGAAGTCTTCCATACTACCATGGAAACCATAGCTTTGGTTAAAAAAGATTTACAGACACGTGTTTTGGAACTTGAACGACTTGAACCACAATATAAAGGTTAATTCTGAGGTGAATGAATATGCCTAGTTGGATTGATATTATCATTCGTTCCTTTGTTTTCTTAGCTCTATTATTTTTCATGACAAAAATATTAGGAAAAAAGCAAATCTCTGAACTTTCTTTTTTTGAATATGTTTCAGGGATTACAATCGGAAGTATTGCAGGTGAGGCGATAACTGGTCTTGAAAAAAATATGTTCCAAGGAATGGCTGCTATTATTATCTTTAGCCTTGCAACTCTCTTCGCTGACATTTTAGCATTAAAGAGTAAATCTTTCCGGGACTTCATTGAAGGAAGAGGGACTGTATTTATAAAGGATGGGAAGGTTCTCGAGGAGAATTTAAAGAAGGAAAAATACTCCATTGATGAATTATCTGCCCTTCTTAGGCAAAAAGATATTTATCGTGTAGCAGACGTTGAATTTGCAGTGTTGGAGCCTAGAGGTACCTTAAGTGCCTTATTGAAAAAAGAAAATCGTCCATTGACACCTAAAGATTTACAAATGAAGGTACCTGCTGAAAAAGAACCACAAACAGTAATCATGGACGGAAGCATTTTAAATGAAGCATTGAGGTCTGCAGGAAAAAGCAGAGGATGGTTAGAAACGGAATTAGAAAAGCTTGAACTAACCCTCGACAATGTATTTATCGGACAAGTGGATTCATACGGTGAATTAACCGTTGACATCTATGATGACAAAATACAGGTCCCCTCTCCTACTCAGCGTCCTCTTTTATTAGCCTCACTAAAAAAGGCACAGGCTGATTTAGAAATATTTTCACTTGAAACAGAAGACGAGGCATCAAAAGCTATGTATAAGAAAAATTCAAAACTCGTACAGGAGACAATTGATATATTAACACCCTATCTTACGAGCTAATAACTCTTGAGCCTAATCAACGAATTGATTAGGCTCTCATTGCTTATGCGCTTACTTTTTTTCCATCAAGGATATCACCTTTATGCGACACATAGCTGTGTAGCATCATCCCTGCCATTACAAGGATCATTCCTGTCCATGAGATCATGGATGGAAATGCCGCTTTTAATAGAATTAACTCTCCGATTAAGGCAAATAAAACCTCCATCGATTGTGTAGCTTCCACATTTCCTAGTTTCTGCATATTTCCTCTTACGAGATCGGTTGCCTGGAAAAATAAAATGGTTGCTATTACACCCGAGGTAATCGCTACTAGCCCTGATTGAATCGATTGACCCATACTTGGAGGGCCAACAGTAAACAATCCATAAATAGCAAGTATAATCCATAACGGCATGCTGGCAAGTGTCATTCCTAATACTCGTTGAAAAACATCGAGCCTTCCCCCACACACATCCATCATCTTTCTATTCCCTAGAGGGTAAGCGAATGACGCGATTATGACAGGCACCACTCCTAATAAAACTTCAATTGGCGTAAGAGAACTCGCTTGCTCCAATTGCATTAAAATAATACCGAGCAAGATAATTAATGACATAGCCATGCCTTTGAAAGGTATTCTGCCTTTCACCTGGATGGGGCCCTTTTTAGTCATAACGGTTTCAAAAAATAGCGGGGCTAATAACGATCCAGAGATAATGGTTATTTGCCATGTTGAAGCGATTAACCAGCCAGGTGCATAGGCAGCGGAAAAACAAATTGGTCCGTAAAATAGACCGAAGCCTACAAAGCTCCATAGGAGCCAGGAACGCGGATTATTTTTCATCTCCACCAATAATGGCTTAAGATTTTTCCTCCCATAAACAAGAAGCAATAGCGGTGGAATCATAAAGAAATATCGAAGTGAAGCACTCCATATCCAGCTCCCTCCATCTAACTCCATAGAACGGTTGATAATAAACGTAAATGCAAAAAAGAAGGCAGCTAATATGCCTAATAAAATCGGTCGCATTACCTATATTCCCCTTTAAAATTCATTTCCTTCCAATGAAAATCGTTCACTCCAATGGTTGCATTTTTTTATTATATCAAATATCTGAATTATTTGTAATTTCTAAAGGGAGTATAAGACGAAAAAATGACGCATAAATTGTTTCGTCGTTCAAAAAACACGAAACTTCTTGAGAACCTAAACGTATAAGTTGAATGGCAACTAAAATTTGGGTGAGTGAGGTTGATAGTATGTTTGGAAAAGTAGCAGCGGATATATTAGGGTTAAGTGATGTTGGTTCTGTTATTAAACCAGAAAATTATGATAAGGTTGATTCTGATGATTATGTTATGCATGAAGATAACGAAAAGATTTACTTCTTAATCAAATCTAAATCGGATGAATATTGCTTCACCAACAATGCCCTTATTCATCTCGATGGAACAAGTGCTACGAGTAAAAAGAGGATGCTTCATCGTTATAGTTACGCTACAAATAAAATATCCGATGTGAAGCTTGAGACTGCTGGAACTGTCGACCTTGATATTGAAATTAAATTTAAAATTGGTTCACAGCCATTTTCGATTGATATCCATAAAAAACACATTGAAGAAGTTAAAGACTTATACAAGGCGCTCATAAAGATATCAGAACTGGGTCATGATAATGAAATTTCTCTTCGTTTTGCCAAGGAAAGCCTTGATATTGCCTCCACTACTATAGGACGTGTTAATAGTACAGAAAACAACTTAGTCGTACAATTCAAAATGCTAAATCAAGCTGCATTCCAATGGTTAGAGGAAAGCAAAAAGCAATATAGCGTAAAAGACTTTGGCTTTGTATTTGAAAAATACATTAATAACTAGTTAATTAATGGCTGTGTTAAATTGGGCTGTTGATTTGTGCTCCAGGCGGTTCGGGAAGCCTCCTGCAGGACATTGATTTACTTCCTCGAATCTGCCCACGCACGAAGAAAATGCGATAGCATTTTCGAGGAGTCTCGCGCCTTCCGCACAAATCAACATAGTTCTTAAATCAACCGTTACTTTAACACAGCTAAATAAAAAAAACAGACCCTTTTGGGTCTGTTTTTTCACATGCTATGTGATTAAGCTTTGTTTACGTTAGCTGCTTGAGGTCCACGAGCGCCTTTTTCAACATCAAAAGTTACTGATTGACCTTCTTCTAGAGTTTTAAAGCCTTCGCCTTGGATTGCTGAAAAGTGAACGAATACATCTTCTCCACCTTCGCGCTCGATAAATCCGAAACCTTTTTCTGCATTAAACCATTTTACTTTACCGTTTTCCATATTTGTTGCCTCCTAGTGTGTAATCCACACATTGTATTACTATTCTTGCTCTTTAAAGATCCAGGCGAAAAGCTGTTACTTATTCTTCCCTTTACTACCGAACAAAAATAATTCTACATAATCATACCAGAGAATGAAAAATTAAGCAAGTTCTCGTCCTTGACTCTTCCACTTTTAACTTGAATAAACACCATATACAATGGTCAAGTTATTAAAAATGCCACTAGGATAATTCCCCTAGTGACACAAATAAGAACTTAAGCCTTCTTTTCTAATTCCCAGTCGTATAAATCTTCAATTTGGCAATTTAATTCCTTGGAAATCGTCATGGCTGTACTTAGGTTCATCACTTTCTTTGACATATAGCCGTTAAGCTGGTCTAAAGGAATGTGTGTGTTCTTTTCCAAACCTTCAAGATTCATGCTGTTTTTTGATAATAGGGCTTTGAGGTTACTCTTTTTCGCTTTATAAGTTGACAAAATGACACCTCACTTTTTAAATAGTGTAACACAATGGAAATTTAAATGAAAGGAATCTCATATCATCCACTGTTTCAACAAGGTTAATGTCACTGAAAAAGCTTCACTAGACAGTAACAGGCGATGAAATAAAAAGTGTGATATAATTAAATTGATGAAAAAAAGGGGTGTTGATTTGAGAAACTCAAATAACAGGTTCAATAGCGGGCAAACTGTGAAACTAAAGGACACTGGCGAAGAAGTTACCATTCTAAAATGGCAATATGTGAAAAATATGAAAAGATATTCTTACATTGTTAAGGAGCATCCCGGTACATTTTTTTTCGAAGAAGAATTTCAAACTCAATAAATGAATGAAAAAAGACCAAATCCATGGGATTGGTCTTCTTTTATATTTGTTACTGTCTAGCTTCAGCGCCAAGGCGCTTCCACTTTTCTTTTTAGAACTCTGCACTGCCTGTGGTTCTTGGGAATGGAATGACATCTCTAATGTTTGACATACCTGTAAGGTACATAATTAAGCGTTCAAAGCCTAGACCGTAGCCTGAGTGTTTTGTACCGCCGTATTTCCTTAATTCTAGGTACCACCAATAATCTTCTTCATTCATACCAAGGTCATTAATTTTCCCTGCAAGAATATCCTCGCGCTCTTCACGCTGACTTCCTCCGATTAATTCCCCGATTCCTGGTACAAGTAAATCAGTTGCCGCAACTGTTCTATTATCTTCATTCAATCTCATATAGAACGCTTTGATTTCCTTCGGATAATCCGTAACAAAAACAGGTTTTTTGAAAACTTTTTCGCATAAATAGCGCTCGTGCTCTGTTTGCAAGTCGAGTCCCCATTCGACTGGGTAGGCAAAAGTTTCGCCTGACTCCATTAAAATATTTATTGCTTCCGTATAAGTCACACGTCCAAAACTTGAAGTATGAGCATTGTTAAGGCGATCTAATAAACCTTTTTCAATAAAGCTGTTAAAGAAGTTCATTTCCTCCGGTGCTTGTTCAAGGACATAGCCAATTACATACTTAACCATATCTTCAGCAAGGTCCATGATATCTGGAAGCTCCGCAAATGCCAATTCCGGTTCAATCATCCAGAACTCGGCTGCGTGCCTCGCAGTATTGGAGTTCTCCGCTCTAAAGGTTGGCCCAAATGTATAAACATTGCGGAACGCCAAGGCAAAAGCCTCTGCAGATAATTGGCCGCTAACAGTCAGGTTGGTTTCTTTATTAAAGAAATCCTTTGACAAATCCGTTTTACCCTCTTCATTTTTAGGAGGGTTATCGATATCAAGAGTGGTAACTCGGAACATCTCACCCGCACCCTCTGTATCACTTCCTGTGATGATTGGTGAATGAACGTATACAAATCCTTTATCTTGGAAGAATTTGTGAATCGCATACGAAGCTAAAGACCTAACACGAAAAACAGCTGAAAAAGTATTGGTGCGGGGTCTTAAATGAGAAATAGTTCTTAAGTATTCAAATGAATGTTTTTTCTTTTGTAAAGGATAATCACTATTTGAAAGTCCTTCTATGGAAATATTCGTTGCTTTGATCTCAAAGGGCTGTTTTGCTTGAGGAGTATGAATGAAATCTCCTGCTACTCTAATTGATGAACTTATTGGGAGCTTTGCAATCTCTTTAAAGTTCTCTAATTGTTCATCAAACACGATTTGAACTCCTTTAAAGAAGCTTCCATCATTCAATTCAATAAAACCAAAGGTTTTTGAATCACGAATCGTGCGAATCCAACCAGATAACTCTACCTTTTGGTCAATGTAACTCTCTGTATTTCTGTACAAATCCTTAATTAAGGCTTGTTTCATTTTTTACAACCTCCAACTCTTATGTAAAAATAAAAATCCTCCCGTCACAAGGGACTAGAAGGTAAGTTTCCACAGTATCAATGTTATATCCCTTCAATATTATATTAAACTCCTGCCAAATAAGCAATATTCAACAAATTTTCCTGTAATCTCTTGGATATTTTTCAGAATATTTGCAGGATTTTTTCAACCTTTAGTCGAATTTATTAAGAAATGTTCGATTCTTGTTAAAAGGAGTGTTGATTGTGGATAAAGTTACTTGTATTGCTTTTCTCCTGTATCATTCTTCTAAGAGTCAAGACATCCGAGAAAAAGCCATTCAATTACTGAATGGCGATGTATCTATTAGAGAATTAAAAAGAAATACTGCTATTCATGCCCATTTAGTAATGGCAGAATCTACATTAAAGAAGAAAACAATAAACAAACTTCAGGTACAGAAGTTTGCCGAGGAATTTTTGTTACTTGAGGTCTAGGCTTCCTTCGGGAAGTTTTTTTCATAAACGAAAATTTCCTTGCCATTTTCACTTAAAGCTGTTTTAATATAAAGAAACCCCAATGAATCCCAAAACTGTTTCGCCTTTACATTTTCTGTGATTACTCCAATGCGAGTCCGTACGAAACCTCTTTTACGTAAATCACTTTCATAAAGAGCATACGCCTGAGTACCAAAACCAAATCCTTGGTAATCACCATGAATCATTAGAAGTCCCAGCCACGGGCTTTGGTCTTTTGGATTTTCCATTAAGTAATCCATAACCCCAATATAGGTATCATCCAGCTTGATAAAAACACTTGTAGTGACAGGGTTCAAAAACTCTTCTTCGATTTCTTCAAGTTCCCTTTGGTCACGACCATTTTCAACAACATTATAATATGGATTTGAATTTATAATTTCAAGCGCAATATAAAGCGTTTCTTTTGTTATCTCTTCGAAATGCACTGACATGATTTCCCTCCTGTTCCAAACGATAAAACAATTATAACAATGACCTTAATTGGCTTACAAATTTAAATGAGAAAGGTGATATTATGCTCCAAGTAAATGTGAAAGTAACATATAAAGGAAAAAACTATTTAACAAATGTATTAGCAAACCCAAACACTTCCGAAGAAGAAATTTACCGTCTTGCTTATGAACAGGTTCAAAAGCAATGGCAAGATAACTAAAACAGCGTCCTAACTCTGGACGCTGTTTTTTTATTCTTTATTCTTTATTCTACATTGTATAATGTTTCCGCTACATCCTTCATTAATGGGCTCATGCCATTTGTTATAAACATATGGAGCCTGTGCATCGCACGAGTGCAGACGGTATAAAATAATTTCCGTTCACTTTCATTTCTATAATGAGAACTGTCATAAAGAATAACGGCGTCAAATTCGATTCCTTTTGCTAAATACGACGGTATTACCAAGATGCCTTTTTCATAAGCGATAGTAGCCTTCTCAATTAAATGTAAAGGTAGTTCATCCTTAAGTGCATTATATACTGTTTTACTCTCTGCAGCCGTCCTGCAAATAACCGCTAACGTTCTATGCCCTTCATTAAAAAACTCATTTATTTTATCTTGAATGAACCCATTTAGTAAGTGTGGATCAGCTTTTTTTATTGTTGGTTTTTTACCATGTCGATTAAAGGGTTCGATTCTTTCTCCACCGTCAATCAAGGAACTGGTGAAATCTACAATTTCCTTAGTAGAACGATAGGTTTTTGTCAAAATAATCTTCTCGATGTCATCTCCCTTTTCTTCATAATCCGATAAAACTGTAGGTGACCCTGTCGCACCTGAGAAGATTGCTTGATTGAAGTCGCCAAGAAGTGTCATTTTACTATAGGGAAAAAGCCTTTCAATTAACGCAAACTGAAATGGTGAATAGTCCTGTGCTTCATCAATGAAAATATGACGTATCCCTGTTGTTGATTTTCTGCCTTTCAGTAAATCCTGTAAGTAGACAAAAGGAGTTGCATCCTCATAGGCAATTTTAAAGTTTGCAACCTGTTCAACAGTCTGCAAACATATCTGTTTCCAGTCATCAAAAAGGATTTCTTTATTATCAGCTCCACGTTTAAATAGCTGAATATACAATCCCTGCATATCGATAAAATTTAACCTTTTTACTCGAGCAAATAACGGTCTAAATTTTTGTTTCACGACTTTTTCAGCAAGAAACTTTTGTTCCAGTTCAAAATCATCAAAACTCTTATCAGTAAAACGCTCTTTATCCTGCAGTTCCTGGTATACCTCTAAATAGTCCTCTTTTTCAAGAAATTGAATTTCTTCCTCAACCCAGCTTTTTGAACGTTCCTGTTTGACTCTTCTCTTTAACTCTCTTAATAGCCAATCCTTTACCATTTCCAGTCGATTAGGAATGGTAAAACTATTATCTAACGAATAAAAGTAATCATAGATCGCTTCCTTAGAGAAGACAATCTCGCCTCGGAAAATTAAATCTTTAAAAAGCAGACCTTTTCTAGATAAATCAATTACATACTGATCGATAATTTGTTTAAACGCTAGGCTTGATTTATAGCGGATTCCTTTAACCCTGGCTTGATAATCTGAATGGCCCTCCTTGTTGTTAAGTAAAAATTCCATCTGGTCAAAAGGGTCCTCAACTTCGAATTGATTCCCGATTCGATTATTTAAATATTCCATAAAGGTAGCCTGCTCCATGTTCTCTTCACCTAGTTCAGGGAGTACCGTCGATACGTAAGAGTTAAACAATGGGTTCGGTGAGAACAGCATAATATTCTCAGACTTCAACGTTTCACGATACCGGTAGAGCAAATATGCAACACGTTGTAGAGCAGCAGATGTTTTACCACTTCCTGCTACCCCTTGAACGATAAGGAGTTTACTTTTCTCATTCCGAATGATTAAATTTTGTTCTCTCTGAATCGTGGCTACAATACTTTTCATTTGTGCATTAGCGTTATTTCCAAGGACCTCTTGAAGCATTTCATCCCCAATGGTTACTCCTGTATCAAACATGGCCTTTATATTGGCAGCTCGAATGATAAATTGTCTTTTTAGATTCATCTCCCCTTCAATCTTACCGTCCATTGTTTGATAAGAAGCTGGGCCCGGGGCAAAATCGTAATAAAGGCTGGAAATAGGGGCTCGCCAATCATAAATTAAAAAATTCTCATCATTCTCATCCATAAGTGAAGCAATTCCGAGATACACATGGTCAACGTTGTTCTCCCCCGTCTCCAAAAAATCAATCCGTCCAAAATAAGGGGAATAACTTAAGCGTTCAAGAATACGGAGCTGTTTATCCATTTGTTTATACGTCCGCTCCCGCTCTGATAACAATTCTGCCTGTTGTTTTATACTGGCTGCCGTTTCGATAACATCATCCGGCTCATCCATATTAACCGTTACATCTTCCCAAAAGGTCTTTCGAAGCTCTAGTACATCCGAACTAACTCCTCCAGTATTTTTCTGGAGTTTTTGCTTTTTCTTATCAATTTCCTTAATTACTGTACTTACTCGTTCCTGCTCCAATTGTAAGTCCCTATTTAAGGTTTCGCTCATTTGACCACTCTCCAGACAAATTTTCTTCCCATATATATTTGACAACCATACCCTTGATGTGCTAATATATTATTAGGGAATTTTTAATCTCTATATAATTGTATTTCAAGACCAAAATTAATATTATCATGATTACTTATTGATTTCAATATATATCCTGCGCCCTGAAGGCGTTTTTTTTATGACTAATCTCGATTACTCACTATTTCAGCTACCTTTTCAACCCCAAAATTCTCTAATTCAACAGTTCTTCTCTCTCCATAAACCCAATCTCTAAATTGTCCATATAGCAATATCATTAATATACGTATAGACAAATAGTCTACACCCTTAAATTTAACCTTAGACAGTTTATATTTTTTAAAAAACTGATCTAACCCAATACTCATTAGCAAAACCCTTAGGTTTGCACTCCAATTATTCTCTTTCAAGAAGGACATAGTTGAAAATAGAGCTAGGGAAATTGCATACAAAGGGACGATAATAAAATGCTCTGTCCATGAATGATACTTTCCAAATCCGAAACGAATCTTACGGGTTGACGCAAAGAGAAATAATAAATTTGCTTCCGTTACCATAATCATCAAGAATAACGAAATAAAGCGAATGACCGGGTTTTTCTTACTTAATAATAAATTCCACCAATCACTGATGTTAAAGTAGATAGGAATCAAAATTAAGGTGTATACGGTTTTCCACCAATAATGTTTATATACTTTTAACCTTAAAAATAAGAGTTCCACCAGTGTAAAATATATGCCGCCAAGTAATTTCCATACCCACCCTAATTTCGAAGCAGTTAAGAATAGAGCCGTAAATGGGACAAAAATGGCCTGTGATAATATAGCACCAAAAATATTATCAAAAAAGTCATTTTTAATCACTTTTGGTTTATATTTATAAGCTTTAAAAAGATTTAATACAAAAAACTCCAGTAAATAAGCAAAACCGATATTGGACATTAAGAGAGTAAATAAATGCTTTTTATTCCTAGATTTATAAAAAGAAACACCTAAAAGAGTTGTTTGGATAAGGAACAAGATAATAAAGGGTATTTTATTACGTTTGGATTTCTTCATACTCATATCCCATTTCATTAAGCAGTATTATTGGTAGTATTTGAATTTCCACCCGTTTCATTCCAACATTTCGTCTACAACATAGTAAAAAGCTCTCCAGCAGGAGAGCTTTAATTTTTTTCCCATTGACCCTTCAAAATCTTAGCAAGTTCGAGCATGCCATATTTCCCAGCCTTCTCTTCCGCGTCTGAATGGATGATATAAACCTTTTTCAAAAATAAGTCACCCCTCGGATTTGTAAATGTCGTTGTTGAAGTATTCTTACCTTTTAGTCGATTGTAGCATTTTTTTGGATGATTCGCAGTCAAATTTTAATATATCAGAATAACAAATTATACACCTTGATATTCTCATATAATGAAAAGGATTTTATAGAATGGTCTTTTTCCTTGCTAAAAACATTAAAATTAGCCTCCATTTCATTTCAAACCTAGTTATTACTTCTTCTTTGATGCCCAAATGACCATCAACAAAAGCACATCTTATAACTACTGTAAATACTTTATTATTATTTTCATAACTCATTTATTTTTCCTTATAATTTGATAGATTACTACAAAACACTCAAGACTTTTGTCGAAATTCCATCCTATTTGACCTATATTCCGAGGAATTTAGCAAAAAATTAGAGAAAATTTACCCATTGTTTTGTCCTAATTTTCTAAATATTATGTTATTACGGCCGTAATACATTTAAATGGGGGAGAAAAATTGAATAAGTTTATTAAAACCAGTCTATCTTCAGTCATGCTTGCAGGTACTTTATTCGCAGGTTTCCCAAGCTCCGACATTCTATCAAAGGATGGAGGATTATTACATAAAGCGGAAGCCGCTTCCATCGCTACACATTCAAACAGCTCACTAGATTTAGCTGTGGTAAATGATGAAAGATTAATAGAATCTTTTATTAAACAAGGGCTTCTTTCAAAAAATGCCTCTGATGAAACAAAGCAAAAATTCCTAAAAAACTACCTCGAGTTAAAAGGCAAACAAACAAAGGGCAATGAGGCTGATCCGTTAGCCGCAAAAGTAAAAGCTGCTGAAGCAGAAAAACAAAATAAATTTAAAGAATTTAACAATGGTTTATTAAATGGAAATGGGAACAAAAACGGACACTTAAAGGGTAATCCGGATCCTGTACAAGAAACAACATATACTGGTGAAAAAAGAGAAGACAAAGTTCTTGTCCTAGCTGTTGAATACTCTGACTTTGAACATAATAAGATTAACCCATCCGAGACTGACAACTATTATAAAGACTATCCACTTAGTCACTATGAAGATATGATTTTTGGAGAAGATGGTGTTAAAGGTCCGAACGGTGAAGATTTTGTTTCTATGAAACAATTTTATGAACAGCAATCTGGTGGAACTTATTCTGTAGATGGTAAAGCCTATGGTTGGATAAAGGTTCCAGGAACTGCGAAGTTTTATGGTGCTGATAGAGCAAGCGGCGGTCATGATAACGTAGTACCAGGTGGGTCGAAAAAATTAGTTGCTGATGCCTACGCTGCAGCTGTAGCTGCTGGTGTTCCAGTTGATAATTATGATTTAGAAGATCCACATGATCTTGATGGTGACGGAAACTTACGTGAAAAAGACGGTTTA
The DNA here is from genome assembly GCF_030123505.1 of Neobacillus sp. YX16. Taxonomy (GTDB): domain Bacteria; phylum Bacillota; class Bacilli; order Bacillales; family Cytobacillaceae; genus Neobacillus. The sequence goes on from NZ_CP126115.1 coordinate 4,072,639, forward strand.
GTCGATCACTTAATGATTATTCACTCAGGCGTTGGTCAAGAAGCAGGTGGAGGATCCCTTGGTGATAATGCTATCTGGTCACACCGTTCTGCAACCTTGGTTGATCCAGATGGATTAGGTAACGGAAAGCCTGGATTTTACGATTACACCATGATGCCTGAAGACGGTGCAACCGGAGTGTTCGCGCATGAATATGGTCATGATTTAGGCTACCCAGATGAATATGATACAGTGTACTCTGGTACTGGTGAGGCAGTAGCTTACTGGTCAATCATGGCAAGTGGTTCATGGGCTGGAAAAATTGGTGGTACAGAACCAACTGGATTTTCGCCATTAGCAAAATCTTATTACCAATCATACCTAGGTGGAAATTGGACAAATGACACAATTGAGTTAGACTGGAGTGAGGTAACTACAAAAGGAACACAAGTGTTACTTGATCAAGCCAACTCTCCAAATGGGAAAAACGCAATTGCAGCAAAAGTAAACCTACCACAAAAAGCTACAAATATTAATAAACCTGCTACTGGCAGCTTCGAGTACTGGGGCGGTCAACAAGATGAAATCGATACAAACATGGTTACAAGTGTGGATTTAACAGGAAAAACTTCTGCAACATTAGAGTTTGATGCATGGTATCAAATCGAAAAGGATTGGGATTTTGCTTTTGTACAAGTCTCTGAGGATAACGGTGTAACTTGGAAATCTTTAAGCAATAGCAACACTGTTTCAAGTGCAGTGCCTGAAGCATATCCAACAATCGCTCCTGCCCTCCCTGGTTTTACAGGTAATAGTAACGGCTGGACGAAGCAAGCATTTGATTTGTCCGAATATGCAGGTAAAAAAGTACAACTTCGCTTCCGTTATATTACTGATTGGGGAACATCAGAAAAAGGCTTCTACGTAGATAACATTAACGTTAAAGCAGATGGCACTTCTGTTGTGGTTGATGGTGCAGAAACAAAATCAACATTTACTTTAAGTGGTTTTGAAAAATCAGACGGAAATAAATACTCTGATCACTACTACCTATTAGAATGGCGTAACCATGCAGGTGTTGACGAAGGTCTAGCCAATATCAAACGCGGACAATCATTAATGAGCTATGATGGCGGTCTTGTTGTCTGGTATATAGACCCAACTTTTACAGACAACTGGACAGGCATTCACCCAGGTGAAGGATTCGTAGGCGTTGTAGATGCTCATCCTAATACTGATTTATCATGGACTATAATTGGTGGAGCACCAGTTCAAGCTTCTTCTCGTTTCCATATTGCTGATGCGGCATTTGGTTTAAACCCAACTTCTGGATTAAATCTTGATTATCCAGGTCTTCAAACATTGATTGAACCAAGTCAGCCAGCAGTTTCACTTTTCAATGACAGCAACTCTTTTGTAAATACATTCATGCCTGATGCTGGCCGAAATATCGGTAACTTTGGCCTTAAGGTTCGTGTGAACGGACAAGCAAAAGACAAATCTGTTGGTTCGATTGTAATTTACAAATAATCAACAAAAATCTCACCTCCCCATTTAGGAAGGTGAGATTTTTTATTGAGTTAATTCGGCTTTTTCGCTGACCTGTTCAAACCAAAGTCGTGTCTGCTCCGGATCTTTATCATTAATAAATATCTTCTTATCTTTTAATTCAATATAGATATATGGAGATGACCCTTTTTGAATATAAAGCAGGCTGCTGCCGTAACCCCTCACTTTAAAATGTCCTTTTGAAAGTGTTGGCAGACCAACGCCGTTAGTTCTCACCGTAACCTCTGGAAGTTTTTCCATAAGTTCAATCGAAGTTATGTCCTCATAATTCCATTCATCACCATACATCCCTGTTATCTCAAAGCTTTCTTCCTTTGCTACTAGCTCGTACCCTTGATAACTAAAATATGATAGAGCACTTATGCCGCCAATTATGACAATAAATAAGGAAATACTTATAACATAGCTGCGTTTGCGCTTTTTTGGAACCTCATATTTTGTTAAATAAATCATTCCTCCCATTAAAAATATAATCATAAATCCAAATTGAACTTCCATTGCATATTTAAACGAGGTAAACATGAGCGGAAGCAATATCAACATGCCAATGGCCGTTATGATTAATAATCCACCCATCCTCTGTGGATAACCATTACGAATTAACTCCTCCTGTTCTTCCTTCGGCCGGGAAGCGAAGCCTGAAATCAGCCAGTAGCCTTTCTTTTTCCTTACCACCCCTCCAAGAATAAGGAAAACCACAATCACACTTATATGTACTGCGAAAAGTCCCCACATTCCAGCACCCCCCTACAATATATTTGCTATATATATTACTACGATTTATCATTTGTGATAGATTCACTTTTTCAAGAAAAAGAGGGCCATAATCGACCCTTATTCATTTTATTAAGTTGGCCGGATGATTACCCTTGTGCCGTTGGGAACCTTTTCGGCAAGCTGAAGAACATCCCGATTATGCATTCGAACACACCCATGAGAAACTGCTTTACCTATTGAACTCGGATTATTGGTGCCATGAATACCATACCCCTGCTTTGATAACGATAACCACAATACACCAAAAGGTCCGCCTGGATTCATCTGCCGATTCACAATCACAAATTCTCCAGTCGGAGTAGCTGTGAGCATTTTTCCTACGGCAATCGGGTAGATTTTTTCGAGCTTTCCATTTCGGTATAATGAAAGTCTTCTTTTCCCAACCGAAATTTGTATCGAATAGGGTATCGTATTTGGGTCTGGCAGACCAGGGATTTGAATTTTTTGTCCTACATATAATTGCTGGTGATTGACACCGGGATTGGCTGCATAAAGACTTGCGAGGCTTACCCGATAATCCAAAGAAATTTGGTAAAGTGTATCGCCCCGCTTCACTATATGAATCATGATATCCCACCTTTTTTCTTATAACATATGTTGGAATATCAGAACCGTTGCCTATAATAAAAGGATGTCACAGGCTTGTTAAATCAAATAGAGGCGACATATCCTTTCGGATGTGTTGATTATAGAAATAATCATTACTGTCTGGGTCATACACATAATCCTTTTTCCAATCCTTAATGTTCGTAGTTATCTCTTTCATTGCTTTTACAAATAATAAAATTTCCGCATTGGTCATAATGGGATGCAGTGAAAACCGGACCCACCCTGGTTTAGTAGATAAATCTCCCTGATCAATTTGTTCAGCGATTTGCTTCGATTTAACTTTGTCGATTTCCAATAAGTAATGACCATATGTTCCTGCACATGAGCAGCCTCCGCGAACCTGAAATCCAAATCGATCATTTAGTAAACGAACAATAAGATTGTAATGAATGTCCGTAATCGTTAATGAAACTATTCCGATTCGATTTCGTTGATGACTCTCTAATACATGCAGATTAGGAATATTCTCTAATCCAGATAAAAGCAGCTCTAGCTGTTCTCTTTCTCTCGCTAAAATTTGTTCTATTCCCATTTGTTCCTTTAATTTTATACACAAAGCTGTACGAATCGCTTGAAGAATTCCTGGTGTTCCTCCATCCTCACGATGCTCAATGTCGTTAATGTATTGGTGTCCACCCCAAGGATTTGTCCATGTTACCGTCCCACCTCCTGGATGATCCGGCACCTTATTAGTATAAATTCTTTTATCAAAAATTAAGACACCACTCGTGCCGGGTCCACCTAAAAATTTATGCGGAGAAAAGAAAATGGCATCGAGTTTCTCCATAGGGTCTTCTGGGTGCATATTAATCTTCACATAGGGAGCAGAGGCAGCAAAATCCACAAAGCAAAGACCTCCGTGCTTATGCATGATTTTGGCCAGCCTATGATAAGGGGTTTGGATTCCCGTTACATTCGAGCATGCCGTAAATGAGCCAATTTTAACCACTCGGTCACGGTACTGTGACAGAAGTTGTTCCAGATGATTTACATCTACTAGACCTTCCGAGTCAGGTTTAATAATCTCAACATCCGCTAATGTCTCAATCCATGAGGTTTGGTTGGAATGGTGCTCCATATGTGTGAGAAAAACAACTGGTCTATTCCGCTCAGAAAGTTTAATACTTTCTTTCCATTGTTCTGGAACCCTAATTCCCATTATTCTTTGTAATTTATTCATCACAGATGTCATCCCAAATCCATCAAGAATAACCGCATCATCCCCATTTGCATTTACGTGTTCCTTTATAATCTTTCTTGATTGATTATAGATACCCGTCATCATTGAACTTGTAATATTTGATTCCGTATGTGTATTTGCCATAAAAGGACCGAATACCTCTGAAATTTTTTCTTCAATTGGCCGAAATATTCTTCCACTAGCCGTCCAATCTGCATAAATAATCGGTTTTCTTCCGTGTGGGGAGTCAAACTCCTGGTTAATGCCGATAACATGAGACCTGAATTTTTGAAAATACTCTTCAAGATTATCCGGCAATGTATACCATTTACTCCCGATTCTTGCAGTAATCATACTTCAGCTCCTCTCCAAACAAATCCTGCTAATACTATATGCAAACCGCCTTTATCTTGCCGACAATTCCTAATTTATGACAAAAAAAGCCTGATCCCAATGGACCAGACTGTTACCTTTTATAAGTTTGTATTTTTTGATGATTCCTTACGATTTACTTCATCAATTTTTTGAACAAACATGTGAAAAACTCGCTGCTTCTCTTCTAAGTCTTTTATATACTCTTTTAATTGATTATAACTTTCCTCAAAGGGTTTATGATACCTTTGGCGGATACTCTCAATAATTTCTTCGTTTACGGTTGATTGAATAACTTGCTTGGTAATTCCGTATTTGTATGAGTATACCTTTAATTCTTGTGCCACTTCTTCATATTCTTTATCAATTTCGATAAGGACTGATGAAATATCATCCTTCCACTCTTCTAGTGATTTCTGTAAATAGGATTTAACCATTGTGTCTTCCATCATTGCACCCGCCCTAATAAAGTCTACTGTTACCTTTATTATAACGGTGATTGTTTACAGCCTAATTTCTAGTAGTTTACAAAGCTATATCAATAAATAGGATAATATTCCGATTTACATTAAATAACTAGTTTAATAGATACATACTATAAAACGGCATCTATCATAATTGGGACATTTTGCGTAATATTGTTTGCATTTCCTAAATCAATATTAATGATTAAAGAATAGTTAAATTTACTTTGATTTGTTTTAATATCGTCAGGAACATTGATTAAGAACGAAATTTTTCCAGTCTGGTTTGGACTACTCTCAAGAGAACAGAAAACGGAAAGACTATTTACTATTTCTTCTACAAATGCCTGGGAATCAATCCCTACTAGATCGATATCATATCTTTTTATTTTATTTTTCATCAGTCCGCCAGTTATCTCAATGGTACCGTTAATAACACTTCCGGCTTCATATACCTTTTTATCCAAGTGTACCATTGTTTTTGGCAAGCCAATCTTTAGCTTTGTTAAATAATCTTTTAATGTCATCTTCTTCACCTGTTCCCTAAAAATAGGCATAAATAAAAGACCAACAGTAAGTCAAGCTGCTTAAAGTGTTACTCAAAACAAAAAAGCCCCTGTACTTGGCGGTCCATGACCTCCTTCGCTTTAGCCGACGAAGTTAGCTGACGGGTAGGATGGCGAAAGAAATTCTCACCCCTTCTACAATAGTAGAATTAACCCCAATAAATTGGTTCCTCCGTACCCAGAATGATGGGTTTTGGCCGAAATATTTAATTTCATGTTGATTATCACGATAATTTTATCCTCAACCTGATTACTTGTAAAGAGTAATTTTCTCGGAAATTTACTGACTAATCTCCAATGTTGTATAAAAACAATGATTTTTCTAGTGTTTGCTCCTGAATCATCGATATTTGACAACTTAGTGCCCTTATTATTTTGTAATTAATTTCGCGAACTCTTCTAAATTGGTTGAATACTTTACATATAGCCGTGGCAGGTAAAAATCTTCGTTTTTGATACCCTTTTTTGAATAAATTTCTGGTGTCGTTGTCAATCCAAATGAATAATACTTTTTCGTTTCAGAAGCTATACGTTCATTAAAACTTCCATATGGATAGGCTAGGGCAATGACAGGTTTCCCTGTTATCCTTCCTATTTTCTCCTTTGAACCTTTTAATTCATAAAGGAGATCTTCTGATTTTGTCAAATCTGGATGTGTAGCCGTATGCGATTGAACAGAAATAACACCAGAGTCAGACATCATTCTTAATTCTGATTGAGTTAAACGATTTACGTTACCGACAAAATCCGATATTACAAAAAAGGTTGCTGTTGGCTTAAAAGTTTCATCTTTTAACTTTTGGAGAATTTCAAAAGCGTTACGATTATTTTTATATCCATCATCAAAGGTTAGAAAAATAGGTTTCTTTATTTTACTAAGTTCATGCCAGCGTTCAAATGTTACTAAGGTATATCCCTGATTTTTCAAATAGATCATTTGCTTTTCGAAATTCTCCGGAGTTACAAATAATTCTTTGGACCCTAGACCGGAATAATGATCAATGGAATGATAAACTAATATCGGTACCTTTTGCTGTGCAAAAACCTGTTCAGGCAAGCAAATTAGAAGAAGAATAAATACTAGTCTTAACACAAAAATAGGCCTCCCCTTTTTTATCCAAGTAAGTTTTACCTAGTATTCCACAGTCCGTATCTTTTATCTCATAAATAACCATGATAAACTGAAAGAACATATCTATTTAAGGAGAGGTTCAATGTCTGATTATAAGGTATTATTTTTAGATATTGATGGAACCATCATTAAGCCGGATGATACCATCGAGGAAACTACGGTCAATGCAATTCGTCAGGTTCAAGAAAAAGGAATAGAGGTTTTTTTAGCAACCGGCAGACCTTTACATGAAATCAGGGATCTTGCGAAAGAGTTAAATGTTCATTCCCTCATTGGGTATAACGGTGCGTTTGCTATTTATCAAGATAAAGACCTATTCCAAGAGCCAATGAACAAGGAGAGTGTCAAACAATTTATTGATATAGCGAAAAAAAATCAACATGAACTTGTCTTGTATACGAAAGACCAAAACTTATTCACTGATTTAGAAACAGATTGTGTAAAAGAATTTATAGATAAGTTTCATTTACATAAAAACGACTCCTATTCACCCTCTGAGGATTATGAAGTACTCGGAATGACCTTGATCAATTTAGAACCAAAGGATGTTGCATTATATAAACAGGAAGATCAAATCCAGTTATCACAAGTAAATCTTGAAGGTATGTTTCATTGTTATGACGTGATTAGAGATCAAGTCAATAAAGGTATTGGAGTTCAATATGTCCTAAAGCATCTCGGCCTTAAGAAGGAAAATGCAATTGCATTCGGTGATGGCATGAACGACAAAGAAATGCTCCTGAGTGTTGGTGAAGGTTTTGCGATGGGAAATGGCCATCCAGACCTCTATCAATATGCTAAACATAAAACCACATCCGTAACAGATTCAGGTATATATAATGGCTTAAAAACATTAGGGATTATTGAGTAAACGAAAGCTGTGCATACCATATTGCACAGCTTTTTTTGCATGATTTTGTTGGTATTTCGTGGTATACGTCTTGTTTTGATAGCTTTTGTCAACCTGCAGGAAAATGGGGTGCACCTTATAGAATTTACTATCCATAGATGTTTTACCGTAAATTGGATAGAAGGGATTTGACCACTATGAAAACTTTCACGTTAAAGGAAGTTTCCAAAAAAATAAATGTTAAGCCAGCTACATTAAAAAAATGGGAAAAGGAACTTGAGGAATATCTTGATATCCCCAGGACTAGACAAGGCGCAAGAATTTATTCGGAGGTAGAACTAGATTTACTCCTGGATATTAAACAAATGTACGAAAACAAAATAAGTACGGAGATGATCCTGCAAAACTTACAAACAAAGGATGAACCTGTAGAAAACGAGATTTCCGAACCCCCGACCTCCTCCTTGCCAATGGTTTCAGAAACTATGCCCGAAGTAACAAATGAGGAGCTTGCCATTAAGAATGCAGATCAATTTTTCGATGCGATGGATAATTATAAACAAACCTTCTTAAGTGAGGTAAAGGATGAAATTCGAAGTGTTCTCCGTAAAGAGGTAGTTGAAGAGGTAAAAAAAGAGATTTCAAAAGGTACCTACTATACAGTGAAGTCCATATCTGATTCCATCTATAAAACGTCTGCTAATACAAAAGCAGAAATTGAGGAACTTTCGGAACACATTGAAAAAACAGCAGAACAGACGACTGAAAGACTTCATTATTTATCAAAAAGTATTGTCAATGCCTCCCATGAAACATCAGAAGAAATTTATACGTTATCAAAGCAATTATCTGAATCTACAGAGGAACTTGCTCACTACGTAGATATTACAAACACAGAAATCAATAGTTTATCGGAAGTTATAGAAAAGGACCGTGAAGAACGCGGGAAAGAACGTGATCATTTCCTACATGAAATCACGCAAAGAGAAGCTGCTTTTCAGGATTTATTAACAAGCTTCCGTGATGTAGCTGCTGCAAAAGAAAAGAAATGGTGGAAATTCTGGGAGTAAAACTATCACGACACTTGCTGCTATGGTCAAATTTTTCAAGTGGAGGGAATCATTATGAACACGAGCGAAGTAGCAAAATTATTAGGGGTGTCAGCAAGTACCATTCAACGATGGGTAAAACAGCTTGAACTGCCAATGGAGCGAAATGAACGTGGGCATTATCATTTTAATAATGAAGATATTGATCTTCTAAGAAACATTCAAACTCAAATCCAAAATGGGACCTTACTTCAAGAAATAGCACCTGTTCAAGAGAAGAAACCTCGGAAAGGAACAGTAAAAGCAACCCCAGAGACAAACGCAGAACTGGAAAGATTGTATACGATTGTTAGCGAATTAGAAGCAAAGGTAAACTCAAAAGCAGATTCTGTCGCCTCCTATCAGCTGCTGCAGCACCGCCGTGAAATAGAAGATTTGCAAATCCAAGTGAAAGATTTATCAAAACAAGTAGAATCACTTCATTCGCAGCTTGATGAGATAACTAAGTCTGCTTTACCTGAAAAGCCACTCGTATTAGATCAAGGAAAGCTAAATAGAAAGAAGAAGAATATCGTCAGCTCCTTGTTTGGATTTTTGGGATAACTAGAAAAGCATAAGCGCCTTGCCCAAGAAAAAAGCATTTCATTTTTTCCCAGGGCCGACAGGCATAAGACGAGCCGGCGAGAAGGGTGGTCTTTACCTTCTTGATGGATTGGCTTATGACCCCGAGCCCCTAGGCGCTGAAGCTAGACAAAGAAAAGCCGAATGTGTTAAGGACACATTCGGCTTTTATATTTTTAACTCAACAAGCGGCTGTGTATATTTTTTAATCATATAACTGCCAAGCACAATACAAACCATGAAGGAGAAGGCAATTAAAAATAAATAATTTTCGGAAATGGCATTCGGTAAAATAGATTGAATTGCCTTAATGATAAACCCATGGAATAAGTAAACATATAGTGTTCTTTCGCCTATTTTCGTTATACGATACTGATTCGATGGGATTAATGGCAAGAAGCCAAAAACTACAATTAAAGTTAAAACATATTGCAATCCTCGCAGCAGCCCATCCGTAAGCTGCATTCCTCCCATATTTTCATAAGAGGTATCCCCTAACAGCCATGGAACAGCATTTTCAGGAAAACTTAATCCAAAAAATAAAAACGTAGTAATGATAATTACTACTCCTGCTGGAACAGCATACTTTGCCCCAATGATTCGTTTTAAATGGTCTCCATTTAATAAGAAACCTAACAAAAAGTATGGAAAGAAAACAAACGTCCGAGATATACTCATAAAGCTTCCGGCTTGCTCAAAATAACCAATTGCTATTCCTACTAAAACCGCGACAAGCAATCCCGCCCATTTTAATCTCGCAAATACATACAGAAGTAAATTCCAGAAGAATAAACTTAGTAAAAACCACAACGACCAATGTGGCTGGAACAGATCAAATTCAAGTGTTTTCTCCTTCCCCACTAAGAAATAGACAACTGAATAGATAATCTGAAAAATAAAATAGGGAATTAAAATCTTTTGAAAAGATTTAAGTAAGTACCCTTTTTTTCGATAGCCTTTGGCAAAATAGCCGGATATCAAAATAAATGCTGGCATATGAAACAAAAAAATAACGGTATATAAAGTAAATAAAACTTTATCTTGATCCTTATATGGGCTAATCATATGTCCGAAAACAACAAGAAAAATTAATATAAATTTTGCATTATCAAAATACTTACTTCTACTTGTAGTCGAAGCCATCCTATCCCTCCAAAACAAAAAGATATTGTAATAAAATTTTATGTTTGTGTATTTATACTATTTTACCTTAGTAATGTTACAAAGGTATTGAATATAAGTTACTTTCTATGTCGGTAAAATTACAATTCCAAAATAATAATCGCAATGTCCTATGTATATTTAACTATTGGTAATAAATTCTATTACCAACTTTTAAGACCTGATGATAAAAATCACATACATAAAAAACAATCCATGATAGTATTCAGAGTAAGTTCTAAATTTTTAAATAATGAAATGGGGTTATAAATTGAACTTTCCACAATTAAAAATTGCACATATCATGCCAAAGGTTCCAGTTTTTCAAGGAGGAATGGGTGTTGGTATTTCATTAAGTAAACTGGCTTCTGCTGTTGCTAATGCTGGCGGAGTTGGAATTATCTCAGGTACTGGTATTACAACAGATGAAATGCGTGATCATATTAGAAAAGCAAAAAGTCTTGTAAAAGATGCTGGCTATATTGGCGTAAATGTCCTGTTCGCAATGAATGATTTTGCAGAAAAAATGAAAGCCGCTCTAGAGGAAAAAGTTGATTTTATTATTTCAGGGGCAGGAATTTCAAGGGATATGTATGCTTGGGGCAGACAGGCTGGCATTCCCGTCATTTCCATTGTTTCTTCTGCCAAATTAGCAAGAATTTCAGAAAGACTCGGCGCTGCAGCAGTAGTGGTTGAAGGCTTTGAAGCTGGCGGACATCTCGGAACTGACAGACCGATGTTTGACATACTTCCAGAAGTAGTGGAAGCAGTATCGATTCCTGTTCTCGCAGCTGGTGGTATCATGACTGGCGAGGATATCGCAAAAGCTCTTTCAATGGGGGCATCTGGGGTTCAGATGGGCACTAGATTTGTAGCAAGTGAAGAATGTGACGCTCCACTAGCATTTAAACAGAAATACGTTGATGCTCGTAAAGAGGATACTTTGTTAGTCAAAACAACGGTTGGCTTACACGGCAGAGTAATTGCTAATAACTTTTCCAACTTAATTAGTGGGCCAGACAAATTAAAAATTGCCAAATGTCATGATTGTTTAAAAAATTGCTCTTATCGCTTCTGTACGCTCGATTCCTTACTCGTATCAGTTGCAGGCGATGTGGAAAATGGACTTGTCTTTGCTGGCGCCCGAGTAGATGAAATCAAGGAAATTCTTCCTGTCCAGCAAATCATGGATAATCTGACAACAGAATATCAAAACGCTATGCAGTAATAAATTAACTTAATAAAAAGAGACAACCACATTTTTGAGGTTGTCTCTTCTCATTAAGGTAAATTTTTTATTTTATTCATGATGGATGTCCTTGGTTTTGGGTCTGGAATAATCTCAGGGTAACCAATTCCCAATACACCAATAAGGTTATAATTTTCAGGAACTTCTAATATTTCCTTGTTTTTTGCTGTAATTCCGATAGATGACCAAAATGTGCCTACCCCTTCTGACCATGCCGCTAAATTAAAGTTTTGAACAAAACAAGCTGTTGCCAAAGCGTTTTCCTCTTTTTCAACCGCCGAGGCACCATGTTTAGATACTACAGCAATCAGTACAGGCGCATTTCCAAAATCACTCTTATGTTTGAGTTTTGCCCTCGTATCAGGACCAATAAAATATACTTCCCATGGTTCTGTCATTCGGTGATTAGGAGCCATTTTTGCAGCCTCTAACCATGAATATATCAAATCAAGATTAACAGCATCTGATTTGAATTTTTTTATAGTACGCCGGCTTTTAATTACATCAAGAATATCCAATGTACCCCCTCCTCATACTGTTGAAAATCCACATTAATCTATCATATGTTCCATTTATTAAAATATTTATACAACCTAAAGAATCTGAATTTTCTGCCGGACCTTTTAATAATAATCTTTTGTTCCTTCTAACTGATATTTCGGCTGTATGTCTACCGCACCTATACTGAACAAGCCTTTCTTGAATCCAAGAAAGATGAAGAAAAGTGATTGTACAAAGAAGAATATCCCCCATCCTTGAGCTGGTATAAATACTGTTAATTGAGATAGGTTTGTTGCGTCCCCAGCTGCGTGAGGCTGAATTAGGCTAATCATGAAAATATCATAGGCAGTACTTACTGATTCTACTAAAATGACGCAGGCAATTAACAATACAAGATTATGAATTACTTTTTGGCTTCCTTTAATAAGCAAGGCTAGAAATAAAAAACCAAAGGATGCAAGCCAGAATAAACCATAGGGATTCCGGACCCATAAGATAAAATTAATTAGTATTAATCCTAATAGCATATCGATGAAAAATGTATGTTTATTTTTTTTGATTAACCAAAACGAAATATATGCCATGAACGAAGAAATCAAATAACCTGCCGCACAAGTGATAAAGTCAATAATCCATATTGATTGTGTTCCGTGTGTAACCCCATCACCATTCATAAACAATGAAATGGATTCAACATTCCCCCAAAACAGAGCAATAAATGCGTGTCCAGATTCATGGATCACCGTATTAATAATTCTAAAATAATCACCTAATATCGGAAGGTGTATTAAGATAAATGCCAACCCAAGGAAGAGGAAAAATTTAATACTAAGCTTTTCTTTTATATATTCCAATTTACTTCCCCCTCTTTTCACTAAGCTTTCTTTTTTACTCTATCTTACCACTTTTCTTTATATTCTGAAAAATTTTACTTTTTATTTTGTGGGATAAAATTGACCTCAAGAAAGAGGTCGACTCGACAAACCACCAACCTTTGTGTTACCATTAAGTTGTTGGTATTTGCTAAAGAGATTTTTTTTTAGGAGGAATGAATTTGATAGAGTTTAAAGATATTGTGAAAAAGTATAGAAATAAAACGATTATAAAGCCCTTCTCGATTGATATTGAAGCAGGTCAACTCGTTGTTTTTATTGGACCCAGCGGTTGTGGGAAAACTACATTATTAAAAATGATTAATAAATTAATTCAGCCATCCGCAGGGAAGATTTTTGTGAACGGTAAGGATATTTCCAACATGGATGCCATCGAGTTGAGGAGAAATATTGGCTATGTTATCCAAAATACAGGTCTCTTCCCTCACATGTCGATTAGAGAGAATTTGGAATTAATTCCAAAACTAAAAGGTGAAGACCCAAATAGAATTGCTGAGAAAACAGAGGAACTTCTCCATGTAGTCGGATTAAATCCTAGTGAATTCTTAGACCGTTTTCCAAAAGAATTAAGTGGTGGACAGCAGCAAAGAGTTGGGGTAGCAAGAGCCTTTTCAACGGATTCAGATATAATTTTAATGGATGAGCCCTTTAGTGCCTTAGATCCCGTAACTAGAAATTCGCTGCAGGATGAACTCGTTCAAATGCAAAAGGAACTCAACAAAACCATCATTTTCGTCACCCATGATATGGATGAAGCCATAAAAATAGCCGACAAGATTTGTATATTAAAAGAAGGCGATATTCTCCAGTTCGACACCCCTGAAAATATTCTTAAGAACCCAGCCAATGAGTTTGTCGAAGGATTTATAGGAAAGAGAAGAGTTTGGAATAACCCTGAATTATTAATGGCTGAGGATATTATGATTCCTAACCCTGTAAAGATTACTACTAAGCGAACCGTATTACAGGCTATTGAGATAATGAAATCCAATAAGGTCGATAGCTTAATGGTAACCGACAAAAATAATATTTTAATAGGCTTGGTGACTTTAAAAGGAATTCAACTACTAAACCGAAATTCTGAGATTGATAGTGTAATGGAGAAAAATGTCCTAGCAGTTACTGAGGATAGTAACTTAATTTCCATTTTGGCAACGATGAATGAACATAAAATTGGCTATGTGCCTGTTATCAATCATTCAAAGCAATTAACTGGACTCATAACGAGAAGCAGTATTTTGTCGGCTTTAAGCAGCCAACTAATTGATTTGGAGGTGGCCTTTTAATGAGTGATTTTTATAACTATTTAAGTACAAACTACGAACAGATACTAAATTTACTAGGTCAACATATTTATTTAAGTATTATTTCTGTCCTCGTTGCGGTTATTGTCGGTATTCCGTTAGGCATTTTAATTTCACGGCAGCCAAAGCTATCTAAGCCGATTATTGGAACAACGAACATTATACAGGCAATACCAAGTTTGGCCCTGCTAGGATTCTTAATTCCCTTCATTGGTATCGGCAGTGCCCCTGCCATCGTAATGGTTGTCCTTTATTCTCTTCTTCCAATCGTAAAGAACACATATACAGGATTAACGAATATAGATCCTGACATTCTGGAAGCCGCCAAAGGTATCGGTCTGACCAAGAGTCAAACAATGAAAAAGGTTCAGCTGCCGTTAGCTTTTCCGATGATTATGGCGGGTATCAGAATTTCTGCAGTAACAGCAGTCGGATTAATGACCATCGCAGCATTCGTTGGTGCAGGAGGCCTTGGTTATCTCGTATTCTCTGGTGTACAGACCGTTGATAATTACATGATTCTTGCAGGTGCAATTCCAGCCTGTATCCTTGCCCTATTAATCGATTTTGTTGTTGGTAAACTTGAAACGAAATTTTCCTACAGTAATAAACGAAAATCAGCATCTAAAAGTAGTAAAAAGGTAAAACGTTTAGTAATTGCAATTACTAGTATTATCTTAGTTGCTGCTGGTGCCTTTACTGTATATTCAAAGGCTAATGCTGCAGATAAAATTGCCGTAGGCTCTAAGAATTACACTGAACAATTGATTCTTGGGAATATGCTGGCTGATTTAATTGAGAGTAATACGGATATTGAGGTAGAAAGAAAACTGAATCTCGGCGGCTCACAGGTAGCCTTTAGTGCTATCAAAAATGGTGATGTTGATATGTTTGTAGAATATACAGGGACCGGACTAGTGAATATTCTTAATCAAAGTCCACAAAGTAATCCTGACAAGGTTTATGACTATGTAAAAAAGGAATTCAAGGAGAAGTATGGTATCGACATGTTAAAACCACTTGGATTCAATAACACCTATGCATTAGCAGTACGTCAAGATAGTGCTAAACAATATAATTTAAATACCATCTCCGATCTTGCTAAAGTAAGTGAAGGCATGATTATGGGTCCTACCATTGAATTTCCAAATCGGGAAGATGGATTAATCGGTCTTTCTAAGACCTACAATTTGAACTTTAAAGATGTAAAAGCAATAGACGGAGGATTGCGCTATACTGCGCTTGATAATCATAAGAGTGATGTCATCGATGCCTTTTCTACTGATGGATTAATTGAAGAATTTGGATTAAAGGTATTAGAGGATGATAAAAACTTCTTCCCTCCTTATTATGCTGTTCCCATTGTCAAAGAAGAGACATTAAAAAAACACCCCGAACTTAAAGAAGTACTAAATTCACTTGCTGGTATACTGACAGATGATAAAATGCGAAAGCTTAATTACAAAGTTGACAGCCTGAAGGAATCACCAGCAAAGGTAGCAAAAGAGTTTTTAAAAGAGGAAGGTTTAATAAAATAAATGATGAAGCCGGCGCTGCCGGCTTTTTTTAATCCTCCATAAAATGGACCACTCTCTCATAGGTTTCATCATCCCCAATAATGAGAAGAACGTCGTCTTCAAGAATCAATGCGTAGGGCCCAGGAGAAATAATTAATTCTCCCTTTCTCTTCATCCCAATCACGGTCCCACCTGTATTTTGCCAAAATTTCACTTCTGAAATCGTCTTGCCGATATGTACACAGCCTTGAAAAACCTCTACCTCAATGGGAGCTAATGGGTTGGTATGTCGCAGCTTTGTCGAATAATCCATGATTTTTCTAACTGACTCAGAAAGCTGCTCATCGATTTTGTTTCTCTCGGTAAAAAGTTTGTTAATTTCTTTTTCAAGGTCCTTTATACTCGCCAAATTCGAAAATCTATGTATATATTTATAAGCATTCTCCCGAGAAGAAATAACAATCCCGCTGCCCTTTGTTGATTGAACAATCTCCACATCTTCTAATATCTTTATTGCTCTTCTTACGGTCTCAGGAGAAACTTTATACTCACTTGCCAAAGTAGATCTTCCATGAATCCTCTCACCTACTTTGAATTTACCATCGTAAATTCGATTCGCTAAGTCGATTGCTATCCGTTCATAAGTTGGTATTTGTGCCCTTTGCATATATTCCTCCACGAAACTAAGTCAATTTTACTTTATTATTCCACTATACTCTAAAAAAATGGGCGATGCGAACAGATAGGTTAAACTTCAAAAAAAAGTGCCAGGCACCCGTGGTGTCTAGCACTCATTTTTATGAATCAAATCTTTCTAGTAATTCAATGATTACTTTAAAGTCCGAGGTGGTATCCATATAAGCATATCTGCCTTTTCCATTATAGAAATTCCCCGTTTGAATAACGGGATACCCCATTTTCTCTAGAAGCTTAATTTTTTCATCCATATTTTTAATTACAAACGAAATATGATGAACACCTTCTCCATGCGTTTCAAGGTGTTTTTTCCAAGTGCTAGGAGAAAGACCTGGCTCAATTAATTCAATTTGAAGCAGCGGAGTGTTAATAAACATATATCTAGAATCACCTTCGGTTGCCTCTCCTTCAAAAACAACCTGAGTAAGCTCGCTTGGTCCTGATTGAATAACTTGTGGTTTTTCAACCCCTAGTAGTTTACAGTAAGCATCTGCTGCTGCATCGAGATCCTTTACAACAATCGCCAGCTGCTCAACCTTATTAGTCCCGAGCAAAGATTCATAGAATTCTTTACTTGGCTCTGTACCCCTTGGTTCAGCACTTTCAAGAAGTTCTACCAGCGTTTTATGGTCATTCAAGGTATCCACATATACATACCTTCCGTCACTTGAAGTAAATTCACCACTTTGGAGTAATGGATATCCATTTTCTTCAAAAATCGGAAGGCTTACCTTAATAGAATCCACATCAAAGGCAATATGATGTATTCCTTCTCCCACTGTATCTAAAAATTCTCGCATTGTACCAGGTTCTTCGTTTGGTTCGATTAGTTCAAATTGCACGGTTGGTGTATTCATAAACACTAATTTACTTCGTGAATTCGTTGGCTTACCGCGAAAAACCACTTTGGAAACCTCACTATCACCTGTTAAGAACCATGCAGGTTTCGGAATCCCGAGAAGTTTAGCAAACATTTCAGAGGTCTTTTCAATATCACGAACAACAAAGGCAAGTTGATTGATTTCATTATTGCCAGCCAAAGGTTTTTTTCCTGTTAACGATTTAGTCAAAATGGTCACCTCTAGTTCTTTTTTCATCCTAGGCCACGGACAGATAATCCACCATCACTCGATATAACTTCTCCAGTAATCGCCCTTGCTTTATCGGAAGCAAGCAGCAAGTAAGCTCCTACATGGTCTTCAGAAGACATTGCAATCCGAAGCGGATTTCGTGATTTAATACTTTTTTCTTTTGTCTCGTTATCTACCATTTTTACAAATGGCTGAAGCGGAGAAATGACATTTAGTGCTGTCAACGTTCCTCCCGGAGCAACAGCATTCACTCTTATATCAGGAGCAAGCTCAAACGCAAGCTGGCGCAATAAACCAATTTGTGCGTGTTTGCTGGCGGTGTACCAGACTCCTCCCCCATCAGGATAGAACCCCGCACCTGACACAGTGAAAATCATATTACCGCCTGTTTTCTTCAATTCCTCCACTGACGCCTTTGCCCCATTGAAATATCCTTTTACATTGATGTCAAACAGGAAGTCATATGCATTTGACATTGCTTCGGGAGTAACAGTTTGGAATTTAGCAAACCCATCAAAAACACCAGCATTCGCAACAAAAACATCTAACTTCCCAAATGCTTCCACGGCCATCCGAACTGCATCAGCATGTGCTTGATAATTCGTAACATCTCCCTCGATACATTGCACAGAATCACCAAACTGCTGCTTTAGTTGATTCAGTCCCTCTAATGATTTATCGAGAACGGTAAGCACTGCTCCTTCTTTCACAAAAGCTTCTGTTACTGCCTTTCCGATACCAGAAGCACCACCAGTCAAATAAACTGATTTACCACTTAACTGAGCCATAAATACTGCCCCTTCCTGCTACGAAAGCCATTACACAAAGATAGCTAAATTTCTTGTATTAATAGTCGTTTGGTCAACAATGAAAAAGCGTTTCGATAGTTTCCATTCTCCATTTTCAAAAATAAATTCATCTAGTCGTTCACCAGATATTAAATCGTGATGAATATCGGTACTGCGACTGCGGTAAATCATCAAATAACTGTTTACCACTGCTTTTTCATTTGGCTTATAATCTATCAGCCGCACATTGTTCACTAATCTTCTAGTTCGGGAAGGAGGAATTTCAGCCCATGCATAATCCGTTTTTAGACGATCCACACGAATTTTCAATAATTCAATGTCATCATCAAATGCATACATATCTAAGGCATAATCTGGGCGTTCTGTACCCTCCTTATTAACACGGACCGGCATTTGATATTTTAATGATGGGTGCATTAAACTAAACCACCCATCAAAATCAATATCATCTAACAGTTTCGCTTCCTGATAGAGCCATTGTTCAAATTCGTATGTCGCTAGCATCTTCTCAATTGTCATAACTTCTCCCTCAATCCTTTAATATTTTTTTGTCAAAAGTCATGAAAAGTGTGAGAGCAACCTCACTTAGTCATTAAGTCAAGCCAGTAACGATAAAAATTTCTTTGATTGGCTTCAGTAAATTTATCATCATAAACGACACCTGGACCAACGAATTCTGTGACTGGTTTACGGTGCAAGCCCATCGTGTAATTAAATGTAAGCTGTTTTACTAATGGCATCGTACCAGAGGCAGCAGCTGTAATGTCTGTGAATACTTCTGTGTCATCCTGTTCAAATATACCTGAAGGGCTAAATGTCAGAATAAATGATTCTCGTGAGCGTCTTTTCCAATCCTCTGGAGCATTTTTCTCAACTAAAAACCATGTAATTACTTCCATTTTGTCCACAGATATTGGTCTCCAAATGCGCATAGAAGTATTAGAGATTAACTGGCCTTTAATTTTTGTATGAGAAATTAAAAACGATAGGTTAGGAAAGATGTTTCCGATCATATTCTTAAGATTAGATAGAACCTCGTATTGTTCTTCCGTTAGATTTGCTTTGTACTCATCCTTTAATTCTTCAGGGAAGGCGAAGTCTGGATTCGGTGTGCCAAGGTTCAAACCATGCCCATTATTGGTGTGGATTTGATAGCCTTTTTTTGAATAAGTTGCACTTGGGACCATTCCTAATTTGGCAATAGAACCGTGAGTAACCATCGTATGATAGGAATCACCTACGAAGTTATCTGCTCCGATTTTCCAATTGGAATGAATAACGAATCTTTGCGGAGGTCCCATAACTTCCATTTCTGCTCTTCCTGCAAATATATCAATATACCATTTAAAATCGCCTAAAAAAGCATCTAAAGACTCTACTTCATCATTCCAAGTACCAAATATTAGTCCTTTGTATGACTCCACTCTAATTTTGTGTAAACCCAGCTGAGATTTATCTAAGTCAACACCGTAAATGTCTTTTTGTAATGGAATACCGACACAATCTCCATTGTTTTTAAAATTAAAGCCGTGATAAGGACAAGTAAATAATGACTTATTGCCAGCATCTGCGCGACAAAGCTTCATCCCGCGGTGTGTACACATATTGTATAGGCCACGGATTTGATTATCAGCACCTCGAGAAATAATGACCGAATAACCAGACACATCCCTTGTGATGAAGTCATTTTTGTTAGGAATTTCTGATTCATGTCCAATAAATACCCAAGTTTTTAAAAATACTTTTTTGTGCTCTAAATCATATATCGTTGGATCACCAAGAAGATAGGCAGGAATGGCTCCCGTGTCAGGTTTAACGGTTTCATTTAAGTATTCAATGGCTTCTTTTTGAGACATCTCTTCTAAATTAATGTTCGTTTTGTACATTGCCCTTTCCTCCTAAATATAGTTTGCATTGCTACTCATTCAGGGGAAAAAGCAATTAATAACGTTTACCCCTTTATGTTATTATTAAGGTTCTTTCCTATAAATAATTTAACCGACTTGGATAACAGCATCTTTATTTTTCAATGATGACAATACACTAAGAGCAGCCAAATAACTCGTTTTTGGATTATTCGGCATAGGATCATTTTCAACCTTTAGAGATAATGTGCCAAAGGATCCTGCTGCTTCGATATTATGACTATTTTTCTTAATACCTGGATCAGAAATGATTTTTACTCGGGTTTTATCCGGTCCTAATCCTGCAAGGGACAAAATGATTGAAACATTGATGTTTTTTGGGAATAACTCAATGGCATCACGAGCAGAACCCTCAAAAAGAACCTGTTCTATATCCAATGGTGCACCCGGTAAAGCCTGAGGCGGCTTCCTTGTAATAATCGAAACACTGTCGAGTTCACCATTGGATTTCGCTGCTTTTAAGACATCTAATCCCCCAATTGCACCGGAGGGGAGGTATATTTTTTTGCCATTCTCCTTGCAGATTTCTTCCAACGAATGAATAAAATTCAGATCACTGAGAGCACCAACACTGCTAAGTACTAAATCCTTACCACTGCTTAGAACCTGAGCAGCATACTCTTTCACTACTTCGACAGTAGCAGCTTCGATAACTAAGTCTATATTCGACTGTAATAGTGATTGAATATCATCAAAGACTTCAGTATCAAATTCAGCTGCTAGCTGCTGTGCCGATTTTGGATTGCGGGTATAAATGCCAACAATTTTGGAATTTACTAGGAGATTATTGGTATTAATACTTTGAAGTAGGAATCTGCCAATGTTTCCACCGCCGATTAAGCCGATATTCATCTGACGATCCTCCTTATCAGTTGCCTAACCCGTAGGAATCTGCAAAATATTCTAACCCACAGTGCCTTGTTTCACGAGATAGTCCACTTTCTTTTAGACCTGGGAAATCAAGATGGAGGTCTTGGAAAACGGTATGGTTATTATGAAAAACAGCTCCTGCTTCTAATTGGTCTGCCAATTGGATTGCCAGTTCTTCATCCTCGGTCCAAACCGACGCTCTTAAGCCGAATTCGCTGTCATTTGCAAACTTAATGGCTTCTTCTACGGATGTAAAAGGCAAAATAGGAATAACAGGACCAAATTGTTCCGCACGAACAATTTCACTATTTTGATCTGCACCCGTAATAATCGTTGGTAAGATAAAGTACCCTTGATCCCATGATTCAGGATCTATCTGAATTCCAGCTGAAATGATATTTGCACCCGAATCAGCTGCACGTTTAATTAACCCTTTAACATAGTCATATTGCGATTTATTATTTAAAGGTCCCATTTCAACATCAGGCTGCATTCCATTGCCAACCCTGATTCTTTGAAATTCTTTTTTTAGTTTTTCTACGACCTCTTCATACCTTGATTCATGTACATAAATCCTTTTTATAGCTGAACATACCTGGCCTGCAGCGCGAAGTACTCCGAAACGAAGACGTTTAATACTATCTTCATCAAGATTAGCATCTTCAAAAATAATGGCGGCATCATTTCCACCCAGTTCCATATAAAGGTTCTTTACAGTACCTGAAGCTGCACGCATGATCTCTTTTCCCGTTTCAGTACTGCCCACGAAAGCAATCGTCTTTACTCTTGGGTCAGAACAAAGCATCTCTCCAATCACACTACCCGAACCTGTTACAACATTAATGACTCCTGCTGGGAAATAGGAAGCCACCACCTTTAAAAATGACATAATTGTGAGCGGACAATTTGTAGCTGGCTTAACCACTACAGTATTTCCTGTCAAAACAGCAGGAATCACTCGCTTAAAGGTTAAAATCATCGGCGAGTTCCAAGGTGAAATAACGGCAGTGACACCACGTGCACGTTTTCGAATTTGCACCTTTTGATTGCCTGGCAATATTTCCGGCTTCCACCATTCAAGAAGTTCATCTGCTGCTTGGTGCATAATATCTACACAGCGCAGCAAATCTTTCTTTGCTTCCACTAGTACTTTTCCATTCTCACGTACTAGCAAGGTTACATTCTCTTCAACTTGTGCTTTTATTTCCTCAGCTGCCAAATGCATGCTGCTTGCTCGTTCCTCAATATTGCTGTGGGACCAGTTCTCGTATGCCTTTTCGGCTGTAGCAATCGCATGATCAACATCTACTTTGGAGCATAAAGCTACTTCCCCGACAACTTCATCTATATATGCTGGATTGGTGACATTAGCTTTTTTTTCTGCTTCATACCAATTACCGCCAATCAAGTACTTACCTGAAACAAATGGATATGTTGAGATCATTCTTTTCCCCCCTTAAAGCTTTCTCGGTTTGAATGCATCTGCTGCGCCTGGAGGTCCTCCAAATGGCTTTGCCATTGGTCCCACAGCTTCCATATCAACAACAATAATAGCTGGTTTTTTAGTATCAACTGCTTTTTCAAGTGCTGAGACAAATTCATCAGGTGAGCCGATTCTAGTAGAATCAAATCCCATAGATTGTCCTAATAGTACAAAATCAGGACTTAAGAGATCGACTGCTACTTGACGTCCGTAGGCAGCATCTTGAATATTTCGGAGTACCCCATAGCCAGCATCATCGAACAATACCACGATTAATGGTAAATTTTCTTGAGCAGCAGTTGCCATTTCTCCTACATTCACCATAAATCCGCCATCACCAGCCATCAACACTACTTGACGGTCTTTGAAAGCCATTTGTGCGCCAATGGCTGTCGGTAATCCCTGGCCAATTCCTCCACCAGAAGCATGAATAGAAGTACGAGGTTCATAGATTTCAAATAATCGACTTCCCCACACATTTGCTTGGACGGTTACATCACGCACTAATATAGAATCACGCGGCAATATTTTTCGCATGCCATCTAGAATTTGTTCGTATGGACCAAGGGTTGCTCGTAACGCAGCTCGTAATTCTTGTCGTACCGATTGTACTTCATCTAGATATGCCGGGTCAGGATTTATTTCTATATTGGTTAAGTCTTGAATGATTGTATTAAGGATTTGCTTGGCATCACCTACTAGCCCATTGGTAGCTTCGTAGTTCCGATTAATAGCCTGCCAATCTGCATCAATGGCAATATGTTCTTTCGGAACAGGAACTTTCCAGTTCGCAGTTTCGTTTCCTCTAAAACGTACACCAATACTTATCAATAAATCTGAATCCATTAATAATTTTTTCGTTAACTCGTATGCTGCAAAGTGACCGATACACTGAGGATGATCTTCTGGAATACTTCCTTTTCCAGTTTGACTTGTGATAACAGCTGCACCAATTATTTCTGCCAATTGCTTTACTTCATTCGATGCCCCTGCAGAAATCACTCCTCCCCCTGCCCAAATAACAGGACGGCGGGCATTACTGACTTTGGCTACGATTTCTTTGGGTAAATCTATAGCTATATGGCTCGTTGGAGCTGCGAATCTGACTTCTTCAAGAGTATAGTTTGGGATAATTGCAGATTGAAAATCGATGGGAATTTCAAGCGTTACTGGTCCAGATGGAGCAGCTAATGCATCTTGAATCGCTTGTCTAACTACAGCAGCTATTTGCTCCGGTTTTCTTAAACGAAGTGCCTTTTTACAGGCTCCTTCCATCATCGACAACTGATCCTTACATTCGTGAATATATCCTCTTCCCGTACCTAAGTAAGGAGAAGCTACTTCACCAGTAATATGCAGAACAGGCACGCCTGCTGCCCAAGCTTCAATAAGTGAACCGGCAGCATTTCCAGCTCCAGTCCCTGTACTAGTAATGACGACACCCAATTTACCAGTTGCACGTGCATAACCATCAGCCATATTAACTGCTCCGCTTTCACCGCGAGAACAAACGAGGTGAATGCTTCCCTCACGAAGAATCGCATCATAGATTGGCATATTATGGATGCTGACAATTCCGAAAGCTGTCGTAACACCTGCTCGGACTAACTCTTGAACAATAGCATCTGCCGTTGTAAATTCCATTTGAACTTGTGGACTCATCATTTACTCCTGCCTTTATCCGTATTATAGTGCTTTCCCAAGTGCTCCCGCCGTTTCTATCGTAGAACCTGATACATAGCTGGCTTGTTTAGAGGATAAAAAGAGAATGACACTTGCAACCTCTTCTGCTTCCCCAACCCGTCCTAATGGAATATTTCGCTTCTTTGCTAAATCAGCATAATATTCTTCAGGATCCATATCTGGAGCATTTTTCATTCTTCTACGCTCCCATTGATCGGTTCGTATCAAACCTAAGCTGACTGAGTTTACTAGAATATTATCTGGAGCAAGCTCTTGAGAAAGAGTTTTACTTAAATTTAATAGCCCAGCTCTTGTAGCTGCTGTCGCAATCATATGTCGTTCAGGCTCTTTGGCCAGAGTTGCGTTGATATTAATAATTCTTCCACCGCCACGCTTGACAAGATATGGATGGACAGCCTTAACTGCATAAATGATAGCGAAGTATTTTAGTTGGATTTGCTCCTGCCATTGTTCATCTGTTACATCAAAAAAATACCCCATTACACTTTGCCCTGCTGCATTCACCAATATATCAATACCATCAAAAAAAGCAGCAGTACCAATTATAAATGCATTAACATCATCTTTATTCGTTACATCACAGGTTGCCGCATAAATAGAGTCAGCGGACCCAAACTGTAATAGGTAATCTAAAGCTTTTTCTTTCCGCTCATTATTTCTGCCGCATATTGCTACCTTGGCACCTTCTTGCAGGAACATCTCAGCTGTTTTTAAACCGACACCTGATGTTCCTCCCATAATAACAGCCACTTTTCCTTTTAAACCCAAGTCCATATCTACACCCCTTATTATCAAACCTTTAGAGCAGTGCTTTCACGTTTACCCATCCAGGGTCTGGTTCTCCACCCATCGCTGCGCGGGTTTCTGGCTTTGGAGGTCCAGCAATTCCCCATTGGTCCATCAAATGAGGGACACGCTTCCAAACACGGGCTCTCCATTCACTTTCATCTTCAATCGTCTCCAAATAACAGGTATATTCCATGACAAACTTTGCGGGGTCCTGGAAATAACAAAAAATATTATTACCAGGGCCATGACGTCCTGGTCCCCAAATCTCTTGATATCCAGCCTTCCTGACATTGGCAATTCCACGCATTACTTCATCAACCGTATCTACTTCATAAGCAATATGGTTTACTGAAGCATGTTTATCTTGATTAAATGCAAGTGAATGGTGTTTCCGGTTACAGCGAAGGAAAGACATCTGATGCTCGCTCCAATCCGTAACTTTAAAGCCAATAATATTCGTATAAAAATCAGTAATCATATCTAGGTCTGCTGTATTCATTACGACATGATTAAGTTTAACGGGGTCAACATTTTTCTTGTTCCATATGGTTGTATGCATCTCAACCCATGCGGATAATTCGATACAGCGGTTTTCAGGATCAACAAACCGAAGACCATAACCTTTTCCTTCTTCATCTAGATAACCAGGATCGGCTATTATTTTTACTCCTTTAGAAGCTAGGAAGTCTGCTGCTCTATCAACTGCATTTTTATCGACCATACCAAAAGCGATATGGTGCAGTCCTCTCTTTTCTCCAACATGTAAGCTTAAGATATGATTTTCAGGGCCAGCACCACGAAAATATACAGTTTTTTCGTCTTGCGCTACTTTATCTAATCCCCAAATTTTTTCATAAAAATTAGCTTGTTCTTGTAGAACTGGGGTAATTAAACCAATATGTCTTAAGTGGGTAATACCAACCATATTTACACCTCCATTAATGGTTCTATAACTACAACTGTAACATAATAGGGATGATCCCAATGAAAGTTAGAGGACCATCCCCATCAAAGAAGATTTTAAAAAGATATTTTATTTATTTCCGTTGATAATTGCTTCTCTTTCTTTTGCGCGTTGGATACGAAGCTCTTCAAGTGCACTGCCTTCTACATAAGTTGGCAGGTTTGGTTTAACGGCCCCAAGCATTACAAGCATTAATGCTTCTTCATCACCATCGTTGTGAATACCACGGTACACTCCTGGAGGTGAGCTAATGCAATCCCTTTCATTTAAGCGAATTTCGTGCACTTCATCTTTTCCCACCTCTTGAATAAGCGCTTTCACACTGCCCTTAAGAATGAAGAAAACTTCTTCAACATCATCGTGTAAATGTAGGGGACCAATACAGCCTGCTGGAAGAACCATTGTGCTTAGTGTAAAATGTTCAGCTGCAATAACATTTGAATCATTATTAGCTGTAGCTCCACGACCGATATATCTCATTTGAGCTCTTTTGTATTTTGGATCAATTTCTTCTTGAAATTTTAAAACGTTCCAATCTAAACTACGATCTTGTAATCTAGCCACATATTTCTTTTCAAACTCTGCTACATTAAACTTTTCTTCTGCCATCAAAAACACTCTCCTATAAATTTAAATTTTTATTATGTTTTAAATGCAAAACACTGTTTTCTTTATAAACCAATTTTAAATCTCAATACTTTAATTGTCAATTAAAAATATTGAGAAAATTCAAAACACCGTTTTATATTAGTAACAATTTCTTAAATTATAACTCTATTAGAATTCACTTTAAGGCTTCGGACATCGACCGCTTCTTTTTTCAATGTAAAGAGATACGCTGCAAAACCTAATCCTGCTGCCACGATCAACATCACAATCGATGGTCCAAAGTCACCACCTGAAAAATCACGAAGCCAGCCCATAATATAACTTGAAAAACCACCTAAAATGTTCGTAAACCCCATTAAGCCAGCAGCACGACCTGCCGTTGCTGGTGTAGAATATTTTACAATAAATAGATTACTTAAATGAAAGACTCCACCCTGCGTTCCCATTGCTAGTCCCATACAAATTCCTGCAATAACAGGATGAGGAGCAAGTATAGCTGACGCTAGAAAAATCGCAGTTAAACTAAATAATATAGTAGCGAGTAAGCTAGGGCGCTTTGTTTTGTCCGCTAAATATCCGCAAGCTAGTACGAAGCCTAGAGCAAACAGCCAAGATAATGAGGTGATACCAGTCATGGCCTCTCTTGAGAAGCTTTTTGCTTCAACTAAGTAGGTAGGGAGCCAAATACTGATTCCAAAAAATAAAAAGGAAGACATAAGCATTCCAAACCAAACAATCCAATAACGATAATCTTGCGTGAAATTTTGCTTTGGTTTTATTTTTTCATTTGGATCAGGAGTGCGAATATACGCTAATTCCTTTTGATCGATACGGTGATGTTCTTCAGGTGTATCCCTTGTTAAAAATACAAACATCGGAATGACGATGAAAAGGTTAAATCCAGCTAAAAAGAAAAAGGCAGCTTCCCAATGAAAAGTAGCGATTACTAAGCTTAATATCACCGCTCCGCAGGCAGGTCCAAAGTAGTTTCCAGCCAGCCATGAAGATTGAGCTCTTCCAAGCTCGCGATGGTTAAACCAATTGGAGATAAATTTCCCACAGACAGGAATCATCATCCCTTCACCAAATCCTAGGATCACACGGCTTACAAGAAACATCTCATAGGAAGTTGCCAGTCCTCCAAATATCATCGTGAGTGTCCAAATACAGAGGCCTATGATCGCTGTTTTTCTAGCTCCTAGTTTATCAATAATAAAACCCCAAAATAGATTAGAAAAAGCATAGGACACGGTAAAGATGAATGTGATGAAGCCAATTTTTGCGTTTTTATCTGCTCCTGTTATACCTAGGTCTGCTAGGAAGGACGGATCAGTTTGGATAATTGAAATGCCTAACTTATCAATTTGTCCAAAAAACCAAAAGAAAAAGATTGGGACTGCAATATAAAGCCACCTTTTGTTCCCCATCAACATATAATCCCCCCTTAAATAAATTATGTTTCATATAGAAAACATCGTTTTTCCTTAATTTAATTTTAAATTTATAAGAATATTATGTCAATACATATTCAAAAAAATGTTTCGTTATCAAAATAATGTTTTATATACGAAACAAAATCAGATATTAATCACACAAAAAAAAACTTGCGTTTGCAAGCCTTTTCTACTTATCTAGTTTTTTAAATGATATCCCATATAGCTAGACAATTTTGCTGATGTTTCTAATGCTCTAGGCAGTGCTACTTTCTCGATGAATTCATTATGGAATGTTGTTTCAGTAGCTACTACATTTACAGCTGCCAAAACCTTTCCAGAACGGTCGAAAATCGGCGCAGCCACTGATTGAATTCCTAACGTTAATTCTCCTTTGGTAATCGCATATCCTTTTTTACGAATTCCTTCTAATTCTTCCTGTAAATCTAATAAATCAGTTTGGGTCCTATCTGTATAAGGTTTTAAATTTGATCCATATAAAACCATATTTAATTGTTCCTTCGATTGGTATGCTAGCTGCACCTTTCCATTTGCAGTTGCATGGGCAGGGAGTCTAAGTCCAATATTAACATTAATGGCTGAAATGCCTCTAACAGGGGCGCTCCCTACATAAACAACTTCATGTCCATCCAATATCGAAAGATGACAGGATGCTCCTGTTTCATCTCTTAAGTTTTCAATATATGGCTGCGCAATTTCCGGAAGCTTTAAACTACTTAAGTATGAAAACCCAATTTCTAAAACTTTAGGTGTTAAACTGTATCGCTTAGTGGCTTCATCTTGAGCTAGGTAACCAAGTGATTGAAGAGTAAATAATAACCTAAATGGTACTGTCCGGCTTACGTTTAGTTCTTTTGCAATTTCGACCAATGATAATGTCTGCCGTTCCTCACCAAACAACTTTAATATTTCTAATCCTCTTACTAATGCATTGGCATTATATCGTTCTTTATCATCCTTTGTCATCGTTCCCACACCTCCCTTGAGCGGTTAATATTCTGTGATTTAACTAAGAAAGTCCAATACAATTTTATTAAAGCTGTTCGGATTTTCCTGATAACATAAATGTCCTGTTCCCGGAATGATTACTAACTCTGAATTTTTTAGCTGTTTATGGAAAATCTCTGACTCACTTACCGGGGTTACCTTATCGAATTCTCCACAAATAATAAGTGAGCGAGTCGTAATAGAGGATAACATGTTCATTTGGTTTAAATGAAATAAAGAATATGCAACTGATCGGTACCCCATAGGTCTTACCTGTGACATAATTCTTTCCGCTTCCTTTTTGACTTCTGGATCAGGATTTGGCGACAGAAGTTCCTTCACTCTTTTTGCAGCAATTTCCTTTGGATCTAATGTATTAATATTATTAAGGCGTGCTGTTAACCTCTTTTGATTTTCTTCCATACTTAACGATGCGGATCCCCTTGTAGCATCTGAGATGATTAAAGTTTCCACCATTTCAGGAAATCGATAACAAAAATCCAGTGCAATCGCAGAACCCATCGAATGTCCTAAGAGAGTTACAGATTTATAGTTTAGGGCATCTATAAATCCTTTTAAAATATCTGCAAACTGACTAAACTCCTTGAATTCCTCTTTAGGGTCTGAACTCTTTCCATATCCTGGTGCATCCCAAGCGATCACCGTATAATTTTCACTTAGCCCAGCTAATTGATTTTTCCAGGATTGAGAATTGTTACCCATCCCATGGAGTATGATTATCGGGTTTCCGTTCCCTTCTTTCTCATAATGAATAGATAAATCCTCTACGGATAAATACGGCATTTTCTACCTCCTCTATGCTTATTTGTTTTTTCAGCAAAACATTGTTTTTCTTTTACATAATATAACATTATAACAATTAGTCAACGGAATTTTCAGATTAATTAAGATTTTTATCGGTGTTAAAAGACGCAGGACAGGAAAATGTTGTATAATATTAACGAATCTTGTAATTAACAAGCTGATCCAATTGCCTCAACTACCGTTTTACTAGGAGTGATATATATGTCTGAAGATAAAAATGATCGTTACTTATCCAATTCTCTTGTTAGAGGTTTAGAAATATTAAAGATGTTTAATGGTGACATGCCCACACTTTCATTATCTGAAATAGCTAATAAGCTTAATGTTAGTCGTACAACTCCTTACCGAATCTTGTTCACTCTTCAATCCTTAGGTTATATCAGGCAGGATGAACTAACAAAAAGATATGAACTGACGCCTAAAGTCCTTGAACTAGGGTTCACCTATTTGAATACAATGCCTTTGTTAGACTTAGCACGGCCTTACTTAGAAGAACTCAGAGATAAAACGGGGTTATCAACACATCTCGGAATACTTGATGGTAATGAAGTTGCTTATATCGCAAGAGTTCCTGGAAAAGGTGTATCAACTGTCAATGTTACAGTTGGCTCAAGACTTCCTGCACATGCTACGGCTTTAGGAAAGGTATTGCTTGCATTTCAGAAAGAAGAAAAATTAACCGCCATGCTAAATGGGAATGAATTAAAGTCGTATACCGGTAAGACAAAAACAGAACTACTAGCATTAGAAAAAGAATTAACAAAAATAAAGAAAAAGGGTTATTCTACAAGCGATGAAGAATTTGAAAACGGAATATTTTCTGTTGCTGCTCCAATAGTAAATAAACAGGGTCATATTATTGCCGCAATTAATGTCGTAGCACCTGTGGCCGTCTGTAAAGATGATTTTATTACGGAAACAGTTATTCCTGTTTTACTAAAACAGGCAGACCAACTTTCTTCCTATTCAGGATATCACCAACATAATTAAGTTTTTGCAGGGGATATCGATATTCATTTCCATCTGCAGGAGCAATGAATATCGATATCCCCTCTTTCTTATTGAAGTTTGTTAATGCCAAAAGATAAACTTTTTCTGTATTACATCGAGAATAACACTCAATAAATAACCCACTATAGCAATCAGCATTACGGATGCTAATACATTTTCTTGAACGAGTGATGAAGACATAAAGCTTAGTAAATATCCCATTCCTTCTGTTGAACTTATCATTTCTGTTAATATTGAAATAATAAGTGCAAGTGGAAGTGCAATTCTCAAGCCCGTAAAGATAGATGGAGCTGTTGCAGGCAGCAATACCTTCCAA
This sequence comes from Neobacillus sp. YX16, assembly GCF_030123505.1. Lineage (GTDB taxonomy): Bacteria > Bacillota > Bacilli > Bacillales > Cytobacillaceae > Neobacillus. The sequence continues at coordinate 4,103,965 of NZ_CP126115.1, forward strand.
AACATGTTAAAATGATTGGCTCCCATATTCTGTGAAGCCCATACATAGATATGGTTTACCCTTAGTGCACCATAATAAGTATTAATAATAATAGGAAACAAGCATTCCAAAACGATTAAGAAAATCTTTGAACCTGAACCAATACCAAGCATAAAAACTAGAATAGGGTATAGTGCAACCCTAGGTATGGGATAGCCAATTGAAAGCATCGGCTGCATCAATTTATTCATAACATTAAATCGGCTCATCATGATTCCTAGCGGGACACCCATCACAGCTGCAATTGTAAATCCACTTAATACACGGACCATGGTTACCGACAAGTTATCCCAAAGCAGTGGTGACAAGGCAAGATCGTACGCCACCCCAATCACAACAAACATGGATGGGAATAGCCGTTCTGGCATAATACCAAATGCAGCAATAATTTCCCATACAATCAATAGAATAAAAATGGATTGATAGTCTAATACTTTATTCCAAATCTTTTTTATCATCCTTTCACCTCTTCAAGTCCCTAGTAAGTTCCTCTCATAATCAACTTGAGATTATGCTTTATTAACATCCCACCATAATACCCTGCCTCGAATGGTAAGTAACAGTTTATCAAAGATAAATCCCAGTAATCCGATAAATGCTACACCAGCAAACATATAGTCTGTTCTTCCCCCGAGATCAGCATTAAGAATCAAGAAACCTAATCCAAAGCCGTTTGCAGCGCCAATAATCTCTGATGAAAACATCATGACAAAGGTCAATCCTAATGAGACTCTTAATCCATCAAATATCTTGGGAAGTGTAACAGGAAATACAATTTTTCTTAATAATTGAAAAGTACTTGCTCCCATATTTTGTCCTGACCAAAGATAGACTTGCTTGATGGATTTTACACCATCTCTTGTTGCAACAAAGCATGGAAAAAACGCAGTTAAAAATATAATTAATATTCGAGTTGTATCTGATATTCCAAACCAAACCATTAAGATTGGTAATAAAGCAATCTTTGGTATTGGATTAAGAGTGTTTACAATTGGATCAAAGAATGTCCCTACTCTCCGATAATATCCGGCTAAGATTCCTAAAGTAACACCCACAATAACCACTAGCAAAAAGCCCATTAGTGATCTAAAAAGACTGGAACCGATATGATTTAATAAATCTCCATCCACCCAAAGTTCACCCATTGATTTAATAATCGCCAAAGGGCTGGATAAATAGGTTGGGAACCATTGAAAGACAGCTAGGAGTTCCCATATTAAAAATATGGCCAATAGCTCAATAACAGCAACCATTCGGAGAAGTTTATTATCCATTGACTACCTCCGATACAATTTGGACAGGTTTATGATGCTCTTGATGAAGCAGATCCCAAATTTGATTACGATAATCTCTGAATTCAGGGGATTTATAAAGATTTAAATCTCTAGGTCGCGGAAACTTGATATCAATTATTTCTGAAATAACAGCTGGTCTGCCGGAAAAAACAACAACGGTATCGCTTAAGAATACTGCCTCTTCGATATCATGGGTAACAAATAATACACTTTTCTTCGATTCACTCCATATGCGAAGCAATTCAACCTGCATTTCCTCTCTTGTTTGTGCATCCAATGCACCAAAAGGTTCATCCATTAACAAAACTTCAGGATCGAAAGCAAGTATCCGCGCAAGCGAAATTCTCTGTCTCATCCCGCCTGATAGCTGGGAAGGTAATTGATTTCGAAAATCCCATAAGCGCACCAATTTCAAATACCTTTCAACAATCTCGTTTTTCTCCTTCTTCGGCATCCCTTGAATATCTAATCCCCAAGCAACATTGTCAAATACATTCAACCATGGAAATAGGGCAGATTCCTGAAACATCATTCCCCTGTCTGGCCCGGGCTTTTCAACTTCTTTTCCTCTTACTTTTACTTTACCGGATGACTTTTCAATAAATCCCCCGACAATGTGTAAAAATGTGCTTTTTCCGCAGCCGCTTGGCCCCACGATACTAACAAATTTTCCTTCAGGGATTGTTAAACTTACATCTTTTATCGCAACTGTTTCTTCCTTTTTGGTGGAATAAACCTTTCTCAAATTCTCAATTTCCATAGCAGCGTTCTTTTTGGTCATTTGTACTCCTCCTATTAATAAATGCGAGGACAAATGTCCCCGCATTACTTATTCAGATGGCAACAACGAGGTATCAATTAAATCATCAAGATCTATCTTTTTCTCAATCCACTTATCTTTTAGCATAAGTTCCTGAACTTTCTCCCAACCATCCTTGTTAATATAGGCAGAACGATTATTGTCGGTCATGTTAACATATATTTTCGGGTCTGCTTGGACCTTTTTCGTTTTATCAATGATCTTTTGTCTCGCTTCTGGGCCATTTTCGTGGTAATACTTTACGATATTTGCATAGTCAGCTAAGAAATCTTTTACAGCTTGCTTATTTTCCTTAATAAAGTCTGGGTGTAAGAACATAACGAGGAAATCCTCATCGAAAGGAACACCTGTTTTAGAGGTAAAGATGGTTTTAAACTCCCCGCTCTCTTCGGCAGCTGCACCAAATGGCTGTGGAAACATCCCTAAATCAATTTTTTTAGATTTAACTGCTTCAGTCATGGCTGGAATTGGGGTGATTGCATATTTCACATCTTTATCCGGATCTAAACCAGCAGATCTCAGGGCACTTCGAACCCACATATCGGTTGGTGATTTGAAATCAGAAAGACCGATTGTTTTCCCTTTAAGGTCCTTAATGTCATTAATTTCTGATTCCTTTAATGTCATGAAAGCTGAATTGAATCCTACATCCGGTGTATCCTTAGACACAACAGCTACTACTTTCAGCTCAACCCCTTGAGAGCTTGATAGAATTGCCGCACCTTGTCCTAATGTTCCCCCATCAATTTGATCTGCTTGATAAGCATTTAATCTATCTGCATTTGCTCTAAATTGAGAGAGATTAAGTTTATATGTTTTTCCGAGATTAGGAGCCAACGATGGGTCTGCTTCAAATAGCCAAATTGGTTCTTCCGTGGCAAATCCGCCGCCAAAGTTAATTTCTACAACTCCACCGTCTTTCTTCTCTGCATCCCCAGAAGATTTTTCCCCGGAACACGCTGCAAGCATGAAGGTAAGTGTGATTAGACCGAAAAATAATAAGTACTTTTTCACAAAGAACAACTCCCATTCTTTCTCAAATTGTTAAACCCCTGACATCCCCCTACTTATTTCATCCCATTTGTTTCAATTTCAAATTTCATATAAATATGAAAAGCAAAAAAACTAGAGTTATTTCACTATCACTCTCCTTTAATGTTTTATATACAAAAACAAGTTTTGTTATATATACATTGTAATAACTGTTGGAATAGTAGTCAATCAATTTATTTGAAAATATATAATTTTCAGTCAACCATAAACAAGAAAAAAGTCTCCAGTTTCCTGAGACTTTTCTACTTTAAAGATATTCCATAAAGGTTGTATGATGGATATAATTTTCATTTACATGCTTTTTGATTGTTTGAACCGCTTTCTCTTTATCCCTTTCACGAAATGCTTCAATCAACTGGAGATGTTCATTTGTCCGCTCCTTATACCAAGCTGAATCAAATGGGCGTACAGTCCCTTCACCTTGTATTGATAAAAATGAAATCCGCATTGAAAGCCATAATGAGTCTGTAAACTTCTTCATAAAATAGTTTCCAGAATAAGAATAAATCATCTGATGAAATTCAATATTCAAATGAGTACCCCTAATAAAGTCATTCGTTTTTAAGGTTTTGATCATTTTCTCAGTGGACCATTCTAATTCTCTTATCCCGTCTTCTGTTATCAATTCGCAAGCTTTTGCAACAGCAAATGCTTCTAGAACTTCTCTAATTTCAAATTCTTGTTTTAACAATTCAAAGTTAATCGGAGCTATTTCCATTCCTATTCCGGGTTTTACCATCAACAACCCTTCTTGCTCTAACTTTCTTAATGCTTCTCGTACAGGAGTACGGCTACAGTTACACTTATTAGCCAAATCATCTTCCGTAACTCGATCTCCTGGCAATAATTTCCCTTCAATAATTGCATTTTTCACAATAAGAAAGATTGCCTCACGCAGTGGTTTTGATGAATAGCGTTCTAACTCTCTTTCAAAATGATATTGCTGTTTCTCCATTTAGATTCTCCTTCAATAAGCACCCTATTCAACTACTACTTTATTATACTCCAAGGTATTTGTGAAGAATTTCATCACTATTTAATAGCACATCAGGGGTACCTTCCCAAACAATATGCCCTTTATTCATGACCAACACCCGGTCCGCTACATCACAAGCAAGCCTTAAATTTTGCTCAACAACAAGTATCGATAAGCCTGTCTTTTTCAATTCCCTAAGTATGTCTGTTATTTGATCAATAATAACAGGAGCAAGACCTTCTGAAGGTTCATCCATTAGGATTAGCTGTGGATTGGTTATTAATGCTCTTCCGATTGCCAACATTTGCTGCTGGCCGCCCGATAACTCATTACCCATATTTTGTTCTCTTAGCTTTAACGCTGGGAACAATTCATATACCTCTTCAATTGTCCAATATTTCAAGCCTTTTTCTATATGTTTTATAGACCGGCTTGGCATTAGGAGGTTTTCTTTTACGGTAAGAGATGAAAAGACCCTTCTGCCCTGTGGAACTAATGCCATATGCATTTTTGAGATTTTATTTGCTGGTAAACCTTCTATAGAATGATTCTTAAAGCGAATCTTTCCTTTTTTCGATGGTGTTAAACCGGAAATAGTGTGAATCGTTGTCGTCTTACCCGCGCCATTTCGTCCTAAAAGTGCAACACACTCACCTTCAGAAACAGTGAAATTAACCCCTTGTAAAATATGGCTATTTCCATAATACGTGTGAACATCTTCTAAACTAAGCATGGTTTCGGGCACCTCCACCAAAGTATATTTCTTGAATCATTTCATTCCCGCGAACTTCTTCTGGAGTGCCTGATAGAATCGTTTCTCCATGATGTAAAACCGTTATCCGATCAGCAGTACTAAATACAACCTCCATATCGTGTTCAATCATTAATAATGTAACAGAACGAGGTATCTTTTTAATTAATTCTGTCGTCCTCACTGTTTCGGATGGTGACATACCAGATGTAGGTTCATCTAAAAGCAGGATTTTTGGATTCGCACAAAGGGCTAACATAATTTCTAGAACCCGTTGTTCACCATAGGACAAATTTTTTACTTTTACATTTCTTCTATCCTGCATTTCCCATTGGAGTAACATCTCTTTTGATTCTTTTTTTATATCAAAATACTCAGATAACCCTTTGAAAAATTTCATCTTATATGGCTTTTCAGATAGAATTGCTAAGTAAATATTTTCTTCAACCGTCAAATCATTGAACAAATTATTTTTTTGAAATGTTCTTGCCACCCCTAATTGAACACGTTCATGTGATGGTACATCCTTAATCGATTTTCCTTCTAAAAAAACATCCCCAGACTCAAACTTGAGCGTTCCATAGAGACAATTGATAAAAGTGGTTTTTCCGGCACCATTAGGCCCGATAATGACATGGCGTTCACCTGGCTGCAATTCTATGGTCGCGTCTTTTAAGACATGGATAGCTTTAAAGGATTTATTTAGCTTTTCCACTTTCATTAAGCTCAATGATCGTCGCCCCCTTTTTATCCATTAATATATTTTTCTTAGGAATCAGTTTTTTCCCGATTAATTGAAGTAATTGTAAGATTCCGCCGCGATTATAGAGAACAATTACAATAAATAGCAGCCCCATGATTAATGACCAGCGGTCCGTCATCGTACTAATATAGTTCTGGAGGAAAATAAACACACCTGCTCCAATAACTGGGCCAAACAATGTTCCTAAACCGCCAATGAAGACCATAATAAGCACAGTCGTAGCCATATGGACACTAAATAATTCAGGACTTGCGAACTGCGTTTTAAAAATGTATAAACCGCCAGCTAATCCTGCCAATCCTCCTGCAAACACATAGGCGATAATTTGGTATTTCTTCACATTATAGCCAAGTGCTATCATTCGCCCTTCGTTTTCCATAACCCCTTTTAGACCTTTTCCAAGCGGTGAGTTAACGAATAAGCGTAGAAAAAAATAAGATAGGATGAAAAAAGCACCGGTAAAATAGAACAAGCTTAATGGAGATACAAGCTCCATGAATCCAAGGTTGGGCTTAACCGATGTTCCAAGTCCATCCGCTCCTCCCCATAAGTCCGATTGGCGAAAAAAGAGAAATAGCATTTGGGTAATAGCTAATGTAATCATCAAGAAGAAGATTCCTTTATTTCGTACAGCTATTAATCCTGTTAATAGTGCAAAAATACCTGAGATGATAATAGCCGCCGGCAGCAGGATATAGATGCTTGTTACATATTGGCTTAATACTGCAACCGTATATGCACCAATACCGAAAAATGCACTATGTCCAAGAGATTGTAAACCTCCGTATCCCATAATCAAACCAAGGCTCATAGCAAAAATCGCCATAATTAACACTTCCGTCAACATAAATAGAACAAATGGTGAGATAACAAAAGGAAGTGTACAAACAGCTATAGCTAGTAACAATGTGACAATGATCGATTTTTTCATGATTCCACCCTTCCAAATAACCCTGTTGGCTTAAACATCAACACGATGACCATCACAACAAAAATCAATAATACAGACACATCAGGTAGATAAATTTTGCCAAAAGAATCAATAATTCCTATTACAATTGCACCAATAAATGCACCTTTCCAGCTTCCAAGACCACCTATTAGTACAATTACGAGAGAGTTAACTAATATCTCAAATTCCATTTTTGGATACATACCTAAAATGGGACCACTCAACACGCCCCCAATAGCTGCAAGTGCGGCTCCAAACAAAAATACTGCAGTGAAAATTAGCTTAATATTAAAACCTAAGGCACCCATCATTTCCATATCATCAACACCAGCTCGGACAATCATTCCCACTTTTGTTTTCGTTTCAAAGTACCAAAGAAGGACTGCACAAATAATACCAATTGCTATAACAAATAATCGATAGATAGGAAAACTACTTTCACTGATAGCAAAGGAAAAGTCCAAAATGGATGGTACCGGTATAGAAAGGAAGTCCCCACCCCAAATCCAGAGCGTAATATCTCCAATGACAAAGATTAGTCCCAATGTTAATAGGACCTGTGAAGCTTCGTTGCCATGAAATCTTGAAATTAGGAATTTTTCTAAAAGCAATGCCAACACTGTTACACAAATGGTAGAGAGAAGCAAAGCCAGCCAGAAATTCATCCCTCTGCTGACCATGGCATAAGCTACATAGGATCCAAAAAGGAAGAAGGAACCATGAGACAGGTTTATGATTCTCATTAATCCAAAGACTATTGATAAACCACTAGCCATTAAAAATAGCAGCATTCCATATGTTAATCCTGATAATGTATTGACGATAAAAAGATCCATGGATTCATCTCCTTGGTCGAAATATTTTTCTTTTTTAAAAGAGGCTGACCCTCTATTTGAGCCAGCCCTTTTTTAGTAGAAATCTAGTATTTTTTATATCCTACGTTTTCTTTAGGCATTTCGATATTTTCATATGTTTTGATTAATTCAAATGTAATTTCTCCATTCGTTTCTTTACCTTCAATAACATACATATTTTGAATTAATGTATGTGTAACAGGGTCCATTTTGATTGGACCACGCGGGCTATCAATAGTAAGACCTTTTTTCAGAACACTAACAAGCTTTTCACCATCTAGGCTGCCAGCCTCTTTGACCACTTGAGAAATTAATTTACCAGTATCATAGCCGTTGACGACATAGTTATCTGGAATTTTGTTGAATTTAGCTTGGTAAGCTTTCACGAATTTTTCATTGACTTCGTTTTCAAGTTCAGGGAAATAATTTGTAATCATTTTCCCGCCTACAACAGCATTACCAACCGCTTTAATATTGAACGGTGCATTTAACAATGAACCACCTTCTACCAGGGTGTATTTATCCTGTAACCCGAATTCTTGATACTGCTTAATAAAACGTGAACCATCTGCCCCTGGAATAAACATAAATACTGCCTCTGGCTTGGCATTGTCAATCTGCGTTAAATAGGAAGAAAAGTCACTTGTTCCAAGCGGTGCCCAAACAATGTCACTTACCTTGCCGCCCCCTTCTTCAAAACCAGGTATGAAATCGGTTACAATTTCATGTCCTGCTACGTAATCAGAGGCAATAATGACTGCATTTCCCCCTACTCCTTCAGCAGTGAACTTTCCCGAAATAGAGGCATACTGCCATGCAGAGAAACTTGTTCTCCAAACATAATCACTCTTTTTCTCCCATGACATGACGTCAGTAGAACCTACTACATTGATTAATGGGACCTTTTTGTCTGCATCTACTTTATCTCTTAAGGCTAAGGCGATACTTCCAACTGTACCACCGCCAACAATATTTACCCCTTGATTTAATGTTAATTGCTCATATTTACGAAGAGCTGCCTGAGGATCACCTGCATCGTCTTCAAAAATTAATTCAACTTTTCGGCCATCGATTTCTGGGTTTTCTTCAAAGTAAAGTTCAATACCTTCTTTAACAGGAGTACCCATTGAAGCAAAGTTTCCTGTTAGAGATAGAATGAATCCAAGCTTCACTGGATCCTTGGAATCCCCTTCGCTCACTCTACTATCATCCTTGGTGCTGCTATCAATTGCACTTCCACTACAAGCTGCTAAGAAAAGAAGACTAAAAACTGCTAAGATTTGAAAAAATTTAACCGCCGTTTTTTTCATTTTTCATGCCCCCTAATTTTTGTTGTTGCTAAAATAAAATATTTATATGTTAGGCTGCACGTTTTTCTTTTCTCATGTGAAGTGGACCCTATGCAAATTACTTAATTCTAATAGCTTACTTACTAAGTATTGTGCTTTGTTTCTTTTCAGCTTCTTTAATCAAACCACGCAATCTACTCGGGCTAACTGGCAGTTGATTGATAACAATTTCGAGGTCGGATAGAGCATCGACAATTGCATTTGCGATCGCTGCAGGCGGTGAAATGGCCCCTCCTTCTCCAACTCCTTTTACACCCAATGGGTTTCTTGTTGAAAGATGCAGCTGATGTCCCTTTTTAACAGTTGGAATCTCCATTGAGGTCGGAAGCAAATAGTCCATATACGTACCTGTTAATAATTGTCCGTTTTCGTTATAAACCACTTCTTCATATAATGCCGAGCCAATTCCTTGAGCTATCCCGCCTTGAATTTGCCCATCGACAATCATAGGATTAATGACGGTACCGCAGTCATGAACGACACTATAATTTTGAAGTTCAACAAAACCAGTTTCTTTATCTACTTCTACCTCAGCCACATGAACAGAGGAAGCAAATGTAACTGTAGGTGGAACAAAATAATGTGTGACCTGTAATCCTGGTTCAATTTCAGGAGGTAATGGCGGGCGGGCTGCCGGTCTAACTCTTTTAAAGATATCTTTTAACGTTAGGAAATGAGCCGGGTCATCCTTCGAAAAGATTTTACCTTCCTCAATTTCGATTTCATCAGGTGTTGTTCCCAGCATAATCCCGGCAATTGCTAGCACTTTTTTACGTAATTTCAACGATGCTTCGTGCATAGCAGACCCAGCGTTTACCGCACTGCGGCTTGCATATGTTCCTGCTCCAAATGGTAACACAGCAGTGTCGCCAACTTTAATCACAATATCATCCGGCGTTAGTCCAAGTGCATCTGCTCCGACTTGTGCAAATACTGTCTCATGTCCCTGTCCCTGTGGAGAAGCACCTAGATGGGCAATCACTTTTCCTGATGAATCAACACTCAATAATGCACCTTCAAATGGACCCGCACCTGTTCCTTCCACATAAGTAGAAATTCCGATTCCGATGTTTTTCCCAGCCTTTTTGAGTTCTTTCTGACGGTCACGGAATCCTTCATAGTCAACCATTTCCAAAGCTTGGTTCAACGCTGCAGGATAATCGCCGCTGTCATAAATAAGTTTTGCTCCATCTTTTACTAAAATCCCTTGGTCATAGGGCATTTCATGAGCCTGAATCATATTTTTTTTCATTACTTCTACTGGATCAAGCTTTAGTTTTCTGGCAATCATGTCGATGACACGATCCATTGTAAAAACAGCTTCAGGTCTTCCAGCTCCTCTAAATGGCACGTTCGGTGTTTTATTTGTTAAAACAATTCTTGATTTAATATCATAGTTTGGTATTTTATAAGCACCTCGTAAATGATAGGCAGTATTGTAGGCACAGGTAAATCCAAAAAAATTCACCGCTCCAGAATCTACAACAAATTCATCACGGAGACTGTGTATGGTCCCATCACTGTTATAAGCAACAATCACATCATGGACTTGATCCCTTGATTGCCGCGCACTTGTTAAATGTTCGAGTCGATCTTCAACCCATTTCACTGGACGATTTAATTGATTACTAATATAAGGGATAAGAATTTCTTCAGGATGTACCCCGCCCTTTGGACCAAAGCCGCCGCCAACATCTGGTGCAGTCACACGAATATTTTGTTCTGTCCAGCCTAAACAATGGGCAATGGTCGCTCTTACTTCAAATGGCAATTGAGTAGCAGACCAAACATGCATTTGATCGGTACGATTATCGTAATCTGCAATTACGCCCCTCGTTTCAATTGGGTTCGAAGAAAGTCTTGGCGTTTGGACCCTTGTCTTTAGAATACGATCTGCTTGCTGTTCTGCTTGTTTAGCGTCACCAATTGAAAGATGAAATTCCATTTGGATATTTCGTTCCACTTGTTCTTGAACGAGTGGAGAGTCTTCTTTCATTGCTTCATACGGGTCAACAATCGGTTTTAATTGCTCATACTCAACTTTTATTAAATCGGCAGCATCCTCCGCAATATAACGATTTTCGGCTACAACCACTGCGACTGGCTGTCCAACATACATTACTTTATCAACTGCTAAAACGCTTTCAGCATTGAACTGAATTTTTGGATTTATTTCTTTTGCAACATTGGGTGGTACGGCACTATGTGATTCGAATTGGGTAATGGGATTGATTTTTTCTTTAATGTCATCGCCAATCAGGATCGCATGAACACCAGGTAATTCCTTTGCCTTTAAAGTATCAATATAGCGTATTATCGCATGTGCCTGAGGACTGCGTACAAAAACAGCTTCAAGCATTCCATCTAATTTGATATCTGCTACAAATTGGCCTGTTCCTGTAACTAAGCGATAATCTTCCTTTCTTTTTATACTTTGCCCTACATATTTTTTCATTTTTCATGCCTCCTTCGGCCCACTACATTATTGAGCAGAAACTACCGAACAATTACTATTTTCCTTTTGAAGTATTTGTGACGCCTGTTGCACGGCTTTAATGATATTGGCATAACCAGTACAGCGGCATAGATTTCCTGAGATTGCTTCACGAATCTCATTTTCAGTTGGATTTTGGTTATCTTTAAGGAAATGAGTCAACGTCATAAGAAATCCTGGTGTGCAAAACCCACATTGCAGTGCATGATTATCCGAAAAGGATTGTTGAAGAACATTGAGGGTTCCATCAACGTGGTTTAAAGACTCGACTGTTTGGATTTCACATCCATCAGCTTGAACTGCAAACATTAAACAGCCTCTTACTGGTTCATTATCTAGTAAAATCGTACAGGCACCGCATACACCATGTTCACACCCCAGATGAGTTCCAGTAAGATTACATTCATCTCGAATAAAATCTGTAAGCAATAGTCTTGATTCCACTTGTTTTTGAACTTTCTTACCGTTAATTGAAATACCAACTTGTACTTTATTAGACATTCTTTTCTCCTCCTCTTGCACGTTCCACAGCAATCTTTAGCGCCCGAACTGTAAGTGTGCCAGCCAGTTCTCGCCGATATTCAGCTGTACCATGAAGATCTGATTCTGGATCAACACTTTCCTGTGTTAGATCAGAAACTTGTCTTAAAACTTCATCCGTTAGTTTCTTTCCAATTAAGTATTCTTCTACTTGTTCCAAAGCTATTGGAGTTGGATTAACACCGCCAACAGCAATTTTCACATTTAAAAGGTGTCCCTCATTGTCTATATCCAATACTGCAGCAACCTCTGCTAAACCAAAATCCCCGTGTCTTCTTGCTACTTCCACAAAAGCAGAACCACTCTCTTGTGGAATAATCGGGAATCGTACTTCTTTAACCATTTGCTCTGGCTGCAACGATGTCAGCATATATGTTAGGAAAAATTCTTCTGGAACAAGAACCTCTTCACTGCCATCCACGTTGGCAATCACGATCTCACCTCGCAGTGCAGTAAGAACACATGGTAACTCTGCGGAAGGATCTCCATGGGCAATACTGCCGCCGACTGTTCCTCTATTTCTAATTTGTGTGTGCCCTACCCACCTAATGGCTTCTGAAAGTAAAGGGCATGCATCTTTTACTAAATCCGAATTCTCAATGTCTTTATGTTTGGTTAAGGCACCAACTGCTAAAAAATCTCCATCTAGTTTTATATAATTCAAATCACTTATTCTACTAATATCAATCAAGTAAGCAGGTGCTGAGAGTCTCATATTCATGGTTGGAATTAAGCTTTGTCCCCCAGATAAGATTTTTGCATCTTCTCCGTATTCCTCTAAAAACGTAAGCGCCTCTTGTAGATTCGTTGGTCGAAGGTAACTAAATACTGCTGGTTTCATTTTCTCCCCTCCTATTAAGCTCTAGTAAGGAGCTGTTTTTTAACATCTTTAAAGAAGTTTCCAGCAAGGAATTTTGCGATACCGCCAATGACTCGGTTACCAACACTGGCAATCGTACCACCAATTTCAGCTTCACAAGTCCAGACTACCTGGCACCCATCTTCTAAAGGTTCAATTTTACATTCGAGAGTTGCGTCTACAAAACCGGGTTTTCCGCTACCCGCAGCATAAAGCTTGTAATGAATGGGTTCTTCTAGATCCTCAATTTTCACCTTCCCTGTATATTCACCTTTTACCGAAGCTACACCTAACCTAAGATTCACATCATATTCCACATCATCATTTAGAATTAATGACTGGCAGCCCGGGATTGCACTTACTAAAATTTCTTCCGTGTGCAGTGCTTGCCAAATTGTATCAACCGATTCGTTAAACTTTGCCGTACCACTAATATTCATAAAGAATCACCTCAGATTTATATTTGTTTTTAGAATGTATACCTGTATACAATGAATGATAAAACGAAAAATAGTGAAAAACTCATCGCAAGCTTTTTACCTGGCACACATGTATACAATGTCGCCGCTGTTTCAATAATAACAATTTTCAGAATTCGGAGTCAATAGTTTTTAGGATGTTTTGTTCCACATGCAAAACCTCTTTTTGTCTATTAATCATAATATATCCATTATTTTTGTCAATAACATTTTGTAATTTTCTGATAAGTGTTTAGAAAAACGGTTTCCTGCTATATTGTTTTCCTATTTGATAATCTACTTCTGTATCAATATCCATACCCCAGATGGAATCTTTAAAAGATAGAATTCTTGTTTCATTCTTATATTTCTTAATGATTTCTTTACCACCTTGATCACCCTCTAGCTTTTGAAATTCGTCATATAAACTATTATCAATTAAAATAGGGTGCCCAAAGTTCCCTTGATATTGAGGTCTCACTAATCGTGTATCTTTACCAAATTGTTGTATCATTATTTGAATGACCTTATCCGGGACGAATGGCTGGTCAGCCAAAAATATAAAGGCTGCGTCACTGCGCCCTTTCATATTTTTAATCCCTTTTTTTAATGATGTTGACATGCCTTTTTCATAATTTGGGTTGTCGATATAATCTACATTTTGTAAATCAGCTGCTGCCATTTGGAATGCCTGCATATGCTGGCCCCCTATTAAACAGATAGGACTTAGTTGATTCCTTATGGCTTGTTCTAGTGGGTAACGAAAAAGTGGTTTACCTTTCAACGACATCAAAAGCTTCGGCTGTCCCATACGCTTTGACATTCCAGCTGCAAGGATAATTGCCCCGACCCTATACATGAATTTTCACTTTACCTTTTAATGATTTCCCTTCACGATTGGACCGCACTGCCATCAATTCTGAAACAATGCTTATTGCCACCTCTTCCATTGTTTCCGCTCCTATATCCAGACCAACGGGTGAATAGATATTTTCGCCAATTGTTAAATCCGCCCCAATATTTAAGAGCATTTCTTGTGTTCGTGATACCGGTCCTAATACTCCAATGTATTTTGGATTACTTTTTAATGCTAGATGAAGTGCTTCTTCATCACGACTTTGTAAATGATTCATAATGACCCACCAAGCACCACTTACATTTTCTGAAATAATATTTTCTGGAAGCTCAACTAAATGTTTCGCAGTTGGAAAATACCGTTCTCTATTGAATTCGCTGCGGGGATCTAATACGGTTACCGAAAAGCCAGCTTTAGCAGCAAGTTCTACAACTGGAATGGCGTCCTTTCCAGAACCGGCTACAATTAATTTTTGGCTTGGACGAATCGCATCTATCACAAATCTACGATCTTCCCACATCAAGACTTCAGCACGTTTTTGTGATTTGAGACTTTTTAGTGCACGATCGTAGACGATTGAAGGAAGGTCCTCGCTATCACCTATGATTTCTCCATATTTTGTTACCAATGCTTTGACACCTGTTGGTACTTCTAAAATAAGTGAAAACTCCTCTTCCTCATTTAAGAGCTTTTCTGTCGTCTCCCAATAGGGGTCATCCTTTTTAGCCGGCAGGATGAGAATTTCTAATGATCCTTTACAGCCAATTCCCAAACTCCAGATCTCGTTTTCACTTAGGTCATAGTGTTTTAGTAACGGTGTTTCATCTTGAATCGCCTTTTCCGCATAACCATAAATATCGCCTTCCAAGCAGCCTCCGCTGATTGTTCCCATCATTTCAGCATCCTCTGCCATCATCATCTTTGTTCCTGGCAACCTGTATGCTGATCCATTAACCCCGATCAGTATAACAATAGCTGCTTTTTTATCCTTTTCCCAAACCGATTTAATAGAGCTCATGATAGTACGAAATTCTTTTAATTGTGACATTGAAAATTTCTCCCCTCTTTCATTGGTTCTCTTTATTCATTACGGTGAAATACGTTTCAAATAGTAAACAATGTTGTATTATAGTTATATTATATTAGTTTGAGAATATTATCAATAATCTGTTAATTTTAATCCTTAACTTTACTTTTTAAAATCTTTGGGTGAAATTGAGTGGTAGCGGGCATAATCATAGTAATGCGCATTCTACCTGAGGTGAAAATAATGAATCGAAAGCTTGTCCTTTTGCTTAGTCTTCTCTATGTAGCTTTTATGGCATATTTATTTTTTCATTATCGTTCTACAGAGGAATCCTTTAAATCAACCGTTGCCATTGGGGGGATGGTTTGTGGGGCAGTTCCCTTTCTCCTCGCCCTATTTACAAAGCTCCAGTTTAATCTGCCTATTGTCATTTCCTATTTACTTTTCTTGGTCGGATCCCAGTATTTCGGTTCAATACTCGGCTGGTATGGACTTGGATGGTGGGATACGTTTATGCATTTTCTAAGCGGAGCTATTCTTGCGTTTTCTGGAATCGCTTTATATGAAAGATTGGTTCATCGAGATGCAGAAGTGGAAATTTCTCCTTGGATTATTTTCCTTTTCACCTTATCTTTTGCTGCATTTGGCGGCGTCTTATGGGAAATTTATGAATTTAGCTCTGATCAATTTTTCGATATGACGTTACAAGGCGGAGGTAATGACGATACCATGATTGATTTAATCTCAGATACCGGCGGAGGGCTGATTATTGCGCTTTGGTCTGGGGTTAGAACGAAGATAAAGTTAAAGAACAAACAAGAATATCCTCAATTAACATGAAAAAATGCTTATCGCAGAGATATTTCAATTAACGCAGATATAATTCGCTTATCGAAGATATAATTAAAAAAGCAGTCTAAAAATGTAAATTTTAGACTGCTTCTATATTAAACGAGTACTGCTGCAAAAAATTCATCGTACAGAGCTTGAACTGCTCTTTTTTCATCCACTTCTTTTACCCCAAACATCATACTTACCTCAGAGGAGCCTTGGTTAATCATTTCAATATTAACTTCTGCCTTTGCTAATGCTTTAGATGCACGCGCCATGGTTCCGACATTCCGGCGCATTCCCTCACCCACGACCATAATCAGCGAAAGGCTGTGCTGAATTTTCACTTCATCCGAATGTAACTCAGACTCAATTCTCCAGGCAATTTCATTTTCCATATCGGGATCAAGCTGTGCTTCTCTTAAAATAACTGACACATCATCAATCCCAGAAGGAGTGTGTTCGTAGGAAAGTCCGTATTCTTCTAAAATACTTAAAAGCCTCCGCCCAAAACCAATTTCTCTATTCATTAAGTATTTGCTGACGTAAATGCTGCAGAACCCATTATCACTAGCAATACCTACAACAGGTCCATTCGTATTATCGCGCGAATAGACAATTCTCGTTCCAGGTGCACTTGGATTGTTCGTATTCTTAATTTGAACGGGAATCCCAGCACGGAAAGCAGGTACGAGTGCTTCGTCATGCAAAACGGTAAATCCTGCATAGGATAGTTCCCGCATTTCTCGGTAGGTTAACTCTTTAATTTCCTTCGGATGATGGACAAGGCTTGGATTAACAGAAAAAACCGCATCCACATCCGTAAAATTCTCATATAAAGTTGCTTTAATACCGTTGGCTAAAATGGAGCCAGTTATATCGGAGCCGCTTCGTGAAAAGGTAAACACTTCGCCACTTTTACTATAGCCAAAAAATCCTGGGAAAATAATGATTCCTGGAACCTCACGAAGGGAAAATAAATTCTCATACGACTCATGTAAAACCTGTGCATTACCTGGCTCGTCACTTACAAACAGCCCCGCTTTTCCTGGATTTACATAAGTAGCTTCAACACCTTGTTCCCTAAAGTACGCAGCAACTAATTTTGCATGATTATCCTCACCACTAGCTTTTACTAGATCCATAAACCGCTCAGGCTTACTTCTATCTCCATTTAGTCTCTCTGATAAATCGTGATGAATTTCACTAATTACATCATTCGGGAGAGCTAACTCTGCTGCAATGGAGGAATATCTTGACATAACCGCGTTAAACTTATCCTTTGGATTATTATCTTGTAGACATTGTTCAGCGCACTCTATCAACAAGTCCGTTACCTTCTCATCCTCAGCAAACCTTTTTCCTGGAGCAGACACAACCACTACCTTCCGCTCAGGATCAGACATCACAATCTGAAAAACCTTTTCGATTTGTTTTCCTGACGCTAACGAGGAGCCTCCAAACTTTACAACCTTCATAACAACATCACCTATCCCAAAAAGTATAATCTTAATTTTACTGCTATTCAGAAAATAATCAAGTGTTTTTTCTTCCCAAAAAGGACATTTGTGTTTCTGGAGAGGACAAAATAATGAAACAGTGAAACTATCAAGGATAATTTCACTGTTTCATTATTTCGATAAAGTGTGAAAGGATTTTAGCAGTAAGTCCCCAAATAGCCTTCTCCTCATAAAGGTAAAAGTACTCATCCAATGACCTTGTCCGCCAATTATAATTTTCACCGCCAACAATTAAATCAAATGGAAAGTTCTCCTCAGGTTCTACCTTAAAATGAATATTATATATATCCGGGGCATTTTCAATAAAATAGGTTAACGGTACCGTGAAAATTTCTCCAACTTCTGCAGGATTTGGCTGAATTTTTTCGGGGCTCCCAATCATTGCTACATAGGGATAAATCATCATTCCAAAAGGGGAAATCATGAAATCAAGTGGATATACCTCCGATAGGTTCTCTCTGCTGATTCCTAATTCCTCGATTGTTTCCCGGATAGCTGCACTTTTTTCATCTATATCCTCCGGGTCAATCCTCCCTCCTGGGAAACAAATTTCTCCAGGCTGTCTTCTCAGCTGTAAGGATCGAACCTCAAACAGAACATGAATACCATCCTCTTTTTGAATAAGCGGCACCATTACCGCATATTTAGAAAACTTCTCGCTGCCTAAGATGGTAGGCGTATGGCTTTTTAGTTTCGATAGAACAGATTCATAGTTCATGACTTTCACCTCCGTTTGTAATAAGTCTATATTTAATACTATCACTAACTATTAATTAAATGCTTATCTTATTTTTATCCTCAAGAAAAAACAACCCAATATTCTATCATTGGATTGTTCTAAATAAATTATCCCTTATTTTTCCACCCAAGAAAACATATAAGAAGGATCTTCCATCTCACTTGCCTTCTTAACCACTTTTAGTGGATGAAAGGTATCAATCATTACCGCGAGTTCGAGTGTTTCTTTCTTCCCAATACTCGCCTCGGTCTTTCCAGGATGGGGACCATGCGGAATCCCACTCGGATGGAGCGTAATTGACTCAAGCTGTACCCCTTTACGGCTCATGAAATTACCTTTTACATAATAAAGTAATTCGTCACTATTCACATTACTATGGTAATAAGGTGCAGGTATAGCTTCAGGATGGTAGTCAAACAATCTTGGCACAAAGGAACATACTACAAAGTTATTCCCCTCGAAGGTTTGATGAACCGGCGGCGGCTGGTGAATTCTCCCCGTGATAGGTTCAAAATCCTCGACATTAAAAGCCCATGGGTAAAGGTATCCATCCCAGCCAACAACATCAAGCGGATGGTGTCCCAATGTATGTGAATTCAGCGATCCCCGTGATTTCGTTACTACCTCAAACTCTCCCTTTTGATCATAGGACTCTAATTTTTCCGGTCCACGAAAATCACGTTCGCAAAACGGACTGTGCTCGAGCATTTGTCCATATTCATTTCGATATCGTCTTGGCGTTGTAATCTGGCTAAAGGATTCTATAAACAACAGTTTTGTTTCTTCCTGCTCATCTGGAATCATCCGATAAATGGTTCCAATAGGTATTAATAGATAATCGCCCGGTCGATAGGATATCGATCCAAACATAGTTTCAAGCTTGCCTGAGCCATAGTGAACAAACAGCATTTCATCTCCATCACCATTACGGTAATAACTCTTCATTGACTCATTAATAGAAGCAGTACCAATTAATAAATCTTGATTTCCTAAAATATATTCCCGCGCTGAAAGAGCATCCCCTTTTTTGACAGTCTTATTTGTCAAAAATAGGCGGTGCTTTAACGATTTTTGTTCCTCGTATTCTGGTAAATAGCTGCCAATCAGTTCTGCTTTCAGAACTTCCGTTGGCATGTAATGATGGTAAAGAATCGATTGTGTACCTGAGAAACCTCGTGTACCCATTACTTGCTCACGGTAAAGACTTCCATCGTCCTTTTTAAACATGGTATGGCGTTTTTGAGGAATCCTTCCCATTTGCCGATAATACATAAATTCACCTCGTTTCAATCATTTACAATTGAATTCTTTAACACACCGAGTTTATCAATCTCGAATTCAACCACGTCACCGTGCTGCAGCCAGCGATGTACCTCTGTACCGAGTTCAAGGATACATCCTGTCCCAACTGTACCAGAACCTATCATTTCCCCGGGATAGAGAGTAACCCCTGCTGAGGCCCTCTCAAGCATTTCTCCGAACGAATAATAGATATCCTTCATGTTCCCTTCAGAAAGAAGGACGCCATTAACCTTTGCTTTCATGGTAATATCAAAGCCTTTACCTGATCGCAGATTCTCGAGCTCATCCTTGGTGATAACCCATGGTCCAATGGAGGTTGCAAAATCTTTTCCCTTTGCAGGGCCTAAGCCTACCTTCATTTCCTGTCTTTGAAGGTCTCGCGCGCTCCAGTCATTTAGGATACAATAACCAAAAATATAGTCCTCTGCTTCATCAGCCTTGATATTTCTCCCCTCTTTCCCAATGATGCAAGCAACCTCTAGCTCATAATCTAGCCAATCGCATTCGGCAGGCTTAGAGATGTTGTCTTCTGGTCCCTTAATCGCCAGGTGGTTAGAAAAATAAAAAACAGGTATTTGGTACCACTCCGGAATCATATCGAGACCTCTGTTCTCCCTAGCAGATTTAACATGCTGTTCAAAAGCATAAAAGTCACGGAAGCTTCTTGGTACTGGCAATGGCGCAATCAGCCTAACCTCATGTAAGGGATAAACCCCTTTATCTCCGTTAGTAAGGTGTAAGAGCTGTTCAGCAGATATCATATTTTGTTCACTTTGCTCTAGAAAATCTATTAGTTTTTCAGGCAGACTCCCGTTCGTTGCTTCATTCATATCTACAACTTGGTCAGATTCTAACATCACTCCTGCCCGTACTGTCCCATCACCTTTTTCAAAAGTTACAAATTTCATATAGTCACCCATTTTCTATTTCCTAATAATATCAAACGTTTTCCCTAATGGATTGGTATAACTATTACCTGCCATTCTGCCAATTGGCTGAAGTTTCACTGTATCAACTCGCCCTTTATGAAATAACTCATCCTTTACATGAATATTCAAAACTTTACCAATAACTAGACTTCCAGCACCAGCCTGGTCACCAAAATCCAACACCTGATAGAGCTCACACTCTAAATGTACGAGAGATTCTTTTATGCGCGGCACCTTCACCACACGACTAGGCTCTTTTGTTAAACCTGTTACCTCTAGTTCATCTACTTCAGGGGCAAATTCAACTGCGCAATCATTCATCTGCTTCGCCATACTCTCGCTGACGATATTAATTACAAATTGCTTTGTTTTTTCAATATTTAAAAGTGTATCTTTTTTTGCTCCATCACTTCCCCTTCTCATTGGTGAAAAACAGATGAGCATCGGATCAGCGCAAATTGCGGTAAAGAAACTAAAGGGAGCAGCATTGGCAATTCCGTTTTCATCTATAGTGGACACAAAGGCAATCGGACGAGGCAGTATCGAACCAATTAGCAGCTTATAGGCGTCTCTCCATTCAAGCGTATCTGGTGACACTTCCATTATCTTACACCTCTTTCCTATTAAACTCTTTAAAAGGGAGAAGCACCCTCTCCCTTTTTCCTCTTTAAAATATTTCTATATTTTATAAATTTCCTCGACGTTCCTGTTCTCTTTCAATGGATTCAAATAAAGCCTTGAAGTTCCCTTCACCAAAACCTCGAGCACCCTTACGCTGGATAATCTCCACGAATAACGTAGGTCTATCGACAATCGGCTTAGTGAAAATCTGCAGCAGATAGCCCTCATCATCACGGTCAACTAAAATATTTAATTCACGGAGCTTCTCTATTTCTTCATCAATTTTGCCAATTCGCTGTCCTAAATCCTCGTAATAGGTACTAGGTGTATTTAAGAACTCAACCCCATTCTTTTTCAAAGTAGCTACCGTCGAGACAATGTCCTCTGTTAGGATCGCAAGATGTTGTACACCAGGGCCATTATAGAATTCTAAATACTCCTGAATTTGAGATTTGCGTTTCCCCTCTGCTGGTTCATTAATCGGAAACTTAATTCTACCGCCATTATGCATGACCTTCGACATTAACGCTGAATACTCGGTGGTAATATCTTTATCTGTGAAATGCTTCATCTCTACAAATCCCATTACCTTTGCATAATATTCAACCCATTCTTCCATCCGTTCAACGTTACCAACGACATGGTCAATACCAATCAAGCCAGCATCCTCAATTGGCAAATAGACGGAATAGGGATCAAAACCTGGCATAAAAACTCCTTGATAATTCTTTCGTTCTACTAACGTATGGATGGTGTCTCCATATGTACCTAGAACGGCCTTTTTAAAAGTCCCCTTTTCATCCTTCAACTCAAATGGAGGTATAAGGGCAATCCCTCCACGCTCTACAGCAGCGTTATAAGCTTTTTCAACATCATCTACTAAAAGTGCAACGTCCTTTACACCGTCACCATGTTTTTTTACAAACTGAGCAACTCGTGTATCTTCTTTATAGGAACCAGTGAGAACAAGACGAATATTTCGTTGCTGGAGAACATAGGAAACGGTTTCACGATTCCCCGTTTCAAGGCCGGAATATGCAACAGGTTTAAACCCAAATGCTGTGCAAAAAAAGTGACAGGCTTGCTTCGCATTATTTGTGTAAATTTCGATATAGTCAACATCCCTAACTGGAAAAAAATCGTTAGCAAGTTCTTCAGCTTTTAAACGTTTTTCTTTCATTTATATTCCTCCTATTATCATTTAATTAATAATATTCAGAATACATATTAAGTGATACTTACGTGTCCTATCAAGAGCGGCCGGTGAAGCAATAACGCTTTTGAGTAATAAAGACTGGTACAAAAAAAAAAGAAACAACCCCATTTATAAGGTTGTTGTTTCTCTATAGAGTTAGGACAAAACCGCACGATCGCTTGCCATTTGAACCCCGCGAATTCTTTTAAACTCCTCTAATAATCCTTCAATCGTTAAGTTTTTCTTATTTTCTGCATCTACTTCCAAGATGATTTGACCTTTATCCATCATAATTAAGCGATTACCAAGATCAATGGCTTGCTGCATATTGTGCGTGACCATTAAGGTCGTAAGCTGATATTTCCCAACAATTTCTCGAGTCAGATTGGTTATTAATTCGGCTCTAGATGGGTCAAGCGCAGCTGTATGTTCATCTAACAATAAGATGGCGGGTTCTGTGAATGTTGCCATTAACAGTGATAATGCCTGCCGTTCTCCTCCAGACAACAATCCTACCTTTGCACTTAATCGGTTTTCTAAGCCAAGGTGCAAGGATTCAAGCACCTCCCGAAAGTAATCACGTCTTTTTTTAGTGACTCCCTTTCTGAAGGTTCTCGTTTTATTTCGTGAGTAGGCCATCGCCAGATTTTCTTCAATGGTCATACTAGGAGCAGTGCCTGCCATGGGGTCTTGGAAAACCCGTCCTATCATTTGCGAACGTTTATATTCTGACATGGCGGTTACATTTTTACCATCAATATGGATATCACCAACATCTGGAACTAATACTCCTGAAATGATATTCATTAAGGTCGATTTCCCTGCTCCATTACTGCCTATTACGGTTACGAAATCGCCTGGTTTCAGAGTTAGATTCACTTGGTCAATTGCAATTTTTTCATCAGGGGTACCTTCATTAAAAATCTTGTGAATCTGATTCAAATGCAGCATAGTTATCACCCTTTCCGTCAGCCGATCCTTTTAACATGTTCAGCATTTCTTGTCTTCTCCGGGCTTTACGCTTCTTCTCTTTAGACTGTTCAATTAGTTTTGGTGCTGTTAAGGCAATGATAACAATTAATGCTGTAATTACCTTCATATCACCCGGATCGAGGAATTCCACCCTTAATGCAAGTGTAACAACAATACGGTAGATGATGGCTCCTCCGATAACCGCAAGAGTAGCCCTTGCAATTGACTTAGTACCAAACAAGGCTTCACCGATAATGACAGAGGCTAAACCAATGACAATCATCCCTATTCCCATTCCAACATCCGCAAAACCACCTTGCTGTGCGATTAGGGCTCCCGAAAGAGCTACTAGGGCATTGGATAATCCAAGACCCAAGATGGTAAGGAGATTGGTATTGGCAGAGAAACTGCGAATCATCTGTTTATTGTTTCCAGTTGCTCTTACAGCAAGACCAATTTCCGTCTGTAAAAATAAATCTGTAAACCATTTGATTACAAAGGTAACGATAATCATAAAAATTAAAATTCCCCAAGTATCAGGAAGGCTGTCTCCTAGACCAACAGCCGTTAGTAAGCCGTTCAAAAAAGAATCCACTCCCATATTTTCAAAAACTCCACCGATTTTCGTAAAAGAAGTTTCCGTATTCAATAGGGGGATATTTGATTTTCCCATTATTCTAAGATTAATAGAATATAGGGCAATCATCATTAAAATACCTGAGAGTAAATTATTAATCTTTCCAAAGGTATGCAGCAGTCCCGTCATACACCCTGCTACAAAGCCTGCAAATAATGCCAGTATGGTGGCTAAAAACGGGTTAACTCCACCAGCAATTAACACTGCTGATAGGGCTGCACCTGTAACAAAACTCCCATCTACCGTTAAATCCGGAAAATCCAGAATACGAAAGGAAAGATAGACGCCCAGTGCCATAATCGCGTAGATGATACCTGCTTCAAATGATCCAAATATGGCTGTAAACATTGAGATCATCCTTTCTTTAAGTCTTTGTTCTAATCGAAAAAATTCCTAATGCAGTGATGAAGGAGTCAACCATGTTAGCGGCTGACTCCCAGCATTACAAAAGTATATTATTCACCCTCGTAAAACTCACCTAGGTCTTTCCATTCCTCTTTCACTTCAAGCCCCTGTGTTTCTGCAGCTTTCTTATTAATAACAAGCGTTAAGCTGCTTGGTAATTCTACTGGAATTTCAGAAGGCTTCTTATTCCCGCTTAAAATTTCAGCAGCCATTAATCCTGATTGATATCCAATATCGAAATATTCAAAACCACTCGCAGCAACTGCACCTTTTTTCATTGAATCTAACTCACCGACGAACAAAGGAATTTTTTTGCTGTTTGCAACCGAAATAACAGACTCAAGAGCCGAGACAACCGTATTATCTGTTGGGATATAGATAGCGTCTACACGGCCAACTAAGGATTCAGCCGCCTGCTTTACTTCAGCAGAGGTAGAGACGGACACTTCAACAAGCTTAGCACCTTTACCTTCAGCTAATTTTTTCACTTCTTCCACTTGAACGATTGAATTTTGTTCACCAGAATTATAGATAACCCCAATGTCTTTTGCTTTTACTTCTTCTGTAATAAAGTTTATCGTTTTTGCCGTTCCATCAGGATGGTTATCCGTTGTACCTGTGATATTTTCACCAGGCTGATCAAATGCCTTCACTAATTCAGCACCCACAGGGTCTGTTACTGAAGTAAAAATAATTGGGATTTCCTTCGTTGCATTCAACGCACCTGTAGCACTTGGCGTTGCATTTGCAAAAATAAGATCAACTTTATCTCCAACAAAATTATTAGAGATCGTTTGAACATTTGCCGCTTCACCTTGTGCATTTTGCTCGTCATACTCAACGTTAATGCCTTTATCCGCTAACGCCTTTTTAAATCCTTCAGTTGCTGCGTCCAATGATGGATGTGTAGCATATTGGGATATCCCAACCTTAAACACCTTTTCTCCTTCTTTTTCCGTTTCTCCTGCTGATTCCTTGCTGCCGCAACCGGCAAGCATCATCATCCCGGCTAAAGCGAAGGATATTACTTTTACACGCTTTTTCATTATTCATCCCCCTAAACTCATTTTCTAATTTTCTAAAAATTTATTATATTATAAAAGTTATTCTAGTATTTTTTTATACTAAAAGTCAATAGAATTACCTAAAATTATTTTTCTGCTTTAAAGCGACAAATTTCTTACGCCTATTTAATAAATTTTTTTCATCAGAAAATAAAAGAAGCTCCCGATTATTCCGGGAGCTCCTTTAAGTCACCTATCTATTTAACTTGACCAATCTTGTGTTTTAGCTAAAAGTTTATCAATTTCAATTTTTTTTAATTTATTTGTGATTTTCTCAGATGTTAGATTTGCCGTAGACTCTAGTAATTTATCAATATCAATCATAGTTGTTTTCATATCTAACCTCCATAATTTATTTACCAAAGCATTCGTATCATCATGTACATTTTTGGGGGTTAAAAAAAAGTAAGCATTAAATAACTAGTCTCGAGGAGGGATTTTTAGTAAGGGTATGATTTAATTCACTTTTTATTCACAACTTCTAGATTAAAATGTTTGTTGAATTAAACCTGTGGTTGGGGGACTGCTTGTTTAATTAATTTAACTAGGGGGGATACATATGTACCAATCCATTGCATGGTACGTCACCTTATTTCTCGTTTTTTTGCTTGCTTTGGCATTTGCTATTGTGTACGGGGAATCGAGAAGATTAAGAGAATATGGACCGATACAAGAAAAAGGCTACAAAATTCGCAAATTTTATTTTCTAGGACTGCTCGCAGTCCTGGGGTTTGCTTCAGCCATGTCACTAAGCAAGCTTCCATACCATAACCAATATGCATCTGCTAAAGAGCACGCTAAGGTTGTTGAGGTAGCTGGACTCCAATATGCCTGGGAATTCAGTGATGAAAATTTTACAGTTGGAAAAGAGATTCAATTTCGAGTAACAAGTAAAGATGTTACTCACGGATTCGGTATTTATAACCCGGAGTTAGAATTAATTACCCAAACACAGGCAATGCCGGAATACACGAATACTCTCACGATTACGTTTGACAAACCAGGCACGTATAAGATTTTATGCTTGGAATATTGCAGTGTTGGACATCATGTGATGATGAAAGACATAGTAGTGAAACCAAAAGGAGGAAATGACCATGATCACTAAAGCTCGTACTATTAATAATAAAGGCGTTGCTTTAGCCTTAATGGTTACCTCTTTTGTCCTTGTTTTAATGATGATTTTTGGAGTCATGATGTTATTAAATCAGGGGAATGCGGTAAAAATATCATCACAGTTTTTCTATAAGATTATGACCATACACGGAACAGGAATGATTGGAATTGCCGCTTTAGGAGGCAGTGCCATTATGTGGTACTTCCTTTCCAAACATATCTATCTAAATTCAAAAGTATTTTTCGCTAATTTAATACTATCTTTGGTTGGGGTCGCCATGATCCTTACTGCCATTTTTGGCTTTAACTTTTCAGATGGCTGGACCTTCCTTTTCCCGCTTCCATCTTATTCAGCAAATCTATATGGCAAACTAGGTGCGCTTCTTTTCTTATTTGGAATGTTAGCATTAGGTATTGGGTATTTAGTCATGTACTTCTATTTAGCTGCTAGGTTAACAAAAGAGTATGGCGGATTGCATAAGACTCTTGGCTGGGATTATATTTTCGGAGAAAAAAAAGGCTATGGTCCTCCCCCTGCTGCAGTTGCAACAACAATGGTCATCATCACGAATTCAATTGCCATTCTTGCAGGTGCTTTTGTTCTAATTGCTTCGATCTTAAATATTATCAATCGAGCTATTAGTATTGATCCAATGCTTGCTAAGCATTTAACCTATGCGTTTGGACATATTTTTGCGAACTGTACGATTTACATGGCAGTTATCGCTGTTTATGAAATTCTATCGAAGTATACTGATCGTCCTTGGAAATCAAATAAGGCCTTTTTAATTGCCTGGAATTGCTCTACACTCTTTACTTTAATGATTTATACACACCACTTGCTCATGGATTTTACGGTACCAAAATGGATGTTAATTGCTGGTCAAATTTTTTCATATGCAAACGGTCTTCCTGTTATGGTTGTCACTGCATATGGTGCATTAATGATTGTTTTCCGCTCTGCAATTAAATGGGATTTTGCTTCAAGTATGATATTTTTGGCGATGTTTGGCTGGGTTGCCGGTGCAGTACCTGCAATTATTGACTCGACCATTGTTGTCAATCATGTTATGCATAATACAAAGTGGGTTCCAGGTCATTTCCACACTTATATGGGGATGGGCGTCATTGCGATGATTTTCGGATTTATGTATTATTTTAATAAAACCGAAGGAACCCAGAAACAAAATAGCTATGATAAATTTGCAATCTTTACCTATTTTATTTTCTTTACCGGTTTAGCAGGTTCATTCTTGTATGCAGGAAAAATCAGTACACCGCGCAGATGGGCTGAGCATTTACCACAATGGACAGCTTCCGACCAAATAGGAGCTCTTTGCGGAATATTTATTATAGCTGCATCCCTTTTCTTTACCATTCGCTTTATTGTTGGATTAAAAACGGTTGGAAGTAAATCAACACCTAAAACTCTAAAATCCGCTTCTTAAATCGGTAAAATCCACAGAGGTTTTTTATTATGGCTTAATTTTGTACAAACTAATTCTAATGGGAGGTGTTTGTACAAAATGAAAATAAAAATCGTAGTAAGTTTATCAATATTTTCACTTTTATTTTCATCAGCTTGGTTACTGCAGGTACAACTGCAAAGTCATCGAGAATTTAATGTTAATATTATGGAATCGCAAATTAATAATTTGAATGTAGTTCCGATGAATAATGAAAATACTCCGATGAATACGAATTTAAACACCGAGATATCTAATGTCCAATGGAAATTATTAGAGCCCTTTAAGCCTAGGGAATATGTTCGGATTATAGATTCTTATTAAATGTTAGGCTGTGTTAATGGATACTGTTGATTTTAGAACCTGTTGATTGGAGCGGAAGGCGCTCGACTCCTGCGGGATGAACGAGCTGAGTGAGACCCCGCAGGAGCAAAGCAGTAAGGAGGCTCACGGGCGAGCCCGCGGAAAGCGTAGCGCCTGGAGCGCAAATCAACAGCCAAGTTTAACACAGCCAAATGTTAAAAAGTGTTCCAAGTAATCCTTGGAACACTTTTTTTCTAATATTAATCTACAGATGACTTATTCACTATTTTTTTATTATATTCTTTTAGGTCATCTCTTACACTTTTATCCCAAAGTTTCACTCCTGAATTGTAGGCTGCCCTGTTAATTAAATGGCCAGAAATGGGAGAAGTCATAAAAAGAAAGATAATGCCTAAGATAAGCCTGGAATTAAAATGACCTTCAAGTGCATAAAAGTATAGAAAAGTTCCCAATAGAATAGACATTACCCCTAATGTAGCAGCTTTTGAGGCGGCATGGTTTCGCGTATAAACATCAGGGAGTCTAATCACTCCAATAGTAGCAATGAGGCAAAACAAGGAACCAACTAAGATAAAAAATCCGATGAGAAAATCAATGATTACGCTCACGTTCGATAATAACCCCCTTTTCCAAATACTTAGCAAACGCCACTGTTCCGATAAAGGCAAGAATACCAATTAAAAGAATGATTTCGAGAAAAGCATGAGAGCTTAAAACGATTGATATCAATGCTGTAATGGCAACGAGATTCACACCAATTGCATCTAGTGCAATCACTCGGTCTGCTACACTGGGACCTTTTATTACCCGATAAATTAATCCAAGCATTGAAATGGAGCAGAATAACAAAGCTAATCGAATAATGATTTCAATCATTACCTGCTCACCTCCAAAATAGCCTTCTCAAAGGAATTCTTAATACTGTTAATCTCATCTTCTACTTCAGCAATATTCATCGCATGTATAAAAAGGGTCTTATTATCCTCTGAAACATCAATGACTAATGTACCTGGAGTTAAGGTAATTAAACTCGAAAGAAGAGTGATTTGCCAATCCTTCGTTAGTTCTGTGTCCATTGCAAAAATAGCTGGCCTCATATCTAATTTAGGTTTTAAAACAACTTTTACAATGGCTATATTGGACAAGATGAGTTCCTTGATAAAAATAAAGATCAGCTTTATGAAGGACCATAATCTAAATAAATAAAACCGACTGCCAAAGGAACGTCTAAGCACGAATATAATAAGGAGTCCAAAAATATAGCCTTTTATAAAACTAATGGGATCGTAGGAAACCTTAATAAACATCCATAATAAGGCTAACACCACATTCAATAAAATTTGAAATGCCAAAACTTTTCACTCCTTTAAGACAGCATTGATATAGATATTCGGATCTAATAAGGTATCTGCTGCCTGCGTAATATATGGCAATATGGATTCAGAACCAATTCCGTAAAGAGCAGAAATCACTACTAATATAACGGGAGCAATAAGCAATTGTTTTACAGGTGCTTTTTCCTCTCTGCGGTATGTGCGGTCCTTTCCCCAAAAACCGTTAATAAAGATTTTCATAACCGAAAAAAGAACGAGTAAACTGGACATCAGTGTAATGAAGCCGCCAATAAAGCTCTCCCCCTCAATCCCTCCTTGCACAATAAGTAGCTTTCCAACAAATCCACTCAACGGCGGAATTCCTGCGAGAGCTAGAGCAGCAATAAAGAATGTCCAGCCAAGACCCGGATAACGGTTAATAAGCCCGCTGATATTTCTTAAATTACTAGTCCCGGTAATCGAAATGACGATCCCTATAAGTAGAAATAAAGCTGCTTTTATAAGAATGTCGTGTATCAAATAGTAAACAGCACCTGTGATGGAAGCCGTGTTCAAGACGGAAATCCCATACAAGATAACACCTACCGCGACGATGATATTATAAATAATGATGTTCTTGATATCCCAGTAAGCAATTGCACCAATAACACCGAACACAATTGACAGAATCGCTAGAATGGAAAGAAGACCAAAAGTATCCATATCATGATAAAAGAAAAGCGTATACGTTCTTGTAATCGAATAGACTCCTACTTTTGTCAATAAAGCACCGAAAAGAGCTAATACAGGGGCAGGTGGCGCATAATAGGATCCCGGCATCCAAAAGTAGAGTGGGAAAATGGCCCCTTTCAAACCAAAAACGATTAAAAACAATACAGCAATAACCGTTAATATCCCTGGCATTCCATTTACACTTATTTCATTAATTCTAGTAGAAATATGCGCCATATTTAACGTGCCAACTACGGAATATAAATAGGCAACCGCAATAACAAATAACGCTGATGAAATGACATTGACAAGTAAATATTTAATGGATTCTCTTAGTTGTATCTTGGTTCCTCCAAGTACTAACAAAACATAGGAAGACATAAGCATAACCTCAAAAAACACAAATAGGTTAAAGATATCTCCTGTTGTAAACGCTCCGTTTACTCCTACTAATAAAAAGTTAAACACAGCATAGAAGTAATATTTTTCACGTTCTTCTCCTATCGATTTAAAGGAGTAAATTAAACAAACAAACGAAATAATACTTGTTGTAAGTACTAAGAGTGCTGAAAACATGTCAGATACTAAAGTTATCCCAAATGGAGCATCCCAGCTGCTGACATTGAGGGATTGGATCCCATCAATCCGTACCCTTTGTACAATTAACCAAGCAGCAATAATTGTACCTATTGAAGAAATCGTTGCAACAACTCGCTGAGCGGTGATTCTTTTATTAAGAAAAATTAATATTACCCCAGTAAATAAGGGGATTAATATAGGTAAAATGATTAAGTTAGTCATCTTTCTCTGTTCCCCTCATTCCTTCTACATTATCTGTTCCCAGCTCTTGATAGGATCGATAAGCCAATACTAAGAAAAATGCTGTCACACCAAAGCTGATAACAATGGCGGTTAAAATTAACGCCTGAGGCAATGGATCTGTATAGCTCTCCTCATTTCCTCCTAGAATTGGTGCAGCTCCTCGTTTAAGTCCACCCATGGTTAGAATAAGGAGATGAGCACCATGGCTTAATAGTCCAGTACCAACAATAATACGTAATAGACTTTTTGAAAGCATTAAATAGGTGGCGATCATAAATAGAATACCAATTACAAATGCCATTAATATTTCCATTAGTCATCCTCCCCTATCGTTTGAATAATGGTCATCGTAACTCCCACAACAACAAAGTAAACTCCTAAATCAAAAAGTGTTGCTGTATGAAGTGATAATTCACCAAGAATCGGTAACTGAACATCTCCAAACGCATGCGTTAAAAACGGAACATCAAAGAGGAGAGAACCCGCACTTGTTCCAATTGCAAATAGCAGCCCAATCGCCGTGAGAATACGGTAGTTTACTGGCAAAAATCCCTCAACTGTTTTAATATCATAGGCAATTAATAGGAGAACAATCGCCCCGGCTGTCATTAACCCTCCTATAAACCCTCCTCCGGGATAATAATGGCCTGCTGTGAAAATATAGACTGAGTACAGGACAATAAAGAAAAGAAGAACTTTTATGGCTGTTTCAAGTATGATATTGTTTGTTTTTCTCATCCTTCTTTCCTCCTGTTCAATCTTAATTTGATCATGCCAAAAATTCCTAATGAAGCAATTGCCAATACTGTGATTTCAAAAAGAGTATCAAAGCCGCGAAAATCAACTAGAATAACGTTTACCATGTTTTTGCCGGCAGCCTCTGTATACGTATTCTCCACATAATATTTTGATATAGAATCAAATAGCTTACTGCTATGAGCAGAAAGTGCGATTAAGGTTACAATTGCACCTACTCCAACCGAGATGAGAGCATTAATAAGTCTAAATCTCATCCTTGTCTCAAACTTTCTTAATTTCGGTAAATGATAGAAGCAAACCAAGAATAGTGCTACAGAAATCGTTTCAATAACAAGCTGAGTTAAAGCTAAATCAGGAGCTCTAAATAAAACATAAAATAGAGAAACAGTATAACCAACAGCACCAAGCAGGATGATAGAAGTCATTCTTGATTTAGCAAATAGAATACAAATCGATCCCAAAACAACAAGAATGGCTAGGGCGACTTCGTATACTCCTATCGAAGATACATTGCTTGTACTAAACGTAAAGGCATTCTTTCCAATAAGGGTGGCTGCAAGAATTATTATGAAGAATGCAAATATATATACGAGATACGACCTAATCGATCCATTCATATAAGTATTTGTTAGCTTATAGGAGACTGATTGTAATCCTTCTAATACGAAGTCATAAAATCGATTAAGCTCCAGCTTCTCAGGAATACCTTTATAGATTTTTTTCCATCTAGAATGTGTTATATAAAGTACCAATCCTAATATAATTACACCAAGTGTCATAAACAGTTCAATTGTAGGACCATGCCAGAAGGAAATATGAACCTTAAATTCTCCCCCCCCTCCTAGTAGACTTGGAAGAATCGAAGCCATAGCTGGTGAGATCAGACTATCTGATAATAGGTTTGGGAAAAAACCGAAAATAATCACTAGTGAAACTAAAATTATCGGTGAAATCAGCAATCCAATTGGAGCTTCATGTGGTTTTTTATCAAGTTTTTCAGGCTGATATTTACCTGTAAAGGTTTGAAAAACAAGAATCATGCTATAAATAAAGGTAAAGATGCTGGCAATCCAAGCAAGCACTGGGAATAATATCCCCCAGGTTTCGAGGTTAAATATATCCATTTCGGTTACATGAACCATCGCTGTAAAGAACATCTCTTTACTTAAGAAACCATTAAAGGGAGGAAGTCCTGCCATTGAGAATGCACCAACAATAGATATCGTAAATGTGATTGGCATAAAATGCATTAATCCACCCAATTTACGTATATCCCGTGTACCTGTTTCATGATCGACGATTCCAGCTGCCATGAACAAGCTTCCTTTAAAGGTTGCATGGTTGATTAAGTGGAAAATAGCCGCTGTTACAGCTACCGTAAAGATGTTTTCATCCAAAAAATCATAATGATAGGCGGCTGCTCCAACACCAAGCAATGACATGATAAGTCCTAATTGACTGACAGTTGAAAAGGCTAATATCGCTTTTAAATCGGTTTGTTTCACGGCAAATACAGAACCCCATATCATGGTCAGTACTCCAACACCTGCAACAAGCCAGAACCAAAGAATATGTTCTCCGAACACAGGAGTAAAACGTGCTACCAAATATATTCCTGCCTTGACCATTGTCGCCGAGTGTAAGTAGGCACTAACTGGCGTTGGAGCTTCCATAGCATCCGGAAGCCAAATATAGAATGGAAATTGTGCAGATTTTGTAAAAGCACCAAGTAAAATACATAGTAATGCAGGCACAAATAATGCGTGGTTAAAAATTTCATTTGCTTGAGACATAATTTCTGTGAAGCTAAAGGTTCCAGTCATGATGTAAAGAAGGATGATTCCTCCTAGCATGGCAAGTCCGCCAAATACCGTAATGAGCATAGATTTTTGTGCCCCGTAACGGGATTTATCTCGTTCGTACCAGTAACCAATTAATAAAAAAGATGAAAAGCTAGTTAATTCCCAAAATGCATACATCACAATTAAGTTATCCGATAAGACAACTCCCAGCATGGCAGCCATGAAGAGAAGTAAATATACATAAAAGTTATTGAGCTTTTCTTTATTCTTTGCTAGATAATAGATGGAATATAGAACAACCAATGCCCCAATCCCTGTTATAAGCAGGGAAAATAAAAGGCCAAGTCCGTCGACTTTTGCTGTAAAATTAATTCCTAAAGACGGAATCCAGTTAATCATTTTAATAAATGATGTCCCACTCATTGTTTCCGGTAGGAAAGTGAGAAAATAGCCGAACAATAAAATAGGTAGAGGTAACACAAACCAACCAGTATGTATTTGACGAAATGTTCTGTAAAATAGAGGGATAAAAATTGATAGGATTAATGGTGCTACAATCGCCAAGTGTAGAAAAGACAAAACAAAACCTCCTTATTTCTGAGATACCAACCCTTTTGGTCATCTGATAACTTATGAGTTTCAATATTAACTCTTCACTATCATTCCACCTCTCGATTCATTTCATTTATTTTTACATTCAATTTTTGGAAATACAAAAGGAGCCTGTCACTAAGGGACATAGTTATCCCTTGGTGACAGGCTCCTCCAAAAATCGTTTTTATTTATTTACATAATGTTAACATGACTTTA
The DNA here is from genome assembly GCF_030123505.1 of Neobacillus sp. YX16. Taxonomy (GTDB): domain Bacteria; phylum Bacillota; class Bacilli; order Bacillales; family Cytobacillaceae; genus Neobacillus. Next base: position 4,138,410 of record NZ_CP126115.1, read on the forward strand.
GTGTCCCTTCAATGGTTTTTTATTAAAAAATAATACAACCATGAACTTCGTCCAAGCTTTCTAACCCGTTAATTCATAAATTGAAGTAGATAACGATGGAGGAGAAGAAGGAATGGGTCAAAATGGTGGTAATAACAATGCATTTGCATTAATTGTTGTTTTGTTTATTCTTCTAATAATTGTCGGGTCTGCTTTCATTGGAGGCGGATTTTAAAAATACAGCTTCATTAAAAAATGCTTCAGCGTGTAGGTGCTGAAGCATTTTTTAAATAAATTGTTGTATCTTCAGTTAAACTATCTGTATGATAGTAACATTACGATAATATTGGAGGCATCAATGCTTACTTTTAACGAAAAATTAGCCATAATTGAGACATTCCCAGAACTAGAGCGAAAAGACGTTTCACTTAAACGTGTAAATTTCCAGCTGCCTAACAGCGCATCTGATAAAAAAAATGTGGTCTATCATCTTCACCCAAATGGAAACGGATTTGTTTATGCAGGAAACCTACATACCTATCAAACCGATGATAAAGGAATGGTTAATATCCGTGACTTTTCTACAGATGAATTAAAGAAATTAATTCAGGAGTCCATCGAGTCCTTATTGCCAGTTGAAAAATCACTTGCAGAAGAAGCGATTATTGGGAATCAGGTTGAAGAACGTTGGGTGAACGAAGAAAAAAATCATCTGATTTTAATAAACGAGAACGATACGTGGAATATATACTTTGGATTAAATCTGGAAGAAAGCTTCGATACCTATGGTGAAGCGGAAGAGTTTTTAACAGAGGAAGGATTTCACAGAGTTTAATAAATATTAATTCAAGCTGTGCCGCACAAAGCACAGCTTTTTTTGTTTAATCTAGCTCAGTTATTTTGCTAGTTCTATATCAATCAAGTCATCTAGGCGTATAATGCTTTGTTTTGCCCGATCGTAATCGATTGTTCGATAGTGGTGCATCCCTCCCTCTTCTTCGTCTTTCTCATCCGCCCATTTCACAATTTGCTGGAGCGGTGTACGAACAATATCGTTTGATGGTAAGAATGAATCGGTATGAAACAGTATTGCTAAAGCGATGCTTTTTGCCTTTACTGGATTCTCACCAAGACGGATTAATAATTTGTGTGCTCTCTCCGCACCCTTAATTGGATGAATGTCATTTTGTTTATATAAATCATAGTCCCATTTCCCATTTTTATACCAGGTATAGTGCCCCATATCATGTAAAAGCCCTGCCTTTGCCGCAATATCAATATCCAGTTGATGTTCTTTGGCTAAATGAAAGGCATGATAGGCCACTGCAATTGCATGTGCAATGCCAGATCGATTCAAGTATTTTTGTGCAATATGATGTTCAAATATGTTAATTAACCTTACATCTCTCATATCAATCTCCTCCACACTTAGCATCATGCAATTTTTTTACTATTCATTATATTATAAACATAATTCTAAAGCTACATATTTATACATATTACTTAATAAAAGGCTGTGTTAAATTAGGCTGTTGATTTGTGTTCCACTAAGGAATGCTTCTTTGAATAATCACCGCAGTGACAGGCGGTCTCTTCCTGTCACGAGGCGCTTCGCTTTCCGCAGGCGGTTAGGGAAACCTCCTCGGCGCTAAGAGATGAGCGGGGTCTCCCCTGTCCCGTCCTCCTGCAGGACATTGATTTACTTCCTCGAATCCGCCCACGCACGAAGAAAATGCGATAGCATTTTCGAGGAGTCTCGCGCCTTCCGCACAAATCAACATAGTTCTATAATCAACAGTATACTTTTAACACAGCCTAATAAAAAAGGAGCTCTCATTGTTAATGAAAGCTCCTTTTACTTTTGTATTCACTTGTTATTCATTTGCAGTTTCTGTTTCCTTTATACCTTCTGTTGCAGTTTCATTTTCATTTGTGCCTTCTGTACTTTCTGTACTATCAGTTTTATTGGTACCTTCGTTTTCTTTTACTTCGGTATTTTCAGTTACTCCTTTTTTCATTTTGGGAGCTAAATATTCGAAGTCATTAGGATCTATTGGTGTATATCCCTCAGGCTGGTAGAAACGTAAAAGGTCTTTATAAACGATTTCATCTGACATTTGAAGCTCTGTTGCTGCTTTTTCTGCAATTTCCTTACACGCCTCAGTTCCTTCGAGTATTTCCCCTGTTACGTTACTGTAGCATTTACCTTTTACTTGAACGATTTCAGGTGAAACGAAATCACCATTTCTAAATAATGCCCAATTACGGTGATCCTTAGATAATAAATCAGATCCAAGTTCCAAGTAGTCTTTTGTATCAATACCTAATAAGTGTAGAATGGTTGAACGCACATCAGCCTGACCACCATATTGCTGCTGAATCCCACCTTTTACTCCAGGAACATGAATAAATAAAGGAACTCGCTGCAAGCCGGTATTTAGGGTTGGAGTAATTTCCTCAACACCAAGGACCTTCGCCATCGCCTCATTGTGATTTTCAGAAATACCGTAGTGGTCTCCATACATCACAATGACTGTATTATCGTATAAACCCGAAGCCTTTAGATCATTAAAGAACTGTTCAATCGCCTCATCCATGTAGTGCGCGGCTTGGAAATATTGATCGACCACTTTATCCCCTGTATCTCCAGCAGGAAACTCAGTATCCTCTGGATCCATTTCAAATGGAAAATGGTTAGAAAGGGTTAAAAACTTCGTATAGAACGGCTGGGGTAAGCTCTTCAGTAAAGGCATTGATTCTGTAAAGAATGGCTTATCCTTTAAACCGTAATTCTTAGTATTTTCCTCTATCATATTGTAATATTCGGCATCAAAAAATTGATCATAGCCTAAAGCTTTGTACATAACGTTTCGGTTCCAGAACGTTTTATAGTTCCCATGAAACGAAGCGGAATAATAGCCGTTGCCTTTTAGAATGGCTGGCATTGCATGGTAGGTGTTTTGTGCTTTATTGACGAAAACAGCACCCTGAGCCATTGGGTATAATCCATTTTCCATCAGGAATTCTGCGTCTGACGTCTTACCTTGACCAGTTTGATGAAAAAAGTTTTCAAAATAAAATGCGTCATTCCCATGAACTAAGGAATTTAAGAACGGTGTTACTTCCTGACCATCCGGCATTTTATAATCAATGGCAAAGCTTTGAAGGGATTCCATTGCAATATAGATTACATTCATTCCTTTTGCTTTTCCGAAGTATTCAGGATTTGGTGCTGCAAAATTTGCTTTCCGATAGTTCTCAACATCTGTTATATCACTGCTGTCGGCAAGGGCCCGTTGGCCTGAAGATTTGATGTTTTGTATAACATCATAAATGGTAAAGTTATAGGCACCTAAATATTTTACCAAGTAATTTCTATCAAACGAACGGCTTAATAGCTGTGGACGGTCTTTTTCTGCCAATCCAAGATTAAATAAGAATACCGTGACCGCAAACAATAGAACTACTTTAAATGACTTTCGATTCTCAACAGTAACCTTCTTAAATACAGTCAAAGACAATGCTATCAAAATAAAGAAATCTAAGAAGTATAAGAAATCAAATGGCGACATTAATGAAAGTGCACTATCTCCCAGTTGTCCAGCATTTGTTTTGGTCGACATTAATACTGGAACTGTAATAAAATCGCTGAAGAATCTGTAATAGGCAATATTAGCGTACAATAAGAACGATAAAATAAAATTTGTAATAATAATGACTAATTTCATGCGCTTTTTGAAAAGTAAAGCTAAACCAAAGAAGAATAGCGCTGAACTTAGCGGGTTAATAAACAAGAGGAATTTTTGTAGGGTATTATCAATTCCAAGGGTAAATTCAACTTGATATGCTGCGTATGTTTTTAGCCAGAATAAAACAACGGCAATTGCAAAGAAAGCAATGGATCCATTATTTTTTATTTCAGGCAGTCTAATCTTTTTCATTTTTAATTCTCCCCTCACTTACCAATAACTTCGGTAAACGAACCTCAATTACTATATCACATATCCACCAAAATAAAAACAGAACTACTTCCATTAATAACCAATTTATTTCGTCATTTTTCACTATATTTTGCTAGTAATCTAACATTCTAGAAAGCTTGGTCAAATTCCTCGGATAAATCGAAATTCAAATATCTGCCGATCCAAGCTGCTTTGAACTTCTTTTATATATGACGAAAGGAAACCCATTAAGTTTCAAATTATTTTAGGTATCTTTTTCTAAGTAATCATAAACCGGAAATTTAGAGCATGCAATATGATTTTAGTCTTATCTTTTAAAGAATATAAAACAAGCTATCCTTTTAGAACTAATAACAATAGTAGAAAGCGGTTACAAATTAGCGAATGAAAACCCAAATCAAGGTAAAAATAAAATGACAATTATATTAGGAGTGAAAATATGAATGTAAACCGTGTTAAACAAATTCTATCGTCATCCGCAGATATTGAAGTCAAATATAATGGAACTTCTGTCTGGATTGACCAATTAAACGAGGATGGAAGAACAGCTACTGTACACCTCAGAGGTCCTCTTGAAGAAAGAACGATAGTTGAGATAGGGGAACTTGTTGAGGACTAAAAAACACCTCCACCTTTCGAATAAAGGTGGAGGTATTTTTATATTTGGAGGTTTTGCGACTATATCATATCTTCGTTTTCCTTATCCAGATCTCTAGGCTTAATTTGTTGATCGAAGCCTTTTTTTAGTACATCCTTTGTATTTGAGCCTACATCAATTGTGGTATCTGATTTAGGAAGCTGGCTTAATTCCTTTCCTCTTGGCATTTTCTCACCCCTTAATAGTTAAAGTGTTCAAGGTGAGTAAAATTTAATCAAATTGTTTAATGGCGTGGTTTGCTAAAATTTGGATAGTCATATCATCCATTGGCGGGTTGTGAAGCCCTGCTCGCACATCACGATAGTATCGCTGCAAAGGATTTTTTAACGACAGACTTTTTGCTCCTACTAATCTCATTGCTAAATCCACTACACCGATGGCATTATTTGTAACATTTAATTTGGCTGCTCCAAGGAATGGACCCATATTCCCTCTGCTCAGCTCGTCAGAATTATCCCATTGCTTTGCGACAGAATGTAAGAAATACTCTGACTCCATCAGCTTCAATTCCATTTCCCCTATTTTTTGCCGTACGTTCGGTAAGTCAATGATTGTACCTTCAACACTATTAGGAGAATAATCTTTAGCAAATTCTATCGCATATTTCTTTGCCGCTTTTGCTATCCCAAGATAACAAGCTGGTATATGAAGAAGCCAGCCATTTGGTTTCTTACCCTCATTTCCAAGTTGCTCTACAAAGAATTCCTCAGGTATGGATACATTGTGAAGAACTAAATCATGACTTCCCGTTCCTCGTAAGGCAATACTATCCCAGGTTTCTTCAATAAATATTCCATTTGAGGATCTAGGGATAAGGAAGTTTCCTACATGATTGGTAGCTTTTATCGTTGCACTTACAATAAAATAATCTAATACGGGGGCCATGGTAGTAAAGGTTTTTCTCCCGTTTATTATCCAATTATTCCCCTCTTTATAAGCTGAGGTTTCAGGCTTTCCTCCACGGGTCGGGCTTCCTGTTTTTGGCTCTGTTGCAGCACTATTGATTAAGTAACCATTTCTTACGTCTTTACAGATTTTATTAAAGATGATTTCATCCCAAGAATTTTTTTCTGAGAGATTTTTGATAATCCCCATATGCCAGCCGATTGATAGCGCGGTTGCACCATCTCCCTCTGCAATTTTCTCTTGAAAACGAAGCATGTCATACAAAGAAATTTCTCTTCCCCCATACTTCTTAGGAACCGTTAATGAGGTATAACCGCTATCTTTTAAATCTTGAATATTCTCGTATGGAAAACTTCCCTCGATATCTACTTGATGAGCTCTTGACAAAAATCGCTCTGAAAGTTCTTTCATCAATTCATATTGCTGATCAAATGATTCTAATTGTTGAAAATTCATAAACTTCCTCCTACCCTAATCTCATCTTTTTTTATGATTGAATTTAATTTTAATTAATATGATAATACACGAGTGAGGAGATATTTTCCATTTTTCTTATAAATCTTACTATATTCATAGATTTGTGCCATAGTTCATAGTTAAATCTAAAAAATTGTTCTATAATACACTAAGAAAAATTTACCAATAAGTGTTTATGTGCAAAAATTTCGGTTGTATAGATTTTAAATGGAAATACTACACATATTGGAAATGAAGGGGGATTGGAATGTCTCAAGGTACAAAACAATTATATCTTCAAACTACAAGCCTTGTTGCCGGTTTTATGGTCTGGGTGCTTATCTCATCACTTATGCCATACATTCAAGCAGATATTAAACTATCATCAACGCAAATATCCTTGGCCACGGCCGTACCTGTAATCCTTGGGTCCTTACTTAGAGTTCCAATTGGATATTGGACAAATCGGTTTGGTGCTAGAACCATTTTTACGATTAGTTTTATTGTTTTATTACTGCCTATTGGGATTCTAAGCATTGCTAACTCACTATTCATGTTGATTTTGGGTGGATTAATGCTCGGTATTGGCGGAGCAGTTTTCTCTGTAGGTGTTACTTCCCTGCCTAAATATTACCCAAAAGAAAAACATGGCTTTATTAATGGAATTTATGGTGCTGGGAATATTGGAACAGCACTTACATCGTTCGCTTCACCCGTTCTAGCAAATGCATTTGGATGGAGAACGACGATACAGATATTCCTCGTTGTTGTCTTGGTCTTTGCTGTCTTAAATTTTCTTTTCGGTGATAAAAATGAGAAAAAGGCTAACAACTCCTTATCTAATCAAATAAAAGAAGTTTATAAAAATGAAAAGCTTTGGTTTTTAAGTTTATTCTATTTCATTACGTTCGGATCATTTGTTGCCTTCACAATCTATTTGCCTTCTTTCTTAGTCAATCATTTTGATTTAGATAAAGTAGATGCTGGCTTACGTACAGCTGGTTTCATCGCATTGGCTACTGTTTTCCGGCCAATTGGCGGTTGGCTTGGAGATAAATTAAATCCATTTTTTATTTTAATGGGTGTTTTTACTGGACTTACTTTTGCCGGTTTTCTATTGGCTTTTACTCCATCTCTTCCAATTTATTCATTTGGCTGTTTATTCGTGGCTATTTGTGCAGGACTCGGAAATGGTACCATTTTCAAATTAGTACCTTTATATTTTTCGAAACAGGCAGGAATCGTAAATGGTATTGTCTCAGCGATGGGAGGACTTGGAGGCTTTTTTCCGCCTATCATTTTGACCATACTCTTTAATTGGACTGGACACTATGCAATTGGCTTCATGTCGCTATCAGAGTTTTCATTAGCAGCTTCAATACTAGTCGTCTGGCTCTACTATCGTGAAAAGCAGGATATCTCCGCCAAAATTGTCAATCATGCTACTGATGGAATTACTGTTACTGATAAAAATGGAATTATTCAAAGTGTCAATCCCGCTTTTACAAAAATAACTGGTTATACCAAGGATGAAGTGATTGGAAAAACACCGAGTGTACTTCAATCTGGAGAACACGATAATGCCTTCTATAAAAAGATGTGGGATAGTTTGATAAATGCAGGCTACTGGGAAGGGTTCATTTGGAACAAACGAAAAAACCAAGAAATTTACCAAGAGTGGTTAACAATTACTGCCATTCGCGATGACAGTGGCGACACAAAAAATTACGTTGGCATGTTTCATGAAGTTGATGATAAAAAGAAATCATAGCCAATAGACCTTCTTCTAAAGGCTTCGTTTTCGGGTGCTTTCTTATTAAAAAACACAAGAATTGACGTATGAATTGGCATACGTCTTTTTCTTTATTTATCAAGGTTTCTACCAAATTCCATTAACTTTGACATAACAATTGACGTCATTATTATGATGGACAATACGTATTGTACAATTAATAATGACGTCAAAACTTCTGTCATTTGCAGTGCCGTTTTGAATACCAATTTTATTGTTCTTTCCCGCATCTAGGATCAAGAGGGTCCGTACTTAGAGGGTTGGGGGACCAGGTTAGATTAGCACCTGAGCTGATAAATAGACGGAAAAATTCCGCTTAATTAGTAATTATTATTAAAAAGGGCTTAAATAGACGGCGAGATTCCGCCTATTGGCTCGAAACATTCGAAAATGGGAGATTTTGCTCTGCATAGTCGGAAAAACTCCCCTTATTTACCCCGCAACGAGCTCCATTCTGCATTTAACCGGAACATCTCCGCTTATTTTACTTTTCCTGGTTACTCTATTACGGGGAAGACATCTTATTTAAAAAGAAATGAGCCTTCTTCAAAAATCCAAGAGAACCTCATTTTGATGCATTACGGTGAGGTTTTATATAATTATGGTTTTTGTATTCCTAATAAAGAAACTCGCCATTACTTTGGAGAGATTTACTTATTTATGTACCCATAACGATGCCAATACGACTGTCATTTCGGCACGTATTTTAAGAAAAGCACTTCAAAACGGAACTCTTTAACCTTCTTCGGAGGGTCTTTTTTTTCGTCAAAGAGCTAAACCGAACAAAATATTACAACTTTTTGTCTTTTACCTCAAGTTCACATTTCCTTCACTATTTTTGTGACGTACGTCACAAAAATCATGTTACCATCTGATTTATAGTGAAATCACAAACAATATCCACGCAGAAAAAATGAATGTGGATTTAAGGGAGCGATATAAATGGCACGAATTAATTATTGGAATCCTGAAGATGAAAAGTTTTGGAAAGCAGAAGGAAAAAAACACGCACAACGAAATCTATGGATTTCTGTTCCTTCTTTAATGCTTGCGTTTATTGTTTGGCAGATTTGGTCTGTGGTGGCAATAAGACTAAATGATATTGGCTTCAATTTTACAGACGAACAATTATTCACATTAGCAGCGATCCCAGGTCTTGTTGGAGCAACTCTTCGATTTGTTTATACTTTTGCAGTCGGTTCTATTGGTGGGAAAAACTGGACTGTCATTTCAACAGCCGTCTTAGCCATTCCCGCTATTGGGATTGGATTCGCGGTACAAAATCCTGACACTCCATTTTCAATTATGTTATTGTTAGCAGCGCTTTGTGGTCTTGGTGGAGGTAACTTCTCTTCCTCTTCAGCCAATATTAGCTTTTTCTTCCCGAAAAAAGAAAAAGGTACAGCCTTAGGTATTAACGGCGGTTTAGGAAACATGGGTGTTTCAGTTGTACAATTTGTTACACCATTAATCGTTACAACTGGTGCTTTTGCATTTGCAGGTAAAGGTCAAGTATTAGCAAATGGTCAACAATTATGGTTACAAAATGCAGCATTCATTTGGGTAATTCCGATTGTGATTATGACATTACTTGCCTACTTTAAAATGGATAACGTTCCAGGTGCGAAACAATCAGTTGCAGATCAATTTGTTATTGTAAAACGTAAGCACACTTGGATTATGACAGTACTTTATATCGCAACATTTGGTTCTTTTATTGGCTATTCAGCAGCATTCCCGCTTCTATTAAAATCACAGTTCCCTGAATATATCTCACTTGCCTTCCTTGGTGCGTTAGTTGCAGCTGCTGCAAGACCTGTTGGCGGCTGGATGGCTGATAAATTCGGTGGAGCTAGAGTAACGGCTTATGTATTTGTGGTTATGACTATTGGTGCATTAGGAGTTATTTACTTCTTAAATCTTAATCAGTTTGCTGGTTTCTTAGGTTCATTCCTTGTTTTATTCCTTGCTTCTGGGATTGGTTCTGGATCAACGTTCCAAATGATTCCAACCATTTTCATTCCAAAAGAGGCTGCACCAGTAATAGGGTTTTCAGCAGCATTTGCAGCCTACGGTTCCTTCCTCATTCCTAAGCTTTTTGGATGGTCCGTTGATACAACAGGTTCATACGTAACAGCATTCTATTTCTTCATTGGCTTTTACGTCATTGCTTTTGCATTGAACTTTTTATACTATCAAAGAAAAACAATTGAAGTTAAACAAATGGTTAAGCAAGCTGGGTAACCCCCAGCTTGTTTTTGCTTATTTTTAAATAATAGGCTGTGTTAAATTAGGCTGTTGATTTGTGCTCCAGGCGCTTCGCTTTCCGCAGGCGGTTCGGGAAGCCTGTCTAGCTGCAGCGCCTAGCCCCTCGAGTCGCTTCGGTCCCAACGTTGAAGTCAAAGAACGACTTCATCGTCAGGCCCTCCAGCGCTTGTCGGGGCTGTACAAGGCGCTTCCGCTTTTCCTACTCCTCGGCGCTAAGAGATGAGCGGGGTCTCCCCTGTCCCGTCCTCCTGCAGGACATTGATTTACATCCTCGAATATGCCCACGCACGAAGAAAATGCGATAGCATTTTCGAGGAGTCTCGCGCCTTCCGCACAAATCAACAGAGTTCTAAAATCAACAGTTACCTTTACAACAGCAAAATAATAAAAAGCACGGAATCTGAATTCCGTGCCCTTCTTTTTATATCCGCGAAATGGCTACTGCACATGCTTTGTATTCTGCAGTACCTGATATCGGGTCATATTCGTTTAATGTTAAGACATTTGTTGGTGTTTCACTCCAATGGAAGCTCATGAACACAAGTCCAGGGACAACCATTTCTGTAATTTTGGCTTTAACCGTTAACTCGCCTCTTCGGGAACGAACTTGAACCACTTCACCATCGATAATCCCTAAGGCAAGAGCATCATCTGGATGAATATCCACCGTTTCTTCCGTTTGCTTTACCTTAACGCCTGGTGCATAGTAACGTGTTTGCGAATGTGTGTTATACGATTCATAACGTCTGCCTGTAGTTAAGGTGAAAGGATACTCGTCATCTGGGAGTTCCAATGGTTCTGTGAAATCTACTGGTACAAATGGTGATTTTTTCACAACAGAACCCTGATTGTGAAATCTCTCATGCATGATCAATGTGCCAGGATGATCTTCAGTTGGGCATGGATAATGGATGCTATATTCTTTTTCTAGTCTTTCGTAAGAAATACCACCATACATCTCCCAAGCGAGTTTTCTAACTTCATTCCAGATTTCTTCACTGCTTGAATAGTTCATTGGATAGCCCATTATCGTTGAAAGCTCACACAATATAACCCAATCTTCTTTAACATTTTTCCCAGGATCTACAGCTTTGCGAACTCTTTGAACTCTTCGGTCTGTATTGGTATAGGTTCCGTCAACCTCCCCCCATGAACAAGCCGGAAGGACCACATCTGCCATTTTTGCACTTTCTGTTAGGAATATATCCTGCACAATTAACAAATCTAGCTTTTCCATTAGCTTTTTTGTATGGTTCATATGAACATCAGCGAGCAATGGATTCTCTCCAATAATGTAAAGTGCCTTTAACTCACCATTTTCGAGTCGGTCAAAGGTTCTTGTTTGAGTGTCACCAACATGAGGATTTAGCGTAACATTCCATTCTTTTTCATAACGTGCTCGGTATTCAGCATTGACTAAACTCATTGATCCTGCTAGTTGGTTTGGCAGGCACCCCATATCCCCTGCACCTTGAACGTTGTTTTGCCCGCGTAATGGCATAATGCCTGTTCCCTCTTTACCGATATTACCAGTCAATAAAGCAAGATTTGCTATATCAAAGACATTATTAACACCACAATGGTGTTCTGTGATTCCAAGTGTATAAGCAATCATTGAACCACTTGAACTAGCATATTCCCTGGCTGTCGTAACAATATCCTCTGCATTTAAGCCAGTAATGGAAGAAGCATATTCAGGTGTGTACATCTCAACATGCTTTTTTAAAGATTCGAAATCAATTGTAAATTGCTGAATGAACTCTTCATTGTATAGATTTTCCTTTATAATTACTCGAAGGAAGGCATTAATTAGTGCAATATCTGTGCCGACCTTGATTTGCAAATGACGATGAGCAAATTTAACCATGTCAATCTTTCTTGGATCGATGACGATTACTTTAAGTCCATTTTTAATAGCTTTCTTTATTCGGTTTGCTATAATCGGATGTGCTTCTGTGGTATTTGATCCCATAAGCAGCAATACTTCTGCTCTGTCAAAATCCTCTAATGTATTCGTTGGGGAACCGCTTCCAAAAACAGTTGCCAGACCGGCAACACTTGGTGCGTGTCAGGTGCGGTTACATCCATCTATATTATTACTGCCAATCACTGTCCTCATAAACTTTTGTGTAACATAATTGGATTCATTGGTTGTTCTAGCACAAGCAAACATCGAGATTGAATTAGGTCCCCAAGTATCTCTAATCGAGGATAATTTATCTGCAATATATTGGTATGCCTCATCCCATGTTGTTTCTACTAATTGCCCAGCTTTCCGAATAAGTGGATTGATTAATCTATTGTTCGAATGAACGTATTCATAAGCAAAGGCGCCTTTCACACAGGTTTGACCTTTATTAACCGGTGCATCTTTATCACCGCGTATTTTCATTATTCGATTATCTTTGACTTCTAACACTAAACCGCAGCCTGTGCCGCAATAACCGCAAATCGTTTTCACTAAATTTGCTTCCCCCACATTTTCCCCTCCCAATTCAAACATTTGTACTTATATAAACATATTAATCTATTTATCCTAAAAGTAGCTTTGTTTTTAAAAAAAATAATTGTCTATTTTTCGAAAAGTTTGAAAGGGTAACAAAAAAACGGAAGAGAGTATCTTCCGTTTTTCATCATGCTGGTTTTGCCGGTAAGAGGATATTGAAAGTTGTTCCTTTATTTGGCTCACTCTCAACAAAAACTTTTCCATTATGATTTTCAATAATTTTGAAGCTCACCATTAATCCAAGTCCGTTTCCATTTTTCTTCGTCGTATAGAATGGTTCACCGAGCTGTTTTAATTTTTCTTTTGGTATCCCAACTCCAGTGTCCTGAATGGATATCTGAACATTGTTGTCATGAATCATCGTTTTTACGTGTAGTTCCCCGCCATTTGGCATAGCTTCTATTCCGTTTTTAATAAAGTTCAAAAACACTTGCTTTAAGCGGTTTTCATCACACTCAATTTGGATAATTTCATGCGGACAATCAAACGTAAGTTTAACATGCTTCTTTCTTGCTTCGAACTCTAAAAGGGATACCACATTTTTAATTACAGGTACCACGTTTTTTTCTTCTAATTCCACCATTTTAGGTTTTGCCAAAACCATGAAGTCCTCTACAATGGTATTAACACGCTCAATTTCATCTAATATAATATTCATAAATTCCAAGCGTTCAGGATCCTGCTCATCTAATGTCAGAAACTCTGCATATCCCTTCATAGATGTTAGCGGATTTCGAATTTCATGGGCTACGCCCGCAGCTAATTGACCGACGGCAGCAAGCTTATCCTGACGATGAAGTACCTCTTCTGTTTTCTTACGCTCTGTTATATCATTGCGAATCGCCAGATATTGATATGGTTTTCCTTTTTCACTTAAGAACGGAACGATTGTCGTATCTACCCAATAGAAAGTTCCATCCTTGGCTTTATTTCTTATTTCGCCTTTCCAAACCTTTCCTTCACCAATCGTTTTCCATAAATCCTTGAAGAATAATTTTGGATGATGCCCTGAGTTTAAGATGGCATGATCTTTTCCAATAATCTCTTCCCGGTTATATTTTGAAATCTCACAGAACTTATCATTTACACTTGTTATAATTCCCTTCGCGTCCGTAAAGGCAACTATCGTAGATTGGTCTAGGGCAAAGCGAATATCTGTATTATCTTTTATTGATTCTTTTAAATGTTCTTCTGCTCTTTTTCGATCAGAAATATCTGTTCGAATGGCAACATATTGATATGGCTTTCCTTTGTCATTTAAAAATGGAACGATTGTCGTGTCAACCCAATAATGTGTACCATCTTTTGCTCTGTTACATATTTCGCCCTTCCATACCGCTCCTTGACCAATCGTCCTCCAGAGATCTTTGAAGAATTCCTTTCCATGGAAGCCAGAATTTAATATCCTGTGATCCTCACCTAGTAATTCCTCACGGCTGTATTTCGATATTTCACAGAACTTATCATTTACACTTGTAATCTTTCCCTTTTCATCTGTAATTGCAATGATAGACGATTGATCAAGGGCAAATGAAATATCCTGAGTTTCTTTTATCGATTCTAAAAGAGCCTGTTCCGCATTCTTTCGATTGGTAATATCAGACCGAATGGCAATATATTGAATCGGTTTACCATTTTTATCTAAGAAAGGGACAATTGTTGTATCTACCCAATAATAGGAGCCATCCTTTGCTTTATTTCTAATCTCACCCCTCCAAGTCTTCCCAGCTTGTATGTCAGTCCATAATTCCTGAAAAAACTCTTTATGGTGATATCCTGAATTTAACATCCGATGGTTCTTTCCGATAATTTCTTCCTTTTTATACTTTGAGATTTCTTCAAACTTATCATTCACATAAACAATCGTACCTAAAGGATCTGTGATGGCTACAATTGTCGAAGCATCTAAAGCAGCTTTGATATCATTTAGATTCGTATCTGATTCGGCTAGCTGCTTACTAATTAAAGTACTAGAGGCAATTAACCCGCTTATTATTAAAACTGTTACAAATAATACTAAATATATTAAAAATGTCTCTTCATTAATGATTTCATTCATTGGATTGTTGGTTGAGATAATCGTTGAGGCCCTTTTTAAAAGAAAATGCCCTTCTACAATCGCACCTGAAATAATTAGCGCACTAATTGGTTTTAACCATGTCTGACTTCCTTTTGAGTAGGTTTTAGAAGAAAAAAGAATCCATAAGGAAAATAAAAAAGACCCAAATATTAATAGTCCCGAAAATACAAAAATAGGAATATTATATTCTATCGTCAGATTCATAGCATAAATACTTATAATATGAATTGCAAAAACAGCTATTGTTAAAAATAAACTTCCAAAAAGCAAATGAATGGAACGGATTTCCTTGCCAAACAAAGGTATAAAAGCCATCCCTGAAAAAGCAATCCCTATTAGAATGGATAAAATGGTCAAGGGTATTTGGTAACTAGAAAAACGAGTAATATCAACTGCAATTAACCCGACAAAATTCATGACCCATATCCCCACTCCCATCGATACAGAGCCGCCAAGATATAAAAGTCTTTTATTATTCTTTGAATTTTTTATTAACGTAAACATATCTAAACCAGTATATGAAGCCATGATGGTGAGTCCTATGGCTATAACAATTAAAAATGAATTAAATTCGCCAGAAACTGTATCCATTTAAGGCATTCCCCCTTTGAGCTATTCGCTTTCTACAATGATTGTAATGGATATAAATACGGTAGGGAAGTGTTTTAGTTCACAAAATTGTCAAATTTACATTATATTAACCAAATAATTTTTTTACAACATACATAGCAGAACCAAACTTGCACGGAATATTGTTACAGGATAAATGTATCATTTTTCAAAAAAATTAAATTATTTATCAAAAAGGACTACACAAACTTAATTTTTTTGATTATACTGTACTACAACAGGTTGATAATAAATAAACTGTATTAAAAAAGGAGGAGATTTTTAATCATGTTAGTAAATCCAATTGAATTTTTCCGCACTTTGCAGAAAAAGGAATGTCCAGAATGTGGGCAGCATATGGAAGAACAAGCAGAAAGCTACTTAATGGAATGTGATCGCTGTTTAGCAAAAAGAGAAGAATAAAGAGAACAAATTTTTTAAATAAGCTGTACTACAACAAATAAAAGGTTAATAAACTGTATTAAAAAAGAGGGGGTATTAAAATGTTAATTAGTCCAGTTGAATTTTTCCGCACTTTGCCAAAGAAGGAATGTCCAGAATGTGGGCAGCATATGGAAGAACAAGCAGAAAGCTACTTAATGGAATGTGATCGCTGTTTAGCTAATAAAAACGAATAGAATATAATGCGCATGCTCCCCAGAGATGGGGAGTTTTTTGTATTCTAAAATAAGGAAGGAATAAACACATTTCAGATAGCAAAAACTTAGTAAAGGAGGTGTTTGTGTGGCAAATGAAACTTCTTCATCTAAAAAAAAGCAAACATCCATTCAAGGGGGAATATATCCTTCTCAAAAATATGTTCCAGGTGATTCTGTAGACGAACATAAGGATATTGAGGATGCAACGATCATGTTGGCTGGTGATGAAATTCGTCAACAAAATGAAAATCTGTAAAAGAGGAAGGTAAATGGATATGGATATAGTTGATATTGCGAGTGCTAAGCCAGGAGACGAAGTGTTTGTAATCTATCGTAATCCACATGTACCAACTGTTGCTAATATACGAGCTGCTGAAATTGTCACTCATCCGAAGGATCCAAATGCACTTGCCTTGTTCCTAAACGAAACCTTTCATGTGATCGAAGACGATGACGCTCTTTTCCCTACTTCTGAATCTGCTCAAAGAGCATACGAGGGTCATTTCTTTGATTTTGGCGAAAAATAAAAGACTGTCATTTATTGACAGTCTTTTTGAATACTTTCTTCATTATATTTTCGGAAGCTCTCTTATTTCTGTAGACATTTCATTTCCACACATTGGACAAAGCAAATCGTCTGTGACAAACTCCTTTCGCATCCAGCCAATACAGGCATTGTCCATGCAAGAATAAATTTCGGTTTCAAGCATAATTACTTCAATTTCTTCATCCTTAGCCCTTTTACCATAAAAAATGGGAACCGCCTCCTTTTTTTATAGTATGTACCAAAAATGTCCTTTTCATTGCTCATAAAACAATCTTTACCATAAACAAAATAAGGAAGGAATAATTTAAATGAAAATTAATGAAAAAAAAGTAACTGTGGTCGGAACAGATATCGAAGAAGTAAAGAGATTAAACAGTCAATCAGGCTTAAGTTATAACCAAGTGAAACAGGTGCTCGCCAAGAAACAATTAAATAATAGGCAGCCTTCCGAGTAGGAAGGCTGTTTTCATTATATATCATTATAATCAATGATTATTTCATCATCATGCCTTTTTGAAAGTATTTTTCCTTTCTTCCTATTCTCTTTTGTTTGAAAGATAATATCAAAATCATAATCATCCGGATAAAGTTCTTTAGCCGCGATATAAAGCTTTATTCTTTTATGGTTGACAGATATTTTTTCTCCTTTGACCTGGACCACATAATTCCCTTGTTGATCAGGGCCGCTATAAACAATCCCGAGCTCATTAGTTGGTGAGATTTTTACATTGTCCCCTTGAATGAATTCAGGAATCTTCTCCGCCGGTATAACGCTTTTTTTTCTATTTTTGTATTTATTTACAATTACTTGTTTTTCTAATTCCTTCTGTTTCCAGATATCTGTTTCCTTATTGGCATAATTTTTCATTTCTTTATATGTTACTTGATGTGCTCTCTCAATTATTTTCGGATGAATTCCTAGTTTTAAAGCAATTGCAAATGCCTGACTTTCCCCTCCTCTTCCTATATTAAGACGGTACGTCGGACTAAGAGTCTCAATATCAAATTCCATCGACCCATTAATAAATCCTGGATGTTCTTCAGCAAACTCTTTTATTTCACTATAGTGGGTCGTAGCTAAAAGCACTGCTCCTTTATTAAACAGCTGCTCTAAAATCGCAGTTGCAAGCCCCATTCCTTCCCCAGGATCTGTTCCGGATCCAAGCTCATCGAGAAGAACTAAAGTCTGGTCATTTGTTTCCTTAAGGATTTCAATAATATTTACTATCCGCGAGCTAAACGTACTTAAATTTTCAGTAATACTCTGACCATCACCAATATCCACTAGGATACGCTGAAAGATACCTAGATTACTTTCTTCAGATGCCGGGATATGGAGACCGCACTGTACCATAAGTGTCAACAAACCAACCGTTTTAATACTTACTGTTTTTCCACCTGTATTTGGACCAGTAATCACTAGTGCACTTTGGCCATCCTTCATTACTAAAGATAACGGAACGGCTTTATCACCAAGGAGAGGGTGCTTTGCCTGAATTAACTTTATCTCCTGCTCATCATTCACCCTAACCTTAACACCATTAATAGACCGACTATATTTCGCCTTCGCAAACAAAAAGTCATAATGGACCATCGTTTCGATGGCTAATAGAATTTGCTGTTCTTTCTCTTCTACTAATCCTGTTAAATAGGACAAGACCTTTTGGACTTCAACATCCTCATCCGCTAGCAGCCACGTTAATTGTTCTTGAAATAAAGCGATTTCCTCTGGCTCAATAAATAATGTTGACCCTGAAGCAGAGGTATCTAAAACTGCCCCTTTAATTTTATTTCGGTATTCCTTCTTAATAGGAATAACATATCTTCCATCTCTTTGACTGACAACATTCTCTTGTAGATACGTTTTATATTTGTTGGATCGAATCAACTGCATCGTTTTTTCTTTAAGACGCTCTTCATGAATGGCAATCTGTTTTCTAATTTTTAATAACTCTTTTGTTGCATAATCATCTACCCTTCCATTTCGAATACAGCGTATAATTTCACCAGCAAGTTCTGGCAATTCCTCAATCACTTCCACATATGAGGTTACTCTTGGTGCATAGTATTCCTTATCCTTCATGAACCTGCGCATTTTTCCACAACAATCTAAGAAATCATAAAGCTTGGATAATTGGTCAGGACGCAGTGCAATACCTTTGTTTAATTTAGATAAAATTTGTTCCATACCTCCCAGACCATGAACAGGGACACTCGAGCTCTTCTTGAGAATTTCGACTCCTTCAGAAACTTCATCCAGCCATGCTTCAATTTGTTTCAGATGTGTGGATGGCATAAGATTATAGATTTTTTCTTTTCCTTCATTCGTCAATGCAAATTCTGCTATTCTTTCTTTGATTTCTTGTACTTCCAATACTTTAAACGCATGTTTATTCAATGGTTTTTCCCTCCAGAATAAAATAAAAATAGCCGCAATGAACAATGTCATTGCGGCTACGCTAAATAAAACGAGTATTTCCTCGTTTTGTATACAAATTTTATCCATAAAAAAAACTGTCTACTCAAAATGTACACAGCAGCATGGAGAAAAACTGTATGCTTGGTATGCCCATTGTTCTTAACTTCATTCCAAAACGCACTCAAATAGGCCTATATTCATTCATAAAATTGAACAAGGCGAAAATGGAATGAAAATATCCAATTGATTGGATTAGTTAAGAACGACACCTAACATACAACATACTCCCTTATTAACAAAATATTGATTCTTTTAAAGAATACAATAATCAGAATCATTTGTCAAAGTTATCCACATCTTTTAGTATATGCAAAAAGTCATAAATGTTTAACACGTTTGACTTTATTTCGACTATTTCTTTACTTGTTTAGCACTTATTATTAAAGTAGGTCAAATAATTACAGGTGGGATATATGACTACTGACACACAAACCGAAAATCTTCTAACCAATGAATTAATAGAACTCTTACATTCCGCAGGAAGAATGATTGAAATAAAAAAAGGAGCGTTTCTTTTTCAAGAAGGTCACCCTGCCTCAGAAATGTTCCTTATCCTTTCTGGAAGAATCCAAATTTCGAAAATGAACGCAGAAGGTGAAGAATTATATTTGCGCTTATGCTCTCGGCATGACATTGTTGGCGAGCTGACTCTATTTACCGAGGATCCAAGATATATTTTCAATGCAAAGGTAATTGAAGATGGACATGTGGCAGGTATTCAATTAGATATTTTAGAGAAAGCATTATTTCAAAACAGTAATCTTGGCTATCAGTTTATTAAATGGATGAATGATCATATTAGAAGAACCATGACTAAATTTCGAGATTTAGTACTATACGGTAAAAAAGGAGCACTTTATTCCACATTAATTCGGTTATCAAATAGCTATGGCTTACATAAAGAGGACGGAATCCATATCACTGTCCCCATTACCACACAGGATTTAGCTCATTTTTGTGGAACAGCTAGAGAAATAGTCAGTCGAATGCTAACTGACTTAAAAAAAAGGAAAATTATTTCGATCGACCATAAAAAAATCATCATTCATAATATTGGTTATCTTAAGGTCGAAAATGATTGCGGAAACTGTCCAGTTTCCCATTGTACGATTGACTAAATGGTGTTTGCATGTACCGCTCAATTTTGTTCACGAAATATCCACATCTTTTTGCAAAAAACTTCTTTATCCTTTATGTTAGGAGGGGAAAACATGAAAAAAATCTATCTAATATGTAGTTTGGCAGTGTTTCTATTGATTACAGCTGGAATCTCTTATTTTCTCATTCGGGATGCAAGCTCCAAAATACCTGCAAATATTAGCTTAATTAATCAGAATGGTGAATCTTATAGTTTTGGTGATGATAATAAACTTAAACTTGTCGAATTTATTTATACTAATTGTCCAGATATTTGCCCGACCACTACACAAAAGATGGTGCAATTACAGGGTGATTTAGAAAAAAGCAACGTCTTCGGTAATGAAATTGAGTTTCTTACCATTACCATCGACCCTTACCGGGACACACCTGAAGTGATACAAAAATACATGAAGGCCTTTGAAATTCCAAATTCCGATAATTGGATTTTCCTCACTGGCGATCAAGAAAATATCAAAGCTGACCAAAAAATGATTAGGGAAGTTGCAGAATCACTCCAGTTTCAATATAAAGATCCTGGTAACGGCCAATTTGTTCATACATCGTTTACCTATTTAATCGATGAAAATAATAAATTCATTTCTAAATTCCCGATGGGAGAAGAGTTTGATAAACAACAAGTCTATGAAGAAATCATGAGTGAAATTGAATAAGCATAAAAAAAGCGGTTAGTCCTCTGGATTAATCGCTTTTTAATACCTATTTAATTCACGGATGAAGGAAACTTTTTTATTTGCTGCAGAGATAATAGGTAGTTGGACTTTGGTTTGGTTAAACTTGCTTTTATTCCGGCCTGTTTTAACTTGTTAACGAGTTCAGTAAGTTGCTTTTTCGACATACTTCTCACCTACTTTATTCCTTCAGTACTTCTTTACAATAATTCTACAACAAAAATATGAATAAAGTGTGAAAACGACGAAAAAAAATTAGAAAAATTTTCTGCAATTTATTTTATTATCTTCTAATAAATTCTCTCATTCAACAAAGAATTCGCTCTTCATCCAATTTAATGGTATAATTAGTAGATATTTTGCTGTTGGAGGATAATGATAAATGATAACTGTTAGTAACGTAAGTTTAAGATATGGTGACCGTAAGTTGTTTGAAGATGTAAATATTAAATTTACGCCTGGAAATTGCTATGGTCTAATTGGTGCAAATGGCGCTGGGAAATCAACATTCCTAAAGATCCTATCCGGAGAAATTGAATCTCAAACCGGAACAGTTCAACTTGGTCCAAACGAACGGATGGCTGTATTAAAACAGAACCACTTTGAATACGAGGAACAGGAAGTCTTAAAGACTGTAATTATGGGTCACGCAAGACTTTATCAAGTAATGCAAGAAAAAGATGCTATCTATATGAAGGAAAACTTCACAGATGAAGATGGAATGAAAGCTGCTGAGCTTGAAGGTGAGTTTGCTGAACTAAACGGCTGGGAAGCGGAGCCAGAAGCAGCGATTCTTTTAAAAGGACTTGGTATCGGTGAAGACTTACATTATAAAAAAATGGCTGAAGTAACAGGTTCTGAAAAGGTTAAGGTTCTTTTAGCGCAGGCACTTTTTGGCAGACCTGATGTACTGCTGCTGGATGAGCCGACGAACCACCTGGATATTAAAGCCATTCAATGGTTAGAAGAGTTCTTGATAAACTTTGAAAATACAGTCATTGTCGTATCCCATGACCGTCATTTTTTAAATAAAGTTTGTACTCATATCGCTGATTTAGACTTCGGTAAAATTCAAGTTTATGTAGGTAACTATGATTTCTGGTATGAGTCTAGTCAATTAGCTACAAGACTGACTTCTGATGCCAACAAAAAGAAGGAAGAAAAAATCAAAGAGCTACAGGCTTTTATTGCTCGATTTAGTGCGAATGCTTCTAAGTCAAAGCAGGCTACTTCTCGTAAGAAGTTATTAGATAAAATTACTCTAGACGACATTCGACCATCCTCTCGCCGCTATCCGTTTGTAGGATTTACACCAGAACGAGAAATTGGTAATGATTTATTAATGGTTGAAGGCTTAACAAAAACAATTGACGGCGTAAAAGTCCTTAATAATGTAAGCTTTTTTATGAACAAAGGTGATAAAATTGCTCTTGTTGGACCGAATGAAGTTGCGAAAACAACTCTTTTCAAAATATTAATGGGTGAAATGGAAGCTGACAGTGGAACCTTTAAATGGGGTATTACCACTTCACAAGCCTATTTCCCTAAGGATAACTCCGAGTTTTTTGAAAACAGCGAATTGAATTTAGTTGATTGGCTTCGTCAGTTCTCGCCTAAAGATGAAAGCGAAAGCTTCTTAAGAGGATTCTTAGGAAGAATGCTATTTTCCGGAGAAGAAGTGCTTAAGAAAGCAAGCGTCCTTTCTGGAGGAGAAAAAGTTCGTTGTATGCTCTCTAAGATGATGTTAAATGGAGCAAACGTTTTACTTCTTGATGAGCCTACAAACCATCTTGATTTGGAATCTATTACCGCATTAAACAATGGTTTGATAAACTTTAAAGGGTCTCTTCTCTTTTCTTCACATGACCACCAGTTTATCCAAACGATTGCTAACCGGATTTTCGAATTAACTCCGAATGGATTAGTTGATAAGCAAATGACTTATGATGAGTATCTTGAAAATAGTGATGTTCAAAAACAAGTGGCAGAGATGTATAACAATAATTAATAAGTAAAGCGGGTACTTCGAGTACCCGCTTTGTTTTGCTGTGTTACATATGTCTGTTGATTTGCACTCCATGCACTTCGCTTTCCGCGGGCGGTCCGGGAAGCCTCCTCAGCGCTTAAGCGCCTGCGGGGTCTCCCCCTGCCCCGTCCTCCCGCAGGAGTCTCGTGCCTTCCGCGCAAATCAACAGGTGCCAAAATTTATTCTTTGCTTTTACATAGCCTTTTCTTTATTAGTCTTTCTTTTGTTTTCTGCGTGATGATGAAGCTTCTCTTGTTCCTGTTTCTGTTGTTGTTGTTCCTTGGCCTTCAACTTGCGGTGAAGCCAGGCCAATGGTGGATGGATCTTTTTTTCGCTTTCCCATGGTTACACCTCCTCTTTTAGTTTTTGAAGATTATCGTGACTTATACAGAATAATTATGGAGAACTTTGGCATGATATTGATTGAGGAGGTGTTTTGTATGGCGAAAATTGGTGTAGAAGAATCCCTATCAGATATTCAACAAGCTTTAAGGGAAAAAGGACATGATGTGGTTCAATTAAGACAGGAATCTGATGCACAGAATTGCGATTGCTGTGTTGTTACAGGTTTAGATTCTAATGTAATGGGTATGCAGGATACCTTTACAAAAGGCTCAGTCATTGAAGCAAATGGAATGACCGCAGATGAAGTGTGTCAGCAGGTAGAAAGCAGACTCCAGTAAGTCGGTAAAACAACTCAATAAGTGATTCGTTACTTAAACTGCCAACCAAGGCAGTTTTTTTTATACCTCCCTACTTTAATCAAGAAAATTCTTTCGTTATAATGATAGAAGACACTTTGATAGATTTTGAGAGGACGTAATACATGAAGAAGATATTACTTGTAGGCCTTGCCTTTGTCATACTTTGCCTATCGGCATGTTCATCAAAGGAATCACCCCAAACTAAACCAGTAGAATTGACCATTTCCGCTGCTGCTAGTCTCAATGAATCACTAATAGAAATAAAAGAGAATTTCGAAAAAGAAAATAAAAACATAAAAATTTTGTACAATATAGGGAGCTCTGGAGCCTTGAAACAACAAATTCTCCAAGGAGCACCTGTTGATCTCTTCCTATCTGCATCACCTGACCAATTTACCGAATTAATACAAGAAGGTTTAATCGATGCACAAAAGCAGATTGATTTATTAGGTAACCAGCTTGTGTTAATCACTAACAAAGAAAATTCTTTACAACTAAATGGATTTTCTGATTTGACGGATAGTCAGGTTAAAAAAATCGCAATCGGTATACCAGAGTCTGTTCCAGCCGGTAAATATGCTAAACAAACACTACAAAATACTGGTATTTGGGAACAAATTCAACCTATTGTCATTCAAACAAAGGATGTCCGCCAAGTTCTTACATATGTAGAAACAGGTAATGTTGACGCAGGCATTGTTTATATGACAGATGTAAAAGTATCTGATAAAGTACATGTTGTGGCAACTGCAGGTGATCAGACTCACGATTCGATTATTTATCCTGCAGGCATAATAAAAACTACATCCCATAAAAAAGGAGCTGAAATATTTCTTGACTATTTACAAAGTAAAACCGCAAAAACAAGTTTTAAAAAATTTGGTTTTATAGTATTGGATTGATATCATGTTTGCATATGAATTTTGGCAGCCCCTTAGATTCTCTCTAGAAGTTGCTTTTATTTCCGTCATTATTGTTAGCTTTTTTGGCATTTTTTTTGCTAGACTTTTATATAACAAGAAATTCAAAGGTAAGATGCTGCTTGAAACCTTCCTTATGATGCCGATCGTTTTACCGCCAACGGTGATAGGATTTTTACTGATATACTTTTTTGGAAGAAACAGCCCAATCGGTGCCTTAATTGAAGGATTTTTCCAACATTCCATCATGTTTACACCCTGGGCTGCGATTATTGCTTCAACCACTGTTGCATTTCCACTTATGTACCAATCTGTTAAATTAGGCTTTCAATCGGTCGATAAAGATATAGAAGATGCAGCAAAAGTGGATGGCGGAAGCAGAGGAAAGGTATTTTTATTGGTATCCCTGCCTTTGACACTTCCTGCAATAATCTCCGGGCTGATTATGAGTTTTGCACGAGCTATGGGTGAATTTGGAGCAACGTTAATGTTTGCTGGGAATATCCCAGGAAAAACACAAACAGCTCCAACAGCGATTTATGTTGCGATGGAATCCGGTAATATGGGCTTAGCATGGGCATTCGTTCTATCAATGGTACTCATTTCTTTTCTCATGCTGCTGCTTTCGAATATGATTCAAAAAAAGCCATGAAGAGTATATCTCTCCATGGCTATATTACATTATTGTCTCTTCACTAATCTTTTTCTAACGCCCAGAAAAAGTCCCGCAAATGCAATAACTATTATTCCATAAATAATATTTACACTGCTCTCTTCACTAGTTAACAGCTTTTCCTTTTTTACTTTTACTTGTTTAGGTTCTTTTACTTCAAGTTGTATAGATTGAATGACATCACCATCGTTTACAACCTCAAGCACACCTTTTTCGGTAACTCTTACTTTTGATCCATTGATATGCTCTGTAACAACAATATCACTTTTAGTATAATATTCTTTTTCTTTCATTTTAAATAACTCGTTTTGTTTAATAACGCGATGTTGAAAGTTCTTTAAACCATATTCAATCAGTTTTTCTGTATCCTGATACGTATCCTTGCTTCTATCCCCTTTTAAAACAATGGCGGTCAGCTTTATATTATCATTTTCCGCAGTTGTTGCTAATGTGTGTTTTGATTCATCTACAAAACCAGTTTTTCCACCAGTAATTCCTTCAACAGGAATCTCGCCTTTTAATAGACGATGGTGGGTCAAGAGTGTCGTTTTCCAGGACTCACCACTCCAAGGGAGCTCTTTTGTTCCGAAAATCTCTGTGAACACTGGATTCTTTTTTGCATAATTGGTTATTAAGGCTAAATCTTTAGCAGTTGTATAATGATTTTCATTAAACAATCCATTTGGATTAGTAAAATTCGTATTGCTTACCCCGACTTCCTCCGTTAAATACTTATTTATATTTACTGCAAACTCTTCTACACTTCCGTCTATATGTTCAGCGATTGCTACTGCCGCGTCATTCCCTGAGTTAATCAGCATTCCTTGAATTAGCTTTTTTAAAGGGACCCTTTCACCTTCAACTAAAAAAACTCTTGTTCCCTCTTCCTTTACCGCTCTAGGACTTATTGTGACAACATCATCAATGTTACCATTTTCCAAAGCGTAGATGGCTGTTGCAATTTTCGTCAAACTAGCAGGGTATAATTTTTCATCACTATTTTTATTATATAAAATGGCACCTGTTTCTGAATCTACTAATACTGCAGCTTCACTTTTTATATCTAAGGACTGGTTTTCTGCAGCGTAGCTATTTGTTTGGCTCGATAAAACAAGAAATAATAGCATTATTATTGATACAAACCTTGACAATTTACAACATCCTTATTTTTTATTTACCATCTGATTTTATCAAAATATCATTGAAAGTAAATATCAATTAACCAATTGTCATTCAACTGAAAGGTTATTAAAGCGACTTTGAAATAATCGCAATAAAAAATGGCTCAGCCAAAGCCAAGCCGTGTCCTACCTTCTGCGCTTTGAAATTAATAATGTTATTTGGGTCATTGTTAATGGTAAAGAAAATGTTGACTTTCTTCTATAGCCTAAGTATTTCGACTCCCATTTGTTTGTATATTCTTCTTTAAATTTTCGTAATCCTTGAAATTGATTTAGCTCGTTTCCATGTAGATAAATTTGGGCTGCAATTTTTTCACTTACAAATGCATATTTCGATACTCTCCCACCTAATTTAAAAAAGGTATAGCCGTTTCCATGGAGATATGGCAGCATATCATCACTAACTTGATAGAAGACGGGGGTATATCCGTAACGGTCTGCTTGTTCCTGAAACTCCTCAATCGCACCTGATAATTCGTCATTATCACCTATTAAATCCCCAAGAATCACTAGTTTATCTGCATATTGTTGAAAAGGAATTAAGACAGTCTTCTTACTGTTCCAATAAATATACTTATCATCGAGTAATTGTAAATGGGACAAACTCTTTCCATAATAGGTATTTAAATGTTCTATTATCTCTTCTTCTTGACCAATCGAACATTCGAATTTCCACTTTTTAGGTTTGCTTATTACGTATCCTGCATAAAGAATGAGTAATGCAATGAGCAGGCCGATCATCGCACTGCTGAATAAATCCGATGAATCTTCAATGACATATGGCAAAAATTGTGACGGGATGGTGATTTTAGCGGATGGCAGATTAGAATAGCCAATTACCAAATACATTGAAATGATAACCGTAATAATCAGGATATCAACTGTGGTTTTTCCCCACGTTAGGACATAACTTTCCCGATAAAATTGTCCTTTTGATGCTCTTAGTAATAGTGCAACCGTAATAAGAAAAATAGCTTCTTCGTAATCAATTCCTTTAAAGATAGAAAACAAGGCAGCAAGAATTAACACAAGCATGGTCAAATCGTAAGTTCTTTTCACGCTGTATTCTATCCCGCGGGATAACCCAAGCAAGAGAAAGCCTGCAGCCACAGAAAGCTGATGAGAAATATTAATGATTGGAAAAGACAAAATTTCCTGAGCGATTCTAAGTCTATCCATTATGCCTGGAACACTTGCGGATAATAGCAGGATTAAGCCTGAGAGAAAAACGAGAATGGTTACCATAACATGACTAATATTTTGGAGGATTGTATTTGGAATATTACTCCATGATTTGTTCCATTTCTCCCAATATCGTTTTACAAAAAGAAGCGTACTGAGTAAAAACGGGATCAAGTAATATCCAATCCGGTAGAATAATAGGATAACAAGAACTTTTTCTTCCGGAACATGTAAGTCCTGCATTCCCCAAATAAAAACGATATCAAACGAGCCAAGACCACCTGGTATCATACTAATAATACCAGCGCAAGCAGCCACAACATAAACAGGAAAAAGCTGTTCAAAGGTAACAGGTATCTCCATAATCCAAGATAAGAACCAAATACCACAAAAAACTGCGGTCCACTCTAATAGTGAAATAATGAAAAGTTTTGCTCCTGCTCCAAAGGTGATTAATGACTGCTTGTCCCTTTTATTTTTAACAAAATGAATTCCCAAAAATATTGGCAAGTATAATGCTATACCCAGTACGCCAAAGAATAGCCATTTTGTTTGCACAAAAATAGGATGATTGCTGAAATTCAAAGCTACTGACATAGCAAATAAAGAAATTCCTGCCATATAAAAAAATGAAACAGCTGCAATTCCGCCTACTAACCTTCGCTTATCATTTTCAAATCTATGATAGAAGTAGGTTCTTAACATCGCTCCAATTAAGCCGCCAAAACCAAATAAGTTTGAGTAGGTATTAACAATTAATGCTTGTTCAAGTACTTCTTTTTTTCCAGCCTTTATTCCAAGAATCTTCAATAGCATTACATCGTAGAGAAGCATTGGTAACACCGCAGCAAACATTACAAAAAAGATAAGGATTAAAGTACCAAACCATAGTTGTACAATTTCAGATTGAAGTAATCCAAGGTCTAAATTCCCAATGAACTTTTTCAATTCAAGTAGTGCAAACACTAATAAGAGTAAGGGAAAGAGAAATTTTACCACTGTAAATATTTTTCCTTTTTTCATACCGATAACTTACCACCTGTACTTTCAGACCTATATAAACTATAAACTTTTCAACTGGAAAATCAAAGAAATTATCACTTCATTAATGTATATGTACGAACAATAGAAAAAAAATATAAAAAAAGAGACAAGTTTCCCTCCCTTCTCTGCATAAACATGAAATAGGACAAATTAATGGGGGGTTAATAATGAAATTTTTAGTATTAAAGAAAGATACACTTGTTTTTATTTTGGTAACAGCATTCTTACTCGTAACCATTTCTGCATGGTTTTTGCTAAAGGCTGGGGACACTGCTGTATTCAATCAAACAGCAGGTGGCGAGGTAAGAGAAATTCATATGGTCACAGTAGAATATAACAGTACTACAAAAGACGGAAAGGAAATAGAAGTATACCGGTGGGATCCAGGAACAATTAATGTTGAAGCTGGTGAAAAGGTAAACTTATACATTAGTGGCATTAACGGTGAGGAGCACCCTTTCTATATTGAAGGTACAGACATTAAAGGAACCGTCAAAAAAGGTGAAGAGACCATGGTACCTCTTCAAATTGATAAAGAAGGTACTTATCGTTTGATTTGTGAAGTTCATGGAGACAGAGATCATAATGGTCCAATGATTGCTGACATCATCGTCGATTAAAGCAGGAGATTTCTCTCCTGCTTTTTAATTTTTTCTGGCAGCTGTTTCAGTGAGTTTACACTATAAACATGTTGGTTTTATTGATTTTTTCTTATATAACAGTTTGTGTTTTTCTACAAATAATTATAGTACAGATTTTCATTAACGCTCCTACACGTTCCTCGTACCAAAAGTAGAAAACCTTGTTAAACCAATGAGAAAATAAGGTTCACAATATGTTAACAATATATGTGACTTCATTCAAAAAAAATCTGTTACACTTTAGATAAGAAATAACTGCTACACAGTTATATTAATTTAAACAATCTTACGAGGTGAAATAATGATGGAACAATGGAAAGGTTTTACTAAAGGTACTTGGACAAAAGAAGTTAACGTTCGTGATTTCATTATAAAAAACTATAATCAATACGAAGGTGACGACAGCTTCCTAGAAGGTGCAACAGAAGCAACAATCAAGCTTTGGGATCAAGTAATGGAATTAACAAAGCAAGAACGTGAAAAAGGCGGAGTTCTAGACATGGATACTGAAACAGTATCTACTATTACTTCTCACACTCCTGGTTACCTAAATGAAGAACTTGAAAAAGTAGTTGGTGTTCAAACAGACAAACCTTTTAATCGTTCTATGCAGCCTTTCGGTGGAATTCGGATGGCAAAAGCAGCATTAGAATCTTATGGATACGAACTAAATCCAGACATCGAAAGATTCTTTACAGAGTTCCGTAAAACTCACAACCAAGGAGTTTTCGATGCTTATACAGATGAAATGATGTTAGCTCGTAAAGCTGCGATTATTACAGGACTTCCTGATGCTTACGGCCGTGGACGTATTATTGGTGACTACCGTCGTGTAGCACTATACGGAGTAGATTTCTTAATCAAGGAAAAACAAAAGGATCAAAAGAATACAAGTAAGGTAATGACAGAAGACAATATGCGTCTTCGCGAAGAAATTGCAGAACAAATTCGTGCATTAAAAGAATTAAAAGAAATGGCCAGCAGTCACGGCTTTGATATTTCTCAGCCTGCCACAACTGCACAAGAAGCATTCCAATGGTTATACTTTGGTTACTTAGCTGCTATTAAAGAGCAAAACGGTGCTGCAATGAGTCTTGGTCGTGTATCTACATTCCTTGATATATATTTAGAAAGAGACCTGCAAGATGGTACCTTAACA
This sequence comes from Neobacillus sp. YX16, assembly GCF_030123505.1. Lineage (GTDB taxonomy): Bacteria > Bacillota > Bacilli > Bacillales > Cytobacillaceae > Neobacillus. The sequence goes on from NZ_CP126115.1 coordinate 4,168,670, forward strand.
GAAGTTGAAGCGCAAGAAATCGTTGACCATTTTGTTATGAAGCTTCGTTTAGTTAAATTTGCGCGTACACCTGATTATAATGACCTATTCAGTGGTGACCCTACTTGGGTAACTGAGTCAATTGGCGGAATGACATCTGACGGTCGCTCTTTTGTAACAAAGAACTCTTTCCGTTTCCTACACACATTAGATAACTTAGGAGCAGCTCCAGAACCTAACTTAACAGTGTTATGGTCACCACAACTGCCTGAGAATTTTAAAAAATATTGTGCAAAAATGTCAATTAAAACTAGCTCTATCCAATATGAAAATGACGATATCATGCGTCCTGAATACGGCGATGATTACGGAATTGCTTGCTGTGTATCCGCTATGGAGATTGGGAAACAAATGCAGTTCTTCGGTGCTCGTGCAAACCTTGCAAAAGCACTTCTCTACTCCATTAACGGTGGTGTAGATGAGAAATTAAAAATTCAAGTAGGACCACAATATCAACCAATCACTTCTGAGGTATTGAATTACGAAGAAGTTATGCAAAAGTTTGATCAAATGATGGAATGGCTTGCAGGTTTATATATCAATACCTTGAATGTTATTCACTATATGCATGATAAGTACAGCTATGAAAGAATTGAAATGGCTCTACATGACTCTCAAATCTTACGTACCATGGCAACAGGAATCGCTGGATTGAGCGTAGTAGCAGACTCATTAAGTGCAATTAAATACGCTGAAGTGAAAGTTATTCGCGATGAAAACGGTCTAGCTGTCGATTTCGAAACAACTGGCGACTTCCCTAAATACGGAAACAACGATGACCGTGTAGACAGCATTGCGGTTGAAATTGTAAAAACATTTATGAAAAAGTTGAGAAAGCACCAAACCTACCGTAATTCTGTTCATACAATGTCAATCTTGACGATTACATCAAATGTGGTTTATGGAAAGAAGACTGGCAATACACCAGATGGCCGTCGTACCGGTGAACCATTCGCACCAGGTGCAAACCCAATGCATGGCCGTGACACAAAAGGTACACTTGCTTCTCTATCTTCCGTTGCTAAACTGCCATACAGCTCAGCAATGGATGGAATTTCAAATACTTTCTCCATCGTTCCTAAAGCATTAGGTAAAGAAGAAGAAAGTCAGGTTCGCAACTTAGTTTCTATCTTAGACGGATATGCAGTCAAATCTGGTCACCATCTAAATGTTAACGTCTTTAATAAAGAAACATTAATGGATGCAATGGAACACCCAGAATTATATCCACAATTAACTATTCGTGTTTCTGGTTATGCGGTTAACTTCATCAAATTAACAAAAGAACAACAGTTTGACGTGATTAACCGTACTTTCCACGAATCACTATAAAACTAGATTTTGGGGCTCCTTTTAAGGGGCTCCTGCTTTAAAAATAAAGGGGGATCTTCATCATGAACGGAAATATCCATTCTATTGAAACATTAGGAACAGTAGACGGACCAGGTATACGCTATGTTGTATTTACCCAAGGCTGCCTATTACGCTGCCAGTTTTGCCATAACGCGGATACATGGGAAATCGGCAGCGGCAAACAGATGATCATTTCCGAAATCATGGATGATCTCATGTCCTACCTGCCTTTCATCCAATCTTCTGGTGGAGGAATCACGGTCAGCGGTGGTGAACCACTTCTACAAATACCGTTCCTTACTGAATTGTTTAAGGAATGTAAAAAGAAAGGGATTCATACGACTATTGATTCTTCTGGCGGTTGTTTCTCACACTCTAAACTGTTTATTGAACAACTTGAAGAGTTATTAAACTATACTGACTTGATTTTACTTGATTTAAAGCATATTAACCGTAAAAAACATATCCAATTAACCGGTATGGCAAATGACCATATTCTTGAATTTGCTAAGTTTTTATCTGACCGTAAAGTACCTGTTTGGGTGCGCCATGTTCTCGTCCCTACTGTTTCAGATTATCCAGAGGATCTTCAAAAGCTTGGGGAATTTATTGGTACACTAGAAAATGTCCAAAAGATTGAAATTCTTCCCTATCATAAGCTCGGTGTTTATAAGTGGGAAGCACTGGGACTGGAATATCCATTAAATCATGTTGAACCACCTTCAGAAGAGAAAGTGGAACTCGCATATAAAATGATTACTGCCCACTGGAACAAATCCTTAATTGAACAATAAAAAAGAATGCTGTCGGAATGGCAGCATTCTTTTTAGAATTTATTTTTTTAAGAGAATTTTTCTACAATGTTTTTTCCAGCGGGATTCAATTGCTTCTTTGCCGTTTCTCCTTTATACTCTTAACATTAACAAATAAAAGTGAGGTGATTATTTTTGTACCAAATGCTGATTGATTTTACTGATGCAAATGCATTAGAAGCACTTTATTTAAGTCTTTATTTCGGTGTCATTATCAAGTTACTTTGGGCATGGAATGTGGAATATTGCTTCATGGGGTCCATAAGTGAACCAGCTCATACAAAAATCAATCACCCATTGTTTATTTATAAGAAGAAATGCTCTGTAAATAGAAATCTAATTCTAATTCGTATTTTTAAATATATTCGTAGAAAAGAAAGTTCACAGGATGATACAGAAGAACCTATTTCCTCCTCCCTATTCACTTATAAACAACTTAAACAATCCTAGGAGGAAATATGAAAATCAAAAATTCTTTACCAACTTTACTACTATTAACATTTACTACACTGCTCCTTTCTGCCTGTTCTGCAGCAGACGGAAAAGGTGATGGATTTTTTAATACGTATTTTGTCGAACCATTTACTGTTTCTATTCATTTTCTAGCTGAATTTTTCAATGGAAGCTATGGTTTATCAATTATTCTTGTTACCCTCATCATTCGACTGGTATTAATGCCGTTTATGCTAAAGCAATATAGAAATCAGATGAACATGAAAGAGAAAATGGATGTCATGAAACCTGAAATGGAAGCTATCCAAAAGAAAATGAAAGATGAAAAGGATCCAAAAAAGAAACAAGAAATGCAGCAGGAATTAATGGGTCTTTATCAGAAACATGGTGTCAATCCATTAAATATGGGATGTTTACCTCTCCTGATTCAAATGCCGATTCTAACGGGTTTTTATTATGCGATTCGTGGTTCTGAAGAAATTGCAAGCCACCGTTTTCTATGGTTTAGTCTTGGAGACCCTGATATCATCATTACCCTTATTGCAGGTGTCATTTATTATTTCCAATTTAAAGTTTCACAGTCTAACATGCCATCTGCTCAGGCGCAGCAAATGAAATTCATGGGGCTATTGTCTCCACTTATGATTGTCATATTCTCTTTCAGTTCGCCTGCGGCACTTCCGCTTTATTGGGCAGTTGGTGGTACGTTTTTAATTCTGCAAACATGGTTAAGCAAAAAGATATATCAAAAAGGAAAAGAAACAGAAATGAAAGCAAGTACAATGAATTAGTAATCAAAAGAAGCATTGGATTCCAATGCTTCTTATTTTATGCCAAGTTTCCTTCCTACGTTCAACTTTACCGTCTCCCACTCATTATCAAGGATGCTATAGAAGACCGTGTCTCGTATGTAGCCACCCGATATTTTTCTATCCTTCCGTAACGTACCTTCTTTTAGAGCACCTATTCTTTCGATTGCTTTTTGAGAACGAAGGTTTCGAGAATCTGTTTTAAGTTGGACACGCCTTACCTTCCAGCTTTCAAATGCGTGTTGAAGAAGCAGATATTTACATTCAGTGTTTACTCTGGTTCTCCAGGAATCAGGATGATACCAAGTGGATCCAATTTCCAGACTATTATTTTCAGGTGAAATATCAAGATACCGTGTACTTCCAATAATTTTGTCTTCCTGATTAATAATAGTAAATGTGTATTCGGTACCCTTTTCTCTCTTCTGGATAGCAGAAGCTATCATCTGCTCCATTTCTGCTTTACTTCTTACCGTAGTAGCCATATAGGTCCAAATCTCATCTGGTTTAGCTGCTTCCCATAATCCGTCGATATGTTCGAAGCTGATGGGAAGTAATGTAACTGTTTCTCCTTTTAACTCAAAATGTTCATTCCACATCTTCATTTACTAACTTCTCCTATCCTTTTATAAAATAAGGCTGTGTTAAATTGGGCTGTTGATTTGTGCTCCAGGCGCTTCGCTTTCCGCAGGCGGTTCGGGAAGCCTGTCTAGCTGCAGCGCCTAGCCCCTCGAGTCGCTTCGGTCCCAACGTTGAAGTCAAAGAACGACTTCATCGTCAGGCCCTCCAGCGCTTGTCGGGGCTGTACAAGGCGCTTCCGCTTTTCCTACTCCTCGGCGCTAAGAGATGAGCGGGGTCTCCCCTGTCCCGTCCTCCTGCAGTACATTGATTTACATCCTCGAATCTGCCCACGCACGAAGAAAATGCGATAGCATTTTCGAGGAGTCTCGCGCCTTCCGCACAAATCAACAGAGTTCTAAAATCAACATTTAACTTTAACAGCCTTTAAAAAAATAGACTGAAGGCGAGGCCTATCAGTCTACATTTTGGAAATATTCTTTATAAAATCCGCCGACTTTGCCGGTATTGTCAATAATATAATAAAACTCTTCCGTTTCATTTTTAACATCATAAATCTTTCCCGCAGTTAATGCGTTATTTACTATATATTTTTTGGCATCCGTATGTACACATTTTACTTTTTTTACTGTTTCACGATCGCTCCATGTTAAATGAATCATCCTCGCACCGTCCCTTTCCATTAATAACTATTCCTTAGTATAATCAAATGGGCGACGGTAGTGCAACTAAATTTCATTGGTGCCTTATGAAATATTTAATATATTTTTAATATGACAAATTTGTGAATTGGGTTCTCAAATGGGAATAAAACGATTACAATATTAAAAACTGAATATTCAATCCATTTTCCAAAGGAGGCATTCTAAGTTGAAAATTATGAGTAACGAACTATTGGTTGTTTCGTATCGGGATGCAGTTAAGTCTGGGAAAGAAAAGGAATGGATAAAGATTTTAAAGGATGAAATAAAACGTCGTGGATTAAGGCCATTTAAAAATCGATAACTTTTGCCATCTGTATTAAGAACCGCCGCTAATGTTCGGCGGTTTTTTACTGTAGGCTGTGTTTAATCGGGCTGTTGATTTGTGCTCCAGGCGGTTCGGGAAGCCTCCTCGGCGCTAAGAGATAAGCGGGGTCTCCCCTGTCCCGTCCTCCTGCAGGACATTGATTTACTTCCTCGAATCTGCCCACGCACGAAGAAAATGCGATAGCATTTTCGAGGAGTCTCGCGCCTTCCGCACAAATCAACAGAGTTCTAAAATCAACATTTACCTATAAAACAGCCTTACTGTAAAAAATAAAAGGCCGGAGTGTCCGGCCTAAAAGCTTTTGAAGCTATAAGAAACCCTTTGTTAGGTCAATCAGTTTTGTTGGGAATAGAGGGTTTTTTCTTTTTTCGCTTATGGACGAGTCGACTATTTCTTTTACCTCGCTAGGTAATTCATTATGTCCACAATTTATGCAGGTTTTAATTGCAGCACTTCCACTGAACACATTAATTCCATCTTCTATTGTAAAAGCGACATGTTCCTGACAATCAACTAAGCGGTGGTGGTAAATTTTTGATTCCCTCATCGTTAAGCTTCCTTTCTATTATTGATTATACTTTTATTATAATCTGAAATAGCAGGAAATAGTTGTGGAATAATTTAGAATTTTCGTTCATTCGTTACAATTCCGTGACTGTATCAATCATTTTCCCAATCAGTTTAAACTTGACCTTCAAAGACCTCGTTCTTTTTCACAAAAAGTTTATCAATTTCTTCCATTACCTTCATACTCGCATGGTTAGCATCGTCCGCATTGACGTTAATAAACTTTCCATCATATTCAAGGGTGGCATGATCATAGCGGGGATCATAATAATGTTCTAGTAAAATACCAATCATCGTTTGATAATCCTTATTTTCTAAGGTTTGAAGCAGTGCCTTTTTCATATCATGGTCTTTAATTCTTCTCAAGATTTTTTCAATCCCAATTGAAATTTGGTCTTGATACCATGGTTCATTTTGATAAGGCAAAACATATTCATTAACAAGCTGAATAACCCTTTGCTCTAAAGAGGTGTGGATATAAATATTAATCCCCTTCATTTTCTTATCCATAAGCTCTCCAGGCTGAACAGCTTTCCCAATCCGTTTGCTTTCAGCTTCCATCACAAAATAAGCAGAACCTTGTATTTCTTTTAGTCCTTTGTATAAAAGGGAATCGAATATCTTTTGATTATGCCCTTCTCCTAGCCCAATTGTGCCAAAGATAGACCCTCGATGGGCAGCCATTTCTTCAAGATCAAGAATTGGGTACCCAAGAGACTTCAATTTCTTCAGAACTTCTGTCTTACCAACTCCAGTTAGTCCATGTAATACAACTGCCTTGTCTGGAAACATCTCCGGAATTTGCTTAAGAATGTATTGTCTGTACGCTTTATAGCCGCCTGTTAAACGCATTGCATATATCCCTGCAAATTCTAAAAAGGTTACGACCGCCTTGCTTCTCATTCCCCCGCGCCAGCAATGAATGACTAATTCGTCCCCATTTTGCATAGCTTCTTGAATTTGCTTTAGAAGTGCAGGGATTTTAGGTGAAACAAATTCCATCGCTTTCCATTTAGCTGCAGCTTGTCCTTCATGTTTATAAATAGTTCCAATTTCCTCACGCTCTTTGTCCGTAAATAAAGGAATGTTTATTGCTTCCGGAATTGAACCATCCTTAAACTCAATTGGTGAACGAATATCAATGATGATGGGATTCTTTAACGTTTGTAATTCCTCAACAGTAATTTCCTTCATTTTATATTAACTCCTCTTTTTTACTATCTAATTTTAATAATAACTGGCCAAAACAAACAAAACTTCCAAGACTGGAAGTTTCAAATCAACAAATTAAAGGGAAATCCCTAATAAATGGTTAAATTACAAAGAAGTTCAGTAAAAGTATAGACTAATTATATAAGAGATATACGGAGGTATCAAGAAGACATTCCTGCCAATTTGATAGGTAGAGGTTTTACCTGAAGGGTATTCCTGTTAATTTTTCAACTGCATGACAAAAGCGTTTCCAGTCTGGTGGGAAACATTCAATTCCTTCACTCTCATAAACTTTGTGTTTTGTATTTACCCTAATCGACCAATATTTCCCATCAAGAATGATTCCTTCTTCGTTTCGATATGATGGTTCCCATTCCCATATTTTCATTGAATAAATTTCACTTTTAAAATCCATTATGTTTCCAATTGATTTATTCTCAAGATTGGTAAATGGGAGGATATTGTCTTTGTTTCTCCATTCAAAGACAGTAAATGAATTCCGAAAAAAATCAACATGAACTTTGTAGGATCTGCCTGAAAAACCATCAACACCTGCAATTAATGAGTTGATTGTTTCCTTCACCTTCATCATACAACCTCATCCTAACTTAACCAAACTTAATCTTCTAACAAAATTATAGTAAATATTCTATAGTGTTGCTGTAACAAATGACACTAGCACAAAAAAATCCACTCATAATGAGTAGATTTTTTCTTCCTACCTAATGTTTTTTTCTGGTTTAAGAACAGACATAAAGCTTTCCAACCCATTGATGTCGTTTTTATTGAGTAAGTCGACAATCTTACTGCCGACAATCACTCCGTCACAATGAGGGGTTAACTCCTTAATTTGATCTTCGGTTGATATTCCAAACCCAGCCACAACTGGAATCGGACTTATCTCCTTCACTCTCTTTAAAAATTCCACCACTTCTTGATTGAATTCATTTCTCGTACCGGTTATACCTTTTACCGTTACTGTGTATAAAAATCCATTACCTCGACTCGATATTTCCTTAATTCGCTCACTTGGCGAGGTCAGCGTAACAAGCCGGATTAGTTCAATCCCGACATTTTCGAGCTCCTCAGTAAGCAACTCTTCTTCTTCAATCGGAAGATCAGGAATAATACATCCATCTACTCCGGCATTCGCAATATCTTGTGCGAATGTAGAAATCCCATATGAATAGATAGGATTTAGATAAGTCATAAGCACGATAGGGATAGAAACTACTTCCCTGGCTTTTGTAAGTTCAGCAATAATCCCCCTTAATGTTGTTCCATTTTGAAGTGCCCTAATACCTGCTTGTTGTATGGTCGGACCATCTGCTACAGGATCGGAAAAAGGAACTCCCACTTCAATGAGTGTTGCGCCAAGTCTCTCCAAAGTACTGAGACGTTCAGCTAGAATATTTAGTCCGCCATCTCCAGCCATAATATAGGGAATAAAAGCTTTTCGATTTTGTTCATATAAAGCCTTAAATGATTGTTCAATTCTATTCATTATGCTCTCTCCCTTTCTAACCTTTCTTTTACAGCCATTACGTCTTTATCTCCACGTCCTGACAAACAAACAACTATATGCTCTGTTTCCTTCATTTGAGCAGCAAGTTTAACAGCAAAACTTACGGCATGAGCACTTTCAAGAGCCGGAATAATACCTTCTAGTTTCGATAAAAGCTGAAAAGCATCCAATGCTTCTTTATCCGTTATCGACCGATAATTCGCTCTTCCACTGTCTTTTAAGTAACTATGTTCTGGTCCTACACCAGGATAATCAAGTCCAGCTGAGATCGAATGTGCTTCGATTATCTGACCATCTTCATCCTGCAATAAGTACATGAGTGCACCATGGAGAACACCTGGTTTTCCTTTTGTGAGTGAAGCTGCATGAAAATCGGTGTCAGTTCCCTGTCCGGCTGCTTCTACACCATAAAGACTTACTTCTTTATCTTCGATGAAGGGATGGAACATTCCAGCGGCATTGCTGCCGCCGCCGATACAGGCGACAACGGCTTCAGGAAGCTTTCCTTCCTGTTCAAAAAACTGTATTTTCGTCTCTTTGCCAATCACACTTTGAAAATCTCTTACCATTACCGGAAAGGGATGTGGTCCCATAACAGAACCTAATAGATAGTGTGTATCCTCCACATGTTCAACCCAGTAGCGTAAAGCTTCATTTACGGCATCCTTTAAGGTTGAACTGCCAGAAGTAACGCTAACAACTTTTGCTCCAAGCAGCTCCATTCGAAATACATTTAATGCCTGTCGTTTGATGTCTTCTTCTCCCATAAAAATAATGCAATCAAGATTTAATAAAGCGCACACTGTTGCGGTTGCAACTCCATGCTGTCCTGCACCGGTTTCGGCAACGATTTTTCTTTTTCCCATCCTAACCGCTAACAGAGCCTGACCGATAGCATTATTGATTTTGTGGGCACCTGTATGGTTCAGGTCTTCCCTTTTAAGATAAATTTGAGCTCCGCCAGCGTATTTTGTAAGATTCTTTGCAAAATAAAGCGGTGTCTCTCTCCCAACATATTCCGATAAATATCCATCAATTTCTGCTTGGAAACTTGGGTCCTCTTTTGCGATTTTATAAGCTTCATCCAGCTCAAGGACAGCTTTCATAAGTGTTTCTGGTACAAACCTTCCGCCATAAATACCAAATTGCCCTTTTTCATTCGGCAGTGTATATGAATTCATTCCGCGTTCCTCCCGTTTGGCTCCCTTTAGCCTTAATTATGAATGATTGGATTTTGTTTAGATCCTTTTTTCCTTCAGTCTCAACACCGCTGCTTACATCGACCATGTACGGTTTAATCAGATTAATTGCCTCTTCCACATTTCCATCATGCAATCCACCAGCAAGAATCACTTTTTTATCCTTAAGATCCTCTGCAGAAATGCTGTTCCAGTCAAAGGATAAGCCGTTTCCTCCTCTGTAATTCCCTTTTGGTCCGTCAATCAAAACGTATTCACATTTATAATTTTCTATTGTCTTTAAGCTCTGTTCGTCATGAATACTTATTGCTTTTATAACCGGGTACGAAAGGGATTCACTAAACACTGTAGTTTCATCACCGTGTAACTGAACGTGAGTGAGACCCACACTTGAAGCAATTTCTTCTATCTTCTCTTTCGACTCATTGACAAACACCCCAACCCTTATTACCTCTTTTGGTAAGTGGGCAATAATCTCCTTTGCCTTTACTTCTGTAATCTTACGTTTGCTTTCTGCAAAAACAAATCCGAGGGCATCAGCACCATAGTCAACAGCTGCAATTGCAGTCGTAAGGTCCGTAATACCACAAATTTTCACCTTCATTGTTGTAATCCCCCTGCAAGTGGCAGCCTAAAGTCCTTGAAGGATTGTAATAGGTCAGGGCTCTTCATGAATGCTTCTCCAACTAAAATTCCATTTGCCCCTGCGTTACGTACACGCTCCACATCTTCCTTTTGATGTATCCCACTTTCACTAATAAGAAAGGCACCTGCATCCTTAATGGATTTCGCCAAGGATTCCGTTGTCTCAAGTGAGACAGTAAAAGTCTTTAAATCCCGATTGTTCACACCGATTAATTGGGCTCCTATTTGAAGGGCATTCTCTAACTCAACTTGATCATGAACCTCCACTAACACCTCTAAATTCAAACCTTGTGCATATTGATACAACTTAATGAGGGACTCTTGATCCAATGCGGCCACAATCAGAAGGATTATGTCTGCACCATTTTCAGCGGCCATGTCAATTTGACTGGAATCAATAATAAAATCCTTGCAAAGGATAGGCAACTCCACTGCCTCTCTTACAGCTCTTAAATCTGAAAAGGAGCCTTTAAAAAAAGTTGAATCGGTTAGAACAGAAATAGCTGATGCTCCTGCCTGCTCATATCTTGCTGCCTGCTCAGCCGGATCAGCTCCACTGTTAATGATTCCTTTCGATGGAGACGCTCGTTTAAATTCTGAAATAATAGCAATTTCATCTGCTGCCGTTAATTTATGGATAAGGGATCTTCTAGGCTTCGCATCCACTTTTATGCAATTTCCTTCGCGAAGTTTTTGAACCTCTTTTCGTTTTTCTTCAATAATTCGATCTAGTATCGTTTCCACTCTATATCGCCTCTCTTTGACCTTTTCTCGTCATTTCGATTAAACCTTGTAATTTTTCATAGGCAGCCCCTGAGTCAATGACATCCCTTGCGATGCTAATTCCATCAGCAATGTTTTCTGCCCTTCCGCTTGCATAAATTCCTATTCCTGCATTTAATAGCACGGTATCTCGGCAGGCACCCTTTTCGCCAGAAAGAACATTCTTAAGAATGAACGCATTTTCTTTAGAATCTCCGCCCTTAATGGCACTGTTATCATACTGTGGAAGCCCCACTTCACCTGGTACAAAGCTTTGCTTGGAAATCACTCCATCTTCTAAAAGTGTCAGATGGTTCTCCCCCTGAAGTGAAGCCTCATCCATAAAGCCTGCCCCATTGATAACGACTGCCCGCTTACGCCCCAGATTTTGCAGTACTTCCGCAAATACAGGGAGTAAGTCCCTTCGATAGACTCCGAGTAATTGATAGTCCAAATCAATAGGATTTGTAAGTGGTCCGATAAAATTGAAAATAGTTGGGATTTTCAATTGTCTTCTAACGGTCATTACCTTCTTAAGTTTTGGATGAACATGTGGTGCGAATAAGAAGGCAATACCAAGTTCATCGAGAATCTCTTCTGTTCGTTCTACTGATAAATTTAAATTAATTCCTAAATACTCAAGCACATCGGCACTTCCTGTTTTGCTCGATATACTCCGGTTTCCGTGTTTGGCAACAGGGATTCCTGCACCTGCAATAACAAATGCCGAAGTGGTACTTATATTAAAACTTGAAGAACCATCTCCGCCAGTGCCACAATTATCGAGAACATTTGGAAATTTCTTGCGGAACGGAAGAGTATTCTCCTTTAGACCTTTGACAATGCCAGTAATTTCTTCAACTGTTTCACCTTTTGACTTTAAACCCATTAAAAAGGCTGCAATTTCACTTTCAGAAACTTCTTCACCTAATAATAGGTCCATCGCTTCCTTCATTTGAGGCTCTGTAAAGGATCCACCGTCAGCTAATTGGAGTAGAAAGTTCTTCATTTTTCATCTTCCCTTCTATCTGAGTTAAAAAGTTTTTGAGCAATTGCTTTCCTGTTGGTGTGCCAATCGATTCCGGATGAAACTGTAAACCAAATACTGGATAATACCGATGTTTTATAGCCATTACTTCTTGGTCATCCATAGATTGAGCGACACATTCCAAATCGGAAGAAAGAGTATCCTTATCGATAACCAGGGAATGATAGCGCATTACCTCTAATGGCGAAGGTAAATAGGAAAAAATTCCGAAGCCATTATGCGTGATTTGTGATGTTTTTCCGTGTTTAATAAAGTTTGCTCTTCTAATTTCACTGCCAAAAGCAGCACCGATTGCCTGATGTCCTAAACAAATCCCTAGGATAGGAAATTCTTGATATAATTTTTGAATGGCCTCAATGCAAATCCCTGCATCTTCTGGTTTCCCAGGTCCTGGGGAGAGGATGATTGCCTTCGGATTCATTTCCCTTATTTGCTCAATGGTAAGTTGATTATTTCTGATAACCGAAACGGTTTCTCCTAATTCACCTAAATACTGATAAAGGTTGAACGTAAAGGAATCAAAATTATCAATTAGTAAAATCATTGTTCTCCCTCCAAAAAGGCTTTTAGTTTATTGATGGTTTCTTCATATTCTGACTCCGGATTGGAGTCATGGACAATCCCTGCACCTGCCTGTATATAAGCGGTCCCTTCTTTCAAAATCATCGTACGAATGGCTAATGCAAAATCTATATTTCCATTGGCGGATAAATAACCTATAGCACCGGAATAAAGCCCGCGTTTTGATTTCTCTAATTTATTTATAATCTCCATCGCTCTTATTTTCGGTGCCCCTGAGACGGTGCCTGCTGGAAGACATGCAGCAAGTGCGTTAAGATTGCTATGCTCTTTTGTTAACGTTCCGCTAACTTCTGAAACAAGATGAATGACATGGCGGAACCTTTCAACCTGCATATACTTATCCACCGTTACTGACCCAAATTCACAAACCCTGCCTAAGTCATTCCGCCCAAGGTCAACAAGCATCTTATGCTCTGCCAATTCCTTTTCATCGCTCTTTAACTCTTTTTCAATCAGATGGTCTTCCTCGGCTGTTTTTCCTCTTCTTTTTGTGCCAGCGATTGGATTAGCGTACACCTGTGAACCTCTTGTCTTTATAAGGCTTTCTGGGGAAGAACCGATTACGGTATAAGCTTCGAAATCAATATAAAACATATAAGGTGTCGGGTTATGGGCACGGTGTTTGCGATAAAGTGATAACGGTGATCCTTGGAACAATGACTTCATTCGTCTTGAGAGTACCACCTGAAAAATATCACCTGCTTTTATATGCTCTTTGGCTATTTCTACATTTTCAATAAATTCTTCTTTTGAGGTTTCCGACTGAAAGCCTTTAAATTGAAAAGGTTTGTCATCCTGATATTGGGCAGGCTGCTTTAGTTCTTCCATTCTTTGTTCCAGCCTTTTTTCAAGTAAATCTCTATCGCAATCTTCAGTAAGCGACAGTCCGCAAATGGTTATTTTTTCTTCAAGATGATCAAAAACAATGACTTCTTCATAAAACATTAAATGGACGTCAGGCATTTGCAATCCATTTGGATACTCTTCACCAATAACTTCGAATTGGCGGATGATATCATAGCCGACATACCCCATTGCCCCGCCAATAAACGGAAAAGGTGCTTCATCAATTTGCGGCAGCAATGTCTTAATCATTTCAAGTGGATTACCTTGTATAACCTTCCTATCGCCATTTCGATAATGAATTTCATTTTTGTCACCAGTGGAGATAAGTTCAAAAGCCGGGTCCGACCCAATGAAAGAGTAGCGTCCTGAGTCATGGTATTTATGTGAACTTTCTAATAAGAATTTCTTGTTTCCACTAATTTTCTGCAAAATAGAGATAGGAGTGAATGTATCTCCTTTTAATTCCTTTAAGAAAAAAGCATTTTTCGTTTTCATGTGATTTTCATCCCTTCGTAAAAAATAAAAAAATCGTCCTCTATATGCATAATCAATAAAACTTATGCATATAGAGGACGATTCTTAAGTCGTGGTGCCACCTCATTTTGAAGCTGTTACTTACAGCTTCCTCCTTCAGATACAGAACCCTTAAGTCCGATACCCTATCCTTTTAACGGCGGAACTCCGTGCTGCCCTACTTTAGTTCAGGCAGCCTCTCACAAGTCCATTCTACAAACCCATTCTTATCGGGCTCTCACCATCCCCGACTCTCTGAAAAAGAATGAAATAAGTGTACTACTCTTGTTCAACGATTTAATTATTTAATTAAAAACAAACAGGGCCCTCCATCCAAAAAGGACGGAAGACCCGTGGTGCCACCTTCATTAGCCAAAAATCGACTCACTTTACCGATATCGAAGCAACGACATGCTTGAATATCTGCCTCTTTTAACGATGAGGATTTCGCCAAAGCCTACTGACCCTATAGGAGGTTCGGTTTGGAGGCTCCGAAGTCCATTCACTCATACGTCTACACTGATTTGCACCATCCATCAGCTCTCTAGAGAATCCGTAAAAGTTACTACTCTTCATCAATGCCCTTCGTATTGATTTTTATATTAACCATTTTCAAACCTAATGTCAACATTAATTTTTAGAAAATTCAATTTTAAAAAACATAATGTTATTCCATTTAAAGGATTACTATTTGGTAGTTATTTTGAAATGAAGATGTCAATATTAACATTAGCACATCATGATGAAGGCGGGATAGAAGAAAAATGGATCACATTGAACAATTATGCCCAAGTTCAGAGGCTGTGAGAAATAAATCCTCCTCAGCTGGAAAAAAGAAAAAATCAGATGAAGTATCCAAACAAAAGTGGGCAATACTCTCACTTTCATCCATTCCGCTAGTAATGACATTAGGGAATTCTATGTTAATACCTGTGCTGCCCTCAATGGAAAAAAAATTATCGATTTCCTCGTTCCAAACGAGTATGGTTATTACTGTATATTCGATTGTTGCCATTTTCTTGATACCGGTCGCAGGCTACCTTTCTGATCATATTGGCAGAAAAAAGGTAATCATTCCAAGTCTCATCATAGCTGGACTGGGAGGCTTACTATCTGGATGGGCTGCATGGAAACTGGACAATGCCTATTGGTTGATATTAGTGGGTCGGGCCCTTCAAGGGGTGGGAGCGGCAGGTGCTGCCCCGATTGTACTTCCTTTAGTTGGCGACATGTTCAAAAATGACGATGATGTCAGCAGCTGTTTAGGTTTAATTGAAACATCTAATACTTTTGGAAAGGTTCTTAGCCCTATATTGGGAGCTGTATTAGCAGGAGTTATCTGGTTTTTACCTTTCTTTTCATTTCCAGTGTTTTGTTTCATATCGGTTATATTGGTAATGCTATTAGTTAAGTGCCCGGAGCCATCAAAACCAATTCCCTTTAAACAATTTTTTATCAATGTAAGAAAAACCTTTACAGAGAAAGGTAAATGGTTAAACGCTATCTTTTTTATTGGTGGAATCCTTATGTTAGTGCTTTTTGGTATATTATTTTACCTATCTGAAATCTTTGAAACGAAATATGGTATTAAGGATATTAAGAAAGGATTATTTTTGGCTTTACCACTTGGGGCACTTTGTTTATCCTCCTTTATTGCAGGCAAGGTAATCAAAAAAAATAAAGTCCTCATGAAATGGCTCACCTTCGGAGGGATTGTTGCAGCAGCTTTATCCATTTTGGCCTTATGGTTCTCGATTAAGCTCTGGTTTATGATTAGCATGTTTTTAATAGCAGGTGTCGGAATCGGTATCGGACTTCCGTGTTTGGATGCCTTAATTACTGAAGGAATTGAGAAGGAAGAGCGAGGAACGATCTCCTCCATTTACAGCTCGATGAGATTTATCGGAGTAGCAGCCGGCCCTCCGATTATTGCTGTGTTAATGAAAGGTGCTACTTACTGGATATTCATTACACTAAGCGGACTCAGTATTATTGCGGCAATTGTTGCATTAATCGCTATAAAGCCAGGAACGAAAAGTCAAAACTAAAAATAGCGCTGGGGCTTCCCCAGCGCTTATCATATTTCATTTTTTTATGTCTGAGGCTTCTCTTTCTTAGCCTTTTTGTTTTGAGGAGTCATTTCATTGGCAAACTCTGAGTTCGTTAAACTCTTTGCTGTTTGAAGACCAGATTTTGTCTTGATATTCCGTTTTGTCACACTCTCACCACCCATGTTAATATGGCTTTAATTTGTCCAAATGGAGTAAAATCTATGATGGTGAGAATATGGTTTGTTCTAATAAGGACTTAACCAATCAGGGTCTCTATTCATACATACATGACATTTCTCAGTTTCCACATCAAAGGTGAAAAAGGTATGACCACAGTCCTTACACGCCTTCTGATGGATATTTTTTTGTTTTTCACTTTTCCTCTTAATTTCTTGTACAATCTCAAGCGCATTTTCCGGGCAAACATCGGTACAGGACGTACAATTCACACATTTTTCACTTTCAATCATGAGCTTACTGTCCTTAATATGAAATAGTTTTTCAGGACAAAGAGTAAAGCACGCCTGGCAGAGTGTGCATTTTTCTATGTTTAACATGACACTGTAAAATTGATAATTAGGATAATATTTTGTTATTTTCCAGTCATCCTTCTCCATCTTCCATGAAGCGGGGGCCATTTTTTTTGCAAGTTGTTTTCCTTCTTTTTGAAGTGATCCAAATAAGGCTCTTCTTGATAGCACTTCTTCCGTTACCTTTTCGACCATAATAAATGGACTTTCATCAAGCAACTGTAATTGACTATTTGACTCGAATAACACTATTTCCCAGTCTTTACTTATTGGCAGAGGAGCTTGAATCGATGTCATTCCTCTTTTTTTATAAATGAGCATTTCTTTAATTGCTGGCACATAGTTCGAATCAAAAACGAGGCTCCCTTTGTCGAATGCCCGATTATCCACAATACCCTCTATTGCAGATAACGGGCAGGCGATTATACACTCACCACACATTGTACACTTATTTGTATCGATGAAGAGTTGATTTCGCTTTACTACAATTGCTTCATGCTCACATTTTTCCAGGCAAAAACCGCAAGTTGACTTCCGGTTCCGTTCTCTAACACATTTAGAGGTTACGATTATTTCGTGATGCAGGCTCTCTATCCAATTTACGAGGATTGACATCTTTTCACCAACTCATTAATTAAAGTCTTTATACAAGCTTAGCGTCACGATGAGGCGTAATGACAATGTTTGGTTTCGTAATGGAAGGACTTGGCATCCCTTTAATTTGTCTAATTTTACCGTATTTTTTTCTCAGTTCTTCTATCGGTCCAAATTCAATTGCTCCTAATGGACATGTCGCGACACAAACTGGATCTTCCCCTTTTTCCTGGAGATCGATACAAAAATTACATTTGTTTGATTTAAACGTCTCTTTGTTATACTGTGGTCCACCATATGGACAAGCACTTACACATAACTGTGCTCCTGCACAAATTTCCTGATCTATTGTAACAACTCCATCCTCGTCCCGTTTTACTACCGCACCAGTAGGACAGTTTTTGAGGCACGCTGGCTGTTCACAATGGTTACAAGCAATCGAGAAATAGTACGACGTCACATTATGAACAATTCCGCCATTAGGCTCCTGAATATAAGCGCCTTCTTCTTTTGTGTAAACCCTGCGGAAGTTTATCCCTACTTTCGTATTATTTTTATCTTTACAAGCCACACTGCAAGCTTTACAGCCTTGGCAGATACTTTGATTGATATAAAACCCTATTTGTTCCAAAAAAGTCACTCCTTACGCTTTTTTCACTTCAACAAGATTTGTTAATTGAGGATTTGATTTTGCTAGTGGTGTCGGCCGCTGTGAGGTCAACACATTAACTGAACCCCTTTGGTCCGTACCAGCTTTGTCAGGTGTATACCAGGCACCTTGAGGAATACCAGCGACACCAGGAGTAATACGCGTCGTTACCTTCACATCAATCATCAAGATGCCACGGTCATTAAATACTTGAACTTTATCACCATCTTTGATTCCACGCTTCTCGGCATCTTTAGGATTCAACCACATTTCCTGCTTTGCCGCTTCCTCCAGCCAAGGCATATTATCATAGGTGGAGTGACATCTACGCTTATAATGCCAACTGATAAGCTGTAAGGGATACTTTTCAATTAATGGATCTTCCGGACCTTCCCATGAGGAAATATATTTAGCTAAAGCTGGTATTTCTTCATGCTGTTTCATATCCCAAAGAGTTTTAGAGAATAGTTCAATTTTTCCCGATGGTGTCTCAAAAGGGTTATTCTCGATGTCATCAATCTGTGCTTTGAAGCCCACGAGCGGTTCATCAAATTTAAAATGATGGACACCTTTTTCGCGGAATTCTTCAAATGTCGGAAAGTTTGGATCGAGCTCTTCACGTGTTCGTTTAATACTTTCTTTTACTAAATCAAGAATCGTCATGCCCTCAGTAAATTGTTCCTTTACTCCTAACTTATCTGCCACCTCAGTAAACACATCATATTCATTTCGACATTCATAAAGAGGTTCAATTGTTTTATCACCAAAAACGACGTAATCTCCAAAGCACCACGGGACTCCTATATCATATCTTTCAAAAAAGGTTGTTCCTGGCAAAACAATATCTGCATATCGAGCACTTGGAGTCATAAATAGATCACTGACACAGATGAATTCCACTTTACTTTCATCTTCTAAAAGACTTGTTGTTTTATTGATATCAGCATGCTGATTAACGAGCATATTCCCAGCCATATTAAAAATTAATTTAATATTCGTTGTTAATTTATCTGTTCCTTGAAGACCATCTGCTGCAGTCATCTCGGTACCTTGTTCGATTGCCTTTGTCCAGAGAAAGCAAGGAATCGAAGCCTTTACTGGATTTTCCACTTTAAAAGGATAAGCAATATCCGCCCGGCTCCAGTAACCTGTTCCTGCTGCCCATCCGCCCAGCTTCCCAACATTTCCTGTTAGACAGGCTAATTGAGCTCCTCCCCGCATAAATTGTTCACCGTACGCCTGCCGTTGTGCTGCCCAGCCTTGTATAAGAGCTGCAGGTTTTATCGTGGCATAATTTCTAGCAACTTCACGAATTTTTTCTGATGGCACTCCACAGATCTTTTCTGCCCATTCAGGTGTTTTCGGTACTCCATCCTTTTCACCCAAAAGGTAACTTTTTAGTGACTCTTCTTTACTTATACCTTCTGGCATATGGTCGCCATCAAACCCAACACAGTACTTATCGAGAAAGGCTTGATCATGTAATTTCTCCGTTACAATGACATATCCCATAGCATCCATCATTGCATTATCTGTTGTTGGCTTAATTGGTATCCACTCATCTGCAAATGCAATAGCTGTATCTGTATAACGTGGGTCTATCAGAATAATTTTTGCTCCATTTTTCTTTGCTCCCATTAGATACTCCCTATACGGAGTCGAGAAAATCATTTCAGATGGATTTTGCCCCCAAAGGATAATGTATTTTGAATGTAAAAGGGAATCAAAGCTGCTGCCTGAATTGTTCGTACCATACGTATATGGGGTCGCCACATTTCCTGCCCCTGAACTATAATCATTCCGATAATTTAAGTAACCGCCTGTTAGTGCTAATACTTTTCTAGCAGAGTTTCTCCCGCTATGAAGCCCCCAGCTTTGTCCAGAGGCGTAGTTAACATACCTTGACTCCGGACCATATGTATCTCCAATTCGTTTTATCTCAGAAGCAATCGTTTCAATCGCTTCCTTCCAAGAAATTCGTTCGAACTTTCCTTCACCACGCTTGCCGACACGTTTCATTGGGTACTTAAGACGATCTGGATGATACAATAAATTTCGATAGTTTCTTCCACGAACACAGGCTCTTAGTGGCGGAATGGAAGGATCTCCGCTTTCCTGAGTGTCTGTTGCTACTCGTACTACCACTCCATCTTTTACATATGCTTTTATGACACAGCGGCCTCCACAGTTATTGATACTACAAGTGGAAACCACCTTATCCCAATCACTTGCACTTGCTACTTTTTCTTCCGTTTGCTGATCAATCAATAATTTTGTTCCAACGCCTCCGGCAATTACAGGAACACCGAATGCGCCCGACCACTTCAAAAATGTCCTACGCTGCATTTTATTAGCCAATAAATTCTTAACAGGACTGTCTTTAGACATTAATATATGCCTCCTTTTTCTCTTATTGTGAAATCATTCACAAATATATAGCACAGTTTTCGCGAAGATTCTCCTTATGACTCCTTATAGCTCAATTTTACTTTATAGTTATTAAATAAATATTAAATTTTAGATAGTTCACATTTAATTCATAAAAACCATCCATATTTTGATAACAATTTATCGTCGAATGGTGTCATTTATTTCTAGTTCCTCACGAAATATGT
Source organism: Neobacillus sp. YX16 (assembly GCF_030123505.1). Classification (GTDB taxonomy): domain Bacteria; phylum Bacillota; class Bacilli; order Bacillales; family Cytobacillaceae; genus Neobacillus. The sequence goes on from NZ_CP126115.1 coordinate 4,189,082, forward strand.
ATATAATAAAAAGGAAAATATTTTGCAAAGGATGATTTCATTGAATATTACTGGTCATACAGTTGAGAAACTTGTAGATCCATTTGGTTTATTAAGCGGCGACCGCTATGAATTTTTTCTTGAACTGGAAATTGACGAAGAGGATGAACTCTTTTCAGATAAAGGAATTGGAATGAAGGTACTTTTAGTAGTTGATGAGAAGGGGTCAAGAATTTCTCATTATCATCTGTATGAAAGAGGAACCGAAAAGATCTTAGATTTTGCTCTTGAAGAGGATGAGGAATTATTAGTGTTTGATTATTGTAAAGAAAATATTGATACATAAGAAAAAGCAGAGGAATATTCCCCTGCTTTTTCTTATGTCTGTTACATGAAGTTTTTACTATGATTATGAATGACTTGTAGTTCTTTTGTTGATTGACTCATTTCACTTTTGCATATTGGACAGAGGGGCACTTCAGTGCTCTTAAAATTGTCACGAATCCAGCATTTACACTTTTCTGAATTACATTCCCAAATTTTAGTTTCTTCAAGCTTTACTTCTTCATCATTTCTTCTACCAAACGCCAAAATGATCACCCCTTGTACTTTTTGCAGAACTGTTTCTATAATTTTTTAGCAAACTACATCTTTATAAAGATAAAAAGGTGATGCCTTATCACTGCACCACCTTTTTATTTTTCAAATGAATTAAACAGCTTTTACGTTAGCAGCTTGTGGTCCACGAGCGCCTTCAACGATTTCGAAAGAAACTGATTGACCTTCTTCTAATGTTTTGAAACCTTCTGATTGAATTGCAGAGAAGTGTACGAATACATCTTGACCGCCATCAGCTTCGATAAATCCAAAACCTTTTTCTGCATTAAACCATTTTACTTTACCGTTATTCATGAAAAGTACCCCCAAAGATTTGCTTTCACTTTTAGTTAATAACCATTTAAAAAATATAAAAGCCGCAATGCACAACAGGGTAATAGACATCACCCACATTTCGTGCAGTTACGACTACTTAAACCAATAAATATTTACACGAACTTAAAAGCGTATCTTTATTATACCTTATATCTTTCTAAAAGTCAATAAAGTTAATAGTATAGCATACTAGCAAGCTACTATAAATAAATATTAAAAATTTATTTTTTCCCAAAATCTCCTTGTAAAAAGACTTCCATAAAGTTTGTGACAAACTTTTGAATATCAGCCTCCATACCAATATAATCTAGGGTTTCAGGGGGTTCTGGGTCTGGTTTAGGACGAAAATCAGCGATACTTTTTCCTTTTCCTTTACCAAATTCTTCTACTCTTACTCTTTTCGGAATATACCTTACAATTTCAGGATTGGTAATTGCCATTAATGGCATAACATCATGAAATGGAGCACCTTTAATACCTGGTATGTTTTTTTGATAGGCCTTGAAATAATAATCAAAGGCAGGTTTTAGTAATGGTCTAAAAGGTGTTGGGCTGTTTTCGCTAAGAAAATCGATAACATCTGGTGTAATAATAGCTTTATTCGTAACATTTAATGGATATAAATATATATTATGTGCTTTTTCCATCACTATATTTGACGCAATGGAATCGGAAAAGAAGTTGGCTTCTGCTTCTGCTGAAATATTCCCTGGAACTAAAAAGGCACCTCCCATTATATAAAAAGCAGTAACATCCTTTAAAGCATTGTTCCCATATAGGATGAACATGAGAGCTAATTCTGTCAATCTGCCAACATTGACGATAATAAGATTGCCTTTGTATTCATTAATAATTTCGAGGATTTTATTAAAGTCATGGATTTCTACTTTTTGAAGGGAATCAGGCGGCTTGATTGGGCCAAGTCCCTCCGGTCCATGAATTTCAGGATAAAACTGAACAGGCTCACCAGATAATGGTCCTGCTGCTCCAGCAATGATAGGAATATCTTCTCGCCCAGCTAAATCAATTAAATAGGCAGTATTTTTTACAGATTGCTCTTTTGGTGTATTTCCATATCCACTGACGATACCGACAATATTTATTTCAGGATTTAATAATGCATACATTATGGCAAAAGAATCATCAATTCCAGGGTCTGTAAACAAAAGCACATTATAAGCCATTCCCTCTCCCCCGTGTATCTTTAAATTTTAATTCTTCCATAAGAATATGCCGAAAATTGGATTGAAAGTACTATCAGCTGTAAGGCAAAATACTCAAAAAGAACCGACTCGAGTTCGTCGAATCGGTTTCTTTTTATGCTTCTTTTTTTACTTTTGGTGCCGCCTTTTTCCTCGGTGCTGCAGGCTTCTTCACTATCGTTTCCTTCTTCGCTGCTGTTTCTTTCCTAACTGCGGTTTCCTTTTTTAATACAGGTTCTTTTCTTCCAGCAGTTTCATTCCTTGGCTTTGTCCTATCAATGGACGCCTGCAGGGCAGCCATTAAATCGGTAACATTTGAAGGTGTCTCTTTTGCGGTTGGAGTCACGGTTTCTTGTCCAGTACGTTTTGCCTCGATTAATTCAAGTAATGCCGTTCGATATTCATCTGTATATTTTTCAGGCTCAAATTCAGATGTTAATTGGTCAATTAGCATAATCGCTGTAACTAATTCTTTTTCTGTTACTTTATCTTCAGCTGGAACATTGGGAACATCAGCTGCACGGCGAACCTCATCTGGAAAATGGATCGTTTCCATTACCAATGTATTATCATATACACGAATAACTGCCATTTGCTCTTTTGATCGAATAATGATTTTTGCGATTCCCACTTTTTGTGATTCCTGAAGTGCTTTTCGGAGCAAAGAATAGGCTTTACTTCCACCTTCATTTGGTGACATATAATAACTCCGATCAAAATAAATAGGGTCAATTTCCTCCATTTTGACGAAATCAATGATTTCTACAGCCTTCTCTTCATTTTCCTTGCGGAGCTTTTCGAGGTCCTCATGGTCAAGCACAACAAATTTACCTTTTGTATATTCATATGCCTTTACGATGTCCTCTGGCTTTACTTCCTCTTCACATACCGTGCATATCTTTTCATATTTAATCGGAGCATGGCATTTATTATGCAGGGTCCGAAGTTTAATGTCTTTATCCTCAGTCGCCGTATGAAGCTTTATAGGTATATTCACCAGCCCAAAACTAATGCTGCCTTTCCACATCGTATGCATAGCGTCATTCTCCAATCTTTTTGTTATTATTTTTGCTTTTCTTTATCCACTCCATTCCTAAAAACAATTGGTAAAGGATGAATCGTTATGGTTTGTAACAAAATAAAGAAAAAGAAAGGAAATACACTAATGAAACCGATGCTGCCAACACTAACCTTTGATTTAACAATTCAACCTGATTGGCTGTACGAGGTTAAATATGATGGGTTTCGGGCTATATTGAATTGGGATAAAAGCGGGATTACATTAACTAGCAGGAATGATAAGCCATTACTAGCACAGTTCTCGGAAATAAAGGAATACCTAGAATCTCACGAGGAGTTTTTTCAATCACACCTTCCCCTTCGCCTTGATGGTGAACTTGTATTTCTGGAAAGTCCCTATAAGGCAAACTTTTCTACCATCCAGATTCGCGGTAGAATGAAAGCAACTAAAAAAATTGCTGAACAAGCTGTTAAATCTCCTTGTCGCTTTATGGTCTTCGATATCCTTGTATTGGCTGGGAAAGCTATGCATTCGAAGCCGTTTGACAAACGGAAGGATGAGCTTTTTAACCTATTCAAACAACTTAGTCTTCCAATAGAAGCAGATCCATATAGTGATCATTTAATTCAGTTTGTAGTGGCACATACAGAGTTTAATAAGTTATGGGAAAATGTAGTATTACAGGATGGGGAAGGAATTATTGCTAAGCATAAAAATAGTCTTTGGGAGGAAGGAAAAAGGTCTTTACAATGGTTAAAATACAAAAACTGGAAATACGTCTCCTGTTTTATTACTTCCTTCGAAAAAACAAATGGATACTTTTATGTAGGAGTTTATAAAGAAGGGGAAATCCATGGAATTGGTCAAGTGCTTTTTGGTCTTAAGCCGGATGAAAAATCAGCACTTCAAAGTACCATCAAGCAAAATATGGTTCGTGAGGACAGTCAATTTATCTATGTTGACCCGGCTATTTGTTTAGAGGTTAAATATCTTGAGCTTTATGATAACCACCTGCGCGAGCCTCATTTTCATACCTTCCGCTTTGATTTAAAGCCGAAAGAATGTACATATGAACAATTTATTTTTAAACAAAAAAACTTACCTGAGGATTTGGATATTACGCATCCTGATAAGCCTCTATGGAAAAATCATGATATACAAAAGGCTGACTTTATTCTGTACTTAAGAGAAATTTCTCCTTATATGCTGCCTTTTTTAGAAAATAGGATTTTGACGGTTATTCGTTACCCTCATGGGATGTTTGGTGATCCTTTTTATCAAAAGAATTGTCCGGATTATGCCCCGGATTTTGTGCAGACACATCAGGCTGAAGGAATCGACTATATCGTTTGTAACAATTTAAAAACATTCATTTGGCTGGGAAATCAGCTGGCGATTGAATTCCATATCCCTTTTCAGACCATTCACAGTAAGGGAGCTAGTGAAATTGTCTTTGACTTAGATCCTCCCTCAAAAGACGAATTTCATTTGGCGGTAAAAGCAGCTTTGTTAATCAAAGAAGTCCTTGATCAATTAAATCTCATTGGATATATAAAGACATCAGGAAATAAAGGATTACAAATCTATCTGCCGCTCCCTGAGAATGTATATTCCTTTGAAGATACACGTCTATTCACGAGCTTTATTGCCGATTATTTAATTTCCAAGGATCCTGATTCGTTTACCATCGAACGTATGAAAAAAAATCGTGGAAACAGGCTTTACGTTGATTATGTGCAGCATAGTGAAGGGAAAACGATTGTGGCCCCATATTCCATGAGGGGAAATGAACATGCCGGGGTTGCCACACCGCTCTATTGGGAAGAAGTGAGTGATAAACTGAATCCTGTCCACTTTACGATGGAAAATGCTTTGAATCGGATTCGAAAACAAGGCGACCCATTTAAAAATTACTTTCAAACAAAATCTATTCAAGCCTTTGAGCCCGTGTTAGAAGTATTAAAAGCTAAGAAATAAATATCATAGTGACCGTTCCATTGTTACGAATCTGGTTTCGGTCACTATAGATCTCTTATAGTTACCGTTCTCTTGTTTCGAATCTAGCTTCGGTCACTATAGACAACTTATAGTTACTGTTCTCTTGTTTCGAATCTAGCTTCGGTCACTATGAGCCACTTATAGTTACCGTTCTCTTGTTTCAAATTTGCCTTCGGTCACTATAGACCTCTTATAGCGACCGTTCTCTTGTTTCAAATTTGCCTTCGGTCACTATAGACCTCTTATAGTGACCGTTTCCTTGTTATTAATCTTTTCGGTAACTATAAACCCCTCCATTTACCATCATTAACCCAAATTCATTTTCATCAAGCCCTTCGGTCACTCCAGTCTATCTACATTGATCAAAAAAGCAAAAGTCACATAGATAGAATCTCTATGTGACCTTCCCCATACTATTCTAATAGTTACTTTTACAATCCTGTACTCTTTAGATAGGCTTGAGCTTCTGCCTGAAGTTTTTCGTAGGTTTGCTGTTCAGCAAACTTTTCCTTCGAACTAACTTCAAAAGTTTTAAGACCCCATTCCACTTCTACCTTTGCTTGGTATAAGTATGTTGCATTTCCGATCAAATCAATATAATAATTCTCGTCATTTTCATGAACCACACATTGTACTTTACCGCCATTATTATATACATTTATGATTTCATCCACATTATTTAGGCCTTGTAGGCAAGTGACTAAAGAAGATGCTGACATTGCTGTACCACAAGCATTTGTAAAGCCTACCCCGCGTTCAAAAGTATTTACATAAATACTTCCCTCATCCAAAGATTTAACAAAGCTGACGTTGACGCCATCAGGGAATAACTCATTTGGATTATTTACCTTCTCACTTATATCTTTTTGCACTCCGGATGTCAATTGCTCTGTTTCCACAATCGAGATTAAATGTGGATTCGGCACCGCAAGCGCAGAAAATGTTAACTCCTGTGACAGCTCTGGGATATTTTCATTTATTAAGTTTGGTTCATTTAGATTCAATGGTAAATCACCCAGACGGAACGAAACGGGTGAAATTTCTACTTGGTAGGTGGTCACATTGGGATAGATATCTGCTTGCTTACTCACCTTTAAATCAGCCTTCATCGTTTCAATAACCGCTTCACTTAGCCCCCGCATTTCACAAATATATCTGGCAACCAACCGTAGACCGTTTCCACACATCGATGCCTCTGAACCATCAGTGTTAAATACCCTCATTCTTCCATCAGCACGATTGCTTTTCATAATAAAAAGAATACCATCTGCACCTAACTCTGAATTCCGATCACATAACAAAGTGGCAAGCTCTGCCCTTTCGTCTTCTGAGAAGGAATAAGAATTCGTTATTTCATCAATTAAGAGAAAATCATTTCCTGAACCATGACCTTTAATTAAATCAATCTGCACCACAAATACCTCCGCCATTTTTTAACTTATTCTATCAAATAATTGGCGAGAATAACACTGCCTTACCTCTCAATAAAATATTCATTTATCAAAAAGGACATCCTTAAAAGCTTGTCCTTTTCTGTTAAGTTCTCTGAAAGTGAAAGAACGGGAGTATTAGGTTCCGGGAATACACTACTCCATTCAACAGGCATCCACCCCCGTCTCAGCCGTCCGACTTGCTGCCTTGATTGACTGTAAACACGTTCATCCATATAATATGCAGAACCTTCAACTACGCCAATAAAAAGACCATTCTCATCCATCATTTCTATCTTACTTTTCAACAAAGATAGTTTTTCCTTTTCATAGCAGCCTACAAAGTTCATATTTCGATCATAAACCTCAATGACTATTCTCTTTAACTGCTTTATTTTATAAAATCCAACAATCTGGTCTAGATGATTATAAAGGGCATAAATCCTAGGTTTTCTAAACAAGAATAACCCTTTTTGCTTATATTTTTTAAACATTCCTGCCCGGTGTCCATCAGGAAAAAAGAGATGTAAACAGGGCTGTTGGTGGTTCATGAAAACAACAACAAGGTCTCTTGCTTCAAAAATATTTTGAAATTTGCTTTGAAGTTGCGTCATATTACGCTCGATTGACACAGATTGTCTCACCCTAAAAAGATAGATTTGAAAACTAATAAGGCTGTAAACAATAAAAGGTATCATTAATATCATAATCTGGTTATTTTGAAGATAATATAGATTCCCGACACCAATGATGATTGCAGGAACGAGCGCTGCTATGCTGCCATTTAAGGTAATATTGGCACTGCCACGGTAATATTCATGTATTTTCATCTAGAAAACTCCTTATCTGCCTCTCTTATCTTTATTCTATTAAACGTGAACAAAAAAAATGATAGGAGTTTTTTCGTTAAATTAGTAGAAAAAAAGAAGCCATTTAATGACCTCTTCATGAAAATTGCTATATACCAATCAAAATGGTCTTAAGAGGCAAGCTCTTTTTTCTTAAATACGAACACACTTAACCATAATAGGATAACAATGAGGAGGATGCCTATTAAACTAGCTGGCAGTGTATCATCAGGAAGGTTCCCTGTAGTTAACAAAGCACTTGCATAACTAGTTAACTGCGAAGGGCTCCACTCTAGTAAGTGAGAAAGTACCCCGCTAATAATACTCACCACCAGTACCAGTGCCAGCGATATGAAGGCTGCCATCCCTGGAGACAAGAGAGCTGAACTAAAAAATATGGTAACAGTTAATATGACAGTTAACCACACCCCATATAAAACTAACGATTGGAAAAATTCCCCGAATGCCACCCACTCAAATAACTGACCAGTATAATACCATGTTGATAGATACCCTATAAATAAAGAAAACCATACCAACAAAAGACTACCCGCCCATTTAGAAGTAATATAAGACAGATAGGAGACCGGTTTTACTAAAATCATGGCTGCCACTCCACTTTTTCGTTCACCAGCAATCACACCCATAGTACCTAGAACAATGATTAAAACTCCAAGTGTAGAGTATTGGCTGAGCCCGGAAGCTAAAACGGCTCCAGCCGTTGGAGGTGGTATATCAATAATCGCTTCTTCTGGCAGGCCGCCAAATGATTTTATGATTTGCGGTAAATAATAACTCGTTACCGGCTCTGATACGCCTAATAAGATAAAGGTAATGGGTACCCAAATCCATTTAAAATTCCTCCACATTTCAAGAATCTCTTTTTGAAAAAGTGTCATCCACTGGCTCATTTTCCCACCACCTTCATAAATACATCCTCAAGGGTCATACTGCTCATTTCAAATTTATCCAATTGCCAATCTTTTTCAAAAATCAGCTTTAAAAACTCTTTCCTGGCTAGCTCAACATTCGTAACAAATACACTAATTCGATTTCCATCTACCAAAATTGATTTAGTTAAGGAATGGTTTTTTAGAGTGCTCTCCATCTCCTCCGTTTTCTTTCGGAAGATCAAGTCGATTTTTGCCTGTTGGTGCCGCTCACGCAAGTTCACCATTGTCCCAGACTCAACAATTTCTCCATTATGTAGAAATAATATTTCATCACATACTTCCTCAGCATCATTCAGGATATGAGTAGAGAATAGTATTGTGGTCTCCTTCTTCAATCCCTCTAGAAGCTCGAGTACTTCTCTTCTTCCAAAAGGATCTAATGCAGAAACTGGTTCATCCAGCATGACTAACTGCGGACGGTGAATGATTGCCTGTGCAATGCCAAGCCTTTGTCTCATCCCGCCAGAATATTTACCTACTCTTCTATTTTTCGCATTGCTTATTCCAACAAGCTCCAGCAGCTCCAAGGATCGTTCCTTTGCTTCTTTACTTGTTAATCCTGCAAGTTTTCCCACATATTGAAGAAACTCCAATCCAGACATCCAGTCATAAAAAACCGGAAATTGTGGCAAATAGCCAATTAAATGGCGAATATCTCCATCCTTTTTAGCATCACTAAAGGTAATTGACCCTTCAGTTGGTTTCATCAAACCCGAAAGCATCCGCAGCGTTGTCGTTTTACCTGCCCCATTTGGACCTAAAAGGGCAATACACTTGCCCTTTTCTAGTTCAAAGTCAAGCCCCTTTATTACCTCATGACCTTGAAAAATCTTTTTTAGCCCTTTAATTTGGATGAGAGACATTAATCATTTCTCCTTCCAATCACAAAATAGAGAATTGGCCCAATAATATTTACAAACACAATAATAAATACCCATAAAAGCTTCGGACCATTTGTTTTTTCAATTCGGGATAAGTCTATAAATGATACGATTAATAAAATAAGTTGGATAATAAAGAGCGGCGCGATCAATCCCCAGTTAATCTCTTCTAATAAATCCATACTAATTCCCCCTTCTTTAACTTTGTATAATGATATGACGTTTGAACTATAAAAACGTTCAAAACCCAGCAATTTTTTTTTGCTGGGCTTGTTGGTCTATATTATTTAATTACTCTAAAGACTAATGGGAATCGATATTCATTTCCTTCATAAGCTTTTACTGCAGCGATGATAGTAAATACGAGGGCCATAATTCCCAAAATCCATAATAGGAAAATACCAACGATTAGGAAGACTAAGATTCCGGATATTACTGAATAAACAGTGTAAGAAATGAAAAAGTTAAAATATTCTCTTCCATGATAATTGATAAATGATGACTCATCCTTTTTTAATAACCATATAACAAGTGGACCTATAATCGGAAAAAAAAGACTAACAACATAGAGAATAGCCGCAAGCATTCTTTCTTCACTTTTTACCATTTCATGATTCCCCCAACTGAAAATTTTTTCTATCTTTCCCTAATACTTACGCTTATACCAGGAAAAGGTTTCGTAATTTTTTTAAAAATCACTTACTTTCCACTATCACTTCAACAGAACTGTTGATAAAATAGTAAAAATACTATTTTAAGTATGGGAAAGGTTAAATTATCATGAAAATACTTCTAAAAAATGCGAATGTCTATCCCATCACATCCCAGCCAATTCAAAACGGGGATGTCTTGGTTGAGAACGGAAAAATAATAAAAGTAGGAAAAAATCTTCTTGTTGATACAAATGTCAAAATCATTGAATGTAATAACCATTATCTTTTTCCCGGGTTTATTGATGTTCATACCCATTTAGGTTTATATGATGAAGGAACTGGATGGGCTGGTAATGATGCAAATGAGACGGCTGAAGCCATGACACCGCATATACGAGCCATTGATGGTGTCTATCCATTAGACCCCGCCTTTACCGATGCGATTAAAAGCGGTATCACAACTGCACATGTCATGCCAGGCAGTGCCAATGTCATTGGAGGAACCACATCTGTCATTAAAACAACGGGTAAAAATGTTAAAAAAATGATCATCCAGGAAATTGCAGGTCTAAAGCTTGCGCTGGGGGAAAATCCGAAAAGAATTCACAGTCAGGGAAATAATGACTCCATTACAAGAATGGGAATCATGGGAATGCTCAGGGAAGCTTTTTATAAAGCAATCCATACAGATACCCCTGATGATTTAAGAGTAGCTCCACTCGTTATGGCTTTAAAAAGAGAAATTCCTGTCAGAATTCATGCACATCGTGCTGATGATATTATTACCGCATTACGTCTTGCAGAGGAATTCAATCTAGATTTAAGAATTGAGCATTGTACTGAAGGACATTTAATTGCCAATGAGTTATCTGGAATCAATTTAAAAGTTTCTGTCGGACCAACCTTAACCAGAAGATCAAAAATTGAACTGAAAAACAAGACTTGGAAAACCTATCAAGAGCTTACTAATAACGGTGTCGAAGTCTCGATAACAACCGATCATCCTTATACCCCAATTCAATATTTAAATCTATGTGCGGGCATAGCCGTGCGTGAGGGTCTTTCCGAGCAAAATGCACTTGAGGGAATCACGATACTTCCAGCGAGGAACCTAAGGTTAGACACTCATTTGGGAAGCATAGATGCGGGAAAAGAAGCTGATTTAGTGCTATGGAGTCACCATCCGTTTCATTATTTAGCAAAACCAAAATGGACGATGATTGGCGGTGAAATCGTTTTCTCAGAAGAGTAGAAATATGTTGAAATTTGCCAATAAATAATCACGAAAAAACAACAAAAAACCTATTTATTTTTTTTATTTTTTCTTGTATGATACTCTAAGTGAGACCGAAAAAGGCCTGAAAATCTGGGGGTAAATCACATTATTTTTCATCAACAAAAAAAATGATATAGGGAAGGCAAATGGTGCGCCACCAGTAATACCTGGTTCTAGTGGGTTCGATTCCCACCCCGAAATTTTTTAGTTTATCTGAATAAAAAATTTCGAGGGTGGGCCGCTTCTTTAGACATGGAATCGGATTGCCCAATGGAGGGAAATTCAATGCTTAAGAAACGAGATCTTCATGAGAGCCATGTATTATTTGAACTAATGTCGCATCCAGATGTCTTTCCTTTTGTGCGTCAAAAATGTGATTCTTATGAAGAATTTATCTTTATGACAAAACAAACAATAGAAGCAGAAGAGCGCGGTGAATTGATTTCACGGACGATTCTGGATGAATGGGGTAACCCAATCGGAACCATTAATCTATTTGATATTGAAGATAATGCTGGATTTTTAGGCACATGGCTTGGTAAGCCTTACCATGGAAAAGGCTATAACAGCCCAGCAAAGGATGCTTTTTTCCAAGAAGTTTTTTATAACATGGGAATAGAAACCATCTTTATGAGGATTCGTAAGGTAAATATCAGGTCTATTAAGGCTGCCGAAAAACTCCCTTATGTTGTTAAAGCCAATGAAACTAGAAAATCACTTTATGACCAATTGAATGCAAATGGTGATGTGTACGATTTATATGAAATTCCTAAAGACCAATACTCCTTCTATCTCATGAGAAATGGTGCTGTACAAGAAGAACCTTCTCATTTGTTAGAAGCATAAGAAGCAACCGGCCATGGCCGATTGCTTCTTTTTTTGTTTTTATAAAGTATATTATTAATCCGTTACATCTTGTTCCATTCCTGAATTAACCTCACTAATACCCATGTGGAGCAAAAATTCTTCTAGTTCCTCATTCGTTAATGTTTCAAAACGACCATCATGAAAAAATACTTGAGTTTGATTTGGATTAATTCTATTCATGTTAAAACTCATTTTATTTTGCTCCTTTCATAGATGTGCTACATCTATTATCCACAAAAGGTATACAATTTATGCCACAAAATCGAATAGTTCAAAAATTGTAAAAAGGAAAGACTATAACGTTTCCTCCGTTTGTTGAGGTGTTTTTGCTTGATAATAGGCCTTCCCGAGTACATCCATTCCTCCTGTAACAGGAATAATACACCCAGTAATGAAGTCAGATTTCTCTTCAAGAAGAAAGGAAATTACTCTCGATATATCCTCCCCCGTTCCTTGGCGTCCAACTGGAACGTTTTCACTTAAGATGGAGTCTTCAATATCTTTCTCCTTCCATTGAGAGATGATATCCCCTGGGCAAACCATATTAGCGGTAATTCCAAAGTTCGCTTCCTCAATGGCAATGGTTCTAGTGAGTGATGCAAGTGCTGTCTTTGCAGCACTAAATGCCGATCGGTAGATCCAGCCTGGAGCTGTTTCCACTCTATCAAAACCCATTGTAATAATTCTTCCCCAGTGCTGCTTTCGCATAATTGGAATGATTACCTTGGATAAATAGAATACTGCATTTAAATTGCCATTTATTAAATAATTCCATTCATCGATTGAATACTCCGTCATTTTCTTTCTCTCGCGTACATATGGTCCTGCATTATGAATGACAACATCAATTGAGGAAAATTCCGACAAGACTTTTTCAACAATGTGCGTACAATCAGACTGATTTGCCACATCACCTTGAATGCAAATGATTTTATTCCCGAAATACTTTTCAAGCTCTTGTGATAAAAGAAAAGCTTCTTTTTTACTGTTTCGATAGTTAATCGCCAGCTGATAACCTTGTTCGGCAAGCTGCCAAGCAGTTTTTTCCCCTAGACCAGTAGCTCCCCCAGTAATTAAAGCCGTTTTTTTCTTCACGAGCCATTACCTCTCAATATAGTTTTTCTATACTATATGACTGACATGCATGTTATATATGCGAATATAAATGTTTCTGTTTATAACGCATAGCATCTTTATTGCATAGTATATGGTAGCAATGCCCAGTGAGAGTATACAGAAAGGGTGGGAAAATTATGTTTCCATGGAATTTATTTCCTTTTAATAAAGACATGAAGAATAAGCTTCAGCATATGAAACCAGATGAAATCGACCAATTTATTAAAGGCATTATGGGAAATGTAATGCCCTCTCAATCGGGTGGTGCCATAAATCCTCAAGACGTTGTGAATCATTTCAAATCCCATCCCTCTCAGCAGGGTAATACATTAAACTCTTCAGCCTTTGAAACGCATGATTCCGTATTCGTTAGAATACCAATTAAGGATGAATCACTCCTTAAAGATTTGCGGATTTATCATACTGCGAATCAGCTAATGGTGGAGCATATACCAGAGCGAGATGCTAAACATTCCATCACGCTCCCGGCAATGGTAAAAAAGAAAGGATCCACTGCTAAATATAAAGATGGAATACTTGAAATAAAATTAATAAAAGCATATGACATTCAATATTCGCAAATCGATGTTACAGAGATATAGAAAAAAGACAGCAATTACACTGCTGTCTTTACATCTCTAATGCCCTTCCATATCCATTCCTTCCATTGAATCCTTCGATTCATTTGGGTCCTCCGTTTCACTTGCTGTTCCAATAACAAATTCTTTCTTAGGCATATTGTGCATATCTCTAGCTGTTACGTGTGAAATAATATAATACGTTCCTTCTTGTGCGAACGACTTTTCTAAGCGATAGATTCCATCTTCAGCATGCTCGATTTTTACCTTTTCGTGGTTTTCATCCTTCGCACGCCAAATTTCAAATTTCACCTCGTCTGCGTCTTCAACATTCTCTTCTCCTTGTGTAACCTTTGCTTCAAAGATAATCGGTTCATTGGCTTGTCCATGCTCCGGGGTAACAGTCAACTTGACTTCTACAAACTCAGGCAACTCTTTTTCAGCTTGATTTTGATTGTCTTTGGTACCGCATGCACTGACGACCAATAAAGCTAAAATCAATAGACTTAGCAATTTAATTTTTTTCACGTTTAACTCTCCTTTATCAATTTCTCCATAATACCATTGTGGACATGGATAAGTGATACCTTAGCCTCATTTGAGATGGTCGACTGTGTGATTCTGCTAATAGCGGAATAGTATTTTTCAAATTTATTCTTCCGTATTCTCGGATGAGAGTTCTCATCAAGCAGTTCCCTTTTCACTGCCTCTGTTAAGGTCTCTTCACTGTTTCTATCACTGGCAGCTAGCATACGATTATTCCAAATCATTCGATATTCAGCTAGTAATTCATCAAAATTGATATTTCCTATCGTCAATACCCCCACCTCCATATCTCCTCAATTGCATTGTTACATACTTTCCAATATTATTGCAAAAAATAGATTTTAACAACACCATGAAAGGAGTAATATATGTCTACACCTTATAAATGTCCTAATTGTAAAACCAATCGAAGCCGCTTTAATATTATTCAACAAGTTTCCCAATCTGTGAAGCTTGACCCGCAATCTGGTGAAGTGATGAAAGAATACAGTCAAAATGAATTAGAACCCTTTCACCTTCCATACAATGGACCTGATTATCGAATTCAATGTGCTTCCTGTGGTCTAATTGAGGACGAAAGAACATTCATTAAATTCGGAGAACAAGCCTAACAGAAAAACACCTTTAACTTTTGCTAAAGGTGTTTTTTTATTTATTTTAGGCCATTTTCTTTAAAAAACGATTCAGAGTCTACTTTCCAGGCATCCATCGTTGAAAATCGAATTAAATGGATTTCACCACGATAGTGCTGACTTCCTCTATTTTTAATAAACCAATCAATTTCAATTGGAACATCCATGCTTATTTCCTGTTTTAAATCCTCTGCTGGTAAAATTGGCATCCGGGTTATTCTAACATTTTCAATTCTGCCTAATATCGGTTTCCATTCAAGCTTTTGTACAGAGATCAACTTTGAAATATAGGAATCCTGCTGCTTTAAACCAGCTATATACGCTTCAACCGTTTCATAAGGTGATGTAATACTTAAGTACTCTTCTAGTTTCCCAGCCGCCTTATAAACCATCAACATATGCGAGAGGTCCATTGTGTTCGTCCGATGAGTGGTACTGCCGAAAAAATGGATACAAAAATGCCCTGGAAAATTATTTTTTAAGGCACCCCCACCGTGCGGCATCCCATGCATCGACCCGGCAATCCATTGATCATTGCGAATCACGATGATGGCACGCCGCTTCCAGCTCCATTCTCCTCCGTAAATCTTTTTCATGATTTTTGTATCCTTGGGTGTCAATGGCTGTACGTCGGCATGATGACTGCCGGCACGCCTTTGAACTTTAAACTTCTTCCCTGTTTCAAGATCTAGAACCGTAAACTTTGAATACTTCGGCAGCACATTATTGGCTTCTTCCCATGGCAGCATTTCAATTTTGTAACTAATATTTGTTGCTGCTTGTATCCCTTGACCACTTAGGAGGAATAGAATAACCATCACAAAAACTGTTTTCTTCTTCATCTAAACCCCCTTTACAATGAAAAAATAACTACATTAAAAGAGTTACCTGAAGAAGAAATATTCATTCATTTTAATTTTGTTTTTTGAAGTCTTTTTCAAGTTTACCTAGCTTTTCCTCAATCTCAAACCAATCCATATTTTCGCCGATAAATACTAGATTTAATGGTAAATTCATTTCTTCCTTCATATATAAAGGCATTCCATAAGAATATTGGAAGAGATATGGTTTTGATAAGGAATCAAATTTTATATAGCCTTTGATGCGATATATCCTCTCAGGTAAACCCTTCAAAAAATCCTCGAAGTCAGAATGGTTGATTGGTTCTTGGAATTGATAGACAAACGTGGTTAAATTAAGAGCATTTTTCGAAAAATCAGCACTGGTTTGTTTTGAAAATGATGAAAGTGTCAGTTTTCTCAATTCATCAATAGAGACCTGAGAATAATTTGTTAATAAGCAGCGTGCAGCAGAATTAATTCCTTGTATCTCAAAAATAATTTTTGATTGCTCTGATTCCGACAGTTCATCCATTTTATTAACAAGGATAAAATCTGCGTGTCTGACCTGCTCGAGCAGTAATTGATGAACCTGTGGACTTAACGTCTTTCTGTCACGCCATCTTAATCCATCCACAGTTGTTACAATTCCCTTTATCGTAAACTGATCCGCAAATAAGGGTGAAAGGATGGCATCTAGAACTTCAACCGGGTGTGCAGCCCCCGTGGTTTCAATATAGATAACTTCTGGCTTTTCATTCAATAATAAGCCCTGCAGCTGTGCTTCAAGCTTGTCCTGAATGGAACAGCAGATACAGCCCCCTAATAGCTCCTTCAAAGCTACATCTTCGTCCCGAGCGACTTCTGAATCAATTGAGACCTTTCCTAGTTCATTCATCATTACGGCGGTTTTTCGCCCTGATAATTGCTCATTTTCAAGCAGTCGCTTCAATAGCGTCGTTTTTCCACTTCCTAAAAACCCGGATAAAATATATACCTCAGTATTGTTCATCTATGTTTACCTCTTTTTCCTCTGATATTCCTTTTATTATAGCTGAAATTGGGCTATCAACTAGATAAATGTGGCTTATAATAGTAGTAAAAGAATATTCAGAAAGGACCTTCCCTCATGATTTATGAGTATGTCTACCCAAGAAGTCTCCTTCATTTTATTAAAAACCCATCACATGAATCCTTAAAAGACCTTCTTCTTCACAATACGGGTGAAACAGATTTTCTAGATTTTAAAACCAAATGGACAGAATTTTCCAAGATGGCTAAACACGTGCTTGCAATCGCAAATTCAGGCGGCGGCTGTATTATTGTTGGTGTCAGTCAAAATGATGAGGGATCCATTTCTTTAACTGGACTTCACGAAGATGATTTCCTAGATAAAGCAGATATCGATAATAAACTGGCAAATTTATTGCCAAAATACTTAAAATATCGGACGGAGGATTTTTATTTTAGCAGGGACCAACAAACATTAAGCAATAAAAGATTTCAGGTACTCATCATTGAATATGATCCAAAATATGTGCCCTACACCTCTGTTGTTCAGCGGAATGAACTTCGTTATGGTGCCATTTATGTTCGACAAGGGACAAAATCTCTCGAAGCAACCAATGACAGGCTTGTGGAAATTATTTTACGCAAGGTACATTCAGGAGGTTCTGGCGTGAATGAATATACCCTAAAAGAGCACCTGGACCAATTAAAGGAATTATATGAGGAGCATGACTCGCAGAAAAATAATGAATATAGTCAATTTATTGCAGAAGTAATAGAACGTAAAAAAGAAAGAATCCGGCAATTATTAGATATTCTTCCTGAAAATTAATGAGAAAGCGAATGAACTCATTCACTTTCTCAACTAATTAATAAATCCCTTGCTCATCTTCTAACATTTTATTTACATTTTCAAGCTTGTTTTTTTTATTGGCAGCCACTATTTCTATTTCTTCAATTGAAGTGACAGGGTTCATCATTACCGTTAATCCCAAATCCATGAACTTTCCTTTTCCTATGTCAGTGTTGACATTTTTTAAGATCTCATTCAGAACTTGTGGTGCTATAGTGAGGAAATCCTCAGCAGATATTTCTTTCAATACTTCTTCTTTTAATGCCATAAATATTGGAGATAATTCTTTAGCATAACTTGAATTCATTTTTAGCTGCTCAAAATATTGGACAATATCCTCACCCTTTAGTCTTTGTCTTTCACCATCCAGATGCCCTTCATTTCCAGTCATCATTTCTATCCCGTTCGGAGCAAGCACATCAATTACAGTCCCGAAACCAGAAGTATCAAAGATAAAACAATAATCAATATCTACTTGATATTTTTCTGCTGCCTGTTTTTTCAGGTTCTCCAATTCCCCTTCTTTGCCATCAAGTGCAAGCATGATAGATCCGTACTCGATTTTATTTTGGTCTTTATCATATTTTAACAACAGCCCTGGTTCGATTGCTGATGAAGCTGAGCCTTTACTATTTTCGATAATAAGAAAGGTTTCCACCTTCTTCTCACTTTCAGAAGAATCCTTTAATTTTTCTAGAAAAGGGATACTCTTCGCTTCTTCTCCCTTCTTCTCTGTACTGCTTTGAAAAAATGTCTGTAAGGGGCCGAAGCCGAAAAAGGAAAGGACAATAACGGCAATGATTAACTTTTTCATATCTAAAATCACCAAATTCCTTTTTTTATTTCCATTTTCGGAAAATTAGGCAAAGATTATACTTCTACATGGAAAAAGCCTGAACCAGCAGCACGGTTCAGGCTTTTCATTATTTCATTTCCTCTTTTAACACTTCAATTGCTTTTTGAAGCTGAGTATCATGGTTTTGAATCTGTTCTCTAAGCTTTTCCATTAATTTAAAGGTAGTATCTCCTTTTAAGATTCCATCAGCAGGCAGATTATTTGCTGTTTGAAAGCTAATAACAGCCTCCTGTGTTTTCTCATCGAAGAATCCGTCTACACGTCCTGGATCATACCCAATTGCCTTTAACATTTTCTGAGCTGATTCAACCTCAGTTGAAGAACTTGAAAGCTTCAGCTCTTTGTCAGGATTAATGATTGGTAATGTTGCGTATTCAGGGAGTGGAACATCAATATCAGGCTTAATTCCTTTTTTATGAATCCAATTACCATTTGGCGTGAGCCATTTTGCAGTTGTAAATTTTATATTTGAATTGTCAGGGAAGTCCTTGGCCGTTTGAACGGTTCCTTTCCCAAAGGAATTCTCACCTACTAGCTTAACACCAGCAGATTCGCTAACTGCTCCAGCAAGAATTTCAGAGGCACTGGCACTGCCTTTATCAATTAATACGACCAACGGGAAGTCTGGATCCCCATCATTTTGTGAAGGATATTCCTTGGTCTTACCATTCCGGTCTTCCACTTTTAATATTAGTTTTCCTTTTGGAACAAACATACTTGAAATACTAATGGCTTCATCTAATAATCCGCCTGGATTTTGACGCAAGTCTAAGACTAACCCTTTCATCCCCTGTTTCTGCAGTTCATTTAGCTTCGCAGCAAGGTCCTTTGAGGTATTAGTAGAAAAACTTGTAATTTGAACTTTGGCAATACCGTCGCCAATCATTTCACCATAAACGGTTTCAATAGGAATATCATCGCGGATAATCGGTACCTTAACAGGTGCGTCTGTTCCCGGCCGTTGAATGGTTAATTCCACCTTTGTTCCTTTTTTTCCACGAATGATGGTTACCGCTTCAGTCGAGGTCATTCCCTGTAGACTTTTTCCGTCGACAGATACAATGATATCATTCGGCCTCAAACCCGCTTTTTCAGCTGGAGAGCCCTTAATTGGTGAGACAATCATAATATGTCCGTCTTTCTCTTGAATCTCTGCACCGATTCCTTGGAATGAAGAATTAATTGAGGCATGGAAATTTTCCGCTTCCTCCACACTCATATAGTCAGTATAAGGATCGTCTAGAGCTTTTACCATTCCATCAATAGCCCCATTAATTAGCTTTTTCTGATCAAGCTCCTCAAAATATCCACTCTTCAGCGTATCATAGGCAGTATAAAGTTTATCAAATTCTGATCTTTCCGTACCAACTGTAATGACTTTTTCATCCCCAACCGATAAGGCAAATGTTGTAATGCCTGTAGATAGCAACACAAGGAAAAACAACATCAATATAAAATGAAATTTCTTAATGTGTACATACCCAGATTTCTTCTCTATTTCCTGCTCTTGTTCAAGATTTTCTTGATTAACATTTTGCTCATCCAAAGATTTCACCACTTTCATTGTCCAAAAAATAATATGTAAAACTAACCCTTAGTGATTAGAATAACATTTTTCATAAAAAAATAACAAAGAAAAGTTATGTATAATGAAAAAGGGCACATCCATTAGTCAGGCGTGCCGGAAGTCACGATTTAAATTTTCTTCACTTCATTGAAATATTCTTCTAGCGTCCAGCTATGCTCGTACATAATCGTTGCAGCTTTTACACCGACATAGCGGAAATGCCACGGCTCATACATATAATTTGTAATGTCCATTTTCTCTTTAGGATATCTCAAAATAAAGCCAAAGTGATGTGCGTTTTCTTTTAGCCATTTACCTTCTGTGGTATTTGCAAAGGCTTCATTTAAATATAATTTATTCGACCTGCTCGAAATATCCATGGCTAATCCAGATTGATGCTCACTTGCACCTGGAATAGCTACAGCCTGCTCAGCCTTTTCTACCCCTACTCTATTTACTTCAGCATCATACAATGATTTCTGCCGGCTATAGGAGCGGTATCCCGATACAGCAAGAATTTCGATTCCATTTTTTGCAGCGTTAGTAAACATTTTCTCTAATGCTTCTGCCGCTTCTTTTCTCATTAAACTTTTTTCTATATCTTCTTCCCTAAAGGAGAATTCCACTTCTGGTTTGACAAGATCCTCAGGTATATAATTTTCTGGCAAATAAAACTCTTTGTTAACCAATGCCATGACGTTCGTAGAATTTTGGATGACATTTTTGCCATCTACTTCTTTAATATCATTGAAAAACATTGATTCTAAACTGAGTGGATCATTTATTGGAGATTCTTCTTGTTGAGACTCTTGGTTTTTACTAGAGTCATTTCCAGTGAAGGGAAGTTTATTTAATAATGAATCGACCTGACTACAGCCGCTAAAAAGAACTGTCATTGAACCAATTAATACTATATTTTTCCATACCATAATTCTCACCTATCTATCTTTCTTTATACTTTCTGCACTATATCTATTTTTACCAAAAAAATCAATAAGAAACCTCTCTCAATACTTGAAAGAGGCAGTTTTACCTATTCTTTTGTCGCTGCTTCTAGTGCAACTACAATCATATCATTAAATGTTAATTGTCTTTCTTCCGCTGTTGTTTCTTCACCTGTTAAGATATGATCACTTACAGTAAGTACCGACAATGCTCTGCGGTTAAATTTAGCGGCTAATGTATATAATGCAGTTGTTTCCATCTCAATGGCAAGAATCTGATACTTTGCCCATTTTTCAAGTTCAGCATTGTCATTATAGAAAGAATCAGCAGTAAAGATATTCCCTACTTTTAAATTAAGCCCTTTTTCTACACCTGCATCATAGGCCTTTTTAAGTAAATCAAAGTTCGCACAAGGAGCGAAATCAACGCCTCCAAAAGTAAGACGATTCATATTAGAGTCGGTCGAACTAGTCATTGCCAAAATAACATCTCGGACTTTTACGTCCTTTTGGATGGCTCCGCATGTGCCAACTCGGATTAAATTTTGGACATTATAGCTGTTCATTAATTCATTTACATAAATGGAGATAGAAGGTACACCCATTCCTGTTCCTTGAACAGAAATTCTCTTCCCTTTGTATGTACCGGTATAACCAAACATATTTCTTACTTCATTATAACATTTGGCATCTTCTAAAAAGGTTTCCGCGATATATTTAGCCCTTAACGGGTCTCCAGGCAGTAATACCGTTTCAGCAATTTCATTTTCTTTCGCACCAATATGTACACTCATTATAAAATCCTCCAATCAATTAAAGTGAAGTTCGTAACTTCACACTTGTCAATATATCACAACACTTTGTCCAATGAAAAACCTTTCACTGAAAACGTCATGAATTTTTCTATTTGTGGGAAGCTATTTTTAGATTATCCAAAGGAGGTTCATAAAATTATGGGAAAAAAGCATAGAGCACAAACAAATCGCCCTAAGAAAAATAATCATATTCCACCTGAGGCCATTGAAGCAGAGCATAATGCCCATGCAAAAGAAAATGAAGCATCAGGCGGTCGAAAAAGTAATGGTCAATAAAAGCTAAAGCAATAAGAAAAGCGCAAGCGCCCTGGTCAGCGGCGTATGGCCAGGAGCGCTCCAACTGAGATAAAGGAAACACGAAGAGCCGGAGGCGATTCGATGTTGACTTATCGTAGGGCGGAGAGCGAAGGACACTAGCCGCTAGGGCGCTGGAGCTGGACAGTAAGAAAACCTAAGGAATTTTCTCCTTAGGTTTTCTTTTATCTTATTTGGATTCGATTAACAGGATGCCACCCACCAGGTTTTAATTGATAATAATGCTGTCCGCCTCGACCTTCATCAATTAATATGATGTCTCCTGTGGAAAGAAATCTCCCCTGATAATTCGATGGAATTCGATCCATAACATTAAAGAGACTAAACGTTTCTTCCAAACAATTTTCATGGCTGCCTGCTTGAATGAATGTACGATATACCTGTTTGTACCCTTTATATTCTCTGTACTTTGGAGTTTGAAAGATTGTCACATCATATTGAATACTAGCTCTTCTGGTTATCGCCTTGATCATCTTATCCCCTCCAATAATTAAGGTAATTCTTATTACTTAATAATTAGAGATGGATATAGGAGAATCCTTCAGAGAAATCTGTCTTTTTTTGTCGAAAATTAAGAAAATCTTTGAATAACGCTTTGAATTTGCTGTTGGAGGTTTGGAATATCGGCGGATGTTACCGTTAATCTTACATTACTTTCGTCCAAACCAGCTGCTTCTGCAAATAATCCACCCAATCCGCGTGCACGACGGTCTACTTGTAAAAGCAACTCTATTATGCCATTTCCTGATGGTCTGAGGACTACCTCTAGCTCATCTAATCTTCCACGGAATGGTCCAGAGGTTGGTACATATTCAAATTCTTGCACAAACGGCAAGCGGCCGCGAACTTTGTAAGATGCTTCTTCACAATCAGCTTCACGCAAACGGAATCCAAGACTGTCGACTGCGTTAAAGATGGCATTCATCAATTGATCAGGAACAACTTGAATATAGTCTTTATCACCTGGGTCCACAGCGTTCTTAATATCTAAACCAGTTGTTACCCAAATTTTTGACCTGCCGATAGACAGTGGTGTATCTAGTGGAAGCTGGAAGGAAAAAGGAATTTCTTTTCTTTCATTTTTTCCAATTGTAAATGGGCTGGTGACTCGGAAACGATCGATTGTAGCTGTAACATTATACTTTTTATCATCTGATTCTTTTAAATAGGTAGTATTTAATGATAAATAGATATCATCTACCTGCTGGTCTACCTTTCCACCTCTGATTTCTACAATACCATTAACCGTTTCACCCGGCTTATATGTATCCCTCTCGAGCTTGGTGTCTACCGTTGCTGAACCAATTCCTACACTAGCAAATACTTTGTCAAAAAAAGACATTCTTATTTCCTCCCTTATACTACAAATATTTTTGGATATCTGACTTTACTTGTGCGCAGCACTCATAACAGTCTTTTATTTGTAAAAGTCTGCTGATAATGTACTTTGCATGATATGATATCTCCAATTCCTCTTCCCAGCTGCTCTCCTTGGTTTTTTTTGGAAAAGAAAAGTTGGAGTAAAGTAAAAACAACAAAAAATGACCAAGACCATAAAAGTCTGCCTGGGGATTTACCTCTTTTCGCAAATGCCGTTTTCGCTTTATTCCTGCATTCACATGATTACGTTTCCTTGCCAGCCCTAAATCTATAAGCACAATCTCAGAACCATTCGCAATTACATTAGGGATTCGAATATCTCTATGAATTAACTGCTGTTCATGCAAATAATTTATGTGCTCTAGTAATTGATTCGCAATTCTAAAAGCTTCTATTTCTGAATATTTTTGCCCATCCTGAAAGATCAGCTGTTCGAAATTCTTACCTTCAATATACTCCATTGTATAAAATGGTATATTTTTGTAAATTCCATCTTCGAAAAAACGAGGAAACCCAGCGTGATTAATGGTTTGGAGCAGGTCTTTTTCAAGCTCAAAGTCCCTTTTCCCTAACTTCGTAATTCTTTTATGGATGCGTAATGCTTTTAGTACTTTCTTTTGCTGCGATACCTGATCAATTACTAAGTAACTATTTCCATAGCTTCCAACGCCTAAATGGTTGATAATCTCGTATCGCTCTGCAATAATTTCATTTTCCCTAAATCTGCTTTCCATAATGTTAGCAGCGACTAAAGTCATTCTTTTAAACATATAAGTAATTAACTGCTAAAGAAGCTAGAAAAGAAACTGCCGCTTTTATGCTTCTTTTTATAGTGCTGATGTCCTAGGTGCTTATGTTTGTGGTGGTTCATTTTCTTCCAAGCATTACTAGAATGTGAATATTTTTTTTGATGATGAAGTTTACTTCCAAGAATTGATTTTAAAATCTTTTTAAGCATCCATCATTCCTCCTCATCTTCGCTATTCTTAATACGATAAAGAAATAGTAAAGTTTCACCAATTAATGAAAAATAGCAAAAAAAATATCACAAACAAAAAGCGAGCAGGTTCAAATGCTCGTCTTTCGCTACTTCTTATTAAAAAGATGAATACAGTATCGTGATATTTTACCTATTCATCTTCTACTTCTTCGTCGATAATACTTTTCTCGATGAGATACTCGAAGGTGATATCAGCGATTTCTTCCAATTCTTCTTCCGTAGGAACGTATCCTCTTTTCACCAGCTCATGAAAGAAAAATTCAGCAATCTCTTCCGTATCAATAAATACTTCAATTTCTCTCATAGCATCGCCCCCTTTTTACGAATGTATGATGAATTCTGCACATTCATGCTATTTACTTCTAGAAGAATCGGTAAATATTCTGCAGCTTAAACATAGAGTGCAAAATAAAAGATTAAATATGTCTTTTTTTCTTTGGACAAGCATAGAATGAAAAAAATACGATTATGAGGTGATAGTATGTCAAATCTACAAGCGAAATTTGATGCTATTCTTGATGATGTAAATCAGGAGGATGGATTGATCATCACTGCCTTTGAAAAGATTTTAGACGGCCTATTTTTTCTAATAAAATGGGGTGGAATTCCTTTGATCATTTATTTATTAGTGGCAATTTCCAGGTGGTAGAAGCTAGACATGGCTTTTACCATCGTCATTTACAATACTCTTTAATTTCCTTAAAATGACACGCATAACTTGATAATACTCCTGGTCGTGAAATATTGTATATAAAATTTTGTAATCATTAAATATATCTAATAAATTATCGATTAACTGCTTCTTTTCCTTTTTTCGTTCAATTTCTTCAAGTTCTGCTTTTCTCACAATGTTTTTTTGTGTTTTTGAAATTGCGACCTGGTGCTTCTCTTCGTTATTTACTAAATAAAGGAGTCCTAGTTTTTGAATAAACGTATCCGCACTCTCAGCGTCTGCAACGAGTGTCATTTCCTCTTCACCCGCTTCCAGCCATTCCCCATCACTAATTCTTGAAAGTTCGTAGATAACATCTTCCCATGCATCTTCTTTGTAGCGCCAAATTTCCGTTCGAAATCCAACAATCTTAAACAAATCTGCGCCATATCCGGCGACTTGAACTAAATCTCCGAAGAAGAATTTATATTCAATATCTATTTGTTCTTGCTCCACCAAATCTCCTTCATATTCTGAAAGGAGCTGCAGTCCTGATTCAACAAAAAGACCATCACTTTTATTCACTTCGTACACATAATTCCCGTCAATCAACTTGACATCGGTTATTTTGCCAACTGTACCATACATCGTTATCACGACCGTATCACCGACCTTATACTTCGGTATATTCCTTCTTTTCATATCCTCCATCCTCTCAATGATGAGTCGTGAATTTTGATTACAATAGTATATGCACCAATGGATGTACCCGCGCACACTGGGGAAAAAGAAAAATCGCCTCTTTTTACAGAGACGATCTAAAGGGATTTACATAAATTCAATTACTTTCTGATAAGACATAAAGTTCCCAGGCTTCATCAAATATAGTCATGGACTCTAGATAATGACCATTAAATTCTAGGTAAGAACTGAGCTCATGGTAGTCTTCAGATGTTTTTGGGAAGCTATGGTCCAAAAAAGCCTCATTCGCAAAAACACTGATGGCATCCTTTGGTTCTGGGTGCCGATATTTCATTAAAAAATGATAAAAAGATTTAATCATACATAGCGCCTTTCTTTCTATCCTGAGACAAAAATTGATTTTACTTAAAGATACTATAAGTGATAAAGATTTGATATAATTTTACCAAATATATAGAAACAGAGGTACATACATTGGCAAAGAAGAAATTTCAATATTGGTTAATACAGGTCTTGTTAATTTTAACCATCATTTGGGTTTCAACTAAGATATCCTTCTTATTTGAACCAATCGGAATATTTTTTTCAACCATCTTTTTCCCCATTTTGATAACAGGTTTTCTTTACTTTTTACTTAATCCAGTCGTTAATTTTCTACAGCGCCATAAAGTGCCTAGATTATTAGCCATCCTTATCATTTATGTTGTTTTTATACTCATTTGTGTACTTGCAATTGGAAATTTAATTCCTGCGATTACAAAACAATTTACAGCTCTTGCGAACGAACTTCCAGTATATGCAGACAAAACCATGCAGTTTTTTGACAATGTCATGAAATCATCTGAATTTAAATGGATCATGGACGAGCAAAAGGATCTTCTTGAAACTGTTCAGGAAAGGCTCATCGAATTTGCAAATACCCTGCCTAACACGATTACAGGCAGCATAACGAATATACTTGGTGTGATAACCAATATAGCTATCATTCTCGTCACGGTTCCTTTTTTATTATTCTACATGTTTAAAGATGGACACAAGTTTCCTACGGCAATCTCAAAATTCCTTCCCAATCCATACAGAGAGGAAGGCTTATCCATCCTTAAAGAGACAGGCGATACTCTCTCTGCTTATATCCAGGGCCAAGTAACTGTAGCATTGGCTGTAGGCACGCTGGCGTTTATCGGTTACCTGATTATTGATTTACCCTTTGCACTTGTCATGGCCTTAATCGTAGCATTTACCAACATTATTCCTTATATCGGCCCAATTCTTGGAGGAGCACCTGCGGTAATCGTAGCGTTATTCGATTCTCCAACAAAAGCATTGTTAGTCATAGTAGTTATTCTCATTGCTCAACAGGTGGAAGGGAATGTATTATCCCCGCTCATTCTCGGAAAAAGCTTGGACACCCATCCAGCAACCATTATCATTATATTATTAGCTGCCGGAAATCTGGCTGGAGTCCTTGGGATGGTCCTGGCAATCCCATTTTATGCAGTCATGAAAACCATTGTCTTAAACCTAGTTAAGTTTTTACGAGCGAGGAAAAACGCAGCAAAACCGATTCAAACAGAATAATCAAAAACCCCTATCGACGCTGATAGGGGTTTTGTTTTAGGAAGAAAAATCAAAATAATTTCTCTTCAAAAGTCTCGGAAGGGACATTAACTCTTTATAGGTGATGCTGTTTCCAATTTTCTTCGTATCAATCAGGAATAATTGATCTTCAATTTCCTTTGTTATTTCATCTGTTTGATAGACCATGTTGCAATCATCGCAAACCACTGCGGGGGTTTCTATTATTTGAATGGCTCTTGTGCCGTCAGGAAGCTCCCAATAAACGCTATTCTCACCATTTTTAGCAGCACTCCCGCACCATTCACAGACTAATCCCATATTCATCCCTCTATTCATTCGATGTAGAGTTCCCATCAGAATCATTTTTTCCAGCAGTCGCTGGTTTGTTTTGAAGTGCCTGAAATTTCTTTTCCTTCAACTCATCACGCTTGCCTCGTTTATCCTTCAATGTGGTATGGGTAGGATTTTGATTGTATTCTTTTCGACGATTTAATCTCTGTAAGCCCTCTGGAACAAGGTTAAAATGCTGGTCATTCATAATTCCTGCAATCCCAACATTAGAGCGTTTCTCCTCCATGTCAGGATAAATCTCTTTAAAATAACCTTCTGCTGTTCCTGGCTTATAATTTTCTGGTTCTGGATAAGAGGTAATGACTCCTTCAAAATTCCTGAGGACAACTTTTTCTGCACTTTGTGAAATTAAATAATTCGGCTGAAGTGAAATTTTCCCGCCACCGCCAGGACCGTCAAGCACAAAAGTCGGCACTGCATAGCCGCTCGTATGTCCGCGGAGTCCTTCTATTATTTCAAGTCCTTTTGAAACAGGTGCACGGAAATGACCAATTCCTTCGGATAAATCACATTGATATATATAATATGGACGTACACGAATTTTCACGAGATCATGCATAAGCTTTTTCATAATCGGCACACTGTCGTTGATACCGGCGAGGATGACCGATTGGTTCCCGACTGGAACACCAGAGTTAGCAAGCATTTCACATGCCTTTTTAGACTCTTCAGTTATTTCGATGGATGTATTAAAATGAGTATTCAACCAAATTGGATGATACTTTTTTAAAATGTTACAAAGGTTTTCGGTAATCCTTTGCGGGAATACTACTGGTGCTCTTGTTCCAATCCGAATAATTTCCACATGGTCAATTTCACGAAGATTTTTCAAAATATATTCAAGGATATTATCATTTATAAGCAGCCCGTCACCGCCAGAAATTAACACATCCCGTACTTGCGGGGTTTGCCGGATATAATTTATCGCTGCATCTAGCTGCTTCTTTGGGACACCCATTCCAATTTGTCCTGAGAATCTTCTTCTCGTACAGTAGCGGCAGTACATCGAACATTGATTGGTGACAAGAAATAGAACGCGATCTGGGTAACGGTGCGTCAATCCTGGTACTGGTGAATCTTCATCCTCATATAGTGGATCTTCAAGGTCATATTTCGTTTTATGAATTTCTTCTGAAATTGGAACCGACTGCATCCGAATGGGGCAGCGTGGGTCATCAGGGTTCATAAGCGAAGCATAGTAGGGTGTTATATTTAAGGGTATCGTTTTGGTTGAGATTCTTACTCCTTCTTCTTCATCTGGAGTTAAGTTGATTACCTTTTTTAAATCTTCTAGTGTGCGGATGGTATTTGTTAGCTGCCATAGCCAATCATTCCATTGTTCTTCACTTACATCTTTCCAAAGCTCTATATCTTTCCAATGCCTATTCGGCTTATATAGTGTCTGTTTCATATTAAATTCCTCCTTACCCTGCTTTACTAAAATATTATGCAAGAATTATGCCAATGCACTTAGTCCGGGTAAGGATTCCTCCATGTCTTAATCTTTTAAAATTGGCTGTGTTAAAGTGGCCTGTTGATTTACGCTCCACTAAGGAAAGCTCCTTGAAATAATCACCGCAGTGACAGGCGGTCTTTGCCTGTCACGAGGCACTTCGCTTTCCGCAGGCGGTTCGGGAAGCCTCCTCGGCGCTAAGAGATGAGCGGGGTCTCCCCTGTCCCGTCCTCCTGCAAGACACTGATTTTTCATCCTCGAATCCGCCCACGCACGAAGAAAATGCGATAGCATTTTCGAGGAGTCTCGTGCCTTCCGCGTAAATCAACAGGGTGCAAAACTCAACAATTAGCTTTATCACAGCCTATAAAATAAAAAAAAACGCCGATTTTTCGGCAGTTATTCTCTAATTTTTTTAAGTTTATATTGTAAGGTTTGTCTTGGGATTTCTAGTAGCTTGGCCGCTTGATTGATGTTGCCGTCTGACATTTTCAGTGCTGAATCAATTAGTTGTCTTTCCATTTCTTCGACATTTTTTCTTAAAGAAAGGCTGTTCTCAACATTTTCATTGATTGCCGCATGCTGTTTCATCATTATTGGCAGGTCCGCCATTTGAAGGACCTCATCCTCGCATACGTTCATCATATACTCAATTGTATGCTTTAGCTCCCTCACGTTCCCTGGCCAAAGGTGAGTCATAAAGAAACTCTCTAATTTTTTCTCTATCCCTTTAATCCTTTTATTCAATTTCTTATTAAAAAATTGAATAAAATAATCCGTTAAATACAGGATATCCTCTTTTCGTTCACGAATCGGCAGAAGTGAAAAGGTAAAGACATTTAAACGGTAGTAAAGGTCAGAGCGTAGCTTTTGATTTTCTAGAGCCGTATTTGGATGGATATTCATCGCTGCTATGACGCGGACATCAACCGAAATATTTTGTGCACTTCCGACTCTTCGTACCATCCCATCCTCTAAAACCCTTAACAGCTTAGCCTGCAGCTCAATCGGCATGGTATGAAGTTCATCAAGAAATAGTGTACCGCCGTCTGCCAGCTCAAAAAGCCCCTTTCTCTCAACCGCACCGGTATAGCTTCCTTTTGCCGTACCAAATAGAATACTTTCAAGCAGCGTTTCTGGGATGGCTGCACAGTTTTGAGCAATGAACGGCCCATCCCCGCGAAGGGATTCGTGATGGACACCTTGCACAAACAATTCTTTTCCTGTCCCGCTTTCTCCATATACAAGAATGGGAGAGTCTGATTTTGCCAGCTTTCTAGCTTCGTCCTTCAGGCTCTGGAATATCGGATTAACACTCTTTAAATCATCTAACGTATACTTGACGTTTTTTGATATTTTTTTCTTATTGTTTTTATTCACACTTTTTTGCAAATCTAATAGGCTTTCCGCAAGTTGCTTCATCCGGGAGTAATCCTTGGCAATTTCAACCGCACCAATAATCTCCTTATCTACAAAAATAGGAAGTGTCGTATTAATGGTATCAATCCGTGCTCCATGGATGTTTACATAAACCTGTGCCTGATTATAGATGGGTTTGCCCGTTTTAATCACCCTGAGCAGTGTACTTGAATTCTCGGTTAAGGAAGGAAAAACATCCAGCAGGTCTTTCCCCTGAACTTCCTTCACATTCATGCCATCATGCCTTGCCGCAACCTCATTATAAAAAATGGTTTTCCCTTCTGTATTGACCACATGGATTCCTTCATCGATGGTTTTCAGGATGGCTGAAAGAACTTCCTTCGTTAACGCAGTTAATTGAACCATTGTTTCACCTCCTATTAAAAGGTGCCGAAAATTCGTCACCTGTAGCCGAAATATTAGCAGTTTGCCAGATTCTTTACCCACATATTCATATTCTCAAGCTTGTCGTAGATATAGCAGTTATTCATTAATCGGCCGCGATACTTATATCCAAGCTGGTATAATACCGCATTCATTCCAAAGGATAAACTCCTCGCTATTGAATAGGCACAGAATATTCCCTGCCTTTTCAGTTCACCCTCTAACTCACGGAGAATTATTTTCATTAACCCATATTTCCGATGTTCCGGTAAGGTCGCACAATCGGTCAATTCTGCATTTTTATAAAAAGAATTCACTTCAGCAGATGCAGCACTGACAATTTTGCCCTGATAAAAGTATACGTAATAGATAGTCCCTTCCATTAACGTCTTTTTCACATATTCAGGGTCATGTAAGGGTGTAGGGTAAATCTGAAACACCTGGCGATATAATCCTGACAGCTCTTCGGCACATGCTTCATCTGCTTTTTTTAATTCATACTCCTTTGGCGGAAACGGCTTATCAATGGTGGTATCCAATTGATAAATGCTGTGAATCATTCCGTCCTCCGTAATCCAATGGTCATTCTTCTTTCGCTCCACAGTATAAAACTTTGAAAAAAAATGAGCATCAGACCCGAGAAAATAGCGGTCAACTACGACTTCCGGCTGTAAGCCTTTTTCATATAAGTGTAAAAAATCCTCTGACCGCGCTTTCATTATTAACTTTTCTGCTTGATACTTGCGGACTAACTCCTCCGCTTTTTCCAAAAGTAGATTTGTATTGCCGCGGTAATCGTCAATCCGGATTCTTTTATTAAAAGGATCTAGGTAAACGTCAAGAAAGAAATTACTTTCTTCGATTTGGATAGTGGAGGCACTTTGATTCATCTTATAGACTCCTTCCCGATAAGGCAGGTTAAAAATGCCTGACTGGAAATCAGCCAGACATTTTCTTCTACTCTGTTTTAAAGCTGATCAGCTTGAGTTCAGTCATTTCTTCCACTGCATATTTGATTCCTTCTCGCCCCATTCCGCTCATTTTCACGCCGCCATATGGCATTTGGTCCACGCGGAAGGTGGGGATTTCGTTAATCATAACACCGCCAACATGTAGCTTTTTGGCAGCTTGAAGTGCTTTATGGATATCATTCGTAAAGATTCCGGCTTGCAACCCATATTTAGAATCGTTCACCATATTGATTGCATCCTCAAAATGACCGAAGCTATTAATATGCACAACGGGTGCAAATACCTCTTCACAACTCACCTTTTCGCTTGGAGGGACATTTACTAAAACGGTAGGCTGGAAAATCCCTTCTTCGGAGTTTCCGCCAGCCTTTAATTCTGCTCCATTGCTAATCGCTTCATCTACCCATTCCTTCGTTCGCTGTACGTCACCACGTGTAATCATCGCTGAAATATCACTATCTTCCTCAAGGGGATTACCTGCTTTTAACTTTTGGGTTTCAATAACAAACTTCTCCACAAATGCTTCAAAAACCTTTTCATGGACAAAAATTCTCTGAATCGAAATACAAACCTGCCCCTGATAGGCAAAGGCCCCATTCACAATTCTTGGGATGACATTCTCTAATTGAACACCAACGTCAACAATTAATGCCGAATTCGAGCCTAATTCCAAGGTCACCCGCTTTAAACCAGAGTTTTCTCGAATATAGCGACCTACCTCAGGACTTCCTGTAAAGGTAATCATTTTGATACGGTCGTCTTTCATTAGTATATCGCCGATTTTACTGCCACTTCCCGTAATGACATTCAATGCACCAGCCGGTAAGCCTGCAGAGTGAAAGTATTCTGCTATCTTAAATGCCGATAAAGGAGTCTGACTAGCTGGTTTTAAAACAACACTATTTCCAGCCGCAATGGCTGGACCCAATTTATGGGCAACTAGATTCATAGGGAAATTGAACGGGGTAACCGCAGCAATCACGCCTAATGGTTCCCGAATCGTAAAGGCAAGTCTGCCCTGACCTCCAGGTGCGGCGTCCATTGGCACCGTTTCACCATGAATTCTTCTCGCTTCATGTGCCGCAAAAGTGTATGTCATAATCGTCCGGTCCACTTCTGCTCTCGCTGCCTTTAGCGGTTTTGCAGCCTCTAGGGCTATTATTCTCGCGCATTCCTCTCGGTCATCCTTTAAATATTGAGAAACTTTCTCAAGGATTTCCGCCCGTTCAAATGCAGGCATTTCTGCCATTATTTCTTTAGCATCTTCTGCTGCCTTTATTGCTGAGCGCACATCTTCCTGATTAGCAATGCCAATTTGGCCAAGAACCTCCAAGTCAAATGGATTCTTAAGCTCCATATAGGAAGAAGCACTTCGATATTCCCCGCCTATCCACAAATCCTTCTTCATCACAATCCCTCCAAATACTAAAAAGTTCTTAATAATATTGTACCAAACTTTGCTAATTCTGTTTTAGGAGGGATTCTTATCACTGACTTCACACCACTTTAATAGAGTTAGAGCAATAATCTTACTTGCTGCAAACAGATCTTCCAACTGAATGTGTTCATTCGCGTCATGTGCCGTTGCCGTTATCCCCGGTCCGAATACAACTACAGGTGTATTTCCGACATTTGATAGAATTCCACCATCCGTCCCCCAAGGACTTGCTTCAATAACTGGTTGCTCTCCCTTGATTTCTACAAAACTCTCAGAAAGTGTCTTCATTAATGGGTGATCCACTTCAAGGTTACCTGGAAGCCATCTCCCCCCAAACCATTCAATCGCTATAGGATTTTTTTGGAACCACTCGTCTTGCTCATTGAGTTCATTTAATACCACAGCCATTTCCCCTTGAGCCGCTGAAATCGTTTCTTCAGGGGATACGCCCATTCTACCCTCAATTACTGCTAAATCAGGAACAGATGACGGCCATTCACCACTATTTATTTTTCCAATATTAATCGGGATTGGTATCGGAATACTGTTAAATAGCGGATCGGTGATTTTTATATTTCGATTTTTTTCTAATTGCTGCAGCTTTTGGATGACCAATACTGCCTTTTCAATGGCGCTTACGCCTTCATATCTTGTTCCGCCATGTGCTGCCCTGCCCTTCACGGTAACTCTAAACCACATGGAACCCTGCTGCTTTGGAAAAATTTTCATCCCCGTCGGTTCCGGGATAATAGCACCGTCAGCACGATATCCTCGTAGAACCGCAGCGAGTGTGCCGGCACCGCCGCTTTCTTCCTCTATTACACTTTGAAAAATAACATCCCCTTTAAGCTTAATTCCAGTGGAAATGATTGCCTCTATCGCCATAATTAGAGCAGCCGTGCCGCCTTTCATATCCGTACTTCCTCGTCCATACAGCTTTCCACATTCAATATGTCCGCTAAACGGATCATGTTCCCAGTTTTTCTCATCTCCAACCGGGACCACATCGATATGTCCATTTAGAATGATAGACTTTCCGCCGCCAGTCCCTTTTAACACCGCGACTACATTTGGATTTCCTTCAAAGCTTTCCCGATCACAGCAGAATGCCTCATGCTGGATGAGCTCATTTCTGTCAATTTCCCAGATATCGAGATTCAATCCCAACTGCCGGCATTTTTCAATAATGACAGCCTGAGCACTACTTTCGTTTCCTCTAGTACTATTTTCTTGGACGAGTATTTGTAAGAACCTCGTCCCTCTGGCACGATTGTCCTTCAGCCATTGTTTAATGGATTCTTCATGATTAGTCAACGCTTTCACTCCTTCTTTTTAAGGATGGGTGAGATTAATAGGATATCTTTCGAACAATATCACTAATCGTGAACTCACATTCTGTATTATTTACGACCTCTTGTAAGTCATAGGGCGGAAACAGTTCTGTTAGCAATAATCCCTCAGGAGTCACCCTGAAAACAGCTAATTCCGTAATGATCATATCAACGCAGGCTTTAGAGGTCAGTGGTAATGTGCAGGAAGTAACAATTTTCGGATTTCCCGCTTTATCACAATGATTCATTAATACAATCACTTTTCTTGCTTTCTGAGCTAGTTCCATCGCACCGCCCATACCAGGGACCTTTTTTCCCGGAACAATCCAGTTGGCCAAATCTCCATTTCCACTAACCTGAAGTGACCCCAAAATCGTGATATCCACCCGTCCTCTGCGAATCATCGCAAAGGAAATAGCACTATCACAGTAAGAACCACCTAGATTCAAGGTGACTGGAAAACCACCAGCATTACATAAATTTTCATCTTCCATACCTTTTTCTGGGCTTGGTCCCATACCAGTAATCCCATTTTCAGCATGGAACATCACCATCATGTCTTTTGGTAAATGATTAGGAACTAAGGATGGGATACCAATGCCCAGATTAACCACCATTCCATTCGTGATTTCCTCTGCTGCTCTTCTTGCTATTTTGTTACGAAAGTCTACTCCCAAGCCCATTTCCAGTTCACTCCCTTCGAAGGGATAATGTGATCGACGAACACTCCAGGGGTAATAATTTCATCAGGATTGAGGCTTCCAAGTGGAACAATCTCCTCTACCTCTGCAATCGTGATATCTCCTGCCATTGCGACAAGTGGATTTGTATTTCGGGCACTTTTGTCATAAATTAAATTTCCATAGGGGTCTGCTTTTTTGGCATAAAGTATTGATACATCTGCGGTTAAAGCTGTTTCAATTAAGTAGTCCTTTCCGTTGAGGAAAAAATGGGGCTTGTTTTTTGATACGAGATCATTATCCATTCCAATATCACTTAGAATCGCAGGAAGACCGACTCCTCCTGCACGAATCCTTTCTGCTAAAATTCCTTGCGGTGAAAACTCCACCTCTAGCTTTCCTTCATGCATGAGTTTTCCGGCAATGGGATTGGAACCAATATGAGAGGCAATTACCTTTATTGCCCTTTCCTGACTAACTAATTTTCCAATGCCGATGTGCGGAAACCCTGTATCATTCCCAATTAGAATCAACCTTTCTATCCCTTTTTCAAGGATTCCATCAATCAGGGTTGGTGGAGACCCAACACCGCCAAAACCACCAAACATTAAAGTCATTCCGTTATAGAAGAGTTCCAAAACCTTTTCTAAGGTTGTAATTTTTCCAAATGGATTTTCCATTTAAACACCACCCATTTTCAATTGTAGAGTAAAAGCATCAAAGGTTGCTTGCATGAGTGAAACCAATTCGTCTATTTCATTTTTGGTAATGGTTAATGGCGGCGAGATGATTATGGAATCACCGTTGACACCATCAATACCAGAACCTGCCGGATAAACAAGCAGCCCTTTTTCCTTAGCAAGGGAAATTATCTCTTGGGTAACGAGTGCCTCCCTAGGAAAAGGTGCTTTAGTGGTGACGTCCTCAACAAATTCAATTCCGAGCATTAAGCCTTTACCGCGAATGTCACCGATAAAGGAATATTGATTTTTTAAATGTAAGAGCATATTTTTTAAGTAATCTCCCTTGGATTCTACTTCGCTAACAATCTGATTTTTTTCCAAGTATTCTAGTACCGCTAGAGAAACGGCACAGGATTGCGGGTTGGCACTTAAGGTATGTCCGCTCATCACCACTTTTGTCCCCGCTAAAATGGGCTCAATGACTTTTTCACTTGCAAGCGCAGCCGCAATAGGAGCGTAGCCTGCCCCCATTCCTTTTCCTAAAGCCACAATATCAGGAATAACCCCATATTGCTCCATAGCAAGCATCGATCCTGTTCGCCCAAAACCAGTCATCACCTCATCTGCAATAAAAAGGATGTCATGGTCTTCACAGATTTTTTTGATTTTCTTAAAATATCCCTCTGGTGGTGCAATCGCTCCCCCCGCAGCACCGATGACAGGCTCTGCTATAAAGGCCGCAATATGATTGGCACCAATCCGTTTAATCGCAAGTTCTAATTCCTGAGCGCAAAGAAAGCCACAGGATGGGGCTTCAAGGTTGTAGGGACAACGATAACAATAAGGGGGATTAATGACTGGAAAATCCTCTAGAAGTGGAACAAATCGTGCTCTCCTGCCAGTATGACCGGACAAGGAAAGCGCACCTAACGTGATTCCATGGTAGCTGACCCACCTTGAAAGCACCTTCGTTTTCGTTTGTATGCCTTTCTCCTGCCAATATTGGATGGCCATTTTCATTGCGGTTTCTACCGCTTCAGAACCGCTATTAACAAAGAAGCACCAATTTAAATCAGCTGGTGTTAAATCTGCGATCTTCTCAGCGAGTTTCTCAGCACTTTCACTCGTAAATTGCGAGCGATACACGAATGAGACTTTTTTAGCCTGTTCCTGCATCGCTTCAATAATTTCAGTTACCCCATGTCCAATGTTGGCTGTAACAGCGCCTGATGCACCATCAAGGTATTTTTTTCCATCCTTATCATACAAATAAATCCCTTTACCATAATCAATCATCGGTAAGGATTCATCGAGTAATGGTTTAATTAAATACGTACGTTCCACCGCCACACCACTTCCCCTTTTAGTTCATTGTATGAGCGAGGTTTTTAATACTTTCATCTTATATTTGTATATAGAAAAAAACAGATACGCCTTCGCATCTGTTTTAGTTAGTGAGTACTATTGACTTTTCTAAATTCTGATTTGTCAGTTGAAGCTCTTCCCTGATTTCAGCGTCGTATGGATGGTATACCATTCCTTTTTCAAGGATATCCTTTGCCCCTAAATGTCTGGCTTGTTCATTGAATAGGCGCCCTAACCGTAAATGGACGTCATGTTCATAAGGGTTTTCCTTGATAATCCTCATCATCATGTCTTCGGCTACACGTGTTTCTCCCATTTCACAATGACACAATGCAACCAAATAGCGGAGATGGGAATCTTCTGGGTCACTGTTTAATTGACGTTCAAACAGCGGCAGTGCTGAAAAATAATCTTCCTCATTCAAATAATTCAAACCTAACTGATAAGCAAGAGGTTCATCCCACTGTTTCTTCAGAGACTTTTGTAAAATTTTTATGGCATCCTCAGTTAGTTCAAAATCCTCATAAAGTTTAGCAAAATGACTTACTGCTGATAGGTTATTTTTATCCAATCTAATCGCCATCTCATACAGCTCGATGATAGATCCAAAAAGGTAAATTTGCTTGGTGTGGTTTTTTAGCTTCGTGACAAAACGACCAAACGCATTCCCTTCAACTTCATCATTCAAATTCATATCCAGAACGAATTGTTTTCCCGCCTCTGCGGCAAATAAAAACCTCGTGCTTTTACCTTCATCTTTCCCTTCAAGTTTTGTCAGGAAATTCGGGAGTCTTGACCATTTATTTGCAGCAGCACTGTAGATAATGAGTGTTCGATATAGCTCCCCATTCTCAGGGTCATTATTTAAAAGCAATGTTAGGATAGACCGAGCCTTCTTCCACTTTTTTGCTTTAATAAAAATCTTAGCCTGATGATGTAGCAGTTCCGAATAGTCTGGATTTAGTTGAAGAGCAGCATTTACCTTCTCTTGTTCAAGCTGCGTTTCACCTAGAGCACCATATACATAAGCTTCCGAATCAAGCCTCCATATTTCATTTAACCCTTTAGGCAATGATAGAAGCATAGCCAGTAATTGTCTCTGTTTGTCTTCATCTAAAATTGAAACTAAATATTCTATATTTACACTTACTGGAGCAAATTCCAGCAGGCGGAGGAGATATTCAGCTTCTTCCTCGTGATTTTCATTGAATGCTGCTATTTCAGCTAATCGCAAATAGGCAGGCTCAATGGCTGGGTCAATACTTATGCTCGTTTTATAAGCACTTGCTGCAGGCTCATACATTCCAAGCTTAAAGTATACTTCCCCCAATCGATAATAAGGAAAAGAATCTTCTCTTACCTGTATGGCAGTTTTATAACAATCCAAAGCAGGAGCGTATTGCTGTTGTTCCTCGAACAATGTTCCCTCATAGCATTTGAATTCTATCACACTAGAATTATCTGTAAACTTTTGTTTGAGAAAATCAATAGCTCGGTTAATGAAAGGTGTTTCACCAGCTATTTTTACATAAAGCTCTAAAGCTTCATTGAAATTGGAGTGAATATGGTTGATTCCATTCTCTATTAACTCTAAAGATTCTTCTATTAACTGATTATTATCTTCTTCCATCGCCCATTCAGCCATCATACTTCCACTATTAATCAAGTATTCACTATCTTTATCAAATTTGGCTTTATGGGTTTTAAGAAATTCAACTGCCTTTTCCTTATTTTCCTGCCTGCCTAGGATTTCTGCTAAACCAATATAGGCAAAACCTTCATCTGGAAATAAATCGATACATTCTTGATAACAGTCCCTACACTTTTCAATTTCCCCACGTTCATGATAGAAATCTCCGAGACGAACCAAAAGCTGGGCAGAAACAGCGGTATTTATGCCTGATTGTAATATTTCTTCTGCTTTTGCAGGCTCCTTCAACTCGTAATCATAGAGGTCGGCAGCTGCAAGTACGGCAAAAGGAATATTGTCCTCCAAATTAATTGCCATTAAATAACCACGCAACGCCTTTCTTATTTTCCCCAGCTTCTGGTCAAGACGCGCTCGTTCATACCATGCATGACCATCCGTAGGTATTTCTCGAATTAGCTGATCATAAATACCCCGGGCTTCATCGTACTCCTGCTTTTCAATTAACACTGCTGCATGATTGATTCGGACAAATCTTTCTTTCGGTGCAAGCTGCATACTAATAGAGGAGAAATACTCTGCCTTCTTAACATCACCTGAATAAAGATAGGCAAGAGCAAGATAGCTCCATGTGTAGTATTGATCCGGATCAAGCTGCAAGGAGTTCCGAAAGTAGCCAATTGCTTCTTTCATTTCATCAAAGTAAAGGGCAATTCTCCCATTGAGAAAATGATAGAGCGGAGAGAAGGTTTTCCGTGCTGTATGGTTAAGCTGCTCCCTAGCCTGCTCCATTCTTTGCAGACGCATATAGGCTTGGGCCACATGCAGATTCATAAAGTCATTATTTGGATAAGACTCTAACAGTTTTTCAGCACATTGAACGATGAAATCACTATATTCCTCAAAAGAAAAATGCTTTACCACATAAATTGGTGAGTAAGGGACATCTATAGCAGCCTTTAAGAATTCTAAAAAAGTCTCTTTGTACTTTTCTTCATCCTCCTCCAGCTTTTCGCCTAAATCATGCAATCTGCGGAAATAATCATCTTCTTCTTTTGATAAAAAGGAAAGTTCTTGGGCTCTTTCCTTTGGAACGCATACGATGGACATATAACTCGTTGATGCATTTGCTTTTTCCATATCATCTGCAGCTAAATACATCGTTTCCAATAGGTTAGGTTCTTGTATATGATAAAAATCAAACATACTGTCATATCCTGTCATCACTTGAACATGGGAAGAATGCTCAAAATCAACACTTAACAGAATCGGAATATTCTTTTTCAATAATTCTTGATAAAGCTCTTTCTTGCCTACAAAATATCGACATGCATATCCGTTTTCTTCAAGATAGTCAACGGTCGTTGACAGCTTCGAACCAGTAAAATCAAAAATATGAGTGGCAATTTCATCCTGGGTAATGTCTTTTCCAAAATAGGTCAGAATCATCTCCAAGCTTGCTGGAACACAATAATTACTTTTTTGAATAATGGGCTTGATAGTAAGTTTAATTAATTCACCCTGTTCATTTTTTACTGTGAAAAGGGATTTCTCCCTCTTATCTTCATTCCTTAAGATATCAAATTCTCCTAATTGGTAGTACGCCGTTTTGGTTAAATAGCGAAAATACTTTTGATAGGCATGCTCAGCTATTCTTTCATTTAATTCCTGTATCAATTCAAGCATTTCTGTCATTTTGCCGAGATCCCGGTAACGTCTTATTTTTTCTAACATGAAAGATGGTGTTTCAGGGTAGAGTTTCTCCCCTTGTTCGATAAGCGCTAAAGCCTCTTCAATTT
The DNA here is from genome assembly GCF_030123505.1 of Neobacillus sp. YX16. Taxonomy (GTDB): domain Bacteria; phylum Bacillota; class Bacilli; order Bacillales; family Cytobacillaceae; genus Neobacillus. The sequence continues at coordinate 4,230,026 of NZ_CP126115.1, forward strand.
GTCCATTTGATGCTTTTAAATCGGCCAGCAGCAAATAACAAATCCGTCCTTTTTCAGAATCGTTAAGTCCTTGTTGAAAGTACTTCTCCGCTTTCTCTCTATTCCCAGTTTGCATAAATACATAACCAATCTTGTCATGTAAAGGTCGGGACGATTCTTTCACCTTTTCCAGAAGTTTTTCTGCTTCCTTAAATAGCTTCATTTCTAACAAACAACGAATCTTGCAAAAATAAAGCCGTTCGACTTCTTCACCATCCTGAATGTCCTCTTGGTTTTCAGCAATTGCGGCAGAAATAAGCTCATCTGCTTCTAACAGCTTTCCATTATCAAGAAGCTCCTCACAATACCAAGAAAGTGTTAAAACGCAAGGGAAACGGCGGTAAGCGTAACGAGCTATAAAAGAACTATATTGATACATCAAAAAATGGTCTGTGAACCGAATCAATACCTGAAATTCTTCTGCAGACTTTATTCTGTTAAGCTTTTGTTTTATTTCAGAGTGACGCATCGATTTTAACACATGTAACTCTTGATTTATGATATCTAATGCTTGATTGTATTCTTTCTGGTCATATAAGGATTTCAGCTTTGTGATCATATCCATAGTCCCCCAGGCATCCTTTGTCCTAATAATACTAGCATATATAAAAATGTCAGAAAATTCTAGTGGGAAAACTATCTTTTACTTTTAAGGGCGGTTAATATAAAATAACACTTAGATTTACATAAGGAAGGATCAAATGAATATTTCGAGAAAGCGATTTTCTAAGAAGAAAGAATTATCAACGATTCAATTAATCGTAATTTTTTACTTATCTGCTTTAATCATTTCAACATTTCTTTTAAAAATACCATTGGCACATCATGAAAATGCATCCATTAGTTTTATTGATGCCTTATTTACATCAGCTAGTGCTGTAAGTGTTACAGGTTTAAGTGTAATCTCCTTAAAAGATACCTTTAATAATTTTGGAATATTTCTTTTGTGTATTATTCTCCAATTAGGCGGATTAGGGGTAATGTCTCTTAGCACCTTTCTTTGGATAATGATTGGTAAAAAAGTAGGATTAAGGGAACGCCAACTGATCATGGTGGACCAAAATCAATCCAACCTATCTGGTTTGGTGCAGCTGGCAAAGAGGGTTTTTATTACCATTATTTCAGTTGAAATTATCGGAGGAATTATTTTAGGATTACGGTTCTTGAAATACTTTGACAGCTCCTTTTCAGCTTTTAAACATGGATTTTTCGGCTCCATTAGTGCCACGACAAATGCAGGATTTGATATTACCGGGGGTTCATTAATCCCTTTTAGTAATGACTACTTTGTTCAAACTGTCATCATTTTATTGATGATTATCGGAGCAATTGGTTTCCCGGTTATTGTTGAGGTTTATGAATACTTCTTAAGTTTGAAGAGTAAAAGAAGGTATCATTTCACTTTATTTACTAAATTAACTACCGCAACATTTGTCATCTTAACCATTGTTGGCGGCATTATGATTTATTTACTCGATAGTTATCATTTCTTTGCTGATAAATCTTGGCATGAAACGTTTTTCTATTCCTTATTTAATTCTGCCACCACTAAAAGTGCTGGGTTGGCAACGATGGATTTGAATGATTTCACACCAAGTAATCAGCTCTTTATGTCGTTATTAATGTTTATCGGCGGTTCACCGAGCAGCGCCAGCGGTGGAATCCGGACGACAACGTTTGCGATTGTATTGCTAGCGATTTACTTTTATGCACGAGGAAAAGGTTCCATTAAAGTATTTAGACGAGAACTGCATAGTGAGGATGTGCTTAAATCCTTTATCGTAATCTCCACAGCCGCTATGCTCTGTTTAGTCTCGATATTAATCCTCTCTATTACGGAAAAAGGTACCTTGATTCAAGTAATCTTTGAAGTTACATCAGCGTTTGGAACGAATGGATTGTCGATGGGCTTAACACCCATGCTAACAACATTTGGGAAAATCCTGATAATCTTATTAATGTTTATCGGACGTTTGGGGATTGTAACCTGCTTACTGATTCTAAGAGGCAAAGATACTAGCCAGGAGAAAATTCATTATCCGAAAGAAAAAGTTACCATTGGTTGAAAAAACAGGGAAAATTTCCCTGTTTTTTTGTATGGTTTTTTATATGGAATCAGAGGCATCACATATATATTTCATTTAACGCAGATATATCTATTTATCGCGGATATGTAGCTAAATCAAAAAAATAAACCCGCTAATTTTAGCGGGTTTATGCCATTACTACTTCTTTTTCACGCTCGGTTGTAGCTTTTTTGATGATATCTCTTGCAATCCAGACCCCGCATGCACTTGCTTGAGCAAGACCGCGGGTAATTCCTGCGCCATCTCCGCCGACATACAAACCGCTGATTTCTGATTCAAAACGGTCATTGAGTTTTGGTCGTGCAGAGTAGAATTTCGCTTCCACTCCGTAGAATAATGTGTGCTCTGAAGCTAATCCTGGTGTAATTTGATTTAACGCCTCGGTCATCTCAATTAAACTCTTAAGAGTATTATACGGTAGTACCAGTCCAAGATCCCCTGGAACCGCCTCTTTAAGAGTAGGCTCGATGAATCCCTCTTTAATTCTTCTATCCGTTGAACGACGACCTTTTAAGATATCTCCATATTTTTGGACAATTAAGCCGCCATTTGAAAGGGCGTTTGCAAGGCGTGATACTTCATGCGCGTATTCGGTCGGCTTATCGAAAGGTTCTGAAAATGTATGAGATACAAGCAAGGCAAAGTTGGTATTTGGACTTCCAAGCTTCGGATCCTTATAGGCATGGCCATTTGCAAGCATGATACCAGAGTGATTTTCAACGACAACATGTCCGGAAGGATTGCTGCAAAACGTCCGTACTCGTGTTCCAACGGATGTATTGAAAATAAATTTCCCTTCGTACAAATTGTCATTGATTTCTTTCATAACAATGTCAGACGTCTCTACACGAACGCCGATATCTACTTGATTACTAGTCATTTTCAGGCGACGTGACTTAAGAATCTCAGTCAGCCATTTCGAACCATCACGACCTGGAGTAATAACGACCTTATCTGCATAAATGTCCTTATCACCTTTCAGCTTGATTCCTTTTACAACATACCCATCAGGAGTTCTTTCAGTAATTAAATCCTGGACTTCTGTTTTATATGACATTTCAATTTTATCATTTAAGTATTCAAAGATACTTTTCATAATTTTTAAATTTTGTTCGGTTCCAAGGTGACGAACCTGTGCACGTAATAGTTTTAAACCTGCTGCATAGCCGCGGCGCTCGATATCCTTAACTTTATCTGTAAGTGGATCGGTAATACTTTCTGTTGCACCATGACTTAAATTTATAGAATCAACATATTTAATCAAATCGACAACTTGAGAATCTGGAAGATAATCCGTCATCCAACCCCCAAATTCGCTCGTGATATTAAACTTTCCATCTGAGTACGCGCCTGCACCACCGAAGCCTGCAGTGATTGAACACGCTGGTAAACATCCTGCAAACTCTTTCTTGCCCGCTGCTGGAGGACATTTCTCAATTTTATTTTCTAGAATTGGACAATTTCTCCGATAAATATCATGCCCCTTATCCACCAACAGCACCTTTGCGTTCGGCATTTTTAGTGTAAGTTCATAGCAGGTAAAAATCCCCGCTGGGCCTGCACCCACTACTATAACATCATATCTATTTTCCATTGTCCAAACCTCCAAGACGTATGTATTTACTTAACCCTTGGTAAATATATCAGAGATTATTCTCCCCGTCAATAATAAAAGCGAACTATAAATAAAAATAAATCACTATTGTTCGTGTTTAGCTTGTTTTTAGAAAATAACAAAAAAACTCAGGCTTTTCACCTGAGTCTTTTAGTGGTTAGCACCAGCTAGCGCCGATGATAATTAATAGAATAAACAACACCACGATTAATACGAAAGTGCCATATCCATAACCACATCCACCTACAACTGGTGCTGCATAACCAAATCCACAACAATCTTGACCACCAAATCCATGTCCATACATACCTATTCACTCCTTAAGGTTTTTTATCTGTTAACACTCTTACTTTATGTATTAGGTACTTGACCTGTCTGTGCATTCGCCTATATTATGAGAATCAATCATAAAATTGTAGGTGATAAAATGAAAACTCTCTTGAAGAGCTTTGTTAACGGTATTTTGACCATTGTTCCCATTATTCTTGTAATCTTTGTTATTTACAAAACGTTTCTGTTCCTCGATGGACTGCTCGGAAACACATTAAGACCTTATTTAAAGGATGATTATATTCCTGGGATTGGATTGCTGACGACGATTGTTTTAATTACGCTGTTAGGCTGGCTATCTACAAAGTTTGTTACCGGAAGCATTATCAGACTCATTGATAAATGGCTTGAAAAAATTCCTGTTGTAAAAACGATCTATTCTGTAATAAAAGATACGGTTCAATCCTTTTTGGGCGAGAAAAAGTCTTTTTCAAAAGTGGCGCTTGTTGTCATTCCTGGAACGGAAATGAGAAGTATGGGGTTTATTACTGCTGAACAGTTGGAGGATTTTTACAGTCCTCTTAAGGACCATGTAGCTGTTTATGTTCCACAAACCTTTCAAGTTGCCGGATTTACTTTCTTAATACCAAAGGAGCAAGTCGAAATTATCGATGTTAAACCTGAGGATGCAATGAAATTTATTCTTTCAGGTGGAATGACCTCCACTTCTAAAGCAAAAGGAAAATAAGAAAAGCCGCGAATCGCGGCCTTTTTAATTCTCGTCAAATAGCTTCTTATAAGCTCCGTATCCTTGCTCATCTAATTCCTCTTTGGGAATAAAACGTAAGGCTGCAGAATTAATGCAGTAGCGCAATCCATTTGGTCCTGGTCCGTCATCGAAGACATGACCTAAATGGGAATCTGCGGATTTGCTTCTAACTTCTGTCCTTATCATAAAATGGCTGTTATCCTCTTTTTCGATTACTTCTTCCTCAACAATTGGCTTGGTAAAACTCGGCCATCCGCACCCTGCATCGTATTTATCAAGTGAGCTAAATAGCGGCTTTCCAGAAACGAGATCTACATAAATTCCATCTCTCGTTTCATTCCAATATTCGTTTCGAAAAGGAGGCTCAGTTCCGTTATTTTGCGTTACCTCATACTGAATCGGTGATAATACTTTCTTTAACTGTTCTTTATTTTTCACTTTTCTCCCTCCAATGTGCCTGGATAAATCCAGCTCTCCCTGATCCTACATGATAACTTTCATAATGAGCTTTATTTTTCTTATAGTAATGCTGATGGTACTCTTCTGCTGGATAGAAGGTTTTTGCTGGTAAAATCGGCGTTACTACAGGTTTTGTGAAGCGTCCGCTATCCTGTAAAACTTGCTTTGACTGTTCAGCAAGATCTTTTTGTTTTTCATTATGATAAAAAATCGCTGTTTGATAAGACTGACCCCTGTCGTAAAATTGACCGCCAGGATCAGTCGGGTCGATTTGCTGCCAATATAATTCAAGCAGTCTTTCATATGGAAAAATTTCTGGATTAAATGTAATTTGAACAGCTTCATAATGCCCTGTTGACTCCGAACAAACCTGTTGATATGTAGGGTTCTCGACGTGTCCGCCGGTATATCCAGAGATAACACTAATAATTCCCGGCTGCTCATCAAATGGCTTCACCATACACCAAAAACAGCCGCCCGCGAACGTAGCCTGTTGTTTACTTTCTTCCATGATACCCACCCCTTTGGAATTTATTTGCCTTGATAATGAGTATACCGAAACTCTTTGTAGAAATACAATTTGCTGATTAAATCAAAAGAAAATTTCCTTATTTTAATAAAATCCTAACAACACGCACAAAAGCCGAACCAATCTCCAGGTTCGGCCGCAATCTTCTACTTAATTTTCTTTTTTTGTCGCGTTTGTTTTGTGATGTTCTTCCACTTTTTCTGTTCTTCTGTTTGCGCCCGTTTGTCGGCTTTTCTTTGGATATAGGCGAGTTCTTTTTGCAGCTTGTTGTAGCTGGTTAAGCGTCCTGAATCCATCGTTCCTTCTTCAATGGCCTCCAAAACCGCACAGCCCGGCTCATCCTTATGCTTACAATCCCTGAATCGGCACATTTCACCTAACTCATCAATATCAGAGAACGTTTCAGTTAAACCATCTGCACTTTCCCAAAGCTGTATTTCTCGCATTCCTGGAGTGTCGATCAAGACACTGCCATTTGGCAATAATACCATTTCGCGGTGCGTGGTGGTGTGGCGGCCCTTGTCATCCCCTTCACGAATCTCCTTGACTGCCTGCTTATCAGATCCCAATAACAAATTTGTTAAGGTTGACTTTCCTACCCCCGATGAACCCAATAATGCAATGGTTTTTCCAGGCTGTAAGTAAGGTTCAAGCTCTTCAATTCCACTCTTCATTTCAGCACTAATTGCTATCACTGGTACTCCGCCAAAAGCGATGGCTTCAACTTCTGCAAGCTTCTCTTCAATATTTTCACATAAGTCTGCCTTACTTAAGACTATAACTGGATTTGCACCGCTTTCCCATGTGAGCAGCAGATAGCGTTCAATTCTTCTTAAGTTAAGGTCGTCATTCAGTGAGTTTACAAGAAAAACCGTATCCACATTCGCCGCAACAATTTGTTCTTCAGCCGTTCTCCCTGCCGATTTACGAGAAAACTTGCTGAACCGCGGCATTACCGAATAAATTGTACCTTTACCTTCTTCCACCCGGGGCTTCAGCATGACCCAATCCCCGACCGCAGGATAATCGTCACGATTGATCGCTTCAAAGTTAAATTTTCCAGAAACCTCGCAAAGTAGTTCTCCATGCTCCGTCCATACACGATACATATGCTTATGTTCTAGAGCCACACGACCAATAATCATCTCTTCACTATGTTTTTGCGCTAAAAAATCGTTATTTATTTTTTCAGTTAATCCAATATTGGTTAAATTCATCCATATTCCTCCAAAAATTCGCATAATAAAAAACCATAGGCAACACAGCCCATGGTTTTATTCGCAAAAGGAATAATGGGTATAGATTCCCCTACCTGGTGAATCTGCGGGCTGTGCAAAGGATATTGAAACTAACGGCAATTAACGTATTTTCATTTAACATTACACTTCACCCGCCTTCCGACTTATTTGTAATAAGTATATGTTAACTTTATCCATTTGTAAACAAAAAATCAGAATATAGACACCCACCTAAACATGCTTGAATAAATTAATTTGTAAAGAACGAAAGAAAGGAGCGAAGGGTATGTCTGGAAATAGAAATCATTCTGATTATCTTCAACGAGCTGCAATGTATGATCTGTTGGCTCACAATTATAAATACTCTAATCCAAACCTACACATGCAATACTATTTGAAACACCTAAAATATATGAATAAAGCGATGACGGAACGTAATATACAACAATCTCAAACTGAAGGCAGGGTCCGGTTCCTTCATACTTCACCTGATGCCCCCGAGGTTGACATTTATATCAATGGTCAAATGAAAGTGAAACGCCTTCCTTTTAGAGTGGCTAGCAATTATCTGCCATTGAAGCCTGGAAAGTATCATATTGATATTTACCCAACCGGAAACTCGGTAGATAGTATACTCAATAAAAAGATTACCGTTGAACCTGATAAATCGTATACGCTGGCAATCATCGACCCGGTTAAAAAAATGCGCCTGCTTCCATACCTAAATCAACCGCAAGTGCCAATGAATGAATCAAAAATACGTTTTCTGCATTTGTCACCGGATACAGGAGCTTTAGATATTGCTGTTAAAGACCGGGATGTAGTCTTTCCGAATATCTCATACAAACAGACTACAGACTATCTAGGTATTATGCCGATGACTGTGGATTTAGAGGTTCGAGAGGCTGGAACGAAAAACATCGTCCTGCCAATGCCAAAAGCACAGTTTCGTCCAAATGAAACCTATACCATTGTATTAATTGGTCTTTCAAACGAAGAGCCTAAATTACAAGCGATGATTTTGAAGGATTAAAAAATAAGGTGTCTCACGTATGTGAGCCACCTTATTCAACGGGTACAACTATGGTAAAAGCAATATCATCTTTTACTAGATCAAACTTATTTGCCTTTATTTTTACATCGCTCTTTAACTTTAATTGCTGCATGTGTACATGAATCATTTTATCATTTGGCTGAATTTCGACCCCTTTAGGGAGCTTATAATTGTCTTTTATAAATTTCAGCACATAGGATACAGGCAACGGCAGGCTGCCAACCGAAATCGACCTCTGCTTTAGGACTAAATCGCCATTATCTAATGCCTGAGGAACGAAGGTAAGTTTTAAATCTACTTCTTGACTAAAGAATTTTAATGTCCCGTATAATTCGACTTCATCCTGGAGCTGGACACTATAATCTATCGGTGAATCCGCCGCTTCCTTTTTAATATACTGATTTATTAATACATTTAAATCAGCCTTATTTGATTTGACTTGGAAAGAAACACTCTTGTCGTCTGGAATATTTTGAAGTTTTACTTTCTCATCGGCTGGAACCAATATTAATGATAAAAGAATTATACCAATAAAAAGATTTAACCCTAATATAAGAAAGAATCCCGTTTTCCATTTATTTTTCATAGAAAGCTAATTCTCCTCTTTACTGACCATATACGCCTTTTTTACGAGATCAGGTAATGTCCGTTCTTCTAAGGTTTCATTTAACCTCTCGGCAATCAATTCATACCCTTTATTATTCGGATGAAAGTTATCTGTATGCAATAGACTCTCTGTTGGGTTCTGAAATAAATCCTCGATTCCTACAAAATAAGCATTTTGATAATTAGAAACGACACTTTGGCTGGCAACATTCCAATCTGAAACAATCTGGTCGAGCTCTTTTATTTCAGAAAACCATTGTGAAAATGGATTATATACCCCAACTAAAACAATATAGGCATCGGGATTTCCTCGTATTATCGTATTCATGATTTGGTATAGATTATTAATATATACTTCTTTTTCCTTATCAAAAACGGATAGCTGAAGATTTGAGATATTATCCTTTACTACCTTCATAATGTCATTGCCGCCAATGGTCAATATCACTAAATCAGCAGTAGAAAGTTTATTTGTTATCTCATCTGTTTGCAGCCTTTTTAATAATTGCGAGGTACGATTACCTTTTACACCGAAGTTATAAAAATCAACTTCCTTAATCCCCTTTTCTTCCTCGAGCAAAGTTCTTAAGTAAGGCAGGTATCCTCCAGTTTTTGTAGTATCGCCAATACCCTCTGTTAAGGAATCACCAGCAGAAATAATGCTTATCTCCTTTGGGACAAAATCTGCAGGAACCTCTTCATAAACAACAGCCGAAGCACTCCGTTCTTTATGCAATTCCCAGCGATCGGATTGACTGCAAGAAATTAAGAAAAAAGTCGAAAGAAGGAGAAGGGTGAGAACTTTTTTCATTTTCTTCACCACCTCTTACTAATGATATTATAACATGATGAAAATAATTCAAAACATGCTAGTACTATATCCTATTCTTTTCCAAAAAAATAGACCTCTTAAAAAGGTCTATTGCAACGCTTTTATATCACTAATCATTTCATCATATGGCACTTCTTGATACCCATCGTAAATTTTCTTAACCTTTTCATCTGGTCCTACTAAGAAAAAGTATGTCTGGTGAATAACCTGGTCACCTTCCTGTGGTTTTTTCACTAAAGTTTTGAATGTTTCTCTCGCATAGGTCTCAATAAATTCTTGTGAATAGCCTGTTAAAAACGTCCAATTATCATCCTTCAGCCCGAAGTTCTGCGCATACTCTGTTAGTTTTTCGGGTGTATCAACAGTAGGGTCGACACTAAATGAAACAAACTCAACATTTTCCAACTTTTCATCTTCGACCATCTTTTGCAGCTTGGTCATATTAGCCGTCATTGGCGGACATACATCTGCACAATTGGTGAAAATAAAGTCTGCCACCCATATCTTTCCGTCCAAATTCTTTTTTTCAAAAGCTTTATTCTCGTGTGTCACAGCCGTAAAATCTTTCACCGGATAATCCAATGGATTCTGAATCCCTTTTTGACCACATGCAGAAAGCAGCAGTGCACCAATTATTAATAAAAAAATGTATAAACGATGCTTCATATAAAATCCCCCGTAACCTTTATTCTTTATGTGATTAGTTTAACAAAGATTCGGGCAAGAGGAAAGAAAAGCGTTTGTTAGTCAATAACCCCTGTTTTTACAATGGTATTATCTACGCGCACCTCAAATTTCACATCCTTATACAGCTCTTTCCATTCCTGTTTAGATAGTGGTTTCTTTCGTGAATTAGCCATATATTCATTCCCTATTCCCACAGGGTCAACATGTTTCTTTTTGAAATATTCAAGCAGCTGTTTGATTTGCTTTTCCATTTCTTTGTTTACTTTTTTTTCAATAAACTTGATGTTCTTAGTAGTGGTTAAATCTAGTGGCTCTGTTGCTTCAAGTAACCGAGAATCTAATGTAACATCCACTCTAAAAAGAAGTTTTTCTTTGTCAATCATTTTAATTTTCGATTGGCTACGAATATTATCAATACTGATAAATAACTTATCGAATACTTCCCTATTTTTTCGGCCTTGAGTCTTAATAATTTTTTCAAAAAGTGAACGTTTAAATCCCAGCTCATGAGTCCCAGATTTATATTTATCATTAAGTATTTTCGCATAAAAGAGCTTGTCACTTGGCAATTCAGCTACCATACGATCGTCTTTAAAGAGAGCAATTCCATATATGGTTACGCCATCACCTTTAAGTTTTAATATTGGCAGTACGGGATCCTTCCCATGGTCCTGTAAATTATGATTAAATTCATGCAGAGTAGGCGAAGTAAGCTGTTCACTTTCAACATTTTGTTTGATTAAATTATATAAATAAGTCCCTAGGTTAACCTTAAGTTTACTCTCATCTATATTCACAATCGAAAATGCATCTTCGTCTGCAACTGTTAAATAAACCATATTCCCAATAGTAGGGTCACGATTTAGGGCATCAACGAGCTGTGAAAGTCCCCTTTTTGCTAGCTCTTTACTATAAATCACACAACGAAGCTGCCCAGTGACGAGCTTTTGGTCGATTTCAAGATTCTGCTCTTGTCTTAATGCCTTGCTTGTATGTGATTTAACGGTGATGACCTTTGTCAAATTTTCAGCTAGCGGATCAAACTTATGAACTACCACTGTTCCTTTAATTTCATTTTCTTTTTCTAAATCATAACCCTGAGCTGTTATTAGTCCCAATTTTTCCAATTGCTTTGTTTCTACACAACTACACAAGGTCAATATACATGCAATATTCACCATGATTATTCTCCATTTATGACGTCTTTGCATGACTATTTCTCCTCTTAGACCACCATTTTTTCACTAGGACAATAATAGATAGAACAACTGGATAGCATATCACAGTATAGAACCCTGTTTTTGCGACCAAATCTGTTACCATATTCATTTGATATCTTGCTTGGAAGAAGAAGGTTGCCCCAAAAGCTAGGATTGCAATAACCCATACTCCCGTTTTCTGCTTTCGCTTTAGAACTCTCGCAAACCCTTTTGATGCTGCCCACAAATAGATACACATATTAGGTAAAATAATTAACATCCAAAAAGATACAGCGATAAATTCAAATCGCTCTAGATTGGGAAGACGGACAATTTTAAACATGGATAGTACGGGCCAAATCGTGGCTTTTAAGCTATCTCCGGCAAAAAATACAATCGAAATAAGTGTCACAGAAGCAAAGAGGATGGTGGTAAAAATATTGGCAATTTGAACATACTTCATGCTTTTTTTCTTTTCCTTAATATAGGGATAGAGAAACATGATCAATTCAAAACCCATCATGGAAAGGGTGGTACTTTTCACTCCTTTAAGGATTGCCCCAAAGCCAACATTCATAATGGGAAACAAATGATTGAAATCAGCATACCGTAACGGAACAAATGCAACCAAAAGGATCCACATTGTCCCAACTACGGATAGAAACGCAACTCCGACAATAATTCTTACTCCACCATATACAGCATACACAGTTAACAAGATGAGAACGAGAGCAAGCTGCCAGGTTGCTAAGTTAGGAAAAATCCATACTTGCACAATTTCGATATAATTCATAAAAATAATAAAAAAACTACTAATCATGTAAAGCATGTAAATGATGCTAAGTGAATTCCCTACCCATTTTCCAAATACATCAAAATGGATACCATACAAATCAGCACTATCGTATTGCTTGAGCATCATAATCATAAACCATAGAACAACAGAAGTAAGCGCTCCCGCTACTAATACGGAAATCCATGCGTCATGTTGTGCGCTTAAATATACGATTCTCGGTAGTCCTACAATTCCTACACCAGTCTGCACACCATGTATGACAAAAAATAAAAGATAAGCGCTAAAAAGTATTCCTTCCTTTGGATGTAAATTCACATTCATTTTTAACCGCTCCTATTCATCTACATCCTTTTTCTGCTTTGCTTTTTTTGCTGAATATCTCTCTTTATCATCAGGTTGGTTTGTTACAGGACGGTAGGAAAGAAATTGACTCGGGAATCGAAATATACTATACCCCAAATCCTTCAAGTTCAAAGGATAGACTGGTGCAAGATAGGGCCTGCCTAATGTGTCCAATTTCAAAAGATGAATGATGAAAAAGCAAAATGCGACCATAATCCCAATCCCCCCCCAAAAGCCAGCCAATAAAATGATGGGAAAGCGAATAATCCTGATGGCTGTACCCATCAAATAACTAGGAGTCGTAAATGAGCCAAGGGCACTTAAGGCAATAATAATGATCAAAATATTACTTGTAAATCCTGCTTCTACTGCCGCTTGTCCGATAACGATACCGCCTACGATACCCATCGTCTGACCAACCTTTGTTGGCAGCCTGGCTCCAGCCTCTCGTAATAATTCAATAACAAATTCAAGCAGAAAGGCTTCAAAGACGGGTGGAAAAGGTACATTCGACCTTGATTGGCCTAATGACACAAGTAATGGTGATGGAATGACTTCATAATGATACGTCAGAACAGCTACATAGGCTGGTGTCAAAAGGACGGATAAAAAGGTGGCTGTTAAGCGCAGAATCCGTAAGAATAGTCCCATATTCCAACGCATATAGACATCTTCAGTTGACTCAAAAAAGGTGAAAAAGGGTGTTGGACCATAAATGGCATCAGGACTACGATCCATTAAGACAGCAACTCTTCCAGACATTAACGCAAGTGTTATCCGGTCTGGAAGCTCGGTTGTCATCAATTGCGGGAAAATAGACCAACTGTCTCCTTCAATCAACTGACCCAGCACTGTGGTCCCTTGCACATGATCAATTTCTAGTTGACTCACTCTTTGCCTGAATGTGTTAATATTTTCTTCTTCTGCAATGCCCTTTATATAAACGAGTTTAGCACTCGTTTTTGACCTGGTTCCAATCGACAAATCTTCCATACATAAATTAGGATCTTTTATATTGTTCCTTATTATGTTGACATTACCGATGAGTGATTCGGTAAAAGCAATTTTCGGACCAAAGACAAGTGATTCCGTTTCTGCATGTGATAAACTTCTTTCGACTGTATTACTCAAATTGGCTAGCAAACCGAATGGTTCGCCTTCCGAATAAATGTACGTTTTCCCTTCGATTAAGGCCTTAACAATTTCATTTAATTGATTAGCCCCTGATAAATCTGTTATCGGAAGTATTTGTGCGAGCTCTTCAACACTCCAGCCTGATTCTGTACTCTCTTGAATTGGCTTTAGAATGTAATCATCCACACCGGTTTTATCGATCAAGCTGCTCACAAAACAAATTACTATTTTTTTATCTTTTCTTTTTAACGTTCGAAACAATAAGTCTGAACAAGCTACAAGCTCTTTTTTCAATTGTTCCTTTAATTCATCAATTATTAAGCTATGTGCCTTTTCGCCTTCGGGCGTTTTTTTACCGGACATCCATTTAAACATTGGCAGCACCTTTGAAAAATCAATTTTTTATAGCTTTACCAAATATTCTAATTTTACCCAAAATCAACTCTGCAAAGATGAGGCAATAGACTTAATGCAATAAGGTTTATTGAGGAAAGAAGTTATGGTATAATGAATGAGTATTCATTCAATAAAACGAAATATTTCGATAAATGATATAGAGGTGTGAAATGATGAGGCGAATTGGTCCAATAATGATTATTGAAGGAGCTAATAATAGTAAAGTTCCGTTTTCAAGAAGCTTGTATATTGATAGTAAAGATAAGGTCCTTATTGATACTGGTGCAGACCCAGCGGAGCTCCGTGCTTTAGATGAAGAATATGGAGTGGAATTGGTTGTGAACACACATTACCATCCTGATCATACTTTGCATAACCATTTGTTTCGGGATACAGAAAAATGGATAAATCCACTGGAGTTTGAAACCATTCAGTCAATCGAAGGAATAGCAAAAGGGAACGGAGTCTACCAGGAATGGGGTCCTGAAGGTGTAGAAGCATTGCGAAAGCACATGCCAAAGGAATGGGTTCAAAACCTCGGAGAAATTTCCGGAACGTATCAATACGATGTAGAATACAGCTTTAGTGGTGTGAAGGTAAACTTTCTACATACACCCGGCCACACAAAAGGATATACCTCTCCCTATTTTTCGGAGTTAGGAGTCGTCTATGTCGGTGATTTTGATATGACCTCTTTCGGACCATGGTACTTTGGAACGGATGGGGATATTGATGAATTTATCGCATCTAGTAAAGTACTGATAGAGTTGGATGCAGAAACCTACATTACCGGCCATCAAAAAGGCGTGTTCGGGAGACAGGAATTTATAGAAGCTATGGACAAATATATTGGGATAATTGATCAACGTGACGAATTGATTGAAAAGTATGTGCGTCAGGGATTGAATTTCGAAGAGTTAACCAATATCGGTATCTTCTATCCGAAAAAAATGCTGGATGTGCTGATTCTAAAGACGTGGGAACGGAGCGGGATTCGTAAGCATTTGCAGCGACTTGGGTTTTCAGTTCATGGATCTGAGATACAATTGGTCAACAAATAAGGATGGTGCGACTGCACCATCCTTATTTTATTCAAAGTAATACATGATAGCAATTGTACCTGGTCCTGTATGGGTACTGATTGTTGGACCGGTGTGATCGACAGAAATATCGGTGTAGCCTGTTAATTCAATGATAGAGTCTTTTAATTTTGTAGCCAACTCGAGTGCTTCTGCATGAACAATGCCCACACGTTTGACAGTCTTTCCTTTTACATCCTCTACAAATTGTTTGGTGAGCCATTTAACCACTTGAGAATGGCTGCGGACCTTTGCAACTGGATTGTATTCTGCACCTTCTAATGAAGCAATCGGCTTAATATTAAGTAAGGAACCAATAAATGCCTTCCCTTTCCCAATCCGTCCACCTTTCACCATGTTTTCTAATGTATCTATCATAATATATAGCTTCGAGTTTTGGCGGATAGAATCGAGACGGTTGAGGATCTCCTCTAGACTTTTACCCTGCTTTGCCATTTCAGCACCTTCTCGAACCTGAAACTGGAGGGCAATCGATATAAACTCAGAGTCAACCACAGTTACCTTGGTCTTCGTCATTTGCGCAGCACTTTCAGCAGAGCGAACCGTCCCGCTCATTTTACCTGTCATATGTATAGAAATCACCTCATAGCCTTCTTCCCCTAGTCGGTCATACACTTCAAGGAAGGTTCCAGCGGAAGGCTGCGAACTTTTCGGTAAATCCTTTAAGCCCTTCATCGTTTCCATAAATTCAGCAGGTTGAATTTCTACACGGTCTAAATAGGTTTCACCATTTATCGTTACGGATAGTGGCACAACCACTACACCTAGTTGTTCAGCCTGTTCTATTGTCATATCCATCGTTGAATCCGTGACAATCTTAATCTTGCTCATTTACTCACATCCTAAGGAATTCTCCATTGTATTATACCTGTTCCCTTTTCTATAAGATATAAATTCCCCTATTTTCATGAAATAAATGTGAACAAAAAAACGGAGGCGCCTTGCACAGGGGCGACAGGCATAAGACGAGCCGGCATGAAGGTTGTACTTTAACCTTCTTGACGGATTGGCTTATGACCCCGAGCCCCTAGGCGCTGCAGCTGGATCCAGAAAATAAAAGAACATCGGAAATCCGATGTTCGAAAAGTATTAAGCGTTATTCTTTAATTCTTCTACTTTAAACAGTGCTTCATAATCAGGCCATTTCATTACCTTTTTCAAATACTCTTTAAACGAATAGCATTTTTTCGGTTTCTTTTCCTGATAAATCGCAGTAATAAATTTTTGTAAACGGACTTGGATCATAAATTTATAAGTGCTACCTTCCTCCAATACAGGAATATCCATGACTTTAACCTTCTGTCCAACAACATTTTTGAACTCTAGGCTTTTGAATAACAAAATATCAATCCTCTTTTTCACCCGTTTGTATATATTATACACCTAAGGGGACTCGAAATGTGTCTAAATCTGCCTAGATAAAAAAATTTTATTAGCCTTATCATTTTACATTTGGGCTATATTAATTATTTATTATTTTTGATTTTAAAAAATGTTAAAAAAATGAAATCAGACCTTGATTTATATACCTAAACCAAGGTCATGTTAAACTTGCTTATCTAATTGTTTTCTTCTGTTTGTAATGAGTTGGATAATTGAACCAACAAATACTAATGCTGCTCCAACTACAAGAATATTAAAGATATTCGATCCTGTATTAGGAAGTTTCGGTCCATCTGCAGGTAGAATTCCACCCAGGGTTCCTTCTACATATATTTTAAACTCAAATTCACTACTAAGCCCTTGATATTCATTTCCTAATTCAGAGGGTATTTCAACTTTAAATATTAAATTTTCTGAATCCCCACTAAATAATTTCCTTGGGTCTAATTTATTAAAATCACTAAGCTCACCCTTAAACAGGATTTTTTCTTCATCATAAATTTGTAGTAAAAGTTTTTTATAAAATTTTTCAGAACCGGAAAAGTATTTATTTGAAAGTATATATTTAAAATCCTGTTTACCATTATTTAAGATATTCAATTCTTTCGTAAGGTGGTCTCCTGGTTTTAAATTTTTCATGCTAAAGAAAGTGGTATGAGGACTGGTAGAGATATCAATTTCATTAATATTTTCTTCTGCTCTAACATTGGTAAATGGGTTAACAAGTGTTACGCAACTGACAATAAATAATATTAAAAAGATATTTTTTGATTTCATTTAACTCCCTCTAATACAAGTCATGATTTTAATAGGATAAAAGGTGGGGTGAGTCCCCACCTTCTTTAAAAATATAGTACTGATTAGTTATCTCCTGGGACATCCGTTCCTGGTACAACCGGTGTTTCTGACCCTGTTTCTGAAATATTTTTAGCCTCGTTCGACCAGATAACTTGACTTGCACCTTCTACATTTCCATTACCATTTTGTTGAATGTACTCATTTCCTTTTAAGTAACCGTTGTCAACGCCAGGTGCAACTGAAGTTCCTGCATATTGAGTTGCTGTCAGAACGAATTGGAACTTCGCAGAGTCGCCTTGGAAGCGATTTTGGTTAGTACCATCATCATGGAATTTAATAGTAATCTGTACTCCATCTTTATCATCAGGAGTTACTGGCAATCCTGTAGGAGTCAAATTAATAGTATCAGTAGCAGTATCATAGAAAGGTGCTTTAATCTTAGTTGCTAAAGATCCAGAACCATTAAGTGGATTAGCTTCCCATAGATCATACAACGTTGTAGTTGTAGCAATTGCATCACCATTTTCCGACTGTTTAAATACTTGTATATTGTTATTAGGATCTGGTTCTATTTGACCTCTCAAGACAGTTACGTGAAACTGTTTTAGGAAATCCTTCATTGCATTGTGATCTCCAGTTTGTGAACCCAATGCATCTTTAAAATCAGCAGGATTCGCGTTGAGTTCCATTAAAACCTTTTGAATTGCTAACGATCCATCTGCATCTAACTTAAACATTCTTGAAACAGAGTCTCCAGGCTTCAGATTGGCTAGGTCAAAATTAATTGGAGTACCTTCTTCTGCTACTTTAATAGCCAAATCTAATGTACCATTTGCTAATTTATTGTTGATTGTGTCAACATCATTGAAGTATGCAAATGTTCCTCCTCCAACCAAAGATAATCCTAATGCTGCTGATGCCATCCCTAAACCTAATTTCTTCTTAATACTCATTTTTTCTCCTCCAATTTTCCCCTCATCTAATGAGGTATGTAATTTTTTATATTGAACCCTTATTTTCATAAGGAGTACAACCGAATTAAACTGTTTCTTGTACATCTTTTGGTTTTTTTGAGCCATCAATTTCTCTAAGTGCTTTAAAAATTGTAAAACCTGAGTAACAGAGTAGAAGTAAACCTGGTAAAACCAATAATAGTGCTGCTCCATTTTTTGATTTAGCAAAATCTACTAAATATCCAGCATATGGAATAGTGAAGCCCACATATTTACCAACAACATTCTGAGCCAAAGTTAAGTCTGGATCTGCATTATCGTTGTTATCCCCTTTAGTTTTATACATAACTTGATTATCATTTTTAATTACTTCAACAATTCTGTGGGTGGCGAATGTGTCTTCATTACCAAGCATGAATGTAATTACATCACCCTTATTCAAGTCAGTTGGATTCTGTAAGGGCTTAATTGCAATAATTGAACCAGTTTTGAATGTCGGTTCCATCGAACCAGATAATACTGTTTTCAATTGGTAACCTAAGAATGATGGTTGACCACCAGAAGCCTTAGATGAAACAACTACAAATATCATGAAGATTAGGAGTAAGAAAAGTATCCCTGTGATTAAATTGCTTATTATTTTCAACATTTTTTTTATTGTCATGAAACCTCACCTATTCATAATTTATTAATCTTGAATTCTATTATTTCTTAATTAATACATCACTTAAGACTACACCTTGAGACTCATTTTGAGGTACAGTAGTATCAAATGTAACGATCTTATAAGTATACGGAGTGTCATACTTAACATCATTGTCCATATAGGATGTAATAATATTTCCCTTATATACCGGTACATTATTTTTGTAGATTATTATCCCTGCTAAATCACTATCTGTTGGATTTTTCCAAGTTAGATTGATTTTTTCACTGCTACCATTTTGACCCCATCCCTTATTTACCAGCGTTACATCTCCTGGGGGGTGATTATCAAATTCTTCCTCTACTGGTTGATCTGCAGACCCACTGGTTGATACCTCAATTGTTTCCCCAAAAGATTCTTTCTTTGAACTATTTACTGTTGTAATTTTATAAGTATAAGTTGTTTTTAGAGCTAAACCAGTATCTTCATAAGTTTCAACAGCTATGTTACTTTCAATTAACATGTTATTTCGATAAATGTTAATTTTTTTATAATCGGTATTTTTCGAATTATTCCAAGATAGTGTTACTGATTTTTCATTAACATTTGCGATTAAATTTTGCACTTCAGGAATAATATTTACCTTACCTTGTGAGACTTCACAATTTAATTCTATTGTTCCGCTCCAAGGGCCCTTCCCGACACTATTTCCATTTGCATGACCTGTTTCATGGTATGCTTTAAATTTGTAATTTCCATTTTTTGTTGGTTCGTAATGGATTTCATATATTTCTCCGTTATTAGGAATTGGGAAAGTTCCTTCAAATACTTTTTCCCCATTCTTTGGATTACCAGTTTCACTCCAATAAATTTCATATTTTGTAAGTTCATGGTCAACACTTTCTCCAGTATTGGTAAAACTAGCAAATATACCTTTCTCGCAAGTACCACCTTGAGAAACTTCTTGCAATGAACTTTTCTCCCAATTCCCATCATCTGGTGGATACTTTTCTTCCCAATTAGCGTGAAGTGTATTTTGAATAACTTCTAAATCATTAAAATAAGCACCAGTATCAGTTGTTAGATACGATCCAGATATTATTAGGAGATACCAGATTGCTACGATTTGAGCTGCTATTATCAGTTTTTTGCTTTTGGTTCTGAATTTTCTCAATCGAGTTTTTCGAATGGTTCTCCCCTCCTTATTCGTTCTAAATAATAGGTGTTTCTTTTTTTGGAGTCTATTAAGAACGAAGTTGGTGACTTTTTTTTTCATGTTCATCGACTTCCTTGAAAACCTTATTTTGTTCTTTGTAACGAACTTATGTATTGAGTATAAAACAAAATAACGAACTTGAAAAACCTCAAAAAAGACCATTTTTTCTTAATAAAGAACACTTTTGTTCGATTTCCTCGTTTTATCTCCTATTTTCTCATTATTTTGTATTTTATAAAGAATATTTCGTTCTATATAATGTATTTAGTATGTGAATTTCTTTTTTCTATTTTAGGAGATGAAGGTGATATGATCGGGAAGAGGATTAAACGGTTACGACAGGAAAAAGGGTATTCCATTACGGAATTGGGAAGGTTAGCTGATGTTTCGAAATCTTACTTAAGCCAGCTTGAGAGAGGTTTACAGACCAATCCGTCTCTTCAATTTCTCGTTAAGGTTTCTAAGCCATTAGATACAAGTATTGATTTTCTATTACAGGAATCTAAAGTACTTAAATGTGGCGATACCGAACTTGATGAGGAATGGAAGGTATTAATTCGCCAGGCCATTGAAGATGGCTTAAAGAAAGAAGATTTCCATGATTACCGAAAGTACATAAAATTCCAGGAATGGATGAAAGTACAGAAAAAATCATAAAAAATTGCCCCCATTCGTTTAATAGAATGAGGGCATTTTTCTTGTCTAAGATCTTAGGTTTATATATTTTATGGTGCATTTGAACGGTTTCCATGATTTAATACTTCAAATGTTCTATTACAATATACTTTGTTATCAACATATACAGTTGCTGTATACCATTGGTCAGTCATTACTGGGTAATCAAATGGTGAGAACTGAGCATGATAGTGTGGTGGATTAACTTTCTGCAAATCTAAGTTTTCCTTTTCTGTAGTAAATACATACTTAACCTTGTCTCCATTAGTAGAAGGACCTGTTACTTCTAAACGAACATTCTTTTGAATCACATTTTTTTCTGAACCTTCTATATGAAATTTAATCGGAACGGTTGATTTTTGATGTTGTGTAAAATTACGATTACTAAAAGGTGGTTCAAAACATTGATCACCAATCGGAATCTCTTCCTTATGACCTACTGCATTAAGTGCAAATGTAACGGAAGTTGATTTTCCTTGCGCTTCATTTCCTGTTTCATAAGGTAGTTCTACCATAAACGTCAAAGTATTACTTCCCTTAGCAGCAATTGTACCAAGTGGAAACTCAGTGAAATCACTTAATTTTCCTTCATAAAGTAATTCCTCGCTATCTAAAACCCAAACTAAAAACTGATTGTATAAATAACTATCTCCAGAATCTTGATGTGAACTAATTGAATAATTGAAATCAAGGTTTCCATCATTATTTATTTCTAAAGTGGAAGTAGACCAATCCCCTGGTTTCATGTTCTTTACCTCAAATAAAAACTGTGCAGGGGTTGTAGAAATATCTACCTCATAATCTGACTCATCAGCTTTTGTATCTTTAACCTGAATTAAGAATATAATGACCAAAGATAAAAGAGTAGCAACACTAATAAATATAAACTTGACCCTTCTCATTTAAATCCCTCTCAGTACCTACACCAAAAGTGTAACAATTTAGTTGATCATTGTAAGAATAGATATTCGAACTCTACCTCTTTAAAATAATAAACTTAAGATATTACCTCCCTCTTATTTACAATTTGTCTAACCATTTAAAAAGAATTTAATTTTGAAAATTTGACTAATCAACACTCGTTCTTTTTAAAGAACTATTTAGTTCATTATAAATTAAAATGATCTATTTAGAAATCTTTTTTAAGACATTAGTCCTATAAAAGGAGATTTTCTACAGTTAATTTTGCCGATCAAACCACCTGGAAAATTGATTGGTATTAAGGAAAGAAAAGCACAAATCAACATATTTCTAATTTCAACATTTACATTTAACAGATACATGAAAAAAAGGCCATCAGAGAACTTAATCTCTGATGGCCTTTTTCACATGTAATTATGCTTCTTCGGTAAACTCTTTTTCTTCGTCTTGAAGCTTTTTCATTCGTTTCTTGTAGACAAACTTCGATAAATTAATCGAGATTTCATACAACAGTAATAATGGCAGTGTTACTACAAAATCCGACATGAAATCCGGAGGTGTAATAACGATTGCAATCAAGATTAATACAAAGTATGCATATTTACGGATTTTCGCTAACACGAATGGGTTAATTATACCTAATGATGTTAAGAACATAACGACCGCTGGTAATTCAAACAATACACCAAACGGAAGGGTCATATTCAAAATAAAACGGAAATATCGTTCTGCTGTAAAATTGGTTACAAACATATCCGCTCCCATACTGACTAAAAACTCGAGCACCATTGGGAAAATAATGAAGTAACCAAACGAAATTCCAACAATAAATAGGATAAACAATGCTGGAATATAGGATAAGGTAATTTTTCTTTCTATCGGTTTAAGTGCAGGCTTCACAAACATCCATAATTGGCTGGCCAACACCGGAATTGTACCCGTAATAGCAATAACTGTCGCAATCATAAAATAAACCCAAATAATATCACTCGGTCCGAGTACAATCAATTTGACATCAAGATCTCGAACGATCCAATCGTAGATATCGGTCACATAAATGAATCCAACAATAAAAAAAACAACAAAAGCAACTGCGGAAATAATAATCCGTTTACGCAGTTCATCTAAATGATCAACTAATTGCAATTCTTTATCTTCCATGTATTTCCCCTGCCAATTTCAAAGGTTGAAAAGAAATCCTTCTTTAGAAAAACTAGATTAACACCGTTTTTATAGTTTAAAAGAGAATTGAAGAAAAAAAGGTGCAAGAAAGATTCTTACACCTTATTTAGTCAATTTTTGTTTTTCCTCATCGATATCTTTCATTACATCGTCTGTTAATTCACGAGTAGACTTTTTGAATTCCTTCAACGTTTGTCCAAAGGCACGACCGATTTCAGGTAATTTCTTAGGTCCAAAGATGATGAGGGCTAGAGTTAAGATAAGGATTAATCCTGGTATTCCAATATTTGAGAACATGCATTTACATCCCCTTTAGTTAATGATCTTTCTACTACGATTATAGTATTGATATACCGTTTTGAGTAAAATATACGAAATAATTCATATTAATTTCACATTATTTATGAAAAATTACCTAGATGTGAAATTTGGCATTTATATATGAACCTTTTCCTCTTAACAATTTACCAAGAACGACACATGAAGTCAATGTAAAATGGCATACTGAATTGTATAAATATTTTGATAATTAGACGTTTATTCGTTTATAATTTCATCAATAGGAACATATACTATTGGAAACTTAAATGAATGGATGTGATGAAGATGGAATTTTCACTCAGTAGTTTTGATGGGGCCCTGCCAGTAGAAGTCACCATCGATGAAGAAAACGGAAGGTACATGATTCGCAAAAGTGACCGAAGTGGGGAATACTTTAATAGCCCTAATGAATTAATTCAATGGGTGAAAGCTCATTTCCACGAGGAAGACTTCTGCCATCCAAATGAATTCAGAGGAATGCTTGATAAACTTACTGATTATGAATTAAATGGTGCATATTTTTAACACTAAAAGAAGCATCGTTGTCGATGCTTCTTTCTTTATGACGTAATACTTCAACCTCCTGAGTTAACGGCTACCTTTTTTGATGCGATCATAAATTCTATATTCGTACTTAAAAGGATTTTTCTCATCTTTTATTCCTTTTTCTGAGGAAACATGCTCCCACTGACGTTCATTGAACTCGGGGAAGTAGGTATCTCCCTCAAACTCTTCTTCAATATGTGTGATATAAAGACGGTCTGCGTATTCAAAAGTTTCTTTGAAGATTTCTGCCCCGCCAATCACAAAAATTTCATCATCTTGATTTCTGCAATATTCAACAAATTCCTCGATTGAATAGAAAATGGTCAGATCATTGCCCTTATAATCCAGCTGCCGCGTAATTACGATATTTTCTCTGCCTGGAAGAACACGTCCGATGGATTCATGCGTTTTCCTGCCCATGGCAATCGGGTGCCCCATTGTCGTTCGTTTGAAGAACTTTAAATCCTCTGGTAAGTGCCATGGCAATTGATTGTCCTTGCCAATGACTCTGTTTTCATCCATAGCCACAATAAAGGAAATCATACGGAGACCGCTCCTTTAATATGTGGATGTGGATCATAGCCTTCTAAAACAAAATCTTCAAATGCAAAAGAAAAAATATCTTTTACATTTGGATTTATTTTCACTTTTGGTAATGTCCGTAGCTCGCGGCCCATCTGTATATTGATTTGTTCAATATGATTTTGATAGATATGTACATCACCAAACGAGTGGATAAATTCTCCCGGCTCCAAGTCACATACTTGAGCAATCATCATTGTCAATAACGCGTAAGAGGCAATATTAAAAGGTACCCCAAGAAACACATCTGCAGAGCGCTGATACAACTGACATGATAATTTACCTTCTGAAACGTAAAATTGGAACAAGCAGTGACATGGTGCTAACGCCATTTTATCAATCTCTGCGACATTCCAAGCATTCACAATCAGTCTCCGGGAATTAGGATTCGTCTTTATTTGATGAATTAACTCACTAATTTGATCTACCGTCGTGCCATCAGCACCGGTCCATGAACGCCATTGATGTCCATAAACAGGACCCAGCTCCCCGTTTTCATCTGCCCATTCATTCCAGATTCGCACACCATTTTCTTGTAGGTAACGGACATTGGTATCACCGTTTAAAAACCAAAGCAATTCATAAATAATTGACTTTAAGTGAAGCTTTTTAGTCGTTAATAATGGAAATCCTTCTGCTAAATCAAATCTCATTTGATAACCAAAAGTACTAATCGTCCCAGTTCCAGTACGGTCTCCCTTTTGCTGGCCATTTTTCAAAACATGCTCACATAGCTCTAAATATTGCTTCAAAACTGACACTCCCCTTGTCTTACATATGTTTTTCATTTTATCATACCGAAGGCATAAGAATAAACCTTTCAGTTTACATGAAAGGTTAGTGAAGCTTCCTAATAAATTGATACGTAAGAGGTGCGACAGATTTTAATTGTTTATTTGTATCTTTATTTAAATGGTACATCGCAAACGTTTCTGCAAAATATTCCTCCACATGCAGGATGAAATAAGAGTTTCCAGGAAACAATATTCCTCTCTCCTCTTCCCAAATTAGTTGGAATTCATTATTTTTGCTTATGTTCTCGAAAACTAGCTTATCAACCGAATGTGCCATTTCGTGTAATTCTAAGTTTACGGAGCCATGCCCTTTACCTTTTTCGCTATGTCCTATTTTTACTAAAACCACCTGAGACCCGCCAATTCCCGGGACTGCATCCCACGTTGTTTGTGAATGATAGCCTCTTGGAATCTGTCCTGCTAAATATCGAGCTGTTTGGTTATCCGTTAATTTTCCTGTAAACAGCTTAAGCGTAATATCGTTTTGGTTGATTTTTTCGAGCAGCGATTCTGGCAGACTGGCCATTCTATTAATAATTCCGGCAGCTGCTTTTTCATCAAAAAGACTATTTGGTAATATAATCATTTGGTTTAGTTGTTCGAGGGAGTTTTCGTTATTTATCGATTGATAGAGTTCAGAGTTTCTTGGATATTCACCAAGTAAAATACTGTCAAATGAGGCTTTTGATGTGGTAATCATCGACATAAATAATCCGGCAATAACGGAGGAAATGACCCATTTACGCATATTATGATTCTCCTAGTAGTTTAATCCTATACTAGAATTATAACATGGTAGATGAGTTGAATAATTGGTAATTAGTAGGAACCTGAGGTAGAATTTCTAAGTGAAAATGGACATCGCAGATATATTTTCGAAGATACCTATTTTCATAACACCCAACCATAATATTTCCTCTTCTCATGCAAAAAGCTGCCCATATGGCAGCTTTTTGCGAAAACATCATACTTCTAGTCCATAATTACGGCAAAGTGAGGCTAATCCGCCTGAAAATCCGCTTCCGATGGCATTGAATTTCCATTCACCGTTGTGACGATATAACTCACAGATAACGACGGCGGTTTCAACAGAAAAGTCCTCGCCTAGGTCAAAACGGAGAATTTCACGGTTGGTTTCTTCATCAAATAACCTAGCGAAGGCATTGGAAACCTGTCCAAAGTTTTGGTTCCGCGAGTCTGCATCGTGAATGGTGACCGCAATCGCAATCCGGTGCACGTGCGAAGGAACCTTACTGAAATCAATACGAATTTGTTCGTCGTCCCCATCACCCTCACCTGTGCGGTTATCGCCTGTATGCTCGACACCTCCAGAAGTGTGAACCAAATTATTATAGAAGATAAAATCTAAGTCCTGCGTTACTCTGCCATTGACGTCCGTTAAAAATGCTGATGCATCAAGGTCGAAGTCGTTTCCGCCATTATAGCGATTTGTATCCCAGCCAAGACCAATAACAGCCTTTATTAATCCAGGATTCGTTTTTGTTAAATCAATACGTTGCCCTTTTGATAAATTGATGCCCAACTAGATCACCTCTTTAGAACTAAATATTGGAAGGAACAAGCAGGGCTTGTTCCTCGAGATATTAACTGTATGAACGAACTACTTCACTTAGGCTTGCTGCGGTTGTACCAGTACCTACTGCCGCGAACTTCCATTCAGTATTGTGACGATAAATTTCGCCAACCACTAAAGATGTTTGACCGTTGTAATCATCAGATAAGTTATAACGGATTAATTCGTTATTATTCGATGGGTTTACCACTCGAATAAACGCATTACGGATCATTCCGAAGTGTTGCTTTCTTTTTACACAGTCATAGATATTAACGACAAATACAAGCTTCTGCACGCTTTGTGGAACGCGGCTTAAGTCAACCATTACTTGTTCGTCGTCTCCGTCTCCATCACCTGTTAAGTTGTCGCCAGAGTGCTGCACGCTGCCGTCTTTACTCTTAAGATTACCGAAGTAAATAACGTCATTGTTGTTTTGAATTTTATCGTTGGCACCAAGCATGATAACGGAAGCGTCACAGTCGACATTGGCACCGCCTCCTGCTCCTCCGCCGCCAAACAATCCACCGAAGAGACCGCCGCCTCCGCTTTTACCGCTTTGAACTGGGTCCCAGCCCAATCCTACCATGATTTTAGATAATCCAGGATTCCCTTTTGTTAAATCTACTCTTTGACCTTTTTGTAAGCTAATAGCCATTTAATTCACCTCATAATAGAATTTTTTTATTGGCTGTGTCTAAGTAGTCTGTTGATTTCCACTCCGGGCGGTTCGGGGAGCCTCCCGCAGGAGTCTCGTGCCCTCCGTTCCAATCAACAGAGTGTAAAAATTACAATTAGCTTTAACACAGCACTTATATAACAATTAATATTGTTGTTTCAATTTTTTAAAGTTGTCCTGAAGCTGTTCTAACCGCTTTGTACCTTCCACACGCAAACGTTTGTTTTCTTCTTCAATGGCTCTTGTTTCCTGCATCCCTTTAATGATAATGTTCCAGGATTCTTCTATGGTCTCGATTTTAATGCTTGGACCACCGGCGAGCCTTGCAATATCTGTGCTTTGCTTAGAAATGTTTTGCGCATTTTTCAGCAGCATTTCGTTGGTACGGCGATCAAGCTCACTCATCGAATCCGCAACAAGCTTCTGTCTTTTTGCGGCAACTGCCTGAATAAGACCATTCTTAAAGATTGGAATCGTGGTTACGAAGGCGGAATTAATTTTTCCTATCAGCTTCGTATTTCCTCGTTGCAGCAAGCGAATTTGCGGAGCTGTCTGCAAAGAAACCATTTTCGCCATTTCAAGGTCATAAATTCGCTGCTCCAGGGCCTCAATCGAATTTTTTAGTGTATCTAATTGCATCGATGCAATCTGATCACCTGCAGCAACACGTGATTCCAGCTGCGGCAATTGATTGTTTTTAAGTTCTTCTACCTTCATTTCACCGGCAACCACATATTTTTCAAGGGTCATATAGTATTGATAATTTTGCTCATACATTTGCTCGAGCATTTTCGTGGAATCCACCATTTCATGCTGGTACTTTGAAATTTCCACGTATACCTTATCAATTTCAGAACCCATACTTTGGTATTTGCCAAAGACCTTTTCAATCATCTTTTCGCCCTTTTTAAAGAGCTTTCCGAAAAATCCAGTTGAGGTCTTTTGGAAGTCCTTTGGATCGAACTTATCCATAATTTTGGTCAGCTGTTTCAATAGCTCACCAGAGTCTTCAACCTTGGTGGTGCGCATATTGCCTAAGATTTGATCAGAAAAACGAGATATTTGAACGGCAGGCTCTTTACCGAATTCCAAAATTTTAATCTGGTCTCGTTCATCAATCGACCTTGCCAGATTCTGAACTTCTGTTTCCTTCCGAAGGGCAAGCTTAATGTCTGAAATCTTCGCTTCACTTAGTGCTTCATCTACGTTTTTCTCCATTAAGTTGGCAGATTGATTTTGTGGTAGATTCATTCCTTTAATCTCCCCTTAAATTTTTTAAGATTCCTTGAAAGAATTTTTTCTTCAACTTAAAAGGTTCTTTATATTCTAAATTAAAAACGACATCCTCAAGCCAGTGAGTGTCAAATAGACTATCCTGAAGAAAGTTTTCAATATCGTTATGACCTGGCGGGTTATACACGATAATATCAATTCCAAATTGGTTTAAAAGAAGAATAAGTGCTGCATCCGATCTTGATAGGATACCGCGAGACTCATTGTTATAAATAATTAGCTTCGGTACATGCTGAGAATAATCAAATTTCTCCATTAACTGGATAATCTCTTTTGGTGTAAACATCGCCTGACTAAATAAATAGATGCTTACCTCTTCCATGCTTTCCCCTGGTAACGATTTTAATCCCGGCTTTTCACAAATTCGCCGTATCGCATTGGCAATCCCTTTTTGTAAGCCAGTTGGCAAAAAGGAATACGGCCAATAATGGGCCTGCATCATGACTTCAGGATTTAACAATCCATCCCTGCCAAGCGCGTTACGGTAATGAAAGCGAAAATCGTTGGAGCTTGACCATGTAAACGGCAGCTGGCGAATCAATAAGCTATGATCGAATTCTGTAAGGTTTTGAATTCGATCCCAATACTCTTTACGATTTTTACTCACACCCTGTATTTTCGCAAACAAGGAAGGAATCTTCACCTGTCCAGTCTCTACCTCAAAACCTGGTCGAACCATTGCCATTTCTCTTCCGAGAATAAACAATTCGTCGTAGGTTGTTTTTAAGGTAATAGAAGATGGCGTGTAATCCCGTAACTGCCAGGGTTTATATAACCCAGAGCCCTCCTGATTGAGAATGGTCTCAATTTCCCTTGAAGCACGGTATGCGACAGTGGTTTGGCGATTTCTTCTCTCAGTTGGGAAAGGCTCGGCCTGTTTTTTGTTTGGAAAATGGTGTGTAAAGATTTCCTCTTCGAGATATCCTGCTAACACATCCGTGCCATCAGGATGAAAAATAACTAAGTCACAGCCAAGCTTCATTAAATAATAGACAAAATAAGGCTGACTTCTCTTCATATCGCCATACCAAAGGAATTTTGGCATTCCCTTTTGCAAGTCAATACTCTCTAATAAAGGATTTAGATGGTTCATCGACCATTTGATCAGGTCGACTAGAACCCTTCTTAGTTCATGATTTTTTAATCCGTCCTTTTCACGATGGGTAAAAAGTTCGAGTGTCCCAATCATGGCTTCCCTTACTTTTCGATGTATAGCTGGGACCTTTGACTTATACAGCAGCTGCTCACCATCAAGAAAAGCGGTGAACCGATTGATTGAAAGCTTTTGTTCTTGACCGATATTGAACACCTTTTGAATTGACTGAAAATGCTGATTATCAATATTTTTATTTAGTGAATTCTCACTTAATAAATGTAAGTCAAGGTCAGGTGTTGAAACATATTCAAAAAGCTGATTGTAATATTCATCACTGTCAATCGGAATTCCAAGGAATTTCCCCAGTACTTGCCCAATCTGAATAGTTCCCTTGTCTATCGAAAATTCAGGCCGTTCTGACATGGGCGTTTTCAGCATATCAAGCCAATTTTCATATGAAAGGGATATAGGTCGGACATTCATTTGGTTGTATGGTAAGTTCATTCATAATCCCTTCCCTCAAAAAAGCGAAAGATTTTTTATTCATTTGGCTGTGTTAAAGGTAAATGTAGATTTTAGAACTCTGTTGATTTGTGTGGAAGGCGCGAGACTCCTGCAGGAGGACGGGACAGGGGAGACCCCGCTTATCTCTTAGCGCCGAGGAGGCTTCCCGAACCGCCTGCGGAAAGCGAAGCGCCTGGAGCACAAATCAACAGCCCGATTTAACACAGCCATTCATTAGTAAAATTATGTAAGGGTATTCTTTACCATCATATCACAGTTAAATAATTGGTTCATTGTTTATACGAACATAATCGTAAAATGTTTCATTAATAATGTATCTTCCTCATTTCACCTTTTTCCCTGTCCTTACATATTATTGGAGTACTCACATATAAGTAGGTGACTTCATGAGGTTTATATATAAGCGGCCAAGAATGGAAGATGTTAGCGAGGAATTAAGTATCATTATGGAATTAATGGTCTCAAAAACCTTCGTTATGATCGATTTGTTCTGGTTATGCTTACTTTTCACACTGTTACTTTCTCCCGTTCTTGCCACTGTTAGTATGTCAGTTTTATTTTTTTGCGGTTCTTTTGCTCTGTTCAATTGTATCTATTTTTATTTCTTTTATCCTTATATTAAGAAAAGTTAGCTTTGAGCGATAATGCATTAAGGAAATGTTCGAGTATTTCTTCACCTGCAGTAACGCCGAGCTGGTTTGTCAGCGTAATATCAGCTGGTCCCATCACTTTAAGCAGTTCTCCATGGCTTGGGACGATTCGATAGGTGCAATTCTTTAGAAAATCCCAATCTAGAACAGAATCACCCGCGCCTGCCATAGCTTTCATTCCTTCTCGGTTACAAATAAATTCAAGTGCCTTCCCCTTGCTGATAGCGGTTGGAATAAAGTAGAGTTTTCTTCCTTGAAGGCTCATTTTCCAGCCATATTGCGCTGTAAGCTCACGGATTTCTCTCAGTTCAGATGGGGTCGGAAGACAATTTAATATATAATAAAAAAATAGATTTTCAGCCTGCTTTCTGTCCCCATCCAATGTAATTCCAGATCTTTTCAAGGCAGAAAGTAACTCTTCTTCAGGTGCACATCCATTCTTTAATTGAAAGATTAAATGTTCAGACCAATCCTCTAAGTGTTCCCCTTTATACAATATATGAGCTCCATTTGCCGTAATCGCATAAGTCAAGGGGATTTCTTTTTCAAATATCACAAATCTATTAAATTGTTCCGTCGTTCGCGTTGTTACGGGTATAAACAAGCTGTGCGAACTGACTACTTTTAACATAGAAAAAGCAGCTTCTGTCATATATCCAATCCAGGTTCCCTTATGGAATTCAACCGGCTTTAACTTAATGTTCTCCGGGATACCAAATTCTTCGAGTGCCCGATTGGAATACATGAGTGTTCGATCAAGATCTGATGCTGTTATCATTGGCTAGTCCCCTTAAACGATTTAATTAAGCCCATGCATAAATAATTCATTTGCGGATATGCAACGACCTCAACATTTTTTTCTTCAGCGAGCATGAGTATATGTTTCACAAAAGGGCTGGAAGGATCACGCATTAGGATTTTCCATGGGACTCTTCGGAGAAGGACACGTGTGGTCTCCCCGACTCCTGGTTTTATATAATTCGTACTATCAATCACAAATTCTGCTTGGATAGTTTTAACATCCTGCATACCCAAAAATTCAGTTTTAATCTCTTCTTTTGCCCTTTGTATAGCGGCTTTCTCAGCCTCGTCCATAATGGCTGGAAATTCAGCTGCAATCAATTCGATATATTCATTAGAGACATCACTAGATAGAAGCTCCCGGTAATATTTAGCGCCGTGAAAATCATTTTTTCCAATATATTGTGTGTTTAGTACAGTCCTACTAACAAGACCTGAGACGGTCGAATTTAAACAAGCACTCGGTATCAGAAAATCCTCCCGTGTGCCAAAAAGAGTGGTGCAATACCCTGGATCGGCAATTACAGCAAGTTTATCATCAAGGCTGATTTGATACTTTTCTCCAAACTCCTGGCATGCTTTGGTAAGTTCTATTGAAATGGCTCCTTTTCCTGTCCAGCCATCCACAAATTGAATATTTGCTTCAGGATGTTTAGCGAGGATATAGTGAAG
Source organism: Neobacillus sp. YX16 (assembly GCF_030123505.1). GTDB lineage: Bacteria > Bacillota > Bacilli > Bacillales > Cytobacillaceae > Neobacillus. Next base: position 4,262,484 of record NZ_CP126115.1, read on the forward strand.
TGCATTTTCATCTATTCCTCTATCACGAATAATAGAAATACTATAATGTGGTAAAGAGACGCCGTACCGTAAATGAATATATCTTTTAATCAGAATTCCAACAGGAGTCCCTGCTCTAGCAAGCGATACAAGAATGGCTTGTTTCCCTTTAAGGCGATAGATTTGCTCCGCTACAATCCCAACGCATAAAGCTACCTTTGTTTTATATTCACTGGTGGTATTCCAAAACAAATCTACATATTCCTTTGGCGGCTGGTATTCAATCGGCAGTGATTCACTGTAATGCTGACCAGATTGAACTCTCAATTCCCGATTTACGGTAGAATCCTCGAGATCAATAACACTTAAATCCTTTAATAGAAAAAGAACATCTTCCTCAGAATAGCTTCCCATTTTCGCAGGCTGATTGGTTATGATTGACATTCTTTTCACCCCAATGAATGTGAGAAAAAGACGATTTTAATCGACTTTATCTGTAATTTTTCTACTTGTTTTAAGAATGGCCTAAGGTTTTCAGCAGGTACTTCTCTTTCTAAAAAAACAAATAATTCGTCATATTCTCCGGGCGGAATATTGTATACGAAATGGGCAACATCCTGGTCCTCTGGATTAGGAAAACTGATTCCATGTCTTGCCCCATAGCCTTCTATATCTTGAATATAGATGGGACTTCTAGTCGTGGATTGATAGAAAACATTACTTCCCATTTCCGCAGCCAATTTCATTGGCATATACATGAATTCCCCAGTTCCTAAACAAAGAGTTTTTCCTCCCGTTCTGTGCTGTCTTAACACAGCAGCTGCATCACTTATTTTCTTATGAAGTACTTTATTATCATGGCTATCTGTCCCAAAGCGGCCTGTTTCCTTGATAAGAGGAGTTGAATTATTAATTGAGGTACAAGTTTTATCAAAGAAATCAGATAATGAGACTTCTTCAATAGACAGTTCAATTCCTTGATACGTAAGCGGCTGCTCTTGTTCTTGAAGCTTACCACTCTCTTCAACTTGAACCTCTCCACTTATCAAGCTCACGATGTTAATCGTTACCCCAAGTGTTTTTTCTAACTGTGCAAACTGTTGTTTGTTTTCCGCTGAACGCCAATCCAAAATTGATACAACAGTATATTCCTTCCTAGGAAACTGGGCATGGATGGATTGAATAATATTGATGGCTGTTTTTCCCGTGGTCATTTCATCATCAACTAAGATAATTTCACGATCATTATTGATCATGTTGAGCGGAATATAGCAGCGATGCGAGGTAGCGTGAGAATGCTCTTCTTCAAAGGTTATACAAGGTGTTAAACTACTTATCTCTTCTCGCGTCGTGTGAAAAAACTCTGCACCTTCAAAGCAATCAAAAAAAGCGTGCCCAAGTGCGGTAGCAGTCTCAGCGAATCCGATAACTACCGGGTTAACAGAGCTAGGGATAAAGGCTTTACTTTGAAACTGTGATTCTTTCTGAATAAAAGTGTTTATTAATTCTTCTGTAACCTGAGCATTCAATCCTTTGATTCTTTCTGCATAGCTTGCTGCAAGTAATGCGGCTGTTAACAGACCTTTTTGTGGATGAATGGGCAAATGCTTTCCAAGAACTTTACTGACAAATAAAAACGAACGTTTTTTATTAATTCTTGCTGCCATTGTAAACAGGTCGTCAAGAGGCAACTGATAATGGTTAGCAGTTACTTCAATATCAACGTTAATACTGTCAAGAATTGTATACGTATACGTCTTTTTTGATAAGGTCGATATTTGTGTATCCTTCATGCAGCACCCCGTAAAGCTGAGATTTTAATAGAATTTTTCTTGCCCAAAATAAATGGGGCTTAATTTCATTCATCTTATTGGAAAAATTACTCTTTTTCACACCAATTTCACCGTTTGCCGCTTCAACAATCGAACAAGCATCGATGTATTCTTCGTATGTTACAACATTGAGGGCCTGGACTGCTTTAATATGGGTAGGATGAATAATTGTTTTTCCCGTTAGCCCATTGGCAATGTCCATTAAGACCTCTCTGATAAGACCGTCCAAATTTTGGTCAATTAGTTCAGCACGCCATTTCAAACCTTCGTCACCATATCGTTCGCGAAAAGGAGTTTGCCTTAGCTGTGGTTTTAACATTCTTGGTTTCGAGTTGAAATACTCCCAGACCGGTCCTGAAATCACATAGGGGCTTTCCGATCGTTGAAAAACATTAATAATATCAGCAATGCAATCTCGTAAAACAGCAATCTCGTAGACCGTGGTATCTACACTTCTACGAATTCCATATAACCCGCAGAAATCTGTAGCCCCAATTCGAACATTCAAAATATTATTCTTATACTGATCCAGGAGATGTTTAATCGACATTAATTCGGTCATTCTTGTTTCTTTTTGTATTATTTTATCACTTTCAAGAATAGGCATGGCATAAAAAGGCTTGTATTCTGTATGTATATTTGCAACCTCAGCTAATAAAGCTTCACCAGATTCCGTATTAAATTTCGGTAAAACCACTCCCGTTAACAATCCAATCGCATTCCCTAATTGTTCCTTGATTCTTTTAAGCTGCTCTATATTCCGAATTCGGATAAACATAAGAGGTAAATCGTCAATCGTTAAATATTTTTTGTTGATTTCACCATATAGCTTAAGCAATTCCTCTACTAGCAATACTTCCGCTTTTTCAACTTCAATATCGCCAACAGCATCCTCAAGATCGATAACGAGCGAAGTTAATCCTTCATGCTTTTTTGAGAGGAGGTCTTGATGAATGTTTGGACGAGTTGCCGGCATATATAGCGTTGCACCTAGACCATAAGATAAAAGCTCCCGATCACTGTACTTGTTAAAGTCCTTAGGACTTTGAAAAAATAATGCCTTAAGCTCATTTTCATAAAAATAAGTAAAATACTTCATTCTAAATGACTCCTTTAATAAAAAAGAATGGGGACTGACTTTCGTCTGTTCCCCATTTTATGTCGTACGTTGATAATTATGATTCTTTGCCCACTTCTTTCTTCTTGTTCATGTAGTGAACAACGAAAGTGGCACCGAATGTAACTAAAATAATAATAAAGAAGACCGAATGTGGCAGGTGAATACCGAAAACAGCGATAAGCATTTTTGCTGCTATTAATAAAATTAAGACATAAGCAGATGTTTCAAGCTCAGGTATGCGATCAATTAATTTCAAGAAAACTCCGGCAATACCACGCATCATCAATACCCCAAGCATACCGCCGACTAATAATACCCAAATCTCTTCACTGACACCAAAGGCAGCCAGCACACTATCAACAGAAAAGGCAATATCCATTATTTCAACTGCAACAACTGTTCCCCAGAAGGTTCCAAAAAGACGAATAAGAAGACCTGTTTGGTTCATACCATGAGCTTCTTCCTCGTCACTCTGTGCTGCTTTACGTTTATCCATGAAGTACTTAATAGATAACCATGCTAGGTACCCTGCACCTAAAATCTTTACCCACCAAAGCTTAATTAAGAATACCCCTACCCCAATTGCGATAAAACGGAAAACATAGGCGCCTAATAATCCATAGAAAAGTGCTTTTTTACGTTGATCAGGTGGTAAGTGTTTCACCATTACAGCTAAAACAAGTGCGTTGTCCGCAGAAAGTAATCCTTCAAGGATGACCAGTGTTCCAATCAAGCCCCATGCAACAGGGTCTGTTAAAACCTGCCCCCACATTTCCCAGTTAAAAAATTGTGCATACGTATCTAAAATTCCTTGCAAAACAGACATAAAAAAAATTCCTCCCGGATGTTATATGTTTTTTGTTAAAGACCCAGCGAGTGCTGGGTCTTTATTCTAGTTGTTATCCTACTGATAATCCAAAGTCTGTAGCAAGAGCTGCAAGGCCGCCTTGATAGCCGCTGCCAATTGCGCTAAACTTCCATTCGCCGTTATGACGGTATAATTCGCCAACTACAACTGCCGTTTCGATAGAGAAATCTTCTCCTAAATCATAACGGATTAGTTCCTCACCGTTTGCTTCATTGAAAATACGAGCATATGCATTGGAAACTTGACCAAAGTTTTGGTTTCTTGCGGCTGCGTCATGAATCGTAATCGTGAAAGTCACACGCTGAATGTTAGCTGGGATTGCAGTTAAATTGATATTAACTTGCTCATCATCCCCGTCACCTTCACCTGTTCTGTTATCTCCATTATGTACAACGGCACCGTTAGCACCTTTTGGATTATTGTAGAAAACAAAATCAGTTTCGTTTGTAACTTTACCATTTTCGCCTAATAAGA